>NZ_JBSVRI010000002.1:0-703075 GCF_054052085.1 Luteimonas sp. A501
GCCAAGATCATCAAGTAAAGAGTCATATCCCGGCGGCCGTTGGCCGCCGCGATATGTGCTGACGTTGATCCGGCCTGCCAGCAGGCCGGATAACGCCAGCGGCCATCGGCTCACGCCGACGGCCTTGACGATGCCGGCGCTCCTCGCAATTTGTTGGCCGAAGGTGTTGCGCGGCTGGCGGATAGGTGTCTATAATGTCCGACTACTTCGGCAAGTCTCTTCGGGGGCGCGCCGGAACCGCGAAATGAGGAGCAGGACGCACCTCGTTTTCGCCAGACAGGGAACACGTCGCGCGGCAGTACCCCGGTCCCTCCCGAAGTTCTTCGGGACATAGCGGACCAGGGGAGTTGTCACGTTCGCTTCTCCGTCTGGGCGGACCGGGTCACCGGTCTGCCTTGTTTTTTGCAGGGAAGGTCGCCAGGGCGCGGGTCGTCAGTCCTGGTTGCCAATGAATCCATTTGGGGTTCCGCGCACCCAGCCGCGGGCCTGTCGCTCTTTTAACGAAGGAATTCCGTCATGGCGGACCAAAAGATCCGGATCCGGCTGAAGGCGTTCGATCATCGACTGATCGACCGTTCGGCCAGCGAGATCGTCGAAACGGCCAAGCGGACCGGCGCCCAGGTGCGCGGCCCGATCCCGTTGCCGACCAAGATCGAGCGCTACACCATCCTTACGTCGCCGCACGTCGACAAGGACGCGCGCGACCAGTACGAAACCCGCACGCACAAGCGCGTGCTCGACATCGTCGACCCCAACGACAAGACCGTGGACGCGCTGATGAAGCTCGAGCTCGCGGCTGGCGTCGACGTCCAGATCAAGCTGACCTGAGGCCACTGACATGACTGCGAAGAAATATTCGCTGGGTATCGTCGGTCGCAAGGCCGGCATGAGCCGGGTGTTCACCGAAGGCGGCCAGTCCGTGCCGGTGACCCTGATCGAAGCCACCCCCAACCGCATCACGCAGGTGAAGACCAGCGCAACCGACGGCTACAGCGCCGTGCAGGTCGCCGTCGGCAGCAAGCGCGCCGTGCTGGTGAACAAGCCCGAGGCCGGTCACCTGGCCAAGGCCAAGGTCGAGGCGGGTCGTGGCCTCTGGGAATTCCGCGTTGCCGACGACCAGGTCGGTGGCTTCGAGGTTGGCGGCGAAGTGAAGGCCGACATCTTCGAGGTCGGCCAGATGGTCGACGTCCAGGGCGTGACCAAGGGCAAGGGCTTCCAGGGCACGATCAAGCGCTGGAACTTCAGCATGGGCGACGCGACGCACGGCAACTCGCTGTCGCACCGCTCGCCGGGCTCGATCGGCCAGCGCCAGACGCCGGGCCGCGTGTTCCCGGGCAAGAAGATGTCCGGCCACATGGGCGCGGTGCAGCAGAGCACGCAGAACCTCGAAGTGGTCCGGGTCGACGCCGAGCGCGGCCTGATTGCCGTGAAGGGCGCGGTTCCTGGCGCACCGGGCGGAGACGTGATCGTGCGTCCCGCGAGCAAGGGTTAAGGAGAGATGACGATGGAACTCTCTATCAGGGATAGCAGCAGCAAGGTGTCGGTTTCCGAAGTGGTGTTCGGCCGCGAATTCAACCGTGACCTGGTTCACCAGGTCGTGGTCGCGTACCGCAACGCCGGCCGTGCCGGCACCAAGGCGCAGAAGACGCGCTCGGAAGTCCGCGGCACCACCAAGAAGTCGAAGAAGCAGAAGGGCGGCGGCGCGCGTCACGGCGCACTGACGGCTCCGATCTTCGTTGGCGGTGGCGTGACCTTCGCGGCCAAGCCGCGCAGCTTCGAGCAGAAGGTCAACCGCAAGATGTACCGCGCGGCGATGTCGGCGATCCTGTCCGAGCTCAACCGCCAGGGCCGTCTGCAGGTCGTCGAGTCCTTCGACGTCACCGAGACCAAGACCAGCGCGTTCGCCGAGATGCTCAAGGGCTTCGACCTCGGCAAGCGTCCGCTGATCGTCACCGAGGAGGCCTCGGACAGCCTGTACCTGTCGGCGCGCAATCTGCCGTACGTGCAGATCCGCGACGTCCAGGGCCTGGATCCGGTTTCGCTGGTCGGTGCCGACAGCGTGCTGGTCACCGCGGACGCCATCAAGAAGATCGAGGAGTGGCTGGCATGAACGACGCCAAGCTCTATGCGCTGATCCGTGCGCCGCGCGTGTCCGAGAAGACCGCGCGCCTGCAGGAAGCGTCCAACCAGTACGCGTTCGAAGTCGCCACCGATGCCACCAAGGCCGACATCAAGATCGCGGTCGAGAAGCTGTTCGACGTCAAGGTCGAATCGGTCAACGTGCTGAACGTGAAAGGCAAGCAGAAAGCCTTCCGCAATCGCAACGGCCGTCGCGCCGACTGGCGCAAGGCTTACGTGAAGCTCGCCGACGGTCAGTCGATCGACGTCATGAACGCCAAGGCCTGAGGAAGCCCCCATGCCATTGATGAAATTCAAGCCAACTTCCGCCGGTCGCCGTTCGGCGGTCCGCGTGGTCACCCCGGAGCTGCACAAGGGTGAGCCCTATGCGCCGCTGCTCGAGAAGCAGAGCCGCTCGGGTGGCCGCAACCACCATGGGCGCATCACCACGCGCCACATCGGTGGTGGCCACAAGCAGCACTACCGCATCATCGATTTCAAGCGCGACAAGGAAGGTATTCCGGCGCGCGTCGAGCGGATCGAGTACGACCCGAACCGCACCGCGCACATCGCGCTGCTGTGCTACGTCGACGGCGAGCGCCGCTACATCATCGCTCCCAAGGGCCTGAAGGCCGGCGACCAGGTGATCGCGGGCAACGACGCCCCGATCCGCGCCGGCAACACCCTGCCGCTGCGCAACATCCCGGTCGGTTCCACGGTGCATTGCATCGAGATGAAGCCGGGCAAGGGCGCGCAGATCGCCCGTGCAGCCGGCGCCGGCGTGCAGCTGGTCGCCCGCGAAGGCGTGTATGCCACGCTTCGCCTGCGTTCGGGCGAGATGCGTCGCGTGCCGGCCGAGTGCCGTGCCACCATCGGTGAAGTCGGCAACGTCGAGCACAACCTGCAGAAGCTGGGCAAGGCCGGTGCGAAGCGCTGGCTCGGCATCAAGCCGACCGTGCGCGGTGCGGCCATGAACCCGGTCGACCATCCGCACGGCGGTGGCGAGGCGAAGGCCGGCCAGGGCAACCCGCATCCGGTCACCCCGTGGGGCGTCCCGACGAAGGGCTACAAGACCCGCCATAACAAGCGGACGCAGCAGTTCATCGTGCGCGACCGCAGGAGCTGATAGACCATGGCACGTTCACTCAAGAAGGGCCCGTTCGTCGACCATCACCTCGTCAAGAAGGTGGAAGCCGCGGGTAACACCAAGCGTCCGATCAAGACCTGGTCGCGCCGTTCGATGGTGCTGCCGGAGATGGTTGGTTACACCATCGCCGTGCACAACGGCCGCAATCACGTCCCGGTGCTCGTCAACGAGAACATGGTCGGCCACAAGCTTGGCGAGTTCGCCCTGACCAGGACCTTCAAGGGTCATGGCGGCGACAAGAAGTCGCGTTAAGGAGATGACAATGGAAGCGAAGGCAATCCTGCGCACCGTGCGCATCTCCCCGCAGAAGGCTCGCCTGGTCGCCGACCAGGTCCGCGGCCTCTCGGCCTCGCGTGCCCTCGACCTGCTGAAGTTCAGCGACAAGAAGGCCGCGCACCTGATCTACAAGGTCGTGTACTCGGCCACGTCGAACGCCGAGAACAACCTCGGTGCCGACGTCGACGAGCTCAGGGTCAAGACGATCATGGTCGACGAAGGCCCGACGCTGAAGCGCTTCATGGCGCGCGCCAAGGGTCGCGGCACGCGCATCCTCAAGCGCACCAGCCACATCACCGTCGTTGTCGGCGAGGGGAAGTAAGCATATGGGTCACAAAGTTCATCCGACCGGCTTCCGCCTTGGCATCGCCAAGGACTGGAACTCCAAGTGGTATGCCGGCAAGAAGGATTACGCCGAGTACCTGATCTCGGACCTGAAGGTCCGTGAGATGCTTCGCAAGAAGCTGGCGGCCGCCGGTATCAGCCGCATCCTGATCGAACGGCCGTCGAAGTCGGCCCGCGTGACGATCCACACCGCCCGTCCGGGCGTGGTGATCGGCAAGCGCGGCGAAGACATCGAGAAGCTGCGCAAGGAAGTCAGCGCGATGATGGGCGTCCCGGCGCACATCAACGTCACCGAGGTCCGCAAGCCGGAGCTCGACGCGCAGCTGGTCGCCGAATCGATCGCGCAGCAGCTCGAGCGCCGCATCATGTTCCGCCGCGCGATGAAGCGTGCCGTCGGCAACGCGATGCGCCTGGGCGCGCTGGGCATCAAGGTCAACGTCGGTGGTCGCCTGAACGGCGCCGAGATCGCGCGTTCGGAGTGGTACCGCGAGGGTCGCGTGCCGCTGCATACGCTGCGTGCCGACATCGACTACGGCTTTGCCGAGGCGAAGACCACCTACGGCATCATTGGAATCAAGACCTGGATCTACAAGGGCGAGATCTTCGACTTCGCCCAGGTCGGCCAGGAAAAGCAGGACGATTCGCCGCGTGGCGAGCGTGGCGACCGCGGTGACCGCGATCGTCCGCGTGGCCCGCGCCGTGATCGCGAGGCGAGGGACTAAGTCATGCTGCAACCCAAGCGAACCAAATACCGCAAGATGCACAAGGGCCGCAACGACGGCCTTGCCTGGAGCGGCAATGCCGTCAGCTTCGGCGAGTTCGGCCTCAAGGCCACTCAGACCGGCCAGTTGACCGCACGCCAGATCGAGTCGGCGCGTCGCGCCATCAGCCGCCACGTGAAACGCGGCGGCAAGATGTGGATCCGGGTGTTCCCGGACAAGCCGATCTCCAAGAAGCCGATCGAAGTGCGCATGGGCTCGGGCAAGGGCAGCGTGGAGTTCTGGGTTGCCCAGATCCAGCCCGGCCGCATGATCTACGAGATCGAGGGCGTTGACGAGGCGACCGCACGCGAGGCATTCCGCCTGGCGGCCGCCAAGCTCTCGGTCACCACCACTTTCGTGACCCGGACGGTGCGCTGATGGAAATCAAGGAACTCCGCCAAAAGTCGACGGACGAGCTGAAGGCCCATCTGCTCGAGCTGCAGAAGGAGTCGTTCTCGCTCCGCATGCAGAAGGCAACCGGCCAGCTTTCCAAGACCCACGACGCCCGTCGGGTGCGCCGCGAGATTGCTCGCGTCAACACCCTCCTTGGCGCCAAGCAGTAAGGACCGGGCAGACATGACCGAAAATACCGAAAAGAAGCTGCGCACGGTCGAAGGCCGCGTTGTCAGCAACAAGATGGACAAGACCGTGACGGTGCTCATCGAGCGCCAGGTCAAGCACGAGCTGTACGGCAAGTACATCCGTCGCTCGACCAAACTGCACGCCCACGACGCTGAGAATTCCTGCAACGAGGGCGATACCGTCCGCGTGGTGGAAATTGCGCCGATGTCCAAGACCAAGAACTGGCGCGTCGTCGAGATCGTCGCGCGCTCGGCTGAATAAGGAGGCTCCGAAATGATCCAGATGCAGAGCCACCTGGCCGTGGCCGACAACTCCGGTGCCAAGGAAGTGATGTGCATCAAGGTGCTGGGCGGCTCGAAGCGCCGCTACGCAGGCATTGGCGACATCATCAAGGTGTCGGTCAAGACCGCCATCCCCCGCGGCAAGGTCAAGAAGGGCGAGGTCTACGACGCGGTCGTGGTGCGCACCCGCAAGGGCGTTCGTCGCCCCGACGGTTCGCTGATCCGCTTCGACGGCAACGCCGCCGTGCTGCTCAACAACAAGCAGGAGCCGATCGGCACCCGCATCTTCGGGCCCGTTACCCGCGAGCTGCGCTCCGAGAAGTTCATGAAGATCGTCTCGCTCGCACCCGAAGTGCTCTGAGCCGGACGAAGAGGAAACCGACATGAACCGCATCAAGAAGGGTGACCGCGTCGTCGTCACCGCCGGCAAGGACAAGGGCAAGCAGGGCGAAGTCGTCCGCGTGCTCGGCGAGAAGGTCGTTGTCTCCAACGTCAACATGATCAAACGCCACACCAAGCCGAATCCCCAGGCCAACCAGCCGGGCGGCGTGATCGAGCGTGAAGCTCCGATCGACGCTTCGAACGTGATGCACTTCAACCCTGCCTCCGGCAAGGGCGAGCGCATCGGAACCAAGGTCCTCGAGGATGGACGCCGCGTACGCGTGTTCCGCTCGAGTGGTGAGGCGATTGACGCCTGAGGAATGCTGAAATGACCACCCGTCTGGAAAAGTTCTACAAGGAAGAAGTGGTGCCGAAGCTCACCGAGCAGTTCGGCTACACCAATCCGATGCAGGTCCCGCGCCTGTCGAAGATCACGCTCAACATGGGCGTGGGCGAGGCCGCGGCCAACAAGAAGGTGCTCGAGCACGCAACCGCCGACATGGCCAAGATCACCGGCCAGAAGGCGCTTGTCACCAAGTCGCGCGTTTCGGTGGCTTCGTTCAAGATCCGCGACGGCTGGCCGATCGGCTGCAAGGTCACGCTGCGCCGCGCGAAGATGTACGAGTTCTTCGATCGCCTGGTGAACGTTGCCCTGCCGCGCGTCCGCGACTTCCGCGGCGTGTCGGGTCGTTCGTTCGACGGCCGTGGCAACTACAACATGGGCGTGAAAGAGCAGATCATCTTCCCGGAGGTCGACTTCGACCAGGTTGACGCGCTGCGTGGAATGGATATCGCCATCACCACGACCGCCAAGACCAACGAGGAAGCCCGCGCCCTGCTGGAGGCGTTCCGCTTCCCGTTCCGCAACTGACCGGACAGAGAGACAATGGCCAAGACTTCAATGATCAACCGCGAAGTGAAGCGCGCGAAGCTGGCGAAGAAGTTCGCCGCCAAGCGCGACGAACTGAAGAAAGTCGTCAGCAGCGAGTCCGCGAGCTACGAAGAGAAGATGGATGCCGCGGTCAAGCTGCAGAAGCTGCCCCGTGACTCCTCGCCTTCGCGCCAGACCACGCGCTGCGCCCTGACCGGCCGTCCGCGCGCCGTGTACAAGAAGTTCGGCCTCGGCCGCAACATGCTGCGCAAGGCGACGATGAACGGCGACGTCCCCGGCCTGCGCAAGGCCAGCTGGTAACAGGTTCCAGGCCGGCCGCAAGGCCGGTTACAACGAATTCGCAATCCTGCGGATATCGGTGCACTCATAAGGTGATTTCAAATGAGCATGACTGATCCCATCGCCGATATGCTGACCCGCATGCGCAATGCGGCGGCTGTCGGCAAGCCGACGGTGAAGATGCCGTCCTCCAAGACCAAGGTGGCCATCGCCAAGGTGCTGCAGGACGAGGGCTACATCGCCGAGGCGCGCGTGATCGAGAATGGCGCCAAGGCCGAACTCGAGATCGAGCTCAAGTATTACGAAGGCCGTCCGGTCATCGAGCGCATGCAGCGCTTTTCCCGCTCCGGCCTGCGCCAGTATCGTGGCAAGGCCGATCTGCCGAAGGTCCTCAACGGCCTCGGCATCGCAATCATCTCCACCTCGAAGGGCATCATGACCGATGCGCAGGCGCGCCAACAGGGCGTCGGCGGTGAGGTTCTGTGCTTCGTGGCCTAAGGGAGTAACCGCAATGTCCCGAATTGCCAAGAAGCCGATTGCCCTTCCGAAGGGCGTCGAGCTGAAGATCCAGGACGGCACCGTTGCCGCGAAGGGCCCCAAGGGTGCCCTGTCGATGGCGATGCCGCTGGGCGTCGAACTCAGGATGGAAGACGGCCAGGCCGTGCTTTCGCCGGAAACCCCGGAGCAGATGGCCATCACCGGCACCATGCGTTCGGTCATCGCCAACATGGTGCAGGGCGTGTCCGAGGGCTTCGAGCGCAAGCTCGAGCTGGTCGGCGTCGGCTACCGTGCCGCGATGCAGGGCCAGGACCTGAACCTGTCGCTGGGCTTTTCCCATCCGGTGCTGTTCAAGCCGCCGGCGGGGATCACCATCAGCACCCCGACGCAGACCGAGATCGTGGTCAACGGCGCCGACAAGCAGCAGGTTGGTGAGGTCGCAGCGAAGATCCGCGGCTACCGCCCGCCGGAGCCGTACAAGGGCAAGGGCGTCAAGTACGCCGGCGAGAACATCATCCGCAAGGAAGCCAAGAAGGCCTAAGCCGGCCTTCAGCTTTCGGAGAACGAGACCATGCAGAAGAAAATTGCCCGCCTGCGCCGCGCCAAATCCACGCGCGCGCATATCCGCAACCTCGGCGTGCCGCGCCTGTCGGTGCTGCGCACCGGCCAGCACCTCTACGCCCAGCTGTTCACCGCCGACGGCTCCAAGGTCCTGGCTGCGGCCAGCACCACCCAGGCCGACGTCCGCGACGGCCTGAAGAACGGTCGCAATACCGAGGCCGCCGCCAAGGTCGGCCGCGCGATCGCCGAGAAGGCCAAGGCCGCCGGGATCGATTCGGTTGCCTTCGACCGGTCCGGTTACAGGTATCATGGGCGGATCAAGGCCCTGGCCGACGCCGCGCGCGAAGGTGGCCTGCAGTTCTAAGCGTCACGACGTGTTGAAAGGGTGGGGCACCGTCCCCACCCAAGCCTATCTGCCGATGCGGGCTGCATCGGACGCCTCCCGGCTTCTGCCCGGGAACGCGGTCCACCGATCCATATCACAACCATAAGCGGCTGAAAGCCGTACATCCTTCAACAACACAGGCAGCATCAAAATGGCAGAAGAACGCTCCCCGCGCGGTCGCGACCGCAACCGCGAGGAAATCGACGACGGGATGATCGAGAAGCTGATCACGGTCAACCGCGTCAGCAAGACCGTCAAGGGTGGTCGCCAGTTCACCTTCACCGCGCTGACCGTGGTCGGTGACGGCGCCGGCAAGGTCGGCTTCGGCTACGGCAAGGCCCGCGAGGTCCCGATGGCCATCCAGAAGTCGATGGAGCAGGCGCGCCGCAACATGGCCAACGTCGAGCTCAACGGCGGCACGCTGTACCACACGGTCAAGGCCGGCCATGGCGCCGCCCGCGTGTTCATGATGCCCGCGTCCGAAGGTACCGGCGTGATCGCCGGTGGCGCCATGCGCGCCGTGCTCGAGGCGGTGGGCGTGAAGGACGTGCTGGCCAAGGCCGTCGGCTCGCGCAACCCGATCAACCTCGTCCGAGCCACGGTCAAGGGCCTGGCCGGCATGCATTCGCCTGGCGCCATCGCGGCCAAGCGCGGCAAGAAGGTGGAGGACATCCTCAATGGCTAAGAACGAAGCCGGCACCGGCACCGTCAAGGTGCGCCTGGTCAAGGGCCTGCGCGGCTCGCAGGCCAAGCACCGCCTGTCCGTCAAGGCCCTGGGCCTGGGCAAGCTCAACTCCGTCCGCGAACTGAAGGACAGCCCGCAGGTCCGTGGCCTGATCAACAAGGTCCACTATCTGGTCCGGGTCGAGGAATAAGCACATGAAGCTCAACACCATGCAGCCCGCAGAGGGCGCCCGCACCGATCGCAAGCGCGTCGGCCGCGGCATCGGCTCCGGCCTCGGCAAGACCGCCGGCCGTGGCCACAAGGGTTCCTTCGCCCGCTCGGGCAAGGGCAAGATCAAGGCCGGCTTCGAAGGCGGCCAGATGCCGCTTCGCAAGCGCCTGCCGAAGGTCGGTTTCCGCTCGCGCATCGCCGGCGATACCGCCGAAGTCATGCTTTACCACCTCGACCGCCTCGAGGGCGACATCGACTTCAAGGCGCTGCGCGCCGCGAAGCTGGTGCCGGCCACGGCCAAGCGCGCGAAGATCGTCCTCAAGGGTGACGTGACCCGGGCGCTGGTGCTGAAGGGCATTCTTGCGACGGCCGGTGCCCGTGCGGCGATCGAAGCCGTCGGCGGCAAGGTCGAGGAGTAAGCGACGCATGGCACGCAGCGGCAGCGCAATGGGTGGCATGGGCGGGCTCGGAAAATTCACCGAGCTGCGCCAGCGCCTGCTGTTCGTCGTCGGGGCGCTGATCGTCTATCGCATCGGCTGCTACATCCCGGTGCCCGGCGTGAACCCCGACGCCATGCTGCGCCTGATGGAGCAGCAGGAAGGCACCATCGTGGACATGTTCAACATGTTCTCCGGTGGTGCGCTTTCGCGCTTCAGCCTGTTCGCGCTCAACGTGATCCCCTACATCTCGGCATCGATCATCATCCAGATGCTGGTGCAGATCGTGCCGAGCCTGAAGGCGATCCAGAAGGAAGGCGAGTCGGGTCGTCGCCGGATCACCCAGTGGTCGCGCATCGGCTCGATCCCGCTGGCGGTGTTCCAGTCGGCCGGCATCGCCGTGGCCCTGCAGAGCTCGGGCGCCAGCAATGGCATCCCCGTGGTCTACGCGCCGGGCATCGGCTTCGTTCTGACCGCAATCATCGCGCTCACGGCGGGCACCATGTTCCTGGTGTGGCTGGGTGAGCAGGTGACCGAACGCGGCATTGGCAACGGCGTGTCGCTGATCATCTTCGCCGGCATCGTGGCCGGGCTTCCGAGCGCGGTCATCACTACGTTCGAGGCCGCCCGCAACGGGGACATGAGCCCGATCGCGGTGATCATGATCGCGCTGATCGTGGTCGCGTTCACCTACTTCGTGGTGTTCGTCGAGCGCGGCCAGCGCCGGATCACGGTCAACTACGCGCGCCGCCAGGGTGGTCGCAACGCGTACATGAACCAGAGTTCGTTCCTGCCGCTCAAGCTGAACATGGCTGGCGTGATCCCCGCGATCTTCGCCTCGTCGATCATCATGTTCCCGGCCACGGCCTCGACCTGGTTCAGCCAGGCCGGCTCCGCCACCTGGCTGCAGCGCGTCAGCCAGGCGCTGTCGCCCGGGGAGCCGCTGTACATCCTGCTGTATGCGGGTCTGATCGCGGGCTTCACGTTCTTCTACACCGCGCTTGTCTTCAATTCCCAGGAAACCGCGGACAACCTGAAGAAGTCGGGCGCGCTGATCCCGGGCATCCGGCCGGGCAAGGCCACGGCCGACTACATCGACGGTGTGCTGACCCGTTTGACGGCTGCCGGCGCCACCTACCTGGTGCTGGTCTGCCTGCTCCCGGAGTTCATGCGTACCGAGCTCAACGCGTCGTTCTATTTCGGCGGTACGTCGCTGCTGATCGTGGTGGTGGTGGTGATGGATTTCATCTCCCAGATCCAGGCGCACCTGATGTCGCACCAGTACGAGAGCCTGCTGAAGAAGTCCAACCTCAAGGGTGGCGCGCGCAGCTTGCCGCGCGGCTGAAGATTCGAACGGATCCCGAGGGCCGCCGGCATTGCCGGCAGCGCCGAAGGATCCAGGCCCGGCCGTTTCACGGCTGGGCCTTGATGGGCGACCTGCGCGGCGATCCCGCGCGCAGGTGGTTCCAGGGCCGTCCCGGCGCCAGAGTAGCGCCGGGCGGGCAGGTCCCCCAAAGGGCCGGCCCAGCCAGGGAGCCGTCGCCGGAGCATGGGCACACTCCCCATGCCGGGCCGGTCGGACGCTTTTTTAGCGGCCGCGGGCTTTATTGACTGCCGGGATTCTGATACAATTTCTTGTTCACTGCGCCGGATACCCATTCGGCTGCCCCAAACAGTTGGAGATCCGCGCATGGCGCGTATTGCAGGTGTCAACCTGCCTGCCCAGAAACACGTCTGGGTTGGGCTGCAAAGCATCTACGGCATTGGCCGTACCCGTTCGAAGCAGGTCTGCGATGCCGCAGGCGTGGATTCGTCCACGAAGATCCGCGACCTTTCGGAGCCGGACGTCGAGCGCTTGCGCGCCGAAATCGGCAAGTTCGCGGTCGAGGGCGACCTCCGCCGCGAAATCGGCATGGCCATCAAGCGTCTGATGGACCTGGCCTGCTACCGCGGCCTTCGTCACCGTCGCGGCCTTCCGCTTCGCGGCCAGCGCACCCGGACCAATGCCCGTACCCGCAAGGGTCCGCGCAGGGCCATCAGGAAATAAGGAACCACCACCATGGCCAAGCCGGCAGCCAAACCGAAGAAGAAGATCAAGCGCGTCGTCACCGACGGCATCGCCCACGTCCACGCTTCGTTCAACAACACCATCATCACGATCACCGACCGCCAGGGCAACGCCCTGTCGTGGGCGACTTCGGGCGGCGCGGGTTTCCGCGGCTCGCGCAAGTCCACCCCGTTCGCAGCCCAGGTCGCCGCCGAAAAGGCCGGCAAGGTTGCGCTCGACTACGGCGTGAAGTCGCTTGAAGTCCGCATCAAGGGACCGGGCCCGGGCCGTGAGTCCGCCGTCCGCTCGCTGAACAACGTGGGCTACAAGATCACCAACATCATCGACGTGACGCCAATCCCGCATAACGGGTGCCGTCCGCCGAAGAAGCGTCGCGTCTAAGGGGGCGATAAGAAATGGCTCGTTATATCGGACCCACCTGTAAGCTCGCCCGCCGCGAAGGCGCCGACCTCTCGCTGAAGTCGCCCGCCCGCGCGCTGGATTCCAAGTGCAAGCTGGAGCAGAAGCCCGGCCAGCACGGCGCCGGTACCGGTGCACGTCGCAGCAAGCTTTCCGACTATGCCCTGCAGCTTCGCGAGAAGCAGAAGGTCAAGCGCATCTACGGCCTGCTGGAGCGCCAGTTCCGCAACTACTACAAGAAGGCTTCGACCACGAAGGGCAACACCGGCGAGAACCTCCTGCAACTGCTGGAAACCCGCCTGGACAACGTCGTCTACCGCATGGGCTTCGCGATCACCCGCCCGGCCGCGCGCCAGCTGGTTTCGCATCGTGGCGTCACGGTCAACGGCAAGTCCGTGAACCTGCCGTCCTACCAGGTCAAGGCAGGCGACGCGATCGCGCTGTCCGAGAAGGCCCAGAAGCAGATGCGCGTCCAGGAAGCATTGACGGTGTTTGCGACCATGGACCTTTCGCCGTCCTGGGTCGAGGTCGACTCGAAGAAGTTCAGCGGCGTGTTCAAGGCGGTCCCGGACCGCGGCGACCTGCCCGCGGACATCAACGAAGCGCTGATCGTCGAGCTGTACTCGAAGTAATTCACCCGGCCCGCCGGTTCATCCCGGCAGGCCACAGGAGACACCAAACATGACGGTTACCGCCAACCAGGTCCTGCGCCCGCGTGGCCCCCAGATCGAACGACTCGCCGGAAACCGCGCGAAGGTCGTGATCGAGCCGCTCGAGCGCGGCTATGGCCATACGCTCGGCAACGCCCTGCGCCGCGTGCTGTTGTCGTCGATCCCCGGTTTCGCCATTACCGAGGTCGAGATCGACGGCGTGCTGCACGAGTACAGCACCATCGAAGGCCTGCAGGAAGACGTGCTCGAGGTGCTGTTGAACCTCAAGGACGTCGCCATCCGCATGGGCACCGGCGACAGCTCCACGCTCACCCTGGCCAAGTCCGGCCCGGGCGTCGTGACCGCCGCCGACATCAAGACCGACCACAACGTCGAAGTCCTCAACGGCGAGCACGTGATCTGCCATCTCACCAAGGATGCGTCGATCAACATGCGCCTGAAGATCGAGCGCGGCTTCGGCTATCAGCCGGCTGCCGCCCGCCGCCGCCCGGACGAAGAGACCCGCTCCATCGGTCGCCTGATGCTGGACGCGTCGTTCTCGCCGGTCCGTCGCGTCGCCTATGAGGTCGAAGCGGCCCGCGTCGAACAGCGCACCGACCTCGACAAGCTGGTGCTCGACATCGAGACCAACGGCACGATCGACGCCGAGGAAGCCGTGCGCACCGCCGCCGACATCCTCACCGACCAGCTCAGCGTCTTCGGCGATTTCACCCGCCGCGAGGGCAACGACCAGAAGGTCCAGACCCCGGGCGTTGATCCGGTGCTGCTGCGCCCGATCGACGACCTGGAGCTGACCGTGCGTTCGGCCAACTGCCTCAAGGCCGAGAGCATCTATTACATCGGCGACCTGATCCAGAAGACGGAAGTCGAGCTGCTCAAGACCCCCAACCTCGGCAAGAAGTCGCTCACCGAGATCAAGGAAGTGCTGGCCCAGCGTGGCCTCTCGCTCGGCATGAAGCTCGAGAACTGGCCGCCGGCCGGCGTCTCGGCGCACGGCATGCTCGGCTAAGACCAGACAGACAGGAACCAAGACCATGCGCCACCAGAAATCCGGCCGCAAGTTCAGCCGCACCAGCGCACACCGCGATGCCATGTTCACCAACATGGCGGCGTCGCTGCTCAAGCACGAGCTGATCAAGACCACGCTCCCGAAGGCCAAGGAGCTCCGCCGCGTCGCCGAGCCGCTGATCACCATGGGCAAGACCGACGGCGTCGCGAACCGCCGCCTGGCCTTCTCGCGCCTGCGCGACAAGGAAGCCGTGGGCAAGCTGTTCGTCGACCTGGGCCCGCGTTACCGCGAGCGTCCGGGCGGCTACCTCCGCATCATCAAGTGCGGTTTCCGCGACGGCGACAACGCGCCGATGGCCTACGTCGAGCTCGTCGACCGGCCCGAGGCCGCGGCGGAGTAATCCCCGCAGTCGTCCGCCATGCACGAGCCCCGGCCATTCGCCGGGGTTTTTGCTATCTTGGCGTCCGTTTCGCGCGAGCCCATCGATGAACCTGAATCCCTTCCGCTGGTCGTTCCGCCAGCAATGCTTCGCCGGCTTTGCGATCTGCGCAGCGCTGATCGGCTTCGCGATCTACTCCCAGTTCGCCTGGGGCCTTGAGCCGTGCCCGTTGTGCATTTTCCAGCGCATCGCCTTCGCCGCGCTGGGCCTGGTCTTCCTGCTTGCTGCCCTGCACTCGCCGCGCGGGGCAGGGGGCAGGGGGTTCTACGGGGTCCTCGGCTTCCTCGCTGCCGCCGTCGGCATGGCGATTGCCGGGCGTCATGTCTGGATGCAGTACAACCCGCCGGAGATCCCCGGCTGCGGCCCGCCGCTGTCGTTCATGCGCGAAACCATGTCGACCGGCAACGTGATCCGCAAGGTGCTGACGGGAAGCGGTGACTGCGGCAACGTCGACTGGACCTTCCTCGGCCTGTCGATGCCGGCGTGGAGCCTGGTGTGGTTCGTGCTGCTGGCGATCCTGTTCGTGGTCGCGGCCTTCCGTCCACGACGCCATCGCTGACGACCATTGCGATACGCGGCGCGGCGGCGGATGATGGCTGTCGCTGCAGTGCAACAACCGCGAACTCCAATGCCCGTAAAAGAACGAAACCTCCAAGCCGTGAACATCCCCGAAGCCTGGGCGCCAGGAACCTGGCGCGGCCGCGCCGCGTTGCAGCTGCCCACCTACCCGGACGCCGGCGAGCTTGCGCGCGTCCAGGACGAGGTCCGGGCGCTTCCGCCGCTGGTAACGTCATGGGAGATCATGGCGCTCAAGCAGCAGCTGGCGGAGGCCCAGGAGGGTCGGCGGTTCCTGCTGCAGGGCGGGGACTGCGCCGAGAATTTCAGCGATTGCAGTGCCGAAGTGATCTCTAACCGGTTGAAGGTGCTGTTGCAGATGAGCCTGGTGCTCGTGCACGGCCTGCGCCTGCCCGTGGTGCGGGTGGGGCGCTTCGCCGGCCAGTACGCCAAGCCACGCTCGGCTGATACCGAAACCCGCGGCGACGTCACCTTGCCGAGCTATCGCGGCGACATGGTCAATGGCCCCGAGTTCAGCCCCGCCTCCCGGATTCCCGATCCCCGGCGCATGGTCAAGGCGCATGCGCGCTCGGCGATGACCATGAACTTCGTGCGCTCGCTGATCGATGGCGGCTTTGCCGACCTTCACCACCCCGAATACTGGGACCTTGGCTGGGTGACGCATTCGCCCCTGGCCGAGGATTACCAACGCATGGTGGGCAACATCGGCGAAGCCGTGCGCTTCATGGAAACGCTGTCCGGTACCGAGGTGCACAACCTCAACCGCGTCGACTTCTTCACGTCGCACGAAGCGCTGCTGCTGCCCTACGAGGAGGCGCTGACGCGCGAGGTGCCGCGGCAGTGGGGCTGGTTCAACCTCAGCACCCATTTTCCGTGGATCGGCATGCGCACCGCGGCCGCCGGCGGTGCCCACGCCGAGTATTTCCGCGGCATCCGCAATCCCGTGGCGGTGAAGATCGGCCCGTCGACGGCGCCCGACGAACTGCTTCGCCTGGTCGACCTGCTCAACCCGGCGGACGAGCCGGGGCGGCTTGGCCTGATCTGCCGCATGGGCGCCGGCAAGGTCGCCGAGCGGCTTCCGCCGCTGCTGGAGGCCGTCAAGCGGGAGGGGCGTCGCGTGCTGTGGATCTGCGACCCGATGCACGGCAACACCGAGTCGACCAGCAACGGCTACAAGACGCGGCGCTTCGACAACATCCGCAGCGAGATCGAGCAGAGCTTCGACCTCCACGCGGCCGCGGGGACCAGGCTGGGCGGCGTGCACCTGGAGCTCACCGGCGAGGACGTGACCGAATGCACCGGCGGCGCGCGCGACCTTGCCGAGTGCGACCTCGAGCGTGCATACCGCACGATGGTGGATCCGCGCCTCAACTACGAGCAGTCGCTCGAGATCGCGATGCTGATCGTGCGCAAGCACGAGCAGTTGAACGTTCCGGCCAGGGCCTGAGCGGCCTGGGCGGCCGCCGGGTCGGCGGTCGCCACCGGCGGTGGAAGGGCGCTAGAAAAGTCCCGCCTGCAGCGGCACCTGGGGGAGCGCGGCGCCGGTCAGCGGCCATTCGCCCAGCGCCTCGTATCGCCCTCCCGGGTTGAACAGCAGTTCGAAGCCGTCGACGCGCAATGCCTTGTCCGGGCAACGGACGGCGTCCAGCCAGGGTTGCGCGGGCAGCTGGCGTTCCAGGTAGGCCAGGGTCACATGGGGCTGGGTGGTTGCCTGCAGCGGCTTGATGCCGCAGCGGCGAATGGCGTCGCGCGTGGCGTCGCACAGCGCCTGGAGTTCGGGACAATCACGTGGAAGCGCGACCACGGCGCCGGAGCCTGCCCAATACGCGACGCGCGCGACCTGGAACACGTGCGCCGGAATGCGCCGCGCGGCGTCGGCCAGGCCCTCGCGCAGCGATGGCGTGAACATGTCCATCGCGTCGTAGCCGATGAAGCACAGGGTGGCGTGCCACTGGTCGGGGCGGCGGAGCTGCAGGCGCGGTCCGTCCGCAGGCCGCGCCGCCTCGATCCCGGCCACGAGCGTGGCCAGCTGCCCACGGGCGTCGGCGCCAGGCCTCCACCCCGGGAACAGCGCCCCGCTCACGCCGAGCGGCTGGCCCGCTTGCGGTCGGTTTCGCTGAGGTGCTTCTTGCGCAGGCGGATTTCCTTCGGGGTGACCTCGACCAGCTCGTCGTCCTCGATGAAGTCCAGGGCCTGCTCCAGCGTGTACTTGATCGCCGGCGTCAGCTTGATGGCGTCGTCCTTGCCGGAGGCGCGCATGTTGGTCAGCGGCTTGGTCTTGATGGCATTGACGGTGAGGTCGTTGTCCTTCGAGTGGATGCCGATCAGCTGTCCCTCGTAGACGTTGTCGCCCTCTGCCGCGAACAGCTTGCCGCGCTCTTCGAGCGGCCCGAGCGAGTACGCGGGAGTCGCACCCGGCGCGTTGGCGATCATCACGCCGTTGCTGCGCTTGGCGATCGCACCCTGTTCCTTCGGGCCGTAATGGTCGAACACGTGGAACAGCAGGCCGGTGCCCTGGGTCAGGGTCTTGAACTCGTTCTGGAAGCCGATCAGGCCGCGCGCCGGGATCATGTAGTCCAGCCGCACGCGCCCCTTGCCGTCGGACTCCATGTTCTTCAGCTGGCCCTTGCGGATGCCGAGCTTCTCCATCACGCCGCCCTGGTGCACTTCCTCGATGTCGATCACCAGCTGCTCGACGGGCTCCATCTGCTGGCCGTCGATCTCCTTGATGATGACTTCCGGGCGCGACACGGCGAGTTCGAAGCCCTCGCGGCGCATGGTCTCGATCAGCACCGACAGATGCAGCTCGCCGCGGCCGGAGACCAGGAACTTGTCCGGATCCGAACCTTCCTCGACCTTCAGCGCGACGTTGTGCAGCGTCTCGCGCTCAAGGCGCTCGCGGATCTGGCGGCTGGTGATGAACTTGCCGCCGCTGCGGTCCTTGTTGCCGGCGAACGGCGAGTTGTTGACCTGGAAGGTCATGCTGATGGTGGGCTCGTCGACGGTCAGCGCGGGCAGCGCCTCGGGCGTGTCGAGCGCGCAGATGGTGTCGGAGATCGACAGGTCCGCGATGCCGGAGAGGGCAAGGATGTCGCCGGCGTTGCCGCTCTCGACCTCGACGCGCTCCAGGCCCAGGAAGCCCAGCACCTGCAGCACCTTGGCCTGGCGCTTCTTGCCGTGGCGGTCGACCACGCTCACCGCCATGTTGGTCCGCACCGTGCCGCGCTGGATGCGGCCGATGCCGATCAGGCCGACGAAGTTGTTGTAGTCCAGCTGGCTGATGCGCATCTGGAACGGGCCGTCCGGGTCCACCGTCGGCGCCGGTACGTGCTTCATGATCGCTTCGTACAGCGGGGTCATGTCGCCGTCGCGGACGCTGTCATCCAGGCTGGCGTAGCCATGCAGGGCCGAGGCGTAGACGATCGGGAAGTCGAGCTGCTCGTTGGTGGCGCCGAGCTTGTCGAACAGGTCGAACACCTGGTCGATCACCCAGTCCGGGCGCGCGCCGGGGCGGTCGATCTTGTTGACCACCACGATCGGGTTGAAGCCCATCGCGAACGCCTTCTGGGTCACGAAGCGCGTCTGCGGCATCGGGCCGTCCATCGCGTCGACCAGGATCAGCACCGAGTCGACCATCGACAGCACCCGTTCGACCTCGCCACCGAAGTCGGCGTGTCCAGGGGTGTCGACGATGTTGATGCGGTTGCCATTCCAGTTGATGGCGGTGTTCTTGGAGAGGATCGTGATGCCACGTTCCTTTTCCTGGTCGTTGCTGTCCATCACGCGCTCGGTCATGACCGTGCGTTCATTGAACGTGCCCGACTGCTTGAGCAGGCAATCTACGAGGGTGGTCTTGCCGTGGTCGACGTGGGCGACGATGGCGATGTTGCGGAGGCGTTCGATGGACATCGGGAAAACCGCACCTCGTGCCTTCTTGGGGCAGGGCGCGCGGGACCTGGTTCGGGTGAGCCGATCATTATACTGCGTTCAAGGCCCGCGCAAAAGTATTGCAAATAACCAGAGCGGCTCCATCTCAGCCCCGAGGCCGGCGGTGATGTCCCGCCGGCCACGTTTTCGACCCCAACGCAGGAATCCCGAAATGTCCCTGAACGCCGTTTTCGACACCGACCGTGGCCAGATCAAGGTCGAGCTCTACCCCGACAAGGCCCCGCTGACCGTTGCCAGCTTCGTCAACCTCGCCAAGCGTGGTTTCTACGACGGCCTGGGCTTCCACCGCGTGATCCCGGACTTCATGATCCAGGGCGGCTGCCCCAAGGGCACCGGCACCGGCGGCCCCGGCTACAAGTTCGAGGACGAGACCAGCAATGGCGTGAAGCATGACCGCGGCGTGTTGTCGATGGCCAATGCCGGCCCGGGCACCAATGGCAGCCAGTTCTTCATTACGCACATCAAGACCGACTGGCTGGACGGCAAGCACACGGTGTTCGGCAAGGTCACCGAGGGCCTGGACGTGGTCGACGCCGTCAAGCAGGGCGACGCCATCAAGTCGGTGAAGATCGAGGGCGATGTCGACGCGGTGCTGGCCGCGAAGGCCGACCGCGTGGCCGAGTGGAACAAGGTGATGTCGGCCTGACCCATGCCGGCCCGAGAGCCGGGCCGGGCGGGGGCGCGATGCTAGAATAGGCGGCTGCCGCGCGTGCAGCGGACAGCCGCGCGTCGCGTCCCGGACTCCCAAGAATCCCTCCCAGAATCCCGAGGTTCCCGCAATGCCCAAGCTTGCCAAGCGCATGGGTCGCGCCAAGCCCAGCGCGATCATGGTCGTGGCCGAGACGGCCCAGCGCCTGAAGGCCGAAGGCCGCGACATCATCAGCTTCTCGATCGGCGTCCCCAACTTCCTGCCCGGCGAGCATGTCTACGCCGCCGCGCGCAAGTCGCTGGAGTCCGACTCCGGCCAGTACGGCAACAACCGCGGCGCCAACGCGCTGCTTGACGCGTTCATCGCGCACATGGACGGCCTTGGACTCACCGGCTACACGCGCGCCAACTGCGCGACCGGCGTCGGCGCCAAGCACATCCTGTACAACCTGGCCGAGGCGCTGCTGGACGAGGGCGACGGCTTCGCCTTCGCCACGCCGTACTGGACCAGCTACATGGACATCGCCGAGATCGTCGGCGCCGACATCCAGCTGCTGCCGTGCCCGCCCGAGCAGGATTACAAGCTCACCCCGGCCCAGCTCGACGCCGCGCTGGCGAAGAAGCCCAGGGTGTTCCTGTTCAACAACCCGTCCAACCCGACGGGCATGGTCTACACGAAGGACGAGATCGCCGCCCTGGCGGACGTCATCGCGCGCCATCCCGACACCTGGATCATCACCGACGACATCTACAACAAGATGGTGTTCGACGATCTCGGCTACCACAACTTCGTGCAGGCGCGCCCCGAGCTGCGCGACCGCGTGATCTTCGTCGATTCGCTGTCCAAGACCTATGGCATGCCGGGCTGGCGCGTCGGCCTGATGGCCGGTCCCGAGGTCGTGGCCCAGGCGGTGACGGTCATGAACTCGAACCACATCACCAGCCTGCCCGAAGTCGTGGCCGCCGCCGCCACGGCTGCGCTGTCCGGCCCGCAGGACGTGCCGGCCGAGCGCTGCGCCGAGTTCCAGGCCAAGCGCGACCAGGTCGTGGCCGCGCTCAACGCCATCCCCGGCGTGGTCTGCCCGGTGCCGCAGGGCGCGTTCTACGCCTTCCCCGACATCAGCTGCGCCTTCGGCAAGTCGCACGACGGCAAGCTCATCGCCAACGACGTCGACCTGTGCAACGCGCTGCTCGAAGCCAAGGGCGTGGCCTGCGTGCCGGGTTCGGCCTTCGGCGAGCCGCGCGGCCTGCGCATCAGCTACACCTGCCCGACGCCGCAGCTGGCGCCGGGCCTGGCGCGCATCCAGGAATTCTTCGCCGAACTGTCCTGAGTCCGCCCACGGCGGCCGGGTCCCGATCACGGTCCCGGCCGCCAGCCGACAGCGCCATTGCGCATCCCGTTTTCCTCCAGTCCCACGCATCCGGAGCCACCCACATGAAGACCCCCGTCCGAGTTGCCGTCACCGGCGCCGCCGGCCAGATCGGCTATGCCCTCCTGTTCCGCATCGCCTCCGGCGACATGCTGGGCCGTGACCAGCCCGTCATCCTGCAGATGCTCGAGCTGCCGATGGAAAAGGCCCAGGCCGCGCTCAAGGGCGTGATGATGGAGCTCGAGGACTGCGCGTTCCCGCTGCTGGCCGGCATGGTCGGCACCGATGATCCGGACGTGGCGTTCAAGGACGCCGACATCGCCCTGCTGGTCGGCGCGCGTCCGCGCGGCCCGGGCATGGAGCGCAAGGATCTGCTGCTGGAGAACGCGAAGATCTTCACCGCCCAGGGCGCGGCCCTGAACAAGGTCGCCAGCCGCGACGTCAAGGTGCTGGTGGTCGGAAACCCGGCCAACACCAATGCCTGGATCGCGATGAAGTCGGCGCCGGACCTGAAGGCTGCGAACTTCACCGCCATGCTGCGCCTGGACCACAACCGCGCGCTGAGCCAGCTCGCCAACAAGGCCGGCGTGGCCGTGGGTGACATCGAGAAGCTGGTGGTCTGGGGCAACCACAGCCCGACCATGTATCCCGACTACCGCTTCGCCACCGTCAAGGGCGAGTCGCTGAAGGACCGCATCAATGATGCCGACTGGAACGCGAATGCGTTCATCCCGCAGGTCGGCAAGCGCGGTGCGGCGATCATCGAGGCCCGCGGTCTGTCCTCGGCCGCCTCCGCCGCCAACGCCGCCATCGACCACATCCGCGACTGGGTGCTGGGTTCGAACGGCAAGTGGGTGACCATGGGCGTGCCGTCGGACGGCAGCTATGGCATCCCCGAAGGCGTGATTTACGGCGTGGCGGTGACCACGGAGAACGGCGAGTACACCCGCGTCGAGGGGCTGGAAGTCGACGAATTCAGCCGCGCGGCGATGGACAGGACGCTGGCCGAGCTCGAGGAAGAGCGCGCGGGCGTCGCCCACCTGCTGGGCTGACATCGATGCGGGACCCGTCCCGCATGCCGCATCGAAGCGACCGGGCCTGGCCCGGTCGTTTTCGTTTGGCTCTTCTCCCGGTTGAGGGGCTTCCAGGTGGTGGCTTCGTTGGGGGCACACTGATTTCCGTGGGCGCGCGCGCTGCTCTCCGTGAGGGTGCACGCTGCCCGCCGTGGACGCAGGGGGGATGCCCAGCCGGATGTCTTCGCGTCCTGCTCCCATCATCCGGCCGCCGGCCATCCATGGCCGGCTCTGGACATCCCCCCTGCATCCACGGCGGACCCGGAGCTTCTGGGCGGTCGGCTGGAGCAAGCGCGCCTACGTCCGGAGCGATCGAGCCCTCACCGGACCTGACGATCACGGCCCGGCCACGCGGGCGCCCCGCTTTTGATCTTCGGTCCGAAGCCGAATAGCGCCACAGCCCACCCCCTGGGTACGGACGGGCAGCGCTGACCACCACGGTGCGGTGAAGGCATTCGACCAACGTCGTAGCGCGCGTGGCGGCGTGGCGGACTAGCCTCGATCGAACCATTGGAGGCCGCCATGCGCTACGAAGACGTGTACCGGCGTTCGGTCGAGGAGCCGGAGGCCTTCTGGGCCGAGCAGGCCGAAGCCATTTACTGGCACAAGGCGCCGGAGAAGATCCTCGACTACTCCAACCCGCCGTTCCGAAAATGGTTCGTCGGCGGCGAGACCAACCTGTGCCACAACGCGGTCGACCGGCACCTCGACGCGCGCGGCGACCAGCTCGCGCTGGTGGGTTGTTCCACCGAGACCGGCAGCGTCCGCGAGCTGAGCTACCGCGAACTGCATCGTGAAGTGAACGTGTTCGCCGCCGTGCTCGGCTCGCTGGGCGTGGGCAAGGGCGACCGGGTGGTGATCTACATGCCGCACACAGTGGATGCGGTGGTGGCGATGCTGGCCTGCGCGCGCATCGGCGCGATCCACTCGGTGGTGTTCGGCGGCTTCGCCTCGAAGAACCTGGCGCTGCGGATCGACGACGCCGAGCCGAAGGTGCTGGTCTGCGCCGACGCCGGCAGCCGCGGCGGCAAGGTCATCCCCTTCAAACCGCTGGTGGACGAGGCGCTGGCCCAGGCCGCGCATCCGCCGGCGCGCGTGCTGGTGGTCAGCCGCGGGCTGGCCGAGGTGCCGATGCAGGAGGGCCGCGACCTCGACTACGCGACGCTGCGGCGCGGCCACGAAGACGCACAGGTGCCCGTGCAGTGGCTGGAGTCCAACGAACCCAGCTACATCCTTTACACCTCCGGGACCACCGGCACCCCCAAAGGCGTGCAGCGCGACGTCGGCGGTTACGCGGTGGCGCTGGCGCTGTCGATGTGGGCGGTCTACGACATCCGCGCCGGGCAGGTGATGTTCTCCACCTCCGACATCGGCTGGGTGGTGGGGCATTCCTACAACGTCTACGGGCCGCTGATCGCGGGCGCCACCTCGATCATCTACGAGGGAATGCCGACCCGGCCGGATCCGGGCATCTGGTGGGAGCTCTGCGAACGCTACGGCGTGCGCACGCTGTTTTCCGCGCCCACCGCGCTGCGGGTGCTGAAGAAGTTCGACACCACGTACATCACCGATCGCGACCTGTCGAAGCTCGAGCACCTCTTCCTGGCCGGGGAGCCGCTGGACGAGCCCACCGCGAGCTGGATCTCCGGCGTGCTCGGCAAGCCGGTGATCGACAACTACTGGCAGACCGAGACCGGCTGGCCAGTGCTGACCCTGATGCCGGGGCTGGACATGAAGCCGGTCAAGCTGGGCTCGCCGGGCCTGCCGAACCTGGGCTACAGGCTGCGGGTGATCAACGAGGTCACCGGCGAGGACGCGCCGGCCGGCGAGAAGGGCGTGCTGGTGATCCAGCCGCCGCTGCCGCCGGGATGCCTGAGCACGGTCTGGCGCAACGACGAGCGCTTCATCGCCAGCTACTTCAGCCACTTCCGGGAGCCGCTCTACAGCTCGCTGGACTGGGCGATCCGCGACGAGGACGGCTACGCGTACATCCTCGGGCGCACCGACGACGTGATCAACGTGGCCGGGCATCGCCTGGGCACGCGCGAGATCGAAGAATCGGTGTCGGGCCATCCGGGCGTGGCCGAGGTCGCGGTGATCGGCGTGCACGACGCGATCAAGGGCCAGGTGCCGGTGGTGTTCGCCACGCTGAAGCAGGCCGCGGACGCGTCCCTGGCCGCGCACGAGATGCAGGGCAGGGTGGTGGAGCAGCTGGGCGCGATCGCGCGCCCGGCGCGGATCTACGTGGTTGCGTCGCTGCCCAAGACGCGCTCGGGCAAGCTGCTGCGGCGCTCGATCCAGGCCCTTGCCGAGTCGCGCGATCCCGGCGACCTGTCCACGCTTGATGATCCGGGCGCGCTCGATGACATCCGTGACGCGATCGAACGCGGCGCCGACGCCGGCAGCTGAGCTGTTCCGGGAAATTGCCGCGACGGGCGGCCCGGGATGCCTCCGGCTGCCGACTCGCGAACAGGCCTTGGCAGCGCCTGCGCGCCCTGCGCCCGGGGCGGTCGCGGGGCCGTGCACCCGCGCGCTCCGCTAGAATGGCGGTGTTCCCCAACGCAGACTTCCCCATGTCCGAGCATGTTTCCGCAGGCGCGCGCTTCCGCGCCGCCGTCGCCGACGAATCCCCGCTGCAGGTGATGGGCGCCATCACCGCCTATGCCGGCCTGATGGCCAGGCGCACCGGTTACAAAGCGCTGTACCTGTCCGGTGGCGGCGTCGCCGCGAACTCCCTGGGTATGCCCGACCTCGGCATCAGCACCATGGAGGACGTGCTGATCGACGCCCGCCGCATCGTCGAGGCCACCGGCCTGCCGCTGCTGGTCGATATCGACACCGGCTGGGGCGGCGCCTTCAACATCTCCCGCACCGTCCGCAGCTTCGAGCGCGCCGGTGTCGCCGCCGTGCACATGGAGGACCAGGTCGGCCAGAAGCGCTGCGGCCACCGTCCCAACAAGGAGGTGGTGTCGAAGGGCGAGATGGTCGACCGGGTGAAATCCGCGGTCGATGGCCGCACCGAAGCCGGCTTCGTGATCATGGCGCGCACCGACGCGGCGGCGGTGGAGGGCATCGACTCGGCGATCGAGCGCGCGATCGCCTACGTCGAGGCCGGCGCCGACATGATCTTCCCCGAGGCGATGACCTCGCTCGAGGACTACCGCAAGTTCAAGGACGCAGTGAAGGTGCCGATCCTGGCCAACCTCACCGAGTTCGGTTCCACCCCGTTCTTCACCACCGACGAGCTGCGCTCGGCCGGCGTCGACATCGCGCTCTACTGCTGCGGCGCCTATCGCGCCATGAACAAGGCGGCGCTGAACTTCTACGAGACCGTGCGCCGCGAGGGCACGCAGAAAAACATCGTCGACACCCTGCAGACGCGAGCGGAGCTGTACGACTTCCTCGGCTACCACGCCTACGAGGACAAGCTCGACACGCTGTTCTCGAAGGACTGACCCACGCCGGCACGCGCGCTGCGCGACCACACACGTTGCACTGGAGTACCTGATGAGCGAGACCCCCAGCACCCTGCCCAAGCCGAAGAAGTCGGTGGCACTGTCCGGCACCGCCGCCGGCAACACCGCGCTGTGCAGCGTCGGCCGCAGCGGCAACGACCTGCATTACCGCGGCTACGACATCACGCAGTTCGCCACTACGGCCGAGTTCGAAGAGGTCGCCTACCTGCTGGTCCACGGCAAACTGCCGTCGAAGGCCGAGCTCGCGGGCTACAAGGCGAAGCTGAAGTCGCTGCGCGGCATCCCGGCTGCGGTCAAGGCGGCACTCGAAGAGCTGCCGCCCTCGGCGCACCCGATGGACGTGATGCGTACCGGCGTTTCGGTGCTGGGCTGCGTTTCCCCGGAGAAGGACGACCACAACCATCCCGGAGCGCGCGACATCGCCGACAAGCTGATGGCCTCGCTGGGTTCGATGCTGTTGTACTGGTACCACTACAGCCACAACGGCCGGGTCATCGATGTCGAGACCGACGACGACTCCATCGGCGGGCACTTCCTGCACCTGCTGCACGGCGAGCCGCCGCGCGAGAGCTGGGTGCGCGCGATGCACACCTCGCTGATCCTTTACGCGGAGCACGAGTTCAACGCGTCCACGTTCGCCTCGCGCGTCATTGCCGGTACCGGCAGCGACATGCATTCCTGCATCACCGGCGCGATCGGCGCGCTGCGCGGGCCGAAGCACGGCGGCGCCAACGAGGTCGCATTCGAAGTCCAGCAGCGCTACGACTCGCCGGACGAAGCCGAGGCCGACATCCGTGAGCGCGTTGGCCGCAGGGAAGTCGTGATCGGCTTCGGCCACCCGGTCTATACCGTCTCCGATCCCCGCAACGGCATCATCAAGGAGGTCGCGAAGGAGCTGTCGGCGGAGCAGGGCGACAACACGATGTACGACATCGCCGAGCGCCTGGAGTCGGTGATGTGGGACGCCAAGAAGATGTTCCCCAACCTCGACTGGTTCAGCGCGGTGAGCTACCACATGATGGGCGTGCCGACGGCGATGTTCACGCCGCTGTTCGTGATCGCGCGCACCAGCGGCTGGAGCGCGCACGTGATCGAGCAGCGCATCGACGGCAAGATCATCCGCCCGAGCGCGAACTACACCGGTCCCGAGAACCGCGACTGGGTGCCGATGGCCGATCGCGGCTGAGGCGGGGCCAGGCTGCAAGCGAAGACGGCGCCCGATGGGCGCCGTTTTTTTCCGGAGTGGGAGCCGCGATGCGGTGGTAGTGCGCTGCGGCCCCGCCGCTTTGGTCTATTCCAGTCCCTCGGCGTCCAGCGCGGCGCGCACGCCCGGGTCGGCCTCCATCCGTGCCTTGAAGGCCGCGATGTTGTCCAGCCCGGACATGTCCACGCCGGTGCCGTGCGCCCAGCGCACCGTGATGTAGAAGTAGGGATCGGCGAAGCTGCGGAAGCCGGCCAGCCATTCATGGTCCGCCAGGCGTCTGTCGGCGGTTTCCATGAGTCCCCGGACCAGCTTGCGCGCCGCGGCCTTCAGCGCATCGTGCTGCGACTCGTCACCGATGTAGCGCGATGGTCCGAAGATCGGCTTGAACGCCGGGTGCAGGTCGGAATTGACGAAGGCGAGCCAGCGTGCCGCCTCGGCGCGCTGGCGCGGCGAGCCGTCGCCGGCCAGGCCCGCCTGCGGCCGCAGGTCGGCGATGTAACCCATGATCGCGGCGTTCTGGGTGAGCACGAAATCGCCGTCGACGAGCGCCGGCACTGCTCCGCTGGGATTGATCGCCAGGAATGCCGGCGCCTTCATCGAGGACCCGTCAAGGATTTCCACCTCGAATGGGCCACCGCTCCACTGCAGTGCGACGTGGACGGCGGTCGAGCAGGCGCCCGGCTTTGAATACAGTTTCATGTGCGGCTCCGCGCGGGGGTAGGCCGTCATCATCGGCGCAGCCGGTGCCCCGCTCAAGGCTGGGCCGTGGGTGCAGGCGCGATCAGTGCAGGCCTGCGGAACCCTGGGTCACGACCTGGGCTTCAGGCGCTGCACGCGCAGGAAGGTGTGGTCGCCGATGGTCGCCACCTGGTAGGCGTTGCGCCAGCTCGGGCTGGCGATGGCGTGTGCCAGGAAGTGGCTGGCGCCGGGCACGACTTCCTTGCGCTCACCGGCCGGCAGAGCCCAGTTGCTCTGCGACTCGAGCGCGATGGTCACGGCCTGCGACCAGGCTTCGGTGTTGGTCAGGCGCGTGTTCGGCGAGACGATGGTCGGCGCGAACTGCTTGCGCGCGGTGACCACGTCGCAGACCGAATCACCCCACAGGCCGCTGTCGGCGCGCCGCAGGGCGACTTCGGCCACGGCATGCTGGCCGAGGACGGACTGGTCGCGGGCTTCGAGGTACAGCGTGGTGCTGAGGCAGAGGGAATCTGCGGCCGGTGGCGGCATGATCGATGCCAACCACAGGATCCAGGCGAGTTTCATGGCGGCTCCTTGCTCCGTTGCGCCGCCCGCACGGCTTTGGCGCCGGATCCCTGCATGGGTCCGGGCACCGCAGTGCGGATCGGCCTGGCGTGTTGGGGAGGGCGGCGGCACTCTGTGGCGCTTTGCTGCCCGGGCGCGAAGCCCGCGGGAGTGCGGGTCGTGCCGGTTCCGCCGAAGTGGCGACGGAGAAAGTGCGCGCAAGGTACTGCCGGTTTTCGCAATCCCAGCTGAACAGGGGGTCGGCGGCTGTTGCGAGCGCGGCAAGAAAACGCGTCAAAGCGCAGCGGCGAGCCGGCTTCCCTGTTCGATCGCGCGCTTGGCGTCGAGCTCGACGGCGACGTCCGCGCCGCCGATCACGTGCAGCTCCAGGCCGCGGCCGTCCAGTTCGTCGAACAGGGCGCGCTGCGGCTCCTGCCCGGCACAGACCACGACATGGTCGACATCGAGCACCTGCTCGACGCCGTCGATGGTCACGTGCAGGCCGGCATCATCCACGCGGTGGTACTCGACCCCGCCCACCATGCGTACGCCCTTGGCCTTGAGTGTCGCCCGGTGGGTCCAGCCGGTGGTCTTGCCCAGTCTCGCGCCCGGACGCCCTGCGCTGCGCTGCAGCAGCCACACCCCACGCGCCGGCGACTCCGGTTGCGGCGGCTGCAGGCCGCCAGGCGTAGCGGAAGCGGGATCGACGCCCCATTCCTTCATCCAGCGGACGGGATCCAGGCTGGGCGAAGGTCCGTCATGGACCAGGAACTCTGCGACGTCGAAGCCGATGCCACCGGCGCCGATGATCGCCACCTTGCCGCCGGGAACGACGTTGCCGAGCAGCACGTCGGTGTAGCCCACCACGCGAGGATGGTCGTGTCCTTCGAAGTGCGCCACGCGCGGAACCACGCCCGTGGCCAGCACCACGGCATCGAAGCCTTCCAGCAGCCGCGGCGTCGCACGGGTGCCCAAGCGCAGGTCGACGCCGGTTTCGCGCAATTGCAGCCGGTAGTAGCGCAGGGTCTCCTCGAATTCCTCCTTGCCCGGGATCCGCCGCGCCAGGTTGAACTGGCCGCCAATCGAGTCTCCGGCCTCGAACAGGGTCACGGCGTGGCCTCGCCCGGCCGCCACCGTGGCGCAGGCCAGGCCCGCCGGCCCCGCGCCGACCACCGCGATCCGCCGTGGCGCAGTGGCTGGCGAATAGGCCAGCTCGGTTTCATGGCAGGCGCGCGGGTTCACGAGGCAGCTCGCGCGGCGATTCTGGAACACGTGGTCCAGGCAGGCCTGGTTGCAGGCGATGCAGGTGTTGATCGCATCCGCGCGCCCGGCGGCGGCTTTCGCCACCCAGTCCGGATCGGCCAGCAGCGGGCGTGCCATCGACACCATGTCCGCCTGGCCGGTGGCGAGGATCGATTCGGCGACATCGGGCATGTTGATCCGGTTGGTCGCCACCAGCGGCACCGAGACCTCGGGCATGAGGCGGGCGGTGACCCCGGCGAAGGCGGCCCGGGGCACCGAGGTGGTGATGGTCGGTACCCGGGCTTCGTGCCAGCCGATGCCGGTGTTGATGATGGTTGCGCCCGCTGCCTCGACCGCGCGTGCCTGGGCCACGATGGCCGGCCAGTCGTTGCCGTCCTCGACCAGGTCGAGCATCGACAAACGGTAGATGATGATGAAGTCCGGCCCGCAGGCCTCGCGCACGCGGCGCACGATTTCCACCGCGAAGCGCATGCGGTTCTCGACGCTGCCGCCCCAGCGGTCGTGGCGTCGGTTGGTACGCGCGACCGTGAACTGGTTCAGCAGGTAGCCCTCCGAGCCCATGACCTCGACGCCGTCATAGCCGGCTTCGCGCCCAAGCCGCGCGGCGTGCGCGAAGGCGTCGATCTGGCGCTCCACGCCGCGCGCGGACAGCGCCCGGGGCCGGAACGGATTGATGGGCGCCTTCAGCGCCGACGCCGATACCGAGAGCGGGTGGTAGGCGTAGCGCCCGGCGTGCAGCAGTTGCAGGCAGATGCGCGAGTCATGCGCATGGACCGCATCGGTGACCTGCCGGTGCCGGGCCACTTCCGCGCGCCGCGTGAGCTTGCCGGCGAAAGGTTTCAGCCAGCCGGTCAGGCTCGGAGCAAAGCCGCCGGTGACCATCAGTCCGACGCCTCCGGCGGCGCGCTCGGCGAAGTAGGCGGCGAGCTTGGGGAAATCGCGCCGCTGGTCTTCCAGCCCGGTGTGCATCGAACCCATCAGCACGCGGTTGCGCAGGGTGGTGAATCCAAGGTCGATGGGCGAAAGAAGGTGCGGGTACGGAGATGCGGCGGTCATTCACATTCGTCGGCGTACGGGATGGGTCACGATGCGGGCATGTGACATCCACGGCAAGAGCCCGGCTCGGCCGCTTCCGGACGATTTGTTAGACCAGCGTTAACGCCATCTTCACATCTTCGAATCTAACCTGCACTCCGATGGCGGCCCGGGAGGCGGCCGTCGTGCCCCACAACTCGAGTGATGCGGTTCCGGCGCTGCCGGATTCGTGCACCTTTTCCAAGGAGCGACACCATGATGAACAAGAAGTTGCTGTGCGCAGCCCTGCTGGCTGGCTTGGGCGTCGCCCCCGCCGCCTTCGCCCAGGATTTCGACGACCGCTGGTACCTGACCGGTGGCGCTGGTTTCAACCTGCAGGACAATGACCGCGGTACGCGCGATGCGCCGTTCGCAACGCTTGGCGTTGGCAAGTTCATTTCCCCGGCGTGGTCGCTGGATGCGGAGCTGAACTACCAGAACCCGAACAATGACGCGAACCAGGACCTGAACTGGAGCCAGTACGGCATTTCGCTGGACCTGCGTCGCCACTTCCTGGCCGAAGGCCGCAACTGGGCGCCTTACGTGCTGATGGGCGTGGGCTACCAGCGTTCGGAAGAAGAGTACGACGCGTTCCCGAGCCCGGTTTCGCCGGGTGAGCGCGAAGACGGCAACTTCGCCGCCAAGGTTGGCGTGGGTGCGCAGGGCGGCACGGGTCGGGTCAAGATCCGCACCGAGCTGGCCTACCGTGCCGACTTCGACGACACCAGCGTCAGCGCCCCGAGCGAAGACTGGTTCGGCGACGTGCTGGCTTCGGTTGGCGTCGTGATCCCGCTGGGTCCGGAGCCGACTGCCCCGGTGGCCCCGGCGCCGGTGGCCCCGAGCTGCGCGGACATGGACAGCGACGGTGACGGCGTGAACGATTGCGACGACCGCTGCCCGGATTCGCAGCCTGGCCAGACGATCGGTCCGGACGGCTGCCCGGTGCCGGTGTCGATCGACCTGAAGGGCGTGAACTTCGACTTCGACAAGTCGACCCTGCGTCCCGACGCGGTGTCGATCCTCAACGAGGCGATCGAGATCCTGAAGCGCTACCNACCAATGACGACGGTTCGGACAACCCGGACGGCCGCGCGCGCAACCGCCGCACGGAGCTGAACGTCCAGAACTGAGGACGTCGGCACAGGTGACACCACGGAGCCCGGCCTTGTGCCGGGCTTCGTGCATTTGGAGGCTGCTAGACTCTCGCCCTGTGCAGACGAAGCGGGGCAAGAGCAATGAAGCGGTCAGCGTTGATGAGTGTGGCGGCAGTGGGCCTCCTGGTTCCGGGAATGGCCCTGGCGGCGATCGACTGCGGCAGCCTGCCGAGCGCGGGCGTCGCCGCGCAGCGGGTCACGGTGCTTGCGCCGCTGGCGACCGAACTGGCCGCGCCCTCGTACATGCTCGGCGCCAACAGCGGCGTGCTTGGGCATGCGTACGACGAGTCGCAGACGGTCGACGAAGTGCTGCTGCGCCGGCGCATCGAAGGCTGCCGCAACGTGGCGATCGCAGCGCCCGCGAGCGTGGCGGATCCGAATGACCCCGGTGCCTACAAGCCCAAGACCGAATTCGACAACACGCCCTGGCGCTTCGATATGAACCAGAACGGCCGGCAGATGACCGCCGACGAGTTCGATGCCTGGATGAAGACGCGCGGCGTCCGGATCGCTCGTGGCAGGACTCCCGCACCGGCGGCTGGCGCCGTGGCCGCACCGGCCGGCGATGCGGTGCCGGCCGTCGAAGGCGTGCCCGTGGGAGCCGCGCCCGAAGCCGCGGCCGCTGGAACACAGCCTGCCCAGGTCCCCGCGGACGACGGCTCCGAGCCGCGCTGACCTCCTCGCGGCCCGCGGCGCAGCTGCGCCGCGGCGTCGCGTTTCAGTCCTTGATGACGCCCAGTTCGTGCCCGATGCGGGTAAAGGCGTCGATCGCCCGGTCCAGGTGCTCGCGCGTGTGCGCCGCCGACAGCTGCGTGCGGATCCGCGCCTGGCCCTGCGGCACCACCGGGAAGAAGAACCCGATCGCGTAGATGCCTTCCTCGAGCAGGCGCTCGGCGAAGCGCTGCGCCAGCGGCGCGTCGTACAGCATCACCGGGCTGATCGGATGCGTGCCGGGCTTGATGTCGAAGCCGGCCGTGGTCATGCGCTCGCGGAAGTACGCGGTGTTCTCCGCCAGCCGCTCGCGCAGCCCGCCGGCGGCGTCGAGCATCTGGAACGCCTTCGTGCCCGCGGCCACCACGTGCGGCGGCAGCGAGTTCGAGAAGAGATACGGCCGCGAGCGCTGGCGCAGCAGCTCGATCACCTCGGCCTTGGCCGTGGTGAAGCCGCCCAGCGCGCCGCCCATGGCCTTGCCCAGGGTGCCGGTGATGATGTCGATCTTCTCGAGCACGCCCTTGACCTCGGCAGAGCCGCGGCCGGTTGCGCCGATGAACCCCGTCGCGTGGCACTCGTCGATGTGGACCAGTGCGCCGTACTTGCCGGCGAGCGCGGTGATCTCGTCGAGCGGCGCGATGAAGCCGTCCATCGAGAACACGCCGTCGGTGGTGATCATGATCGTGCGCGCGCCGTCGGCCTTCGCCTGCTTGAGCTGCGCTTCCAGGTCGGCCATGTCGCAGTTGGCGTAGCGGTAGCGCTTCGCCTTGCACAGGCGCACGCCGTCGATGATCGAGGCGTGGTTGAGCGCGTCGCTGATGATCGCATCGCCGTCGCCCAGCAGCGGTTCGAACAGCCCGCCGTTGGCGTCGAAGCAGGCGGCATAGAGGATCGTGTCCTCCTTGCCGAAGAAACCGGAAATCGTCCGCTCCAGCTCCTTGTGCAGGTCCTGGGTGCCGCAGATGAAGCGCACCGAGGCCATGCCGAAGCCGTGCGTGTCCAGCGCCTCGCGCGCGGCGGCGATGACGTCCGGATGGTCGGCAAGGCCGAGGTAATTGTTGGCGCAGAAATTCAGCACCCTGCGGCCGTCGGCGAGTTCGATCTCGGCCGACTGCGGGCTGGTGATGATGCGTTCGGCCTTGAACAGGCCCGCCTCGCGGATCTCTGTCAGGGTCTGGCTGTAGCGTTCGGTCAGGGACACAGGACACCTCAACGATGGGGAAGGCAGGTGGCGCCGTCGAGGCGCGACCTTCGGCGGCATGGATGCCGCCGAGAGCCTACATGGACGTATTCACGGCGTGTCGCGCCTCGGCGGCGCCACCTGCCTTCGCGCGACCGGGCTACCAGCTCAGGACCACCTTGCCCGACTTGCCCGACTCCATCAGGTCGAAGCCCTTCTGGAACTCGTCCGCCGGCAGCTGGTGGCTCAGCACCTTGTGCAGCGGGAAGCCCGACAGCACCAGCTGCGTCATCTTGTACCAGGTCTCGTACATGCGGCGGCCGTAGATGCCGTGCAGCGTGAGCCCCTTGAAGATCACCCGGTCCCAGTCGATGCCCGCGCCCTTGGGCAGCAGGCCGAGGAGTGCGACCTTGCCGCCGTGGTACATGCAGTCGAGCATGTCGTTGAACGCCGCCGGGTTGCCGCTCATCTCCAGGCCGACGTCGAAGCCGTCCATGTGCAGCTCGGCCATCACGTCCTTCACCGAGGTCTTGCTGACGTTGACCACCCGCGTGGCGCCCATGTCGGCGGCCAGCTTCAGGCGGAAGTCGTTGACGTCGGTGACCACCACGTTGCGCGCGCCGATGTGCTTGCAGATGCCCGCGGCCATCACGCCGATCGGGCCGGCGCCGGTGATCAGCACGTCTTCGCCGACCACGTCGAACTCCAGCGCGCAGTGCGCGGCGTTGCCGTAGGGATCGAAGAACGCGGCCAGCTCCGACGGGATCTGGTCGGGGATCGGCCACAGGTTGCTGGCCGGCATCACGATGTACTCGGCGAAGGCGCCGTTGCGGTTGACGCCGATGCCGACCGTGTTCGGGCACAGGTGCTGGCGGCCGGCACGGCAGTTGCGGCACTGGCCGCAGACGATGTGGCCTTCGGCCGAGACCCGCTGGCCGATCTCGTAGCCGGCCGCGCCGGGGCCGAGCTTCACCACGCGGCCCACGAACTCGTGGCCGATGGTCAGGCCTTGCGGAATGGTGCGCTGCGCCCACTCGTCCCAGAGGTAGATGTGCAGGTCGGTGCCGCAGATGGCGGTCTTCTCGAGGCGGATCAGGACCTCGTTGGCGCCGGGCTCGGGGACGGGGACTTCCTCCATCCAGATGCCGCGGGCAAGCTCGCGCTTGACCAGCGCCTTCATGGTGGCGGGAATGGTGGACTGCTGGGGCTGCGACATGGTTGGGCCGGTCGGATGGTCGAAACGCCCATTGTACCGCCGCCGCGGCGTGCAGCCCGGGGCATGACCGGCGACATTTGCACCCGGCCGCCGCCGCGGCCTATGGTCGCGGGCTGTCCAGACCACCGGTAATCCCATGCGCCCGAGCCCCATCGCCACGGCCCTCGCCGCCGCCCTGCTGCTGCCCGCCGCCGCCCTTGCCGACGAAGGCATGTGGCTGCCCTCCCAGCTGCCGGAGATCGAATCGGCCATGCGCGCTTCCGGCTTCCAGGGCGACCCCAAGGACCTGTCCGACCTGTCGAAGCCGCCGATGAGCGCCGTGGTCTCGCTTGGAGGCTGCACCGCGAGCTTCGTTTCGCCGCAGGGCCTGGTGGTCACGAACCACCACTGCGCACACGGCGCGATCCAGCTGAATTCGACGCCTGGAAACAACCTCATCGCCAACGGCTTCAACGCGCCGACGATGGCCGAAGAGCTGTCGGCGGGCCCGGGCGCGCGGGTGCTGGTCACCGACCGCTTCGAGCGCATCACCGATCGCATCCTGGCCGATGCCCGCGGCAGGACCGGCCGCGCCTACCACGACGCGGTCGAGACCGCATCCAAGGCCGCCGTGGCCGAGTGCGAGGCCGAGGAGCCCGGCTACCGCTGCAGCGTGGTCGACATGTACTACGGCACCGATTTCGACCTGGTGCGCCAGCTCGAGATCCGCGATGTGCGGCTGGCCTACGCGCCGCCGGATGCGATCGGCAGCTACGGCGACGAGATCGACAACTTCATGTGGCCGCGGCACAGCGGCGACTTCACCTTCTACCGCGCCTATGTCGGGCCGGACGGCAAACCCGCGGCGTATTCGCCGGACAACGTGCCGTTCAAGCCCGCGGCCTGGCTGACGGTCTCGACCGAGCCGCTGGCCGAAGGCGACTTCGCGATGCTGGCGGGCTATCCCGGCCGCACCTTCCGCCACCGCACCGCGGCCGAGTTCGCCGACCAGGTCGAGTGGCAGCTGCCCTCGCGCGTGGAGCTGATGACCGCGCTGCTGGCGGCGGTCGAGCGCGGCTCGGCCGGCGATGCCGACGCCGAAGTGCGCTATGCCGCCCAGGTCGCCAGCCTCAAGAACACGCTCAAGCGCGCCCAGGGCGAGCTCGACGGCCTGCGCCGCAGCGATGCCGTCGCCGGCCGCCGCACCGAAGAGGCGGCGATGGCGACGTGGCTGTCCGGCCAGCCCGACGCCGCCGCGACGCGTGCCGACATCGACGCCGCGGCCGAGGTGATCGCCTCTGCCCGGGCCACGCGCGAACGCGACCAGCTGTTCAGCCTGATGCAGGCCCAGACCCAACTCCTGGGCGGTGCGATGCGGCTGCAACGCCTCGCCCTGGAGCGCGGCAAGCCCGACGCCGAGCGCGAAAGCGGCTACCAGCTGCGCGACGAGGCCCGGATCGAGGCCGCCCTGCGCCAGGCCCAGCGCCGCTACGCGCCGGCGGTGGAGCGAGCGATCCTGGCCGAGCTGCTGGGCCGGCATGCCGCGCTGCCCGCGGAGCAGCGCGTGCCCGAAATCGACGCCGTCTTCGGTACCGACGAAGCGACGATCGCCTCGCGCCTGGAGCGCCTGTACACCGGCGCCGCCCTGGCCGACGAAGCCGAGCGCATGCGCCTGTTCGCGGCTGGGCCGGCCGAGGTCCAGGCATCGACCGATCCGCTGATGCAGGCGGCCGCGACCCTGCAGCAGGCCGACCTGCGCTTCGAGGACGAGGCCAAGGCACGCACCGGCGAGCTGCTGCGCCTGCGCCCGGCCTACATGCGCGGCATGATCGGCCACGCCCGCAGCGAGGGCAGGGCGGTCTACCCGGATGCCAACTCCACCCTTCGCGTGAGCCACGGCCGCATCGAGGGCCTGCAGCCGCGCGACGCGGTCAGCTGGTCGCCGCTGACGACCGTCGAAGGCATCGTCGAGAAGCACACCGGCGTTGCTCCCTTCGACGCGCCGCAGCCGCTGCTCGATGCCATCGCCCGCCGCGACTTCGGCGCCACGGTCGATCCGGGCCTCGGCACCCAGACCGTGAACCTGCTTACCAACCTCGACACCACCGGCGGCAACTCCGGCTCGCCGGTGATGGACGCGCGCGGCCGCCTGATCGGCCTCAACTTCGACAGCAACTGGGAGGCGGTCAGCGCCAGCTGGAAGTTCGATCCGCGCTACAAGCGCGCGATCCACGTCGACGCCCGCTACATGCGCTGGATCATGGCCCGCGTCTATCCCGCGCCGCAGCTGCTGCGCGAGATGGGGCTGCCGCTCGACCAGGCCGACAGGCAGGCTCCCGCCGCCGGCCTCGGCCGTTAAACTCCGAATCATCCAACCGTCCAGGACACCGAACCTATGGGCAAGACACTTCTCGCCGCCGCCGTCGCGGCCTTCGCGGCCGCTGCCGCCAGCCCCGCCCACTCCGGCGAAGGCATGTGGGTCCCGCAGCAGCTCCCCGAGATCGCCAAGCCGCTGAAGAAGGCCGGCCTCAAGCTCAAGCCCGAACAGCTTGCCGACCTGACCGGTGACCCGCTCGGCGCCGTGGTCTCGCTGGGCGGCTGCACCGCGAGCTTCGTCTCGCCGCAGGGCCTGGTGGCGACCAACCACCACTGCGCCTATGGCGCGATCCAGCTCAATTCCACGCCCGAGAACAACCTCATGCGCGACGGCTTCTATGCCGCGGCGATCGGCGACGAGATCAGCGCCGGACCGAATTCGCGCATCTTCGCGCTGGAGTCGATCGAGGACGTGACCGCCAAGGTGCAGGCCGCCGTGGCCGCGGCGCCCGATGCGATCGGCCGCACCAACGCGCTGGACGCGATCGAGAAGTCCCTGGTCGCCGGCTGCGAGGCCGACGAGGGCTATCGCTGCCGCCTGTACAGCTTTGCCGGGGGCAATACCTACCGCTTGTTCAAGAACCTCGAGATCAGCGACGTGCGCCTGGTCTACGCGCCGCAGGGCAGCGTCGGCGCCTACGGCGGCGAAACCGACAACTGGATGTGGCCGCGGCACACGGGCGACTTCTCTTTCTACCGCGCCTACGTCGGCAAGGACGGCAAGCCGGCGGCCTTCGCCGAGGACAACGTGCCCTACCAGCCGAAGCGCTGGCTCGAGTTCGCCGACAAGCCGCTGGGCGAGGGCGACTTCGTGATGGTCGCCGGCTATCCCGGCCGGACCGCGCGCTATGCGCTGGCCAGCGAGTTCAAGGACACCCAGGACTGGCAGTACCCGACCGTGGTCCGCCACTACAAGGCGCTGCAGAAGATGGTCGCCGAAGCGGGCGCGGCCAATCCCGACATCGAGGTTAAGTACGCCAGCACCATGCGCGGCTGGGAAAACGTCTACAAGAACTACGACAGCCAGCTCGCCGGCTTCGAGCGCACCAAGGCGATGGCCACCAAGGAGCGCCAGGAAGCCGAGGTGCTGGCCTGGGCACGAGACGAAGGCGAAGCCGGCCAGGCCGTGCTCGACGCCTACGCGCGCATCCTCGAGCTCAACGAAGCCAGCCGCGCCACCCGCGAGCGCGACCTGGTGTTCGGCCAGTTCAACGGCACCGGCGTGCTGTCGACCGCGATCCGCGGCTACCGCCTGGCGATCGAGCGCGAGAAGCCCGACGCCGAGCGCGAGCAGGGCTACCAGGAGCGCGACCTGCCCACGATCGAGGGCGCGGTGCGTCAGATGGAGCGCCGCTACGTGCCGGAAATGGACCGCGGCCTGCAGCGGTACTGGCTGGCCGAGTACGTCAAGTTGCCGCAGGCCCAGCGCCTTGAAGCCGTGGACGCCTGGCTGGGCGGCAGCGATGACAAGGCGATCAACGGCGTGCTCGACCGCCTCGGGCGCAGCGAGTTGGCCGACAGCACCGAGACCCGCCTGAAATGGCTGAAGGCCGACCGCAAGGCCTTCGAGAAAAGCAAGGATCCCGCGATCCGCTACGCGGTGGCGATCATGCCCACGCTGCTGGCGCAGGAAGCCGAGCGCAAGGCCCGCGCCGGCGACGCGCTGCTGGCGCGCCCGGTCTACCTGCAGGCGGTGGCCGACTACAAGGCCAGCAAGGGCGAGTTCGTCTATCCGGACGCCAACTCCTCGCTGCGCATCACCTTCGGCAACGTCAAGCCCTACACCAAGCTCGACGGCACGCCGCAGAAGCCGTTCACCGTGCTCGAGGAGATCCCGGCCAAGGACACCGGCGAAGATCCGTTCGACGCCCCGAAGGCGCTGCTCGACGCCGTGGCCGGGAAGCGGTACGGCGGCCTGCAGGACCGCCGCCTGAAGTCGGTGCCGGTCAACTTCCTCGCCGACCTCGACATCACCGGTGGCAACTCCGGTTCGCCGGTGCTCGATGCACAGGGCAAGCTGGTCGGCCTCGCCTTCGACGGCAACTGGGAGTCGGTGGCGTCGAACTGGGTGTTCGACCCGGTGATGACGCGCATGATCTCGGTCGACCAGCGCTACATGCGCTGGATCATGCAGGAGGTCTACCCGGCGCCGCGCGTGCTGGCCGAGCTGGGGCTGGAGCCGAAGCGTTGAGGGTCCTCCTCGCTCGCCACGGCGAGACCGAGTGGAACCGCGCCGGCCGCTACCAGGGGCAGGAGGACATCCCGCTCTCCGATACCGGTGCCAGGCAGGCGCTGCGCCTGGGCGAGCGCCTGCACGACGTGCGCATCGACCGCGCCGTGGCGTCGCCGCTGTCGCGCGCGTACGACACGGCGCGGCTGGCGCTGGGCGAGGCGCGCGCGGACATGCTCGAGGTCGACGAGGGGCTGATGGAAATCGCCCACGGAAGCTGGGAAGGCAAGCTTGCCAGCGAGATCCGTGAAGTGGACCCGGAGCGCCTGGCGGCGTGGCGCGATACGCCGGACAAGGTGCAGATGCCCGGTGGCGAGTCGTTGAAGCAGGTGCTCGAGCGCGCCTGGCCGGCGTTCGCCAAGGCCTGTGAAGGCCTGGGTCCGGAGGACACCCTGCTGGTGGTGTCCCACGACGCGGTCAACCGCGTGCTGCTGTGCCGGGTGCTGGGCCTGCCGCTGTTTCGGCTGTGGACCTTCCGCCAGGCGCCGGCCACGCTCAACCTGCTTGAAGGGCCCGATGCCGGGCACCTGGACGTGGTGCGCATGAACGACTGCGCGCACCACACCCTGCTGTTCGGCGAAGCGGTGCACCGGGCGCTCTGAACCATGGCCGCAGCGCGCAGCCTTCAGGACTGGCTCCATGACATCGAGGGCCGGCATCCGCGCGAGGTCGACCTCGGCCTCGATCGCGTGCGCGCCGTGGCCGAGCGCATGGGCCTCGGCCGGCCGGCGCGCCTGGTGGCGACCGTCGCCGGCAGCAACGGCAAGGGTTCGACCGTGGCCTTCATCGAGGCGATCGCCGCTGCCTCCGGGTTGCGGGTGGGCGCGTACACATCGCCGCACCTGCTGGCCTACAACGAGCGCGTGCGCATCGATGGCGAAGACGTGGACGATGCCGGCCTGGTGGCGGCGTTCGAAGCGGTCGAGGCCGCGCGTGGCGGGACCACGCTGACGTATTTCGAATACGGCACGCTCGCCGCGCTGTGGCTGTTCGAACGCGCCGGGCTCGATCTCGCCGTGCTCGAGGTCGGGCTGGGCGGGCGCCTGGACGCCGTGAACCTGGTCGATCCCGACGTCGCGGTGATCACCACCGTCGACCTCGACCACCAGGACTGGCTTGGTGCCGACCGCGAGGCCATCGGCACCGAGAAGGTCGGCATCGCGCGGCCGTGGACGCCGCTGGTGCTGGGCGAGGATGATCCGCCGTCGAGCGTTCTCGGCCACGCCTATGCCATCGGCGCCTCCGCGATCCGGGCCGGCAGCGACTACCGATTCGGCCGCGATGATGCCGGCGATGGCTGGTGGTGGCGCGAGCCCGGGTTCGAGCTGGCGCTGCCGCGGCCGCGCATGACCGCGCCGGCACAGCTGCGCAACGCCGCGGCCGCGATCGCCGCGCTGCGCGCGCTGGACGTGGAGATCGACGACGGCGCCTGGGCGTGCGGCGTGGCGGCCGCGCAAGTGCCGGGGCGCCTGCAGCGTTTCGAACGCGGGGGCGTGGAGGTGCTGGTGGATGTCGGCCACAACCCGCAGGCGGCGCGCGCGCTGGCTGAGTGGCTGCATGAGGCGCCGGCGATGCGCACCATGGCCGTGTACGGCGCGCTGGCCGACAAGGACGCCGTTGGCGTGGTCGCCGCGATCGCGCCCTGCGTGGATGCCTGGCATCTCGCCGGCATTGCCGGGGTCGGCGCTCGTGGCCGTGATGCCCATGCATTGGCCGACGCCCTGGCCGGCACCGCGGCCGGAACCGCGCAGCGCCACGCCGACGCTGCCGGGGCGCTGTCGGCGGCACTGGCACAGGCCCATCCGGGCGAACGGGTGATCGCCTTCGGCTCCTTCCACGTCGCCGGCGCGGCGCTCGCGTGGCTCGCTGCCGGGGATTCAGAAGCGGAGCCCGGCGGGGCCGTATAATTCAGCGGCCCCCGTTGCCTCGAGCCTCCATGGACTCCGGACTGAAACAGCGCCTGATCGGCGCCGCGGTACTGATTGCGCTGGCCGTGATCTTCCTGCCGATGTTGGTGCAGGGTCCCGCCCCCGACAGCGGCGTGTCGGATCTTTCGCTGCACGTCCCGGACGCGCCCTCTGGCGAGTACGTCACCCGCGACCTGCCGCTGGTGGCGCCCAGCGCCACGAGCAGCGCCGGCCTGCTCGCCGACGACGGCAGCCTGGCAACCGTGGACACAGCCACCGCAGCGCCGCAAGGCGATGCGCGCGCCGAAGATGCGGCCGATCTCGCATCCGACGTGGACGTGGCTCCATTGGCCGAGGGTGATGCGGCCGACGTGGCGCCCCTGCCGGTGCAGGAACGACCGGCCACGCAGCCCGAGCCTCTCGCGCCGCAGCGCCCCGTCGCGGCGGCCGGACCGGCGCCCGAAGCTCCGCTGCCGGCAAGGCCCGAGCCTCCCAAGCCGGAACCTTCAAAGCCCGAGCCCGCAACGCCCCCGGCGCGCCTGCCCGCGGCCACCGCCGGCGGCGACTACGCGGTGAACTTCGGCGCGTACGGTTCGCGCGCCGACGCCGGCACCGTCGTCAACCGCCTCCGCCAGTCCAACCTTCCTGCCTATGTGGAAGAAACCCGCGTTGGCGATCGTGATGCCTGGCGGGTCCGCATCGGTCCCTATGCTTCGCGTGCCGATGCGGAGTCCGCGCGCGTGCGCGCCGGCAGCATCGGCTCGCGCGCCACGGCCGCGGTGGTAGCGCTGGACGCGGCAGCGCCGGCATCGTCCGGTGGCAGCGCGGCGTCGCGGCCGCCGGCGCCGACTGCCGCACCATCCGCTCCGGCTCCGGCTCCGGCTCCAACGACCGCGGCCGGCACCGGTTTCTCCGTGCAGCTTGGCGCCTATGGCAACGCCAGCGAAGCCAATGCACTGCGCGACCGGCTGCGCGCCGCGGGCATCGGTGCTTTCACCGAGACCGTGCAGACCGACAAGGGCACGCTGACCCGCGTCAAGGCCGGTCCGGTGGTCACGCGCGGCGAAGCCGACCAGCTCAAGGCGCGGGTCAAGTCGAACTTCAACATCGACGGTCTCGTGCGTTCGCATCCGTAGCCGCTCGCTCGAAGTCGCGCGCCCGGCGCCGTCTTGCCGAAATCGCCTTTCCACTCCAGACACTCGCAGGTCCACCCCATGTGCGGCATCGTCGGCATCGTCGGAACCACTGAAGTCGCGGCCGCGCTGTACGACGGCCTGACGGTGCTGCAGCACCGCGGACAGGATGCCGCCGGCATCGCGACCGGATACGGCACGCGCCTGCGCGTGCACAAGGCCAATGGCCTGGTGCGCGACGTCTTCGACGACGCGGCGATGGCGCTGCTGCAGGGTCGCGTGGGCATCGGCCACTGCCGCTATCCCACCGCCGGCAGCGAGGGTCATGACGAAGCGCAGCCGTTCTACGTCAACTCGCCCTATGGCATCGCGCTCGCCCACAACGGCAACCTGATCAACACCGATGCCCTGCGCCGCGAGGTCTTCGAGACCGACCGCCGCAACGTCAACACCGAATCGGACTCCGAAGTGCTGCTCAACGTGTTTGCGCACGAGCTCGACCGCGAGCGCGCACTCACCCCCGAAGCCGCGCTGAAGGCGGTCGAGGGCCTGCACCGGCGCGCGCGCGGCGGCTATGCCGGCATTGCCCTGGTGCTGGGCCTGGGGCTGGTCGCGTTCCGCGATCCCAACGGCATCCGCCCGCTGGTGCTCGGAAAGCGCGAGGCCGAGGGTGGTACCGAATACGCGGTCGCCTCGGAATCGGTGGCCCTGGACATCCTCGGCTTCGAGCGTGTGCGCGACGTCGAGCCGGGCGAAGGCATCGTCATCACCGCGAACGGCGAGCTGCACGCGCGGCAGTGCGTGGAGGCGGGCGAGCACGCGCCGTGCATCTTCGAATACGTCTACTTCGCGCGCCCGGACTCGATGATCGAGAACATCTCGGTGCACAAGGCGCGGATGCGCATGGGCGTGACCCTGGGCGAGAAGATCCTGCGCGAGCGGCCCGACCACGACATCGACGTGGTGATCCCGATCCCCGACACCTCGCGCGACTCGGCGATGGAGCTCGCCAACGTGCTCGGTGTGAAGTACCGCGAGGGCTTCGTCAAGAACCGCTATGTCGGCCGCACCTTCATCATGCCGGGGCAGGGCGAGCGGGCGAAGTCGGTGAGGCGCAAGCTCAATGCGATCCCGCTCGAGTTCCGCAACCGCGTGGTGTTGCTCGTCGATGACTCGATCGTGCGCGGCACCACGTCCAAGCAGATCGTGCAGATGGCGCGCGACGCCGGCGCGCGCAAGGTCTATCTGGCGTCGGCCGCGCCGCCGGTGCGGTATCCCAACGTTTACGGCATCGACATGCCCTCGGTCGAGGAGCTTGTGGCCAACGGCCGCAGCGAGAAGGACATCGAGGCCTTCCTGGGCTGCGACTGGCTGGTCTACCAGGACCTGCCGGACCTCGAGGCCGCGGTGGCGGGGCACAAGTTCCCGGGCAAGAAGTTCGACAGCTCCTGCTTCAGTGGCGAATACGTGACCGGCATCGAGCCGGGCTACTTCGAACGCCTGCGCCAGCTGCGCTCGGACGAGGCGAAGAAGAAGCGCCGCGTGGGCGCCTGAGGCGTGCGCGTTTCGCTGTTCGACGCCGCGCGCGACTGCCTTGCCGCGGCGTCGCCGGAGGACAAGGTCGCGGCCACGCATGCGGCTGCCGGGGCGTTCAGGCGCGGCGAGCTCGCCATCGACGCCGCCGGCTCGGGGCCGGAGCCCATCCGCATGCCCGGCCGGCCGCCACGACCGTGCCTGGTGCATCCACGCGAGCTCCCGCGCCGCGGCTTCGGCAGCGACGAAGGCCGCGCCGCCTTCATCCACGCCATCGCCCACATCGAGTTCAACGCCATCGACCTCGGCTGGGACGCGGTCTACCGCTTCCGCGGCATGCCGGCGCAGTACTACGCCGACTGGGTGATGGTGGCCGACGACGAAGCACGGCACTTCACGATGCTGCGCACGCGGCTGCAGGCGATGGGCTTCGACTACGGCGATTTCGACGCCCACAACGGCCTGTGGGAGATGGCGGAGAAGACCGCGCACGACGTGCTGTCGCGCATGGCGCTTGTGCCGCGCGTGCTCGAGGCGCGCGGGCTGGACGTGACCCCAGGCATGATCGTGAAGCTGCGCGCGCTGGGCGACGAGGCCACCGTCGAAATCCTCGAGGTGATCCTGCGCGAGGAAGTAGCCCACGTTGCCGCCGGCAGCCACTGGTTCCGCTGGTGCTGCGAGCGTGCGGGCGTCGATCCGGAGCCGAGGTTCCGCGAGCTGCTTGCCGAATATGCGCGCGCGGTGCTGCATGGCCCGTTCAACATCGATGCGCGCAGCGCGGCGGGGTTCAGCGAGGACGAGTTGGCGGCGTTGCAGCAGCTTTCGGGCTGAAGGTTTGGCGGCGGGCACCGGGTGCGTGGGGTACTCCGCCGACTGAGCAGCAAGCCGCTCTTTATGTCGGCTGCGTACCCCACGCACCCGGTGCTGCCATCGCTGTGGCGGGTTGGGGCGGGAGTGCCCGTGACGCTCATGGGACGAGGCTTGTCATGCGTGTGACAAGTGTCGTATGTTTGCGACTCACGACATGTCGCGGGCACAGTTTCGATGATCCATCCCTCCAATACCGAACTTGAGCTGCTCAAGTGCCTGTGGCGACACGCTGTCTGCAGCGCCCGCGAAGTGCACAACCATGTGACGCCCATTCTCGGCTGGTCCTACTCTTCCACCCGCAAGACGCTGGAGCGGATGGTGGAAAAGGGTCTGGTCGAAGAGTTCGATTCGCACGGTTTGAACGTCTACCGCGCGGCCGTCGGCAAGGTTTCGACGCTGGCGGCGTTGAGCATGGACTTCGCGCGGAGAGTGCTGGAGATCGAGGGGCCGCTTCCGGCACAGGCATTTGCCGACAGTCGCCTGCTCAGCGAGGACGAGGTCGACGAGTTGGAGGCGCTGCTGCGTGATCCCGACCAGGATGGGCAGGCATGAGCCTCTCCGCGCTGGATATCTGGTGGTTTCACGCCGGCGCCTGCCTGTTCGCCGGCGCGCTGGCCTGGTCGCTGGGGCTTGTCCTGCATCACGGCCTGCGCATCTCTCACGCGGCGCGCAGCTACTGGCTTGTCGTCTGGGCCCTGGCGATCCTGCCGACCTTGCTGGCGATCGCCTTCCACGGCTTCGCCTCGGTAGGTGCCAACTGGTCGCTGCCGACGCCGCTGCCGCTGCCATCGGTAGCCGGGCTGGGTGGGTGGTCGAGCGGCCTTGAAGCGCCGTGGCAGGACGCAGTGCAGCCGCTTGGCGCCAGGGCCTGGCAGGAACCACTGCTGCCGATGCTGTATCTGGCCGGTGCCGGGCTGGCGGCCCTGCGCTGGGGCAGGGGCATGCTCGCCGTTCGCCGCATCGTCCGGGCGTCGTCCCTGGTCGTTCCGGCTGCCTTGCCGGGGCCCCTGTCCGCAATGGAGCAGCAACGCCTCCATCGTCTTGGCATCGAACTGCGGTCGACCACGCGGCAGGTCAGTCCCTTCGCGGTGTGCTGGCCGCGGCGGGCGATCATCATCCCGGCTGCCCTGGCCGCTCGCCTGGAGGATCGCCAGTTGCAGATGGTCCTGCGCCATGAAGCGAGCCACCTGGCCCGGCATGACCCGCAGCGCGCGGCGCTGATGCGCCTGGTGGGCGTGGTGCTCTGGTTCAATCCCTTCCTGGGACTGATCGAGCGTCGTGTCCAGGTCGCCGCGGAACTGTGCTGCGACGCCGCGGCAGCGGGAGTGGAGCCGGAAGCCCGCCATGTCTATGCGAGGGCCTACCTGGAAGCCTTGCGCCTGTCGGCACGATCGCAGATGCCATCCCCGGTCGCGGCATTCTCGCGCCATGACCCCGGCAGCCACAGGCTGAGGATCCGCCACATGGTGCAGGGGGATGCGCGGCGACGCCTGGCCCTGCCATGGCGCATCGCGCTGCTTGCGTTGGCGCTGGTGGCCGGCGGCGCGGTGGCTGCAGTGCAAATCGGCACGGTCACGCCTGGCCGCGACCGTGCCGGCATTGAAGAAGCTGCTGGTGGCCCACGGGCAGCCGTCGTGTCGATCGTGGCACCTGTGCGCCGTGAAGCGGCGGCTCCGGAAGCCACCGCCGACGTGACTGCCAGGCCCGCCATCGGCTTTCGTTTTCCGGTGACGGCGCCCAGGGTCAGCAGCCGCTACGGGGCCGAAGGCGGGCCCTACACGCGCCCGCACAGGGGCATCGATTTCGCCGCAGCGCGTGGCACCCCCGTCTACGCACCTGCGGCTGCAACCGTGGCGGCGGCAACCACGAATTATCCGGATGGCCCCAACTACGGGACGGTGGTCGTGCTCGACCACGGCGGTGGCTGGCAGTCACTGCATGCGCATCTCGACGGCTTCGACGTCCAGGTCGGGCAACGGGTCGCGGCCGGTACGCAGATCGGCCGCGCCGGTACCACCGGCAAGGTGACAGGGCCGCACCTGCACATGGAGCTGCTGCTGGACGGACAGCGCGTCGATCCGGAGCCCTTGCTGCGATGAGCGGATAGGCACGCAGCACGGCTGCACCGGAGTCCCGGTCGACGTATCCCCGGCTGGCTCCCCCACAACCATCACTTGCCGCGCTTCCCGGCTCACGGGAGGGACGGTGCTTGCCTGGCGAACCATGAAAAATCCGCTCCCGCAGATGAACGTCCGCTCCGCATCGCCTTCCCCTTGCAGCTGTCTGCGCCTGGGACTTGCTGCTTCGCTGTTGCTGGCCTGCTTCCAGGCGGCCGCTGCCACTGATTCCGCGCCCCGGCCCTCGACCGTCGCAGCATTGCAGGCACCTGCGCCCGAAGGCGTGACCGACCTGCAGCAGGTGCAGGTCCAGGGCGAACGCCACGATCCGCGTCGGGACGACACGGCTTCCCGCCTGGTCGTCGGCAAGGACGAACTGGTCCGGCATGGTGATGCCACCCTCGTGGACGCGATCAAGCGCCTGCCGGGGGTGACCGTGACCACCGCTGCGCCCGGAAGCACGGGCAGCATCACCCTGCGCGGGATGGGCAAGGGATACACGCAGGTCCTGGTCGACGGGCAGGCTGCCCCGGCGGGATTCGATCCGGGCTCGCTGTCCCCGGACATGGTCGAGCGGATCGAAATCCTGCGCACGGCCACCGCCGACATGCGCGCCGAGGCCATCGCCGGGACGATCAACATCGTGCTGGCCAAGGCTGCACGCCAGGATTCAAGCGAGCTCAAGATCAGCCTGGCGGAATCCAATGGCCGGTCCACGCCCGGCATCAACTGGAGCCGGTCCCGTCGCGGTGAACACCGTGGCTACACGGTGAACGCCGCCTTGTCACGGCGCGCGTTCCTGGTGGAGGAAGCCGGTATCGAAGGGGGCTTCAGCCCTGAAGGTGTGCAGGACCTGCATCGCAGCACGAACCTGCGCGTCGAAGGGTTCCGCGACGTGCTTTCGCTGTCTCCTTACTTCAACGCCGTCCTGGAGAACGGCGACACCCTCGGCTGGCAGACGTTCCTGGAGGCCAGCAACTACAACAAGCATGGCGACATCGGCTGGCAGACGCAGTCCGGACCGGAGCTGCGGCACGTGCGTTACCGCCAGTCCACCGGCATCGACGTGGTCCAGCTCCGCACCGATCTCAGCTGGGCGCGTGAGTTCGACAGCGGCGGAACATTCACCAGCAAGCTGGGGCTGGGCGGCAACCGCGAGGACTACCGCTTCCGCGAACAGGGATATGGCGCCGACGGCATGCAGAACCTGGACGAAGCCACCCACGGATGGCTGCGCGTGCGGAACTTCGCCTCCTTCGGGAAGTACACTTGGCCAGGTAGCGGAGCGCATGTGTTCGAGGCGGGATGGGAGGGCAGCCTGGATCGCCGGCGCGAAGCGCGGGTGCAGCGCCTGCTGGCTTTCGACGGGATCCCGGAAGGCTTCAGCGATCTTTCATTCGATGCCCGGGTCCGACGAGCCGCGGTCTATGCACAGGACGAATGGACGGTGACGCCCGCCTGGTCCCTGTACCTCGGGGCGCGCTGGGAGCAGATCGAAACCCGCAGCGACGGCAACGGCTTCGAGCCGATCCGCAACCGGTCCGCCATACTTTCACCCGTGCTGCAGTCGCGGTGGCGACTGCCGGATTCGAAGAACCAGGTCCGTCTGGGGCTGAGCCGTACCTATCGCTCCCCGGAACTCCGCCTGCTGGTACCAAGGCCGTACACCTCCACCAACAACCGTGAACTCGATCCCGACACCATGGGCAACCCGCTGCTGAAGCCCGAGCTGGCCACCGGCGTGGACCTGGCCTACGAGGCGTTTCCGGAGGACGGTGCTACGTTCAGCCTCGGCGGCTATGTCCGGACCATCGAGGACGTCATCCGCACGGAGACACGCCTGGTCGGTGACCGTTGGGTCGCCATGCCGACCAATGGCGGCAGCGCAACCGCTTGGGGCATCGAACTCGATACCAGGTTTTCGCTCCTGCAGACTCAGGATGCGTCAGGGCTGGAGCTTCGCTTCAACCTGACCCGCAACTGGTCGCGGATTGACGATCTGCCGGGACCGGACAACCGCATCGACAAGCAGCCGAGCCTGAGCTCCACCCTGGCCGCGGATTACCGCTTCAGCCCCGCCTGGTCGGTTGGTGCCAGCTACAGCTATCGCAGCGGTGGTTCGACGCGAACCGGCATCCATCAGATCGCAGGCGAGTCCGCGCGGCGCGAACTCGATGCCTACATGCTGGTCAGCCTGTGGGGAAAGGCCCGGCTGCGGCTGGGCGTGGCCAACGTGCTGCAGCAGGACATCGCCAGCAATACGGAATACTTCGATGCCAGCGGCAGGCAGCGGATCGAACGCCTGCGGCCGACGCACCTCAGCATTCGCGCCAATCTTGAAGTTGCGTTCTGAGGCGAGTCGAGGACGCGCGGCTTTACAGGCTCGCCAACTGGACTCCTGTCGCGTCCACGCGCAACACCGATCCCTGCTCGTACCAGTCGCCCAGCACCACCCGCGTGCATGCATGCCCATCGACATCAAGCGCATGCACCGCCGGTCGATGGGTATGTCCGTGGATCAGCAGGTCCACGCCATGCGCACGGAGCGCTGCGTCGACCGCAGCGGGCGCCACGTCGGTGATCGTTTCCATCTTGCCGGCGTCGCGCAGTTCGCCCTGCCGAGCCTGGCTGGCCGCCCGGGCCTGCTGCGCGAACGCCTGCCGTGCCGCCAGTGGCTGCGCCAGGAACTGCCGCTGCCAGGCCGGATCACGCGTCTGCACCCTGAACTGCTGGTAGGCCACGTCGTCGGTGCACAGCGTGTCGCCGTGCATCAGGAGTGCGCGCCGCCCGTGCAGGTCGATCATGGTCGGATCCTCCAGCAGCGTCATTCCCGCCCGCTGTGCGTAATCGGTACCGAGCAGGAAATCGCGGTTGCCATGCATGAAGTACACCGGCACGCCGCTCCCCGCCAATGCCGCCAGCCGCTTCGCCACGAACGCGCCGGTTTCCGAGGGGTCGTCGTCGCCCACCCAGGCCTCGAACAGGTCGCCGAGGATGTACAGCGCATCGGCGCCGCGCGCTTCGCCGTCCACGAACTCTCCGAAGAGGCGGGTGATCTCCGGGCGCGCCGGGTCGAGATGCAGGTCCGAGATGAGAAGGGTGGTCATCGGGGGATTGTAATTGGGTGCGCTGGTGGGGTCGCGGTGGCGCCGGGCGCGTGGGGTACTCCGCCGGCTGACCACGGTGGTGGTCTTTATGCCGGCTGCGTACCCCACGCGCCCGACGCTCCCATCGTCGTGGCGGGTTGTGGCGTCGCTTCGCGAGGCCTCTCAAGGCCCCGGCCTCACAAGCAGCGATCGCCCAGGCAGCCGTGAGGCTGTGCCCGGGTGGGCTAAAATCGCCGGTCATCCCAGCAAGCCCCTCGATGCCATGACCTGCCGCACCCGCTTCGCCCCCAGCCCCACCGGCTACCTGCACATCGGCGGCGCCCGCACCGCCCTGTACTGCTGGCTGGAGGCGCGCCGCCGCGGCGGCAGCTTCATCCTGCGCATCGAGGACACCGACCGCGAGCGCAGCACCCAGGCCGCCATCGACGCCATCCTCGAGGCCATGGAGTGGCTTGGCCTCGACTACGACGAAGGCCCGGTCTACCAGACCGCCCGCACCGAGCGTTATCGCGAGGTCGCCGAGCAGCTTGTCGCCTCCGGCAACGCCTACTACGCCTACGAGTCGAAGGAAGAGCTCGACGCTATGCGCGAAGCGGCGATGGCCAAGGGCGACAAGCCCCGCTACAACGGCGCCTACCGCGAACAGGGCGCCGCGTACCGCGACGACCCCAATCGCGTCATCCGCCTGAAGAACCCGCTCGATGGCGTCGTGGCCTGGGACGACAAGGTCAAGGGTCGCATCGAGATCAGCAATACCGAGCTCGACGACCTGGTCATCTTCCGCCCGGACGGCTACCCGACCTACAACTTCGCCGTAGTCGTCGACGACCTCGACATGGGCATCACCGACGTCGTCCGCGGTGACGACCACGTCAACAACACCCCGCGCCAGATCAACATCTACCGCGCGCTGGGCGCCGACGTGCCGGCGTTCTCGCACCTGCCGATGATCCTCGACGAGCAGGGCGCCAAGCTTTCCAAGCGCACCGGCGCCGCCGACGTCATGCAGTACCGCGACGCCGGCTACCTGCCGCACGCGCTGCTGAACTACCTGGTGCGGCTGGGCTGGTCGCACGGCGACCAGGAGATCTTCTCGATCACCGAGATGCAGCAGCTGTTCGACCTGAAGGACGTCAATGCCAAGGCCGCGCGCCTGGACATGGCGAAGCTGGGCTGGTTGAACCAGCAGTACCTGAAGGAGGACGCACCGGCGGATGTGGCGACGCATCTCGAGTGGCACCTGCGCAAGGCCGGGTACGACCTTGCCGCCGGCCCGGCGCCGGCCGACGTTGTCCTCGCCCTGCGCGACCGCGTGCAGACGCTGAAGGACATGGCCGAGCGCGCCGCGGTCTGGTTTCAGCCGCTCGCGGAGTACGACGACAAGGCCGTTGCCAAGCACCTGAAGCCCGAGGCGAAGGCGCCGCTGGCCGAGGCGCGCCACCGCATGGCCGCGCTTGCGGAATGGAACGTCGAAGCGATCGCCGGCGCCCTGCAGGCCACCGCGGAAACACTCGGCCTGGGCATGGGCAAGGTGGCGCAGCCGCTGCGCGTGGCGATCACCGGCACCCAGGTCAGCCCGGACATCGCGCACACCGTGTACCTCGCCGGCCGCGACGAAGCGCTGAAGCGGATCGACGCCGCGATCGCCATGGCCGCCTGACGACGCAGATCCTTGCGTTCCGGCGGGTGGCGCCCGGCTTGAGTCCCCGGCCGTTCGCCACCATCATCAAGGCATGCCAGCGCATGCCTGCACCGATCCCAAGCACCACGTCCACGACGCCTCGGCCTTCGTGGCCGCGGTCGAGCGCGCCTGCCGCGAGCGCGGCCTGCGGCTGACGCCGATCCGCGCCCATGTGCTCGGCCTGATCGCGGAGACCGGGCAGCCGATCAAGGCCTACGACCTGCTTGACCGCGTGCGCGAGGGCAACGGACCCGGGGCCGCGGGACCGCCCACGGTGTATCGCGCGCTGGACTTCCTGCTCGCCAACGGCTTCATCCACAAGCTGCAATCGGTCAACGCGTTCGTCGCCTGCCACCATCCGAGCACCGCGCAGCACTCGGTGCCGTTCCTGATCTGCGACAGCTGCCATTCGGCGGTCGAGCTCGAGGACAGCAAGATCGTGGCCGCGCTGGACGAACGCGCGCGCGGGCTCGGCTTCCGCCCGCGCGCGCAGACGCTCGAGGTGCACGGCACCTGCGCCGACTGCGCCGCGCAGGACTAGGTCGCCCGGGCGGCGCCGCTCGATCGCACGCGACGCCGCAGGCCGGCCCGGCTGCTAGAACAGCACGCGCACGCCGGCGCTCGCGCCACGGCCGGCCATCGGCGCGAGGTCCTTGAGGAACGAGGTGTGCACCCGGGCCTCCCTGTCGAGCAGGTTGTTGCCGTTGATGAACAGCTCGACTGCGTTGCCGCTGGCGGTGTCCATGTGCCAGGCCAGGTTCGCGTGCACCAGCGTGTGGCCGGGCGTGGCGTCCTCGAATCCGGCCACGTCGTCCTGCCGCGCGTAGCGCACTGCGCCAATGCCCGCGCGCCAATGGTTGCCGGCCCAGCGCAGGTCGGTGCCGATGCGCGCGGGCGCGATCCGGGGCAGGTTGCCGTCGAGCGCCAGCTCGGCCGCGTAGTCGTGCGCGTGGTCTCCGTGGGGCACGGACACCTCGATCGCGCGCGTCCCTTGCCCGGCAAGCCGCCCGCGCACCACGTCGGCGAAGGCGCTCAGGGTCCACGCGCCGCTGTCGTTGTCGATGAAGGTCCATTCCGCGTCCAGTTCACCGCCGCTGAAGCGCGCGTCCGCCTGGGTCCAGGCCCGCACCGGCAGGCCGCCGTCGACGATCCCGGTATCGGCCAGGTAGATGAAGTCGTCGTAGCGCACGTGGTAGATCGCCGCGCCCACGCGCAGCGGGCCGCGGTGCCAGTGCAGTCCGGCCTCGGCGCGGTTGGCGGTCTCGACGTCCAGGGCCGGATCGCCGAATTCGTGGCTCTGCGTCGCCACGTGCATGCCGCTGGAATGCAGCTCCTCGGCGGTGGGGGAGCGCTGCGCACGGTCGAGGCCGAAGGACACGTGCACGTCAGGCGTCAGGTCCCAGCGCGACGCCAGCGACAGGCTGGTGGTGCTGAAGTCACGCGAAGGCCCGGCGTCGGCCGCGATGTCGATGGCGTTGCGGTCGTGGCGCAGGCCGAGTTCCAGGCTGGCCGGGCCGAAGTCCCGTTCGCCGATCCAGAACAGGCCGGCGTCGCGCGATTCGGAATCGGGCACGAAGGCCTCGGCGCCGGCCGCGGCGAAGTCGCGCTGCGACCACTGCAGGCCGAAGGCGCCTTCCCAGCCGCCGAGCGGCCGGTGTGCGAGCTCCAGCCGGGCCTCGATGGTTTCGTTGTCGAACACGGTGCCGACCTCGTCGCCCTCGTATTCGGTGTGGGTGTAATCGGTGTGCGCGATCCGCGCGCGCAGGCTCTGGAAGGGGCCGATGTCGTCAAGCCCGCCGCGGAGCTCGGTGCGGCGCTGGTCCATCACGATGTGGACGCCGCCATGGTCGTCGGCATCGTGGTCGTGGTCGTGGTCTTCCTCCCCGCCGTGCCCGTGGCCATGGTCTTCCCCGGCGTGGACATGGCCGGGTACGCCGTAGCGCGTGTTGAACAGGCTCTGGCCGACGCCGATGAAGCCGCGGTCGCCGACCCAGGACAGGCCCAGGGCGCCGCTGTCGGTGCGCACGAAGCTGTTGGACAGCGTGCCGCGGGCGTCGTCGTGGTTGTCGTCGTCGTGGTCATGTTCCGCGCGCAGGGCGGCGCTTTCCGCATGGCCGGGAATCTCGACGTCACCCGTTTCGCGGTGCAGCGCGTCGACATGGAACACCAGCCGCCCCGAGGCCGCGGTGCCGTCCAGGCGGAGCATGCCGGTGCGCTCGTCGTTGACGCTGCCGGCGCGCAGTTCCGCGCGGCCCTCCAGCGGCCGCGACGTGGCGGCTTCCGGAATGCGCCCATCGACCACGTTGACCGCGCCGCCGATGGCGCCGTTGCCGTACAGCAGGCTGGCCGGACCCTTCAGCACTTCGATCTGGTTGGCGAGGAAGGGCTCGATGCTCACCGCATGATCGACGCTGACCGTCGACACGTCGCCGGCGGAAAGGCCGTCGCTTAGCACCTGGACGCGCGCGCCCTCCATGCCGCGGATGATCGGGCGGCCGACGCCGGCGCCGAAGAAGGAGGACTGGACGCCGGGCAGGCGCGCGACCGTTTCGCCGATGGAGTTGGCCTTTGCATCGTCAAGGCGCTCGCCGGCAAGCACCGCTACGGGCCGCGCAAGGTCCTCGGCGGTGCGGGCGATGGGGTTGGCGCGGACCCTGAGCGTATCGAGGTCGGTCACGCCGTGCTCGTGGCCGGGCGCGTCCTCGGCCGACGCAGGCAGGGCCAGGGCCAAAAGGATCGCGCCGGCGAGCGTGGCGAAGGCGGCGGCGCGCGGGGTGGTGCGTGAATCGCGTGGTCTGGTGGTCATGGGGGCAAGTGTGGTGAAGTCGATTGAAATGTTATACTGTTTCAATCCCGACGCCACCCCAACGAAAGTCATGACCACTTCATGCAACCTCAATCGAGCGGACCGGGTTGGTTTCGCGGCGTCGTTCCTCTGTGCGCTGCACTGCGCACTGCTGCCGCTGGCGCTGGCCGTGCTGCCCACGTTCGGGCTGTCGGTGGGCGGCTGGGTGGACATCGACCAGGCGGTCACGGTGTTCGCCACGCTGCTGGGCGCCACCACGCTGGCGATCGGCTTCCGCCGCCACCGCGCGTTCCGGGCGTGGGCGCTGCTGGTGCCGGGCCTGGCGCTGGTCTGGCTGGGGGCGTTCAGCCCGCTGCATGACCACGGTATGGTCCACGCTGCGGTGATGACCCTGGGCGGCCTGATGATCGCCGGCGCGCACCTGTTGAACCTGCGCCTGACCCACGCTGCCGCGGCGGCCCGCGCGACGCCGTGAAACCGGCGCGCGTGCTAGGATGCGCGCCCTGTGGCGTGCAAAAGCGCGCCCCACCGAACGAACTCCAGGAGCGACAGATGGGTAAGGGCGATCGCAAGACGGCCAAGGGCAAGCGCTACAACTCCAGCTACGGCAACGCCCGCAGCCACGCCACCGCGAAGGCGACCGGCGCCACCGCCGCGCCGGTTGCGAAGAAGGCTGGCACCAAGACCGTGGCCAAGGCCCCGGCAAAGAAGGTCGTGGCCAAGAAGACCGTGGCCAAGGACTGACGTCCTGCGCCAGCGTTGACGTACGAAGCCCCGCCAGAAGCGGGGCTTCGTCGTTTCCGGTCAGCGGGTCGCGGCCCCCGCCTCGATCACCGCCCATACCCGCAGCAGGTTGTCGCCCAGGATCTTGCGGATGTCTTCGTCCGAATGTCCGCGTGCCTGCAGCCCGGCGATGAAGTTGGGGAAGTCGGCCACGGTGCGCAGGCCTTCGGGCAGCTCGCCGTCGACGCCATCGAAGTCGGAGCCGATGCCGACATGGTCGACCCCGATCAGCTTGACCGCGTAGTCGATCTGGTCGAGCACGTCGCTGATCGGGGCCTCCACCTTGGGATGGTCCAGCTCCCACTGCGCTTCGAAGGCCTTGCGGTCCAGCGCCGGTTCGCCGGCGGCCACCGCCGCCGCACTGCGCCGGTCGAAGGCGAGCGACTCACGGAACCAGTCGCGGGTATTGGCCGCGGCGGTCGGATTGACGAACGCGGTGCCGAACGGAATCTGCACGACGCCGCCCTTCGCCGCGATGGCCCTGGCCAGTTCGTCGCTGAGGTTGCGCTCGAAGTCCGGAGTGAAGTGGCGCAGCGCGGAATGGCTGGCGATCACCGGCACGTTGCTGAGTTCGATCGCCTGGTGCACGGCGTCGTCGGACAGGTGCGAGACGTCGACCATGATCCCGAGCCGGTTCATCTCCCGCACCACTTCGCGGCCGAAGGGGCTCAGGCCGTTCCAGCGCTTCTCCACCGTGTAGGAGGAGTCGGCGATGCGGTTGTTGCCGCTGTGCGCCAGGGTGATGTAGCTCACGCCGCGGTCGCGGAAGAAGGCGAGCTGCGCAAGGTCTTCGCCGAGCGGAGCACCGTTCTCGAGTCCCAGCGGCAGCAGCACGCGGCCACCGGCACGCAGGCGTTCGACGTCGCCCGGCGAGGTCAGCAGGGCGAAGCGGTCCGGGTGTCGCGCGACCAGCGCCTCCACCGCGTCGATCTGGATGTTGGCCGCCTGCCAGGCGCTGCCGGACTCGTCCTGGCGCGCGGAGGTGTAGATCGACATGAAGGCGACGTCCAGGCCCCCTTCACGCGCGCGCGGGTAGTCGAACTCGCGGTCGGGCGCGGCCTCGCCGAGGTCGGCCCAGCTGGAGACCAGCACTCCGGGCGCATCGATATGGGTATCGACGATGATCGCGTCGGCGGCCAGCGCGCGCGCGGCGTCGGTGGCCTGGGTCAGCGCGGTGGCGGGCAGGGCGAAGCTCAGGGCGAAAGCGAGTGCGAGTGCGTGGCGGCGTGGGCTTTGGGGCATCGGGAGGCTCCTTGTCGGACGGAAGGGTTTGTCGCGGCTGTAGGCGCTGCCACAGGGGGGTTCGGCAACCGTGGGCGGCATTCTCATAGCGGCATGTCCTGGTGGCATTCGTGGGAGCTACAGCCGCGATGGCACTTCGTAGCGGCATTTGTGGGAGCGGCTATAGCCGCGACGCCTTTCGTGCCGGCAACACATCTCATGGTCCCGCAATCAGGCCACCCGGCGGCCGCCGGAATGGACGGAGGCGGCAAGCTCCCCGCCCAGCCAGTAGCACAGCGCCGCAGGCTCGCGCACGCGCCAGCGCACGAAGTCCGCGCGCAGGCCGGTGCGCAGCATGCCGCGGTCGCCGAGGCCCAGCGCGCGTGCGGCGTGGATGGTGGCGCCGCGCAGCGCCTCCGCCGGCGTCAGGCGGAAGTGGGTGCAGGCCAGCTGCATGGCCTGGCGCAGCGACAGCAGCGGCGAGGTCCCGGGATTGCAGTCGGTGGCGACCGCCATCGGCACGCCGTGCGTGCGGAACGCATCGATCGGCGGCAATGTCGTTTCGCGCAGCACGTGGAAGGCGCCCGGCAGCAGCACCGCCACGGTGCCGGCGGCCGCCATCGCGCGCACGCCTGCATCGGAGGTGTGTTCGACGTGGTCGGCGGACAGGCCGCCGAATTCCGCCACCAGCGCCGCGCCTTCGCCATCACTGAGCTGGTCGGCGTGCAATTTCACCGGGAGCTCGAGTGCGCGTGCGGCCTCGAACACGCGGCGGGTCTGCGCGTTGCTGAAGCCGATGCGTTCGCAGAAGGCGTCCACGGCATCGACCAGGCCTTCAGCGTGCAGTCGCGGCAGCCAGTCGCAGACGGCGTCGATATAGCCGTCGGGATCGCCGGCGTATTCGGGTGGCAGCGCGTGGGCGCCAAGGAAGGTGGTGCGCACGCCAATGCCAAGCGCGTCGCCGAGTTCGCGCGCGGTGCGCAGCATCTTGCGCTCGTTGTCGAAGTCCAGGCCGTAGCCGGATTTCACTTCCAGCGTGGTCACGCCATCGGCGACCAGGGCGCGGGCGCGTGGCAGGGTTTGCGCCAGCAGCGCCTGCGCGTCGGCGGCGCGGGTGGCGCGCACGCTGGAGACGATGCCGCCGCCGCCACGCGCGATGTCCTCGTAGCTGGCGCCGGTCAGGCGCTGCTCGAACTCGGCGGCGCGATCGCCGGCGAACACGATGTGGGTGTGGCAATCGACCAGGCCGGGGGTGACAAGATCGCCGCCGGCGTCGATCACCTCGTGCGCGAGCTCATCGGCGCGCGCGGGCAGCGCATCGGCCGCCCCGGCAAACACGATTCGTCCGTCGCGCCAGCCAAGCGCGGCGTTCTCGAGCAAGCCGTAAGCGTCCGGGCCGTCTTCAGCCGTGTCGCCGTCCAACCCGCCATCGTCAAGCGTGGCCAGGCGCGCATCGAGCAGCAGGCCGTCCCAACGCTCAGTGGCCATCGGCGAGCGCCCGGACGGGGGTGGTGGCTGCAGTGCAGGGCATGTCAGGACCTCGGGCTGGCATCGACGCGGTAGCCTATCGCACCCCGCCGCCGGAGCGTGCCGCCATGTCCCCGAACCCGATCCCCGAAGCGTCCGGCATGTCCGTCGCAGGCGAAGCGCGCGATGGCGCCTTCGCGCCGCGCGCGGTGGCCGGCGGCTGGCAGCTGCCAACGATCGCCAACCTGCATTCGCACGCTTTCCAGCGGGCGATGGCCGGGCTGGCCGAACGCCAGACGCATCCCGAGGATTCGTTCTGGACCTGGCGCGACACCATGTACCGCATGGCCGCGCGCTTCGATCCTGATTCGCTGTATGCGGTCGCAAGCCAGCTCTACGTCGAGATGCTGGAGGCCGGCTACGGCAGCGTCTGCGAATTCCACTACCTGCACCACGCGCCCAACGGCCGGCCCTACGCCGATCCGGCGGCGATGTCGCAGGCGCTGGTGGCCGCCGCGCGCGACACCGGCATCCGCCTGACCCTGCTGCCGGTTCTGTACATGACCGGCGGCTTCGACGGCCGCGCGCTGGGCGAGCGCCAGAAGCGCTTCGGCCACGACGTCGATGGCTACCTGCGCCTCTTCGAGACGATGCATGCACAGACCGGCGACATGCTGCGCGTCGGCTGCGCCCTGCACAGCCTGCGCGCCGTGCCGCCGGAGGCGATGCGCGCGGTGCTGGCGGCGCTGCCCGCCGACGCGCGCATCCACATCCACATCGCCGAACAGGTGGGCGAGGTGCAGGACTGCCTCGCCATCCGCGACCTGCGCCCGGTGGAATGGCTGCTGCAGAACGCCGACGTCGACGCGCGCTGGACACTGGTGCACGCGACCCACCTCAACGACTGGGAAGTCGCGGGCATCGCGAAGAGCGGCGCCACCGTCGCCATCTGCCCGACCACCGAGGCCAACCTCGGAGACGGCCTGTTCCGCCTGCGCGATTATCTCGATGCCGGCGGCGCCTGGGGCATCGGCTCGGATTCACATATCTCCGTGTCGCCGGTCGAAGAGCTGCGCTGGCTGGAGTACGGCCAGCGGCTGCTGAAGCGGCGTCGCAACATCGCCGTGGGCGCTGCATCGTCCAGCGTCGGCGAGACCCTGCTGCGCGGCGCGTACGCGAGCGTGGCCAACGCCGCCGGCTTCGATGCCGCCGGTGACATGCTGGTGCTTGATGCGGAGGCGCCGCTGCTTGCCGCTGCGACCGCGGGCGACGTTGCCGACCGCTGGCTGTTCAGCGGAAACCGGCCTTGCATCAGCGAAGTGCATGTGGCCGGCCGTCGGGTGGTGGCCGACGGCCGCCATGCGGACAGTGGTGCGGTGCTTGCGCGGTATCGGACGGCGCTTGCGACGCTGTCCGGCGGGCACGCCACCAGCCGCTAGCAGAAGCGGCTGGTATCCCGCGCGCCCACGCAGATCAGGCGCAGCCGGCCTTGGCAATCATGAAGGGCTTCAGATGATCGGCGGCGCGACAATGCGCCACGCGTTCGCGATGACCGAGGTCACCGCCGAATAGACGTCCTGCAAGGCCCGCTCCAGCGGGTCGGTGGTCTCGATGCGATACGACGCACCCTGCTCGATCGCCGCCTTCACCGGCCCGATGTAGTGATTGCTGCCGATGTTCAGGATGCCCGCCGGATCGTTGAACTGGATGTGGGTGCCCAGCGGGTTGGGCAACATGTCGAGGACCGGGACCTGGCGCTGCACGCCGGTCGCCCAGTCGCCGTCGATGCTGTAGTGGCGCATCTGGCCGTTTTCCGCGCCATGGCGGATGGCCCCGGCGTCAAGGCCATGCTGGCGCAGCGTGTTGTCGTGGATGCCCTGCGCGTTGAACGTGATCGCGGTGCTGCCGGTCGCCGCCGCTGCCATGGACGCGAGACCGCCGCCAAGCGAGTGCCCGGTGTAGACCACGTTGTCGCCGCCAAAGGCGTTCTCGGCCTGGTGCGCGAGGGTGACCGCAGTGTCGTACTGCCGGGTCTGGAAGCCCGCCGACTGCGCGATCACCGTGCCCACGTCCTCCACGCCTCCGGTGTCGTTTCCGGCATAGGCCACGACGTAGTTGCCGACACCATCGGTGTAGACGCCGGCCTCCATGCCGTGGCTGTACTGGAGGCCGGGATCGATCCCCGCCGCGGCCAGTTCGCCGTCGCCCATCCGCTGCCAGCCGTCCGCGTCCTGGCGCAGGTAGACGGCCTCCGCGACGCCCGCCATCGCGCTGTCGAATGCCTGGTCCATCCCCGTGCCGCCCACGGCCTGGTCGAAGCCGCCGTCGCGTCCCGGAACGCTCCCCGTGTTCGGGTTCAGGGCTTCGTGGACCTGGCGGAAGAAGAGATCGGCCGCGTGCAGCGCGTTGTTGATAAGGGGCTGGAACATGTCGGGACGGACCTCGGCGGCGCGCGTGGAACGCAGGATGCAGCGAGTCTCGTGTCCGTTCCCGGTGCGGACAACCTAGGGCTGACTGCAGGTGGCGATGACCGCGGTCACGTTTCACGACCATGGCGTCGCAGGCCGTGCGTCGCATGGGGCTGGCCCCAATGACGCCGAGCGGATGGATGTGGCCAGACTTGTTGGCCAGGGGATGGACCACATGACCGGACGGGAGAGTCTGATGAAGAAGAATGTGATGTTGACGGCCGCGGCCACGCTGCTGATCGCGCTGGCGGGGCCAGTCGCCGCGATGGAAACCACCGAAGCCGAACGCGAGTCGGCGATGGCGTTGCAGGCGCAGGAACGGGCGGACTATCCGATGTATTTCCAGCGCGCCCACGAGCGCTACCCGGCCATTCCACGCGGCGTGCTCGAGGCGATCGCCTACACGGAAACCCGCTGGGTCCACGTTGATCCCGATGCCCACGGCAAGGCCGGGCATCACCACATGCCGGCCTCGTACGGCGTGATGGGCCTCTATCGCGGCGGTGGGTTCGACAACCAGGTGGCGGAGGGCGCAAAGGTCCTTGGTGTCAGCGAGCGCCTGGTCGTGGTGGATCCGGAGACCAATATCCTGGCCGCTGCGGCGCTGCTGGACCGTGCACTGAAGAAGGATGGTGGCACCAGCCGGGCCGGCGGTGGTGTGGAAGCCATGGCCGGTGCGCTCGCACGCTATGCCGGTTATGGCAGCGGCGATGGCAACATCCACGGCTTCGCACGGCAGAGTTTCGCCTACGAGGTGCTGCAGACGTTGGCGCGTGGAGTGGACGAGAAGGGCATCCGCATCTCCGCCATGCCCATCGAAATGGAACTCGCCTTTCCCGCCGATCGCCTCCGGCTGCTCGGCGCCCCGGCACTAAGGCTGGACTACGGCACCGACACCATCGGTGCCACGGATGAGCTGGTGGAGGAGCACCCGGCGCGTGCAGCAGGGCGCGTGGAAGCGCAGGCATCCGACGTGGGCATCGCCATGGATTTCGGCGAGGCGATCTGGAACCCGGCGCATTCCAGCAACTACAGCACGGCCGGCAACGGCCGCTCTGCCGTGATCATGCATACGATCGAGGGCAGCTACGCTGGCGGAATCTCCTGGTTCAAGAACCCCGCATCGAACGTCTCGGCGCACTACGTGATCCGCAGGTCCGATGGCCAGGTCACGCAGATGGTGCGCGAGCACCACCAAGCCTGGCATGCGGCGTATCACAACTATTACACCATCGGCATCGAACACGATGGGCGCGCCGGTGACGCCGGCAACTGGACCTCGGCGATGATCAACGCTTCGGCGCGCCTGACCCGGAGCATCTGCGCGCGCCAGCCGGTCAACTGCGCGTCCGCATGGCAGGGTCCCGGCTACGACTACTGGCACGTGGTCCCTGACAGCGTTCGCATCAAGGGCCACGGGATGCTGACCAGCAACCAGAACCGCTACGACCCGGGCCGGTACTTCCCCTGGGCAAGTTTCTACAACCTGATCAACAACGGCGCACCGCCGCCGGCCACGGCACCGACCTACTGGGTCGACACCTACGCCAGCGCGCCCGGCTTTCCGTCGCCGACCGGTGGCTCGCAGAGCGGCAGCCTGCACGCCGGCACCAACTATGTGTACTGCAAGGCCTGGGGCCGCGAGATCCGCAGCGGCGCGACGTTCAACCGCTGGTGGCTCAAGACCGACCTCGACGTGGGGCCGGCGGGGCAGTGGGTGTCCGCCTATTACCTCTCGCGCTGGGGCAATGACGAAGCGCGTGACAACGACGGCTACGACCTGCCGCGCTGCGACGTCCTGCCGCATGGCGAGATTGGCAGGAAGTACTACGCCATGGGCGGCGTGCGCAGCCACCTGGGCGTGCCCGATCTGGCCGAGATGGCGGCCCAGGCGGGTGGTCGCTACCAGCAGTTCCGGAACGGCATGATCCTGTGGCATCCGCGCACCGGCGCGTTCGCGGTCGCCGGCAAGATCCTGGAGCACTACCGGGCCACCGGTTCGGAAACACGCTGGGGCTTCGCGATGATCGACGAGCTCAACGCCGCCGTGTCCCCGGTGTCGGGGCAGCGCGGCAAGTTCCAGTACTTCGAGGATGGCCTGTTCCTGTGGACGCCGGCCACCGGCGCGCACGCGGTGCACGGCGCGATCCTGGCGCACTTCGAGAACAACGGGCGCGAAGCGGCGCTCGGCTATCCGAAGACCGACGAGCAGGCGCACGGCAGCAACGGCCGCAAGCAGCAGTTCGAGCGCAAGACGCTGTACTGGACGCCCGAGCGCGGGGTCTGGGCGGAGTGAACACGATCGCCTGATCCGCGGCGGCCGGCATTCGCGTGCCGGCCGCCGCCTTCCCCGTGCACCATGTTCCGGTCGCGCTGCGCGACCGATGAAAATTTCCGTCGGGCGCTGCGACTAATACGTTGAGACCCAAGCAGCAGGCATCTTTCCGGGATGGAAATCGAAAGGGCGTTCACCGCCATGGTCCAGGACAACCGCGGGGCGCTGGTGCGCCTGGCGCGGCGATATGCCGGTCCTGACGACTGGCAGGACCTGCTGCAGGAAATGCAGCTCCAGCTCTGGCGCAGCTTCGGCGGCTTCGACGGGCGCGCGCAGCGCTCCACCTGGCTTTACCGGGTGGCGCTGAACACCGCGCTGAGCCACGTGCGCAAGCCGCGTCGCGACCACCGTTCGCTGGACGACGTGCCCGAACAGGGCGACACCGGCCATGCGGTCGATCCCATGGGCGTGCTCGACGAGTTCCTCGCGATGCTCGATCCGCTGCAGCGCAGCGTCCTCCTGCTCGACCTTGAAGGGCTGCCCCGCGAGCAGGTCGCCGACGTGCTGGGCCTCAGCGTCAACGCGGTGGCGGTGCGCATGACGCGCCTGCGCCAACTGTTCGAACAGCGATTCCTGGAGGGCTGAGCATGGACTGGGACAAGATGAGGAACGCGTGGCGCGGCGACGCGCCGACTGTGTGCCTGCTGCCGATGGAAGAGCTTCGAACGCGCGACCAGGCGCTGTGGAAGAAGGTGCGCCGGCGCGACCTGGTGGAGACGGTCGCGGCGGTGCTCGTCGTCATCTTCTTCGCCCTGATCACGCTGGCGGCGCTCGTGGAAGGCGAGTGGCTGCAGGCGGGGTTCGCCCTGCTGATCACAGCCTGGGGCGTGGCGCTGCCGTTCCGGCTGCGCCGGTCCAGGCGGCTGGCACCGGATCCCGACCATGGCGTTCCACTGCTGGCCTACCTGCAGCGGCAGCGCGACGCCACGCTGGCGCAGGCGCGGATGCTCGAACAGGTCTGGCTCTGGTACCTGACTCCTCCAGCGATCGGGCTGATCGGGCTGACCTTGGCGCGCGACGGTGCGACCGCTGGCGCACTTCGCTATCTTGCGGTGATGCTGGTGCTGTACGCGGCCCTGGCCTGGATCAACCGCCGGGTGGCGCGGACGCAGTTCCGTGCCCACGCCGAAACACTGCAACGCCAGATCGACGGGCTGGCGAGGGACGACACGTGACAACGGACAGCGTCATTCCAGGAACACCCTCCGTGCCCGTGGATGCCACCCATGCCAAGGAGAGCGCCATGCCAACCCGTCCTGCTTCCGTATTCCCCGTGCTTGCCGGGCTCGCACTGGCCGTGAGCGGCAGTGTCCATGCCGCTGACAACGCCGCGCTTGCGACGCTCATCGACCAGCGACTGGCCGGTGACCGCACCGGCGCCTGCATGGCGGTGGCGGTGATCGACAAGGGTGACGTCGCGCGCGCGTTCCGCTGCGCCGACCCCAAGGCCACCGCACGCGTAGGCCCCGACAGCGCGTTCGAGATCGGTTCGGTCGCCAAGACCATGACGTCCACCCTGCTGGCCGACCTGATCGTGCAGGGCAAAGCTTCGCTGGACGATCCGCTGGCCGACTACCTGCCCGAAGGCACGGTGGTGCCGCAGTTCGAAGGTGCGCCGATCCTGCTGCGTCACGTGGTCACGCACACCAGCGGACTGCCGGCGCTGCCTGCGCGAATGGCGATCACCAATCCCGCCGACCCGTATGCCGCGCTTACGGTGGATGACCTGCTCGCCTCGCTTGGTGACGTAACGCTGGCGCAGGCTCCGGGCACGCAGTTCGCGTACTCCAACTTTGCTTCGATGGTGCTGTCCTATGCGGTGACGCGTCGCGCCGGAAGTGACTTCGAAACCCTGCTCAGGCAGAAGCTGCTCGCGCCGCTGGGCATGGACACGGCTTACATCGGCCAGCGCCCCGAGGGCGTGCGCGCCGCGGACGGGCACACGCCCAACGGCGTGCCGACCGCGGCGTGGACCTTCCCGGTGGACGTTGCCGGCGTGGGCGGCGTGCGCGCCACGCTGGATGACATGGTGCGCTACGTGCAGGCCAACCTCGATCCTTCGGGAACGCCGCTGGAAGCTGCGATCGAACTTGCACAAACGCAGGTCGGCGATCAGCCGCCGATGGCCATGAACTGGATGATCCTGCCCGTGGACGAGCGCAGCGTGCTGGCGCACGAGGGTGGAACCGGAGGGTTCTCGTCGTTCGTGTCGGTGGACAAGGCGCAGCAGCGCGGCGTCGTCATCCTGTCCGACACCAACTGGAACTCCATCGATGGCCTGGCCAGCCTCGGCCTGCACCTGGTCGACGCTTCGTTCCCGATGGGCGAGCCGCGCAAGCTGGTGGCACCGCCGCAGGAGCTGCTCGACGGGCTCGTCGGCGAATACCAGCTGCAGGGCATGATGAAGATGAGCCTGCGCCAGCGCGACGGCAAGCTGTTTGGCCAGGCCGAGGGCCAGGGCGAATTCGAGCTGTTCCACGACAGCGCCGGGGATTTCTTCCCGACGGTGGTGGATGCCGTGCTGCGGCCGCAGGAGAAGGCGGACGGCGGCTACGCGTTTACCTGGATGCAGGGCGGTGGCGCGATTCCGGCGACGCGTCTCGGCGAGGCTGGCGAAGGTGGTGAGGTTGCGCAGAAGCCCGCGCTTTCGGACGAGGATGTGGCGGCCTATGCCGGCGAATATCCCCTGATGCCGAACTTCGTCCTGACGGTGCGTGGGCAGGACGGCTCGCTGCATGCCCAGGCCACGGGACAGAGCGAGTTCCCGCTCCAGGCGCGAGGCAAGGACACTTTTGAAGCGCCGGCGTTCGGCGTCGAGATCGTGTTCAAGCGCGGCGCCGACGGCAGCGTGGAATCGCTCGAGCTGCACCAGGGCGGACAGGTGCTTCCCGGCAAGCGGAACTGAGCGCGCCCGGTGCCAGGTAAAACCTGAAAGAACCTGCGGGAGCGGCAATCGCGGCTGTAGCCGCTCCCACACTGCCTGGCTGGCAATCATGGCCATGGCTGCTCCCACAATGGCTGGCTACGGGTCGCGGTTGTGGCCGCTCCCGCACACGATTACCGGTCGGGGCTGGTGCCGAAGGCTCCTCAGCCAAACAGGTCGTAGCCGGCCGGCAGCGCGCCCTCCAGCTTCAGCAAGAACTGCTTGGTCGGCAGGCCGCCGCCGAAGCCGGTCAGCGATCCATCGGCACCGATCACGCGGTGGCAGGGCAGCACGATCGGCAGCGGGTTGCGGCCGTTGGCGGCGCCGACTGCGCGGGTCGCGGTTGGCCTGCCGATCCTGTGCGCGAGATTGCGATAACTCCAGGTCCCGCCGTACGGAATTTCCGCAAGCGTGGTCCAGACCGCGCGCTGGAAGTCGGTGCCATGCGGCGACAATGGCAGGTTGAACTGCATGCGCTTGCCAGCGAAGTACTCGCCAAGCTGTCGCTGCGCTTCGAGCAGCACGTCGTTGCTGCCTTTTTGCCAGCCATCGCCCGGCGATGGGCCGTGCGGCGGCGGGAAGTCGATGCGGCGCAGTCCGTCTTCGTCGGCGGCCAGGGTCAGCTCGCCGATGGGCGTATCCATATGCAGGCAGGTGATGGTCATGGGCTTGCCTCATGCGTTGTGGGTCGCGCGCGGGTGCGCGGCGTCGCGGCGCGGACCCGCGTCGCTGGAGGTGTCGTGGCGGCGCGCTCCATCGCGTCCTTCCACAGATGTATCACCGCGTAGGCGCGCCACGGGCGCCAGACCTCGGCGTGGGCGCCGAGCGCCTTGGCCGTGAGTCGGGAGCCGTCCGTCGGCAGCGCTTTTTGCAACACCAGGTCTTCCGCCGGGAACGCATCCGGGTGGCCGAGCGCGCGCATCGCGATGTACTGCGCCGTCCATGGACCGATGCCCGGAAGCGCCACCCACCGCGCGGCGAAGTCTTCAAGCGTGCGCTCGGGCTGGAAGTCGACCCGGCCATCGAGCAGTGCCCGCGCCACGCCGCGCACCGTTTCTGCACGCGCGCGGGTGAGCCCGATGCTGCCGAGGTCGGCATCGGCAAGCGCGTCGGGCGTCGGGAACAGATGGTCGAGGCCTTCGTCGAGCGGCACCGGTAGCACCTCGCCGAAACGCTGCGCCAGGCGCGTGGCCAGGGTGCGCGCGGCGGCCACGCTGACCTGCTGGCCAAGCACGGCCCGCACCGCGATCTCGAAGCCGTCCCAGCCGCTGGGCAAGCGCAGGCCGGGGCGCGCATGCAGCAGGGGTCGCAGCCGGTCGTCCACTGACAACGTGGCGGCGATCAGTTGGGGATCGGCATCCAAGTCGAACATGCGCCGCAGCCGCTGCACGATGTCGAGCAGGCGCGCCGCCTGCGCTGCGTGCAGTTCCAGCCGCAGCGCATGCTCGTCGCCAGGCCATGCCGAGACCCGCAGCCACCCGTGCGGCGCGCCATCGGTGCCGGCGATCACGCGCGCGTAGTGCGCATTGCCCACCGACTCCACGCCCGGCAGCGCGCGGCCGCGCAGGAACGCCAGCATCGCCGCGAAGTCGTAGGGCGGCCGATAGCCCAGGCGGAGCACCAGCGCATCGCCCGGCGCCTGGCGTGCCGCACCTGGCTGCCGGCGCAGGTCCCGCGGCGCCATCCGATATGCATCCTTGAAGCTGGTATTGAAGCGCCGGAGGCTGCCGAAGCCGGCCGCAAGTGCGACCTCGGTGACGGGCAGCGCGGTCTCGGTCAACAGCTGCTTGGCAAACAGCAGGCGCCGCGTGCCGTGCACGGCGACCGGCGGCGCGCCGACACGCTCCACGAACAGGCGACGCAGCTGGCGCTCACCCATGCCGATGCGCTCGGCCAGCGCCGACAGCGGCGCATCGGCCAGTGCGCCCTGATCGATCAGCACCAGCGCGCGCGCGACCGCCGCGTCACCGCGCCGCCAGGCACCATCTGACGGCGACAGTTCCGGACGGCAGCGCAGGCATGGGCGGAAGCCCGCGCCCTCGGCAGCCGCCGCGCTGGCGTAATAGGTCACCCGCTTCGCGAACGGCGCCGGGCACACCGGGCGGCAGTAGATCCGCGTGCTGTGGACGCCGGTGAAAAACAGGCCGTCGAAGCGCGGATCGCGGCTGCGTCGGGCCTGGTCGCAGACCGCGGCGTCGGGGAGCAGGGGCGTAGCCATGGATGCAGGCTAGCACCGCCGCCATGACCTGACTCGCCGCTTTCGGACATCAGGGCGGAAGCCCCCCGGGAGGCTCCCGCCACGCTCGGCTCAGTGCGCGGGATCGCCCTCAAGCGCCGGCAGCAGCGCCGCCGGATCGCCGTCATGGTCGGCCGCGGGGATACCCAGCAGCCGCACCAGCAATGGGTAGACGTCGACGTTGTCGATCGGCTCGATCACCGCACCGCTGCGGAACGCCGGGCCGGACGCGATGAATACCGCGCGCATCGACGGCAGCGCAGGGTCGTAGCCGTGCGAGCCGCGCATGCCGCCGGCGGAGCGGCGTTCCAGCATCTGCGGCGCCAGCGCATCCCAGCCCTCGTCCATCTGGCAGACGATGGCCGGGATGCGCGGATGCGTGCCGTAGTGCCAGCGCGCCGGGAGCGCGTCCCGGCGCCAGCATTCGTAGTGATCGTGGCGGCCGGGCAGGCGTGCAACCACCTCGGCTTCAAAGCCGGGATTGGGCTGGACCTGGATCACCTGGCCGATGCTGACGATGCGCGCCTGTTCCATCGTCACCATGTCGCTGGTCGACACCTGGTTGCCCGGCGGCACCGGCGCCATGCCGTGGTCGGAGACCAGCACGATATTGGTGTGCTGCAGGCGCCCGCCGCGCTGCAGGTTCGCGAGCAGGCTGCCGATGGCGGCATCGATTTCATCCAGCGCCGCGCGCGCCTCGTCGGAATCGGGGCCAAAGGTGTGGGCCGCCGTGTCGACGTTGTGGAAGTAGAGCGTGGCCAGGTGCGGGCGGGTGGCTTCGGGCTCGAGCAGCCAGCCTGCGACCGTGTGGGCGCGCTCCAGTGGCGTGATCGACTCGTCGTAGAGATTCCAGCGCGTGGGGCGTACGCCATTGATCTCGGCCTCGGTGCCCGGCCAGAACATGGTTGCGGTGGACAGACCGGCGTTCTCGGCGCCCACCCAGATCGGCTCGCCTCCCCACCACGCGCTGGTGCCCACCGCATCGCGGTCGGACAGGCGGAAGGCGCCGAGCTCCGCGTCGAGCATCGAGTTGTGGACGATGCCGTGGCGATCAGGGCGCAGGCCGGTGGCGAGGGTGTAGTGGTTGGGGAAGGTCAGCGTGGGGTAGGACGGCGTCATCCAGCGTGCCTGAACGCCGCCCGCGGCGAGCCGGACGATGTTGGGCGAGTCGGTGGCGTTGATGCGGTCCGGATGCAGGCCGTCGATGGAGATGAGCAACAGCGGGTTGGTGCTGGCGCCGATGGCTGTGCCGGTGCTGGCAATGGCCTCAGCTTGAGCGTTCGTCGTGGTGGGCACGCCGGGGCTGCTGCAGGCGCCGAGTATCAACAGGGCGGCGAGAGTGGCGGCGAACTGCGCCGCGGGTCGGGTATGTAATGGCATTGGCGAATGGTACGGCGCGAGGATGACACTGCAATCGCGAGCCGAGGCGCTGAAAGTGCGCTCGGAGCTTTCTGCTCTCTGGACGCGGTCACATATCCATTGGCAAATGCTATTGAACGACATGCTGCAGGCCGGTTGCGTTCAGCCATTTTCATGGTCCGCCCGATCCCGCTGCAGGTCGCCTGCATGGTGTTCCCGTGCGGTTCGGGAACTGTGTCCGCACGGGACAGGCAATGGGCTAGAATCATGGGCGACACCGTTTCCGGACAGGTGGCCCGCGCCAACGCGCCGGCCGAGCGTGCGACATGAGCACTACCACCGCCCACTGCTGATCCTTGCCCGCGGCCGATCCGGAAGGCGCCCGCGTGGCGCCTTTTTCATGCCCGCGGGGCCACCCGCCAGACCAGAACGCCAGCCCACATGATCACCATCACGCTCCCCGACGGCAGCCGCCGCGAGTTCGAAGCCCCCGTCACCGTCATGCAGGTCGCCGAGTCGATCGGTCCGGGCCTGGCCAAGGCGACCGTCGCCGGCAAGGTCGACGGTCGCCAGGTCGATGCATCCGACCTCATCGAGCACGACGCCAGCCTGCAGATCCTGACCCCGAAGGACGCCGAGGGCGTGGAGATCATCCGCCACTCCAGCGCGCACCTGGTCGGGCACGCGGTGAAGCAGCTCTACCCGGACGCCAAGATGGTGATCGGCCCGGTGATCGACGAGGGCTTTTACTACGACATCTGGCGCGAACAGCCGTTCACCCCCGAAGACATGGTCGCGATCGAGCAGCGCATGCGCGAGCTGATCGACACCGAGTACGACGTCATCAAGCGCATGACCCCGCGCGACGAGGTCATTGAAACGTTCAAGGCACGCGGCGAGGACTACAAGCTGCGCCTGATCGATGACATGGGGCCCGAGGTCACGGCCATGGGCCTGTATCACCACCAGGAATACGTGGACATGTGCCGCGGCCCGCACGTGCCGAACACGCGTTTCCTGAAGGCCTTCAAGCTGCTGCGCACCTCCGGCGCCTACTGGCGCGGCGACGCCAAGAACGAGCAGCTGCAGCGCATCTACGGCACCGCCTGGGCCGACGCCAAGCAGCTCAAGGCCTACGTCCTGCGCATCGAGGAAGCCGAGAAGCGTGACCACCGGCGCATCGGCAAGGCCCAGGAGCTGTTCCACCTGCAGGAAGAGGCCCCGGGCCTGGTGTTCTGGCACCCCAAGGGCTGGGCGCTGTGGCAGGTGGTCGAGCAGTACATGCGCGGCGTGTACCGCAGCAGCGGCTACGGCGAGGTGCGCTGCCCGCAGATCCTGGACGTGAGCCTGTGGCAGAAGTCCGGCCACTGGGACAACTACAAGGAGAACATGTTCTTCACCGAGTCCGAGAAGCGGACCTACGCGCTGAAGCCCATGAACTGCCCCGGCCACGTACAGGTGTTCAACCAGGGCCTGCACAGCTACCGCGACCTGCCGATCCGCTACGGCGAGTTTGGCAGCTGCCATCGCAACGAGCCCTCCGGCGCGCTGCACGGGATCCTGCGCGTGCGCGGCTTCACCCAGGACGACGGCCATGTCTTCTGCACCGAGTCGCAGATCGAGCAGGAGGTCACCGACTTCCACGCCCAGGCGATGAAGGTCTACGCCGATTTCGGCTTCACCGAGGTGCAGGTCAAGCTGGCCTTGCGCCCCGAGCTGCGCCTGGGCGACGACGCCACCTGGGACAAGTCCGAGGCCGCGCTGCGCAATGCGCTTTCCGCCGCGGGAGTGGAGTGGGAGGAGCTGCCGGGCGAGGGCGCTTTCTACGGCCCCAAGATCGAGTACCACCTGAAGGACGCCATCGGCCGCACCTGGCAGCTGGGCACCATGCAGGTCGATTTCATGATGCCGGGCCGTCTTGGCGCGGAATACGTCGACGAGGCCAGCCAGAAGCGCACCCCGGTCATGCTGCATCGCGCCATCGTCGGCTCGATGGAGCGCTTCATCGGCATCCTGATCGAGAACCACGCCGGAGCGTTCCCGGCCTGGCTGGCGCCGGTCCAGGCGGTGGTGATGAACATCACCGATGCCCAGGCCGACTGGGCCGACGAAGTCCGGAAAACCCTTGCAGATCAAGGCGTCCGGGTGGAATCGGATTTGCGGAACGAGAAAATCGGATATAAGATCCGCGAGCATACGCTGCAGCGCGTACCGTACCTGCTCGTGGTGGGGGACCGCGAGAAGGAACAGGGCACGGTCGCCGTCCGCACGCGTGCAGGGGAAGACCTGGGTTCGATGCCATTGGCCGATTTCACGGCCAGGATGCACGCGGAACAGGGTCCCTGAGTATCATGTAACCCGGTGCCTGCCCTTGCGGCGGGCGCAGTGGGTCCCGGACACGGGGCCTTGCCAGAAGTGCCACCCACGGAGATCGCAATATCAGTACCCCGGACAAGCAGAACCGCAGGAACCTCGACATCCGCGTACCCCGCGTACGCGTGATCGGCTCGGATGGCGAGATGATCGGCGTGCTTTCGCGCGACGAAGCCCTCGCCATGGCCGTTGAAGAGGGCTTGGACCTCGTCGAGATCCAGCCCAACGCCGATCCGCCGGTCTGCAAGATCATGGACTTCGGCAAGTTCAGGTTCGAGGCGCAGAAGAAGGCGAACGAAGCCAAGAAGAAGACCCGCCAGGTCGAGATCAAGGAAGTCAAGTTCCGTCCGGTGACCGACGAGGGCGACTACCAGATCAAGCTGCGCAAGATGCGCGGCTTCCTCGAGGACGGCGACAAGATCAAGGTCAACATCCGCTTCCGTGGGCGCGAGATGAGCCACCAGGAGCTGGGTCGCGGCATGGCTTCGCGCATCGAGGCCGACCTGGGCGAAGACATCGTCGTCGAGTCCAGGCCCCGCCTCGAGGGCCGGCAGATGGTGATGATGATCGCGCCGAAGAAGAAGTGATGCCGCGCGCCGCTGGCGCGTGACTTCCCCTCTTGTTTTGCGGGGGAGGCGTGATTTGCCACATGAACCCGTCTCCGTGCATAATGTGCGGCTCGGTTCGCCCGCGTTGCGGGTGGGCCGGTTGGACCCGCCTCGGCTGCTTTCGGCACCCGGGGCCATCAAGCAGGCAAGGGCAGGACGGAAAGAGTGGCGCCAGCCACCGCCCGGGCCAGTAGAAGAGCTACCAACAAGGACATCGCAATGCCCAAGATCAAGACGCATCGGGGCGCGGCCAAGCGCTTCCGGAAGACTGCTTCCGGCAAGTACAAGGCGGGCCACGCCAACCGCAGCCATATCCTCACGAAGAAGCCGACGAAGCGGAAGCGCAATCTCCGCCAGACGAACCATATCCGGGCGTGCGACAGCGGTCGCCTCGACCGCATGCTGCCGTATCTCTGAGGAGGACTGAACAATGGCACGAGTCAAACGTGGTGTGCAGGCACGCCGTCGTCACAAGAAGGTCCTCAAGCAGGCCAAGGGTTACTACAACGCGCGCCGCAAGGTGTTCCGCGTTGCCAAGCAGGCCGTCACCAAGGCCCTGCAGTACGCCTACATCGGCCGCAAGCAGAAGAAGCGCAATTTCCGCTCGCTGTGGATCACCCGCATCAACGCCGCGGCCCGCATCAATGGCCTGAGCTACAGCCGTTTCATGAACGGCATGCTGAAGGCCGGCATCACCCTCGACCGCAAGGTGCTGGCTGACATCGCCGTGCACGACGCGGCGGGTTTTGCCGCGCTGGCCGAGAAGGCGAAGGGCGCGCTCGCAGCGTAAGACGTGTCGCCCGCGCGCGGTGCCCCCGGCACCCGCGCCAGGCGGACATCGCGATACACGCATGGGGAAGGGCGCAAGTCCTTCCCCATGCTTCGTTTACGGCCCCCGAAGGCCTTCCGATGGTGCCCCGATGACCGATATCGAATCCGTCCGCGAGCAGGCGCTCGCCGACATCGCAGCAGCCGCGAGCCCCGACGCCATCGAGGCATTGCGCGTGGCGCTCCTGGGCAAGAGCGGCAGCGTCACCGCGCAGCTGAAGACGCTGGGCGCGCTTCCCGCCGACCAGCGCAAGGCGGCCGGTGAAACGATCAACCGCGCGCGCGATGCCATCGGCGCCGCGCTGTCGGCGCGCAAGGCCGATCTCGACGCCGCCGCGCTCGACGCGCGCCTGGCCAACGAGACCATCGACGTGACGCTCCCTGGCCGCGACGCCGAGGCCGGTGGCCTGCACCCGGTCAGCCGCACCATGGAGCGCATCGCCGACATCTTCGGCCGCCTGGGCTATGAGCTCGCCGACGGCCCCGAGATCGAGGACGACTGGCACAACTTCGAGGCCCTGAATTTCCCGCCGCACCATCCGGCGCGGGCCATGCACGACACCTTCTACACCGCCGACGACGGCAGCGGCGAGCGCCGGGTGCTGCGCACGCACACCTCGGGCGTGCAGGTGCGCTACATGCAGGACCTGCTCGCCCGCGGTGGCCAGCCGCCGCTGCGCATGATCGCGCTGGGCAAGGTCTACCGTTCCGACTCCGACCAGACGCACACGCCGATGTTCCACCAGTGCGAGGGACTGCTGGTCGACGAGCACGCGAGCTTCGCCGACCTGAAGGGCACGCTGTCTGAATTCGTGCGCGCTTTCTTCGAGCGCGACTTCGAGATGCGCTTTCGCCCGAGCTACTTCCCATTCACCGAGCCCTCGGCCGAGGTCGACATCGCCTGGGCGCAGCCCGACGGCAGCACCCGCTGGCTGGAGGTCCTGGGCTGCGGCATGGTGCATCCGAAGGTGCTGGCCAACGTCGGCATCGATCCCGAGCGCTACACCGGTTTCGCCTTCGGCCTGGGCGTGGAGCGCTTCGCGATGCTGCGCTACGGCGTCGACGACCTGCGCAGCTTCTTCGACAACGACCTGCGCTTCCTGCGCCAGTTCGCCTGACGCAGCTGCGTCAGTCCCTCGACCCTGACAATCGGGTGTTGCGATGAAATTTTCCGAGAACTGGCTGCGCCAGCACGTCCCCACTACGGCCACGCGCGAGGAGCTGGCCGCGACCTTGACCGCGATCGGCCTGGAGGTCGAAGAAGTCACGCCGCTGGGCGAGGCGCTGGACGGCGTCGTGGTTGCGCGCATCGTGTCGGCCGGGAAGCATCCCGAGGCCGACCGCCTGCAGGTCTGCCAGGTTGATGCGGGCGCTGCCGGCATGCTGCAGATCGTGTGTGGCGCGCCCAATGCGCGCGTGGGCCTGGTGGCGCCGCTTGCGACCATCGGAACGACCGTCGGCGAACTCACGATCAAGGCCGCGAAGCTGCGCGGCGTCGAGTCCAACGGCATGCTGTGTTCGGCGAAGGAGCTCGGCATCGACGCCGATGCCTCCGGCCTGCTGGAACTCGCGGACGATGCGCCCGTGGGCACGCCGCTGGCGGACCACCTCGGCCTGCCCGACGCCAGCCTCGAGCTCAAGCTCACGCCCAACCGCGCCGATTGCTTCAGCGTGCGCGGCATCGCCTATGACGTGGCCGCGGCCTGTGGCGGCACGGTCGTGGAGCTCGACGCCGCTCCGGTGCCGGCAACCGGCGACGCTGCGGTCGAAGTGCGCCTGGAAGCCGGTGGCGATGCGCCGCGCTACCTCGGCCGCGTCATCGAAGGCATCGACGCCACCCGTGCCACGCCGGTGTGGATGGCCGAGCGCCTGCGCCGCAGCGACATCCGCCCGGTATCGCTGCTGGTCGACATCACCCAGTACGTGATGCTGGAGCTGGGCCAGCCGATGCACGCCTATGACCGAGCCCTGCTGAGGGGTCCCGTCGGCGTTCGCCGCGCGCGCGCCGGTGAGTCGCTGGTCCTGCTCGACGGCCGCGATGCCGCGCTCGACGACGGCTTCCTCGTCATCACCGACGCCGACCGCGCCGTGGGCCTGGCCGGGGTGATGGGCGGCTTCGACACCCGTGTCACCGATGCCACGCGTACGGTGTTCCTCGAGGCCGCGCACTTCGCGCCGGCCGCGATCATCGGCCGTGGCCGCCGCCTTGGCCTGCACACCGAAGCGGGGCACCGCTTCGAGCGCGGCGTTGATCCCGAGCTGCCGCGCACCGCCATCGAACGCGCGACGCGTCTGGTCCTGGATATCGCCGGTGGCGTGCCCGGGCCCGTCAGCGAGGCGGTGATTGCCGATGCGCTGCCGCGCCCGACCACGATCACGCTGCGCCGCGCCCGCCTGTCGCGCGTGCTCGGCGTGGCCATCGCCGATGCCGACGTCGAGCGCATCCTGCGCGCCCTCGGCCTGGGCGTCGAGGCCGAGGCCGGAGGCGAAGGCTGGACGGTCACCGCGCCGACCCGCCGCTTCGACCTGGCCATCGAAGAGGACCTGATCGAAGAGGTCGCACGCATCCACGGCTACGACGCCGTGCCCACCACGCTTCCCGGCGGCTCGACCCGCCTGGTGGCGCCGACCGAAGGGCGCGTGCCCGAGCACGACCTGCGCCGCGTGCTGGCGGGCCGCGGCTACCTGGAAGCCATCAACTACGCCTTCGTCGATGCCGCTCTGCTGGAGCGCTGGCAGGTCGACGAGGCGCTGGTCCGGCTGGCCAACCCGCTGAGCGCCGAGCTCGGCGTGATGCGGCCGCGGCTGCTGCCCGGGCTGGTGGACGCGCTGGCGCGCAACGCCGCGCGCCAGCAGGACCGCGTGCGCCTGTTCGAGCTGGGCAAGGTGTTCACCGCGACTGCGGCCGGCAAGGCACCACGGGAGACGCCACGCATTGCCGCGGTGGCCAGCGGCAATGCTGCCGCCGAACAGTGGGGCGTGCCCGCGCGCCGCGTCGACTTCCACGACCTGAAGGGCGACCTGGAGGCCTTGGCGGCGCTGTCCGGCACGCGCCTTGAGTTCCGTCCCGCGACGCCGTCCTGGGCGCATCCCGGCCGCGCCGCCGACGTGCTGCGCGAAGGCGTGGTGGTGGGATCGATCGCCGAACTGCATCCGCGGCTGCAGCAGGCGCTGGATCTGGACCACCCGGTGGTGGCGTTCGAACTCGATCTCGCCGTGCTGCTGGCACGCGGCCTGCCGCGCGCGCGCGCGCTGTCGAAGTTCCCCTCGGTGCGCCGCGATCTCGCATTCATCGTTGCCGACTCCGTTGCCTGGGGTGAACTCGAGGCCACGGCGGTGGCCGCCGCCGGACCCTTCCTGCGTAGCCTGCGACTGTTCGACGTCTATGCCGGCAAGGGCGTGGAAACGGGATGCAAGAGTGTCGGCATGGGCTTGATTCTGCAGGATGATTCGCGCACGCTGACCGACCGCGATGTGGATGCGGCGGTGGCTTCGGTCACCGATGCGGTCGCTGCGGCGCACGGCGCAAGGATCAGGAATTGACCAGGGGGCTGGCATGGCGTTGACGAAGGCTGAAATGGCTGAGCGGCTCTACGAAGAAGTGGGTTTGAACAAGCGCGAGGCGAAGGAATTCGTCGATGCCTTCTTCACCGCGCTGCGCGAGGCCCTGCAGGGCGGCCGCCAGGTCAAGCTTTCGGGTTTTGGCAACTTCGACCTGCGCCGCAAGAACCAGCGCCCTGGCCGCAACCCCAAGACCGGCGAGGAGATCCCGATCTCCGCGCGCACCGTGGTCACCTTCCGCCCCGGCCAGAAGCTCAAGGAGCGGGTCGAGGCCTACGCCGGAGGCACCCATGCTTGATCCCGGCAGCAACCGCGAACTCCCGCCGATCCCGGCCAAGCGCTACTTCACCATCGGCGAAGTCAGCGAGCTCTGCGACGTCAAGCCGCACGTGCTGCGCTACTGGGAAACCGAATTCCCCAGCCTCAGCCCGGTCAAGCGCCGCGGCAACCGCCGCTACTACCAGCGCCACGACGTGCTGATGGTGCGCCAGATCCGCGGCCTGCTGTACGAGCAGGGCTACACCATCGGTGGCGCCCGCCTGCGGCTGGAGGGCGACGATGCGAAGCAGGAGTCCGCACTCAGCAGCCAGATCATCCGCCAGGTGCGGATGGAGCTGGAGGACGTGCTGCTTCTGTTGCGGCGCTGAGCACATCCGAAGTTTCGACGCCGGACGGCTCCCATCGTGGCGCCGCGGCGGCTATAATTCTCCGACCGGGGTATAGCGCAGCCTGGTAGCGCACTTGTCTGGGGGACAAGTGGTCGTCGGTTCGAATCCGGCTACCCCGACCAAAATTGCTTGAAGAATCAGCGGCTTGTCGATGACCTCGGCGGCCGCTTTTTCGTTGCAACCCTATGGCAACCCTATCGGTTGAGCGACAGCCCCGGCGCGACGTCGGTCCACGGCAGGTCGTGACCGTCCAGATAGACCGTCGTCATCGCCACGTCGGCGTGTCCCATCAGGGCCTGCACCCGCTCCTTCGCCACCCGGCTTCGGTGATCAGCAGCGCGCCTCCCAGGCTGCGGATCTCGTGGAAAGTGGGCGGGTTGTCGCCGGTGATGCCGGCGGCGGTGCGCGCGTCGGCGAAGGCCCGGCTGATCTGCTCGGGCATCACCTGCGTGTGGTGGTCGCGATGGGCGGCCTGCTGGCCCTTCGGGCGCGCGCGGCCCGGCAGGCGGTGCGGCGAGAGGACCGAATCACGGCAGCGGGTCACCAGCGCCGCCAGCGCGTCTGACACGGCGATCTTGAGCCGCACGGCGCTCGATCCCTCGGTCTTCTGCGGCACAACCCACAGCGCGCCGTCGCGCACGTCCGAGAACCGCGCAGCGGCGATGTCCTCGCGCCGCAGCAGCGTCAGCAGCGACAGATCCATTGCGTTCTGCAGCCTCGCTGCCATCCTGCGGCCGGAACTCCAGCACCTGGTCTTTGCCATCCCGCTCGACGTGCTCGTAGAAGGCGCTGGCCAGCATCACCCCGTGAGTCTTGCCGAACTGGCCCTTCCAGAAGCCCTCGAGGTTGTCGCGCCTGGCGTTGTAGGTTCCGGGGTATTTGCGGTCGTAGAACTCCGGCTTGCCCGCAGGCCGAAACTGGTACCGCATGGGCAGCACCACCGGCCCGCCTTCCTGCTAGACCATCACCGGCGCGTAGTAACCGGGGTAGATGCGGCTGTCGCGCGGCTTCGGGTCCTTGCGGCGCAGGTCAGCCAGGCGCCCCTCAAGCTGCTCGAACCTTGTTGCTGCCGATGCGGACGTCGTCGGCCGCCTTCTTGGTCGGCTTCTCGGCCAGCGCCAGCTCGCCCTTGGTCACCCGGAGCCGCTGCTTCCCGAGTTCGCGTTCAGCCTCGGCGATGTCCTTGGCAATCTAGAACCGAACGGCATCGCGCAACGGAGCTGCCTCGGGTGCCGGGTCGGCCGCCGCGGCGTCCCGCATGCCCTTGGGCCACTTCGGGCGCTTGCCCTTGCCGGGATCGGCCATGGCCTGCTGGGTGAATTCGTCCAGCGAGATCTTCGCGCCGAACTCGCGCACGTATTTCCGGTAGTTCGTCTCGACCAAGGCGGAGTAGCACATGGCGTGGCCGGGGCAGGGTGGGGGGATCGAGAGTATCCCAGCCTACGCGAGGGTCAGGTTAACGGCCTGCGGCAGTCTCACGCACCGGAAACACGCTTCGCTACCATGCGCTGCATGCTCCCCGTAGGCTTCCACTGGGCGAGCCGCTACCAGTACGACAAGCAGCGGACCGCGCTGGTCTACCGCGGGAAGCAGGTGGCGAACTTCATCGGCTCCGACCTACGTACCTTCGCGGCCACTCAGCCACGTGATCCTTAATTAAGTGAGCACCACCTTGGGTGGTGCTCACTTCGTGTCTTACTTCGGAAGGCAAATTGAAGTACCGCAGCTAGAACCTGGTTTCACCCACGGTGAACCGATACGTTGGAACATGCCGCTCATAGGGATGTAACGATAATTCGAGCAGCGGCCGGTGCTGCACAGATTTACGTTCTTAGGCCGGTTCTGGCCGTCGACCCAGCTGCCCACGTCCGGATCGACAACGGTCTTGATAAACAACAGTTCCTCAGGCCCGCCGAAAGACCCTTCAAAGTCACAACTCGAGCAACCCTCGTAAGTGCCAACGTTGATGATGGCGAAAGCAGCACCAGCGGCTACCAAGAGTGCGGCTGCAATGATCGTCTTCCTTTTCATTTACTTCTTCCCGCTGCTGGCCCCAAGTTGAGTGGCATATGCCTGGGCCGCGGCCAGATCCTTGGCGCCCAGACTGCCCGCATGGCTGCGAACAAGTGCTTGAAACTGTGGCGAGCCTCCCTTCACTGTCCCGTACGCTAGGAGATACGCATGCGCCTTGATCGGGTCATGGGCGCCAAAAAGAGGACTGTCGAACACCTCGAATGCGTTATAGAGCGCAGGGGGGTCCCCGCTCGCCGCCGCCGCACTAGCGAATGCGACGACGTTCCCCTTATACGTGTCCATGATGCCCGGTCGGCTGAGCGCGGCCTCAGTAGAGAGAAACTCGGCCGCCAAACCGCGGTAATCGATTTGCGCTTCGATCACGCCTCTCGCCGCAGCGCTGGTGATCAGGTCGAAGCGCTGCTCGGCGGTGCTGGAGGTCAATCCATGGCAAGGTCTAAAGAGCTCGTTATGAGTGGCAGCGGCGGCCTCGAGATCATCGGGTCGAACTAGCTGCGCGGCGTTTTCAGTGAATGTTTCATCTGCAACCTGGGCGGTGTCACAGGTCGCGAGGGCAGTTGCGAGAGCGTAAGCGAATGCGGGGTCGCCCTGCGCTCGTTGCTCCAGATTTGCCATCGAATCTGCCAGATTGAGTCGCGACAGCTCGGTTGCATGTCCTGGGTCGGCCCGAGTCAGTGCACGCGCACTGGCTCGGCCGGAACGTTCTGCAGGCGCGCGATCGCTAGATAGGCGGGCACCCTGCACAGGGCCGCTACCCGGAACAGAGGTCGGATCTGCGGGTGCGAAGTTGACGTACGCGATTGCCGCGGCCCCAACTGCACCGAGCAGCCCGAGCCGGTAGAGCATTCTCATGATTCCCCTAGCACTATCATTTCCCCATAGCCAGACTAGTCGGATGTTGCGCTCGGGATTGAGGTGAGGGTCGCAGCCTGAGATGTGGACGCCGAAGCTTGAGTAGTTTGAGATGCCCGACGGCACCATCCAAAAGATCGGATGGGTGCTAATCAACGAGGCAGGCGATCATTACTGTCCGCCCGAACACCCTGGCGCGGCCCTGACCGGGTTCGTGCCGGAGCAAATGCAGCGGCTGGCCGACGAGCTGAATGCCGGTCCGAAAAAGGCACCCTGACGATCGTCGCGTTGTTACGTGGGCTGTTACGTGGCCAGTAAAAAGGGCCTGCGGATTGCTCCGCAAGCCCTTGATATCTCTGGCGCCCGAAGTTGGACTCGAACCAACGACCCCCTGATTAACAGTCAGTCTCGCTCGCAACGCAAGTGCCCTCCCGGTCGTTCCGCACCGCGGCCGTAAAGGTGACCGCTGCCGTTATCTCAAGCCGCGACACGGGTCACGAATGGCAGGTACACTCGGTCGTGCTCGGCACCGCGTATTATATGAAAAGAATCAGCTAGTTATGGCCGGAACAGACGTGATTGGGCACCACCCCCAGCTGCCTCTCCTGCCCATCGCCCAGCGGGACATCGATGGCATCCAGATGGGCGTCCTTCCGGACGGAACCGCCTACCTCACGGCGCGAGGGTTGGCCCGGATGTGCGGCACCCCTCATTCGGTCCTTTCACGCTTGGCAAGCGGGTGGGATGACGAGCGATTCAAGCCCCCGCGGCCGGAAGATTGCCGACGCGCTACAGGCGCAGAACTACGATGTTCGGACGCTGGCACTTCGTGCCATGCACAAGGGGACGGAGACCCTCGCTTTTCCGGACGTCGTCTGCATGGCGATCCTGGAGTACTACGCGTTCGAAGCTGGATCGGAGTCCAACGCTGCGGCCCTTTCGAACTATCGCCTGCTGGCACGATCGTCGTTCAGGGCGTTCATCTACACCCAGGTGGGGTACGACCCGAAATCTGAGGTCCCGGAGGCCTGGAAGCAACTTCATGATCGGGTCTCGCTGACCTATAACGCTGTACCGGCTGGCTACTTCGGCATCTTCAAAGAAATGGCGGACGTGGTCGTCACCCTCGGACAAAACGGGCTCCAAATTGACGCCGGTTTCGTGCCCGACATCAGCGTCGGCCAGGCATGGGCAGCACACTGGAAGAAGCAGGGCTTCGATGGGGCGATCGGTCCAAGGGCCAAGTTCGAGCACAACTATCCGGATTATTCTCCACAGGCTGCATCGAATCCGCAGGAGCCGTGGTGCTATCCCGAAGCCGCTCCCGGTGAGTTTCGTCGTTGGCTCCGGGAGGACTATGTGGGGGCAGGCGAGTTCGCGAGGTATATCGAGTCGAACGTGGCTCAGAAAGCGCTGCCGCCTTCGTTCGCTCAGCTGGCCATCGCCGCGTACGCCCCAAGCGAGGATTGAAGCGCTGCTACCTGCCACCCTATGGCCCGGTAAGTGATTGATCTTGAAGGCGCTTAATTGAAGGTTTTGAAGCGGCCGAAATCAGCGTGTTTCCCTTCGCATTCAAGACCATGCGGGTGTCAGGGGGCTAGTCTGGGGGACAAGTGGTCGTCGGTTCGAATCCGGCTACCCCGACCATTTTGAACACGAAGCCCGCCTTGTGCGGGCTTCGTGCTTTTCCGGGCGCGGGAACCTTCCGGTCGCGCCATGTTCCAATCGCTTCATCGCCAACATGGAGGGTGTGGAATGCGCGCGAAAGAGACAGGGATCCCGGTCGTCCTGGCGGTGCTCCTCGCGATGGCTGCGGCGGGTGCACAGGCGCAGCCGCAGCGCGCGGAGCTGATGGATACTCCGGACGCAACGGAGTCCACGGCCACGCTGGCCGGCGCACCGGAATCCGTGGATGGCCCGGAGCGGGCCATCGTCGACCTCGACACCATGGTCGTCTCCGGCGCGCAGCCGGGTCCGGGCATGTGGACGGTCCGGAGCGGCGACCACGTGCTGCATATCCTCGGCACGGTGTCGCCGCTGCCGCGGCGCATGGAGTGGAGCTCGGCCGGTGTCGAAGCCGTCATCGCCGGGTCGCAGGTGGTGATCGGCGCGCCGTCGATCGCGGTCGGCGCCGACCTCGGCTTTTTCCGCGGCATGGCTCTGGTGCCGGCGATGCTGCGCGCCCGCAACAACCCGGGCAAGCGGCCGCTGAGCGAGGTCGTGTCGCCGCAGCTGTACGCGCGCTGGCAGGTGTTGAAGGCGCGCTACATGGGCCGCGACCGTGGCGTCGAGAAGCGACGCCCGCTGCTGGCGGCGCAAGCGCTGTACGAGGCGGCGCTGGACAAGTCCGGACTGCGGATGAGCGGCGTGGTCGGTCCGGTGGTGCGCAAGGCGCGCAAGGCCGGCGATGTCCCGCTGGTCGCGACCACGGTGCGGCTGACGGTGGAGGATCCGAAGGCCGTGCTCAAGGAGCTCGGCGAGAGCGACCTGGCCGACCGCGAGTGCTTCGCCGGCACCATGGACCGGATCGAGACCGACCTCGACAACATGCGCGCGCGTGCCAATGCCTGGGCGCTGGGCGACATCGAAGGGCTGCGTGCGCTGCCCTACGAGAACCACTACACAAGCTGCCAGGACGCACTGACCGGCAGCGCACTGGCTCGGAGGCTGGGCATCGACGACATGCCGCGCCGCGCCGGCGAGGCCTGGCTGGAGAACGTGGACCGGGCGCTGGCCGAGCACGGCTCGAGCTTCGCCATGCTGCCGATGCACCATCTGCTGGGGGCCGACGGCATGCTGGAGAAGCTCGCGGCGCGCGGCTACGCCATCGAAGCACCGTAGCGCCCCGGGCGAGCTTCAGCCGTTCGCGCCCTCGGCCTCGCCGGGGGCCAGCACCAGGCGGTTGCGGCCGCCGCGCTTGGCCGCGTACAGCGCCGCATCGGCGGCGCCGATCCAGTGCTCGATGCGCGCATGGTTGGCGCGTGCCTGCGCGATGCCGATGCTCACCGAGTACACATCGCCCGGCGCTTCGGCCAGTGCGATGCGTTCGACCGCGGCCCGGTAGGCTTCGGCCAGCCGGGCGGCCTCGTCCAGTCCGGTGGCGGGGCAGACCACCGCGAACTCGTCGCCGCCATAGCGGCCGGCGATATCCCCCGGGCGCAGCAGCGTGCGCAGCGCGGCGCCGGCCGCGCGCAGCAGGGCATCGCCCGCGACGTGGCCGCTGTCGTCATTGACGCGCTTGAATCCGTCCACGTCGATCAACAGCAGGGCCGCGGGCCGGGCATGGGCGTGGACGTCATGCAACGCCGCCGCGGCGTCGCGCTCCCAATGCCCGCGCAGCGCCAGCCCGGTGACCCGGTCGACGCGGCCGAGCAGGTCGAGCTCCCGGTTCTTCTGCAGCACCTTGCGCACCAGTTGCTGGCGGCCGAGGCTCACCATGCCGGTGTGGATCAGCAGCATCGGCAGGCAGGCCAGGATCACGGCGGTGCTGGAGGCGGGCTGGAAGGCGAAGCCGGTCGCCAGGCCGCCAAGCAGCAGCGCGGCCAAGGACACGGGAAGCGTGCGCCGGAAGATGCCCGGCACGTCGGAGTTGACCTTGTCCGCCGCGGACAGCGCGACCAGCAGCACGCTGGGCAGCAGGTTGAAGTGCATCAGCGGCACCCAGAACGCGGCGATCGCGGAGTCGACCAGCAGGTTGCGCTGCTCGGCCGCGAAGGGGTCGGCACTGCGCCTGGCCAGCAGGTAGGCGATGTGCGGCCAGGCCAAGCCGGTGAGCGCGCACAGGGTCCAGCGCAGCGGTCCGGCCTGGAGCTCCCACAGCACCATCGCCATCGCCAGGGCGCCGAACCCCATGCCGAGTATGCGATAGCGGTAGACGCGCCGGGGCAGCGCCGCGCGCGCGCGCGGCGAACTGAACACGCTCGCGTGGGCGGCCTCTCCGCTCAGTGGTCCTGTCTTCACTGGCCCTCCCCACCGGTCGGCCGCCCCGCGCAGACGCGCCGGATGCCCGGAGTATAGGCCTTGCGGCCGGCCTTCAGCCGGCCGCGCTGCGCGGTCCCGGCGCCTCGGTCCGGCCTGCCTGCGGCCAGCGAGCCAGCACCGATGCGCGGATCCCCGCGGCGTCGATGCCGGCCTCGGCCAGCAGGTCCTCGCGGCTGGCGTGGTGCTGGAACGCATCCGGCAGTCCAAGGTGCAGCACGGGCAGGAGCACGGCCTCCGCGGCGAGGAGTTCGGACACGCCCGAGCCGGCGCCGCCCATCACCACGTTGTCCTCGATGGTCACGAAGCCTTCGTGCGTGCGCGCCAGCTCCAGCAGCAGCTCGCGGTCCAGCGGCTTCACGAAGCGCATGTTGACCACCGTGAGGCCGAGCTCGGCGCCCACGGCCTCGGCCGCGGGTACCGTGGCGCCGAAGGCGAGCAGCGCGATGAGCGCACCCTCGCGGCGCAGCTGCGCCTTGCCGATGGGCAGCGTCTCGAGCCCCGGACCGATCGCGATGCCGGGGCCGCTGCCGCGCGGGTATCGCACCGCGGCTGGACCGTCGAAGCGGAAGCCGGTGGACAGCATCTTCCGGCACTCGTCTTCGTCTGCGGGCGCCATGACCACCATGTTGGGCACGCAGCGCAGGTAGCTGAGGTCGAGGTTGCCGGCGTGGGTGGCGCCGTCGGGACCGACCACGCCGCCGCGATCGATCGCGAACAGCACGTCCAACTCCTGCAGGGCCACGTCGTGCACCAGCTGGTCGTAGCCGCGCTGCAGGAAGGTGGAGTAGATCGCGACCACGGGCTTGGCGCCTTCGCAGGCCATGCCGGCGGCAAGCGTGACCGCGTGCTGCTCGGCGATCGCGACGTCGAAGTAGCGCTCGGGGTACTCCCGGCTGTAGCGCACGAGGCCGGAGCCTTCGCGCATCGCCGGGGTGATGGCCATGAGCTTGGGATCCGCCGCAGCCATGTCGCAAAGCCAGTCGCCGAAGATGTCGGTGTAGGTCGGCTTCTTCACCGCGCCGGGCTTGGCCACCAGGCCCTGGTCGGGATCGAAGGGCGACACCGCGTGGTAGCCGATCTGGTCGCCTTCGGCGCGCTCGTAGCCCTTGCCCTTGGTGGTGATGACGTGCAGCAGTTGCGGTCCCTTGAGGGTCCTGAGCAGCTTCAGCGCCGAGGCCAGGGCCTTGATGTCGTTGCCATCGATGGGGCCGGTGTAGTGGAAGCCCATTTCCTCGAACAGCGTGGACGGCACGAACATGCCCTTCCAGTGTTCTTCCCAGCGGCGCACGAAGCGCGCCGGCGACTTGTTCTTGTCGCCCAGCAGCTTCTTCCCGCCCTCGCGCAGGGCGTTGAGCGTGTGGCTGCCGGTGGCGCGGCCAAGCATCTTGGTCAGGCCGCCGACGTTCTCGCTGATCGACATGCGGTTGTCGTTGAGCACCACCAGGATGTCGGGCTCGGGCTCCATGCCGCCGGCGTGGTTGAGGGCCTCGAAGGCCATGCCCGCGGTCATCGCGCCGTCGCCGATCACCGCGACCACCTTGCGCTCGTCGCCGGCGCGGGCGGCGGCGATGGCCATGCCAAGCGCGGCCGAGATGCTGGTGGAGGAGTGGCCGACGCCGAAGGTGTCGTACTCGCTTTCCTCGCGCTTGGGGAACGGCGCGACGCCGTCCTTCTGCTTGACGGTGTGGATGCTGTCGCGGCGGCCGGTCAGGATCTTGTGCGGATAGGCCTGGTGGCCGACGTCCCAGACGATGCGGTCGCGCGGGGTGTCGTAGAGGTAGTGCAGGGCGGTGGTCAGCTCCACCACGCCCAGGCCGGCGCCGAAATGGCCGCCGCTCTTGCCGACGGATTCAATGAGGTAGGCGCGCAGCTCGTCGGCGATGGCGGGCAGTTCCGCTTCGTCGAACTCGCGCAGGCGGGCCGGGCTGTCGATGCGCGCAAGGCGCGGATGGCGAGTGGAGTCGATCATCCCCGCATTGTAGGACGCCGTGGCGTACTGCGGCGCATTGAGGGGCCGGCGTCCACCCGCAGGCCCCGTTCAGCGGTTGCGGAGGCGGCCGAACAGCCCGCCGCGCGGCTTTGCCGGCTCTTCCGCGTGCACGGGCTCGTCGCGCACCGGCTCGGCAAAGCCGGTGGCCAGGTTGGCGTTGACGAAGTCGGCGACATCGGCTGCCGGAACGCCGCTGGCGGCGGCGAGCTCGGCCACGGTGGCCGGCCCCTTCATCATCTGGGTGGCGATGCGGAAGTGGCGCGGGTATTCGCGTTCGGTCTGCGGCCATTTGTTGAGCTGGAACAGGCCCATCGGGTCGAGGCCCGGCAGCAGCGCGCCGCCACCGGCAAGCAGGCCGTCGAACCAGCGCAGTCGCGAGAGTGGCTGGGGGGCGCCGGCTGACGCCGTCTCACGCGCCCATTCCTCCGCGCCCATGGGCTCGAAGTCCGAAGCCTCGATGCCGCGCTCGAAGCAGGCAGCCAGTGGCTTGAGCTGCGCCGGGCCAAACCAGCTGTCGTTCGACGCATCGATCAACAGGCCGGGTTGCCCGTCCTGGCGATAGCGCAGCTTGCCCGTGAGGGCGCCGGGCTGCAGCCACGTGGCCAATGAGCCTTCGACGGAAAGAGGCGGGGTGGCCGCCGGTTCGTTCGTGGGTGCCGAAACCGGCGGAACGGCTGCAGCGCCCGGCGGAACGGCTGCAGCAGCCGGGGCGGCCTCGGCCACGGGCGCCGGCTCGGGTTCGGCTTCGGCTGCTGCGCGCAGCAAGCTGGAGACGAGGGGTGCGGGTGCCACTGCCGGAGCCGCAGCCGGGGGTCCAGTCTCCGGCGGCACTGCGGGGGCGGGAGCCGGCGGGGTCATCGCGGCGCTGTCCCCCGCCTGCTGCAGCTCGATGCCCATCCCCCGCGCGACATCCGCCAGCAGCTCCACCAGCTGCGCGGTATCGAAGGGACGGCCGAGCCGGTAGTCGGTCTGGGTGCGCGGTGCGGAGGTCAGGCCGATCACCTTGCGGCCGGCGGCGTGCAGGCGCAGCCAGCTCATCGGCCCGTACATGCTGTCCATGTCCACGACGATGTGCCCGGCATCGGCGTCCGGGACCAGCGACCAGCGCTCGCCCAGGTGCGTGTTCGCCTCGATGAAGGCGGCCTTGAGTGCGGCTTCGGTGGCGGGGTCCATCCCGGTCAGGCCGAGGGTCAGCGACATCGCGCAGCATTCCTGACGTTGAATTGACCGAAGTGTTGCGGAGCGGGTCACGGCCGTCAACGCGCACAGGACGGCACTTGCGGCTGCGGTGCGTCACTTTCCCCTGTGTTCGGTGACGTCGGTCGCGTTCGCCCTGCGACGTGCTGCGCGTGACCGGCCCGGGATCCTCAGTGGCGCCGGCGCTTCGGCAACTGGCTGGAGAGGAAGGCCATCTGGTCGGCGAGGATGTTGCGGTTGGACAGGATCAGGTGCTCGATCCAGCTTGGCCGGTACGGGATCGCGAGCAGCGGCATCGACGCCTGCGCCGGATTGCGGCCGCCCTTGCGCGAATTGCAGGCGAAGCAGGCGGCGACCACGTTTTCCCAGGTGTCCACGCCGCCGCGCGACACCGGCTGCACGTGGTCGCGGGTGAGCTTCTGGCGCGGGAACGCGTGGCCGCAGTACATGCACAGGTGCTGGTCGCGGGCGAAGAGTGCGTTGTTGGTGAGCGCGGGGGTCGGGTCCAGCGCCCGCGCGCTGGCATGGCCGCGGGCGGCCACGATGGGATGCAGTTCGACCAGGCTGCGCGCCCCGGTGGCGCGGCTGATGCCGCCGCGGACCGCAAGGCAGGGTTCGCCAAGGGTCCAGGCAACTGCCCCGCGCACGTACAGGCAGGTGGCTTCCTGCCAGCTCATCCAGTCAAGCGCGCGGCCGTGGGCATCCAGGGCCAGCAGGCGCACGCGACCCAGGGCCGGGACCCCCATGCCCACGGACTGCGGGATCGCCGGTGGTGCCGGGGGTTCCATGCCGCTGACAAGGCGAAGTCGCGCTCTGCCGGGTTCCATGGGAACAGCAGTTTATACGCTCCCCACGGCGGCTTGTGTAGGGGCGGGCTCAGGCGCCGAAGTGATCGGCCTCCAGCGCCATCAGCGACCCGGCGCCGGCCCGGATCGCGGCGGCGTGGGCCAGCGTGCGCGGCAGGATCCTGGCGAAGTAGAAGCGGGCCGTCTCGCGCTTCGCCTCCTTGAACGCCGCCGGCCGCGATGAACCGCGTGCCGCCACGGCCGCGCGCAGCCACCAGTACGCCAGGACCACGTAGCCGGAATAGAACAGGTAGTCCCAGGCGGCCGCCCCGAGCTCGTCGGGGTTGCCGGCCGCACGGCCCAGCACGCCGGTGGTCAGCTCGCCCCATTCCGCGCACCTGGCGCGCAGGGTGGCGATGTCGTCGGCGAGTTCGCCGTCGCCGTCGTTGGCCGCGCAGAACGCCTCCACCTCGGCCAGGAACAGCTTCAGGCCCGCGCCCCCGGAGGAGGCCGTCTTGCGCCCGATCAGGTCCATCGCCTGGATGCCGGTCGTGCCCTCGTAAAGCGTGGTGATGCGGGCGTCGCGCGCCAGCTGCTCCATGCCGTGCTCGGCGATGTAGCCGTGGCCGCCGAAGCACTGCAGCGCGTTGTAGGTGTTCTCGATGCCCCATTCGGTCTGGCAGGCCTTGGAGATCGGGGTCAGGAAGCCGACCAGGGTCTCGGCGCGTTCGCGCGCGGCCGGGTCGCTGGCGTGCGCGGCTTCGTCCAGCAGGCTGCCGGCGTGCATCGCCAGCATGCGGCTGCCTTCGGTCAGCGCCTTGACCGACAGCAGCATGCGCCGCACGTCCGGGTGCACGATGATGGGATCGGCCGGCTTGTCGGGGAACTTGGGGCCGGTCAGCGCGCGCGACTGCAGGCGCTCGCGCGAGTAGCGCAGTGCGTTCTGGTAGGCGCGCTCCGACAGCCCGAGCCCCTGCAGGCCGACGCCCAGGCGCGCGGAGTTCATCATGGTGAACATCGCCTTGAGCCCGCCGTGCTTCTCGCCGACGAGGTAGGCCTGGGCGCCGTCGAAGTTCATCACGCAGGTGGCCGAGCCCTTGATGCCCATCTTGTGTTCGATCGAACCGCAGCGCACCGCGTTGCGCTCGCCGATGGTGCCGTCGCGGGCGACCTTGAACTTGGGCGCGACGAACAGCGAGATGCCCTTCGCCCCCGGCGGCGCATCCGGCAGCTTGGCCAGCACCAGGTGGATGATGTTGTCGGTGAAGTCGTGCTCGCCGGCGGTGATGAAGATCTTGGTGCCGGTGATGGAATACGCACCGTCGTCGACGGGCTCGGCGCGGGTGCGCAGCAGGCCCAGGTCGGTGCCGCAGTGCGGCTCGGTCAGGCACATGGTGCCGGTCCAGCTGCCTTCGAGCAGCGGCTTCAGGAAGACCTCGCGCTGCCAGTCCTCGCCGTGCTGGCGCAGCGCTTCGACCGCGCCGTGCGAAAGCAGGGGGAAGTTGCCCCAGGCAAGGTTGGCGGAGTTGATCATCTCGCTCACCAGCGTGCCCACCAGGTGCGGCAGGCCCTGGCCGCCGTATTCCGGCGTCGCGGTCAGCCCCGGCCAACCGCCTTCGACGTACTGCGCATAGGCGGCCTTGAAGCCGTCCGGCGTGATGACGTCGCCGGTGGCCGGGTCATGGTGGCAGCCTTGCTGGTCGCCGATCGCGTTGAGCGGCGCGAGCACGCTGCCGCTGAAGCGCGCGGCTTCCTCGAGGACCGCATCGATGACGTCGGGCGTGGCATCGGCGTGGCCGAGGCGGGCGAACTGCGTCGGTGCGTCGAGCACCTCGTTGAGGACGAAGCGGATGTCGTCGAGCGGGGCGGTGTACTGGCTCATGTCCGGGGACGTGTCCTTGCGATTGGTTGGAATGGGGTGGCGGGATTCAGCGCAATACGCCCGGCAGCCCCGGTGCGGGGCTGAGCGCGCTCTTGCGCGTCACCTTGTAGTCGCGGGCGGACCCCTTGTCCGCCGGTGCGGCCTGGATGCTGCCTTCGAGCCCGTAGTCGACGCCGCGGCCCGCGGCGAGCGCGTCGGCCAGCACCATGCGCGCGCTGGAGGCCGGCACCATCGCGACCGCGACTACGTCCGCCGACTCGGGGCCGATCTCGAGCGCCGGTGCGTGCTGCAGCGCGCCGGCGTCCTGGCCGCCGACGGTGACCTCCAGGTCCACCGAGTCGAAGCGCATCGGGATGCTGCTGTAATTCTGCAGGCGCAGGTTGATCGACCAGCTGCCGTCGGCCTGCACGGTCAGCTGCTGGATGCTTGCCGCGGGCTCTGAAATGCGGCGCACCGGACCGCTGGAACAGGCGGTCGCAAGCAGCACGACCAGCGACGTGAACGCGAGGATTCGACGGCCCATTGCTGCCTCCTGAACGATTGTTCCGAGCATAGCATCGCTCGATACGGTGGCGGATGGTCCTGCTGCCTGTCGGGAACTGCCGCTGTTTAGCGTTTACAGTGAGTCGAAGACATCACGGAGCTGCAACAGAGATGAGTGCCGATCACACCCGGAACGGTTTCAAAGAGCGCCTGCCATGGACCATCGCCGCCATCGCGGTGGTCGCGCTGGTGGCGAGCCTGGTCTGGGACCGCCCGGACAAGGCGGACGCGGACGCGACGCTGGCCCAGCTGACCGAACGCCTGGACGCCTTGGAAAACACGCCGCCAACCCCTGCGCGACGCGCACCGGCGGGCATCCGGCCCGGGCCGGCCGGCGGCATCGGTGGCGACCTTGATGCCAGGATTGGCACCGGGGAGCCGCAGACGCCCGAAGAGATCGCCGCGGCGCGCGACCAGCAGCTCAAGGAGCTCGAGGCCAGCTTCGCCCGCGACGTGCCCGATCCGGTCAGCGGCCCGAGCACCGAGAACCTCCTGGTCGAGACCATCTCCGGTGAAACCATGGCCGGCACCGGCCTGCGCCCCGGCAACGTCGACATCGCCTGCAAGCAGTCGAGCTGCCGCATCGTCGGCAGCTTCGACAAGATGGGCGACGCCCAGGACTGGGGCCTGTTCTACATCACGGCCGCAGGCGGCAACGTACTGTCGCAGACGCGGATGGTGTTCGTGCCCAAGCCCGACGGCAAGACCGAAGTGCGCATCTATTCGGAGCGCGCGAAGGGCTGAGCGGACAGGTCGTTATCGCCCGGCGGGTGCGCGCTGGCTGAAGCGCAGCGCGATGCCCAGGGCAGCGGTTTCCGCAGGCTCGCCCGCAAGGTCGGCCTGCAGCAAGGGTCGCTCTTCGAGGTAGCGCGCCGGCAGCTGAAGTTGCAGCGCGTCGTCGCGGGCCACGGCGTCCAGCCCCGGGATGTCGGGACTCTCATGGCCGCGGTGCAGCAGCACCGCCAGCCGCAGCAGGGCCGACAGCCTGCGCGCAGAAGGCAGCAGGCGGTCGGGCAGGGCTTCGAACACGGTCTTCGGCACCTTGCGCCGGTGCGCGCGCACCAGGGCGGCGAGGAACTGCTGCTCCTGGCGCGAGAAGCCGGCGATGTCGGACTGCGCCAGGATGTAGGCGCCGTGCACCTGGTAATGGCTGTGCGCGATCGTCAGTCCCAGTTCGTGCAGCTGGGCCGCCCAGGACAGCATGACCCGGTCGTCGGGCGTGAGTGCCCACGCGGCCGCGACCTGGTCGAACAGCATGCCCGCGGTGGCCTCGACCCGGAGCGCCTGCGCGCGGTCCATGCCATAGCGCTGGACCAGCGCATCGACCGAAGCATCGCGCGGGTCCTGGTCGCCGGCACGGCCGAGCATGTCGTACAGCACGCCTTCGCGCAGTGCGGCCTTGCTTACCGCCATCCGCTCCAGGTCCAGGCTGCCGAAGGCCGCTTCGAGCACCAGCAGCCCGCCGGCGATGATCGGACGGCGTTCGGCGGACAGGCCCGGCAGCTTGATGTCGTCGATATGGCCCGCGCGCAGCAGTTCGTCCCGGACCACGGGCAGCGCCGCGGCGGTGACCGCGCCCTTGGTGAGCTTCATCGCAGCGCAGATCTCACCGATGGCCTTGTTGGTGCCCGAGGCGCCGATGGCCTCCTGCCAGCCAAGGCTGCGATAGGTCGCCGCGAACTGCTGGAATTCCACGGAGGCTTCGATCAGCGCGTCGCGCCACTTCTTCTGTGACAGCCGGCCGCTGCTGAAATAGCGCATCGTGCTGGCCACCGCGCCCAGCTGCATGCTCTCGCGCTCCAGGGTCTCGAAGCCGCGGCCGATGATGCATTCGGTCGAGCCGCCGCCGATGTCGATCACCAGCCTGCGGTGTCCGGCCTTCGGCGGCTGCGCGTGCGCGACCCCCAGGTAGACCAGGCGCGCTTCCTCGCGTCCCGCCACGATCTCGATGGCATGGCCGAGCGCGGTCTCCGCAGGCATCAGGAAGGCCTGCGGCGCGGCCAGCTTGCGCACGCTGTTGGTGGCGACCGCGCGCACGCGATGCGGCGGGATGTGGCGGATGCGCTGGCCGAAGCGCGCCAGGCACTGCAGTGCGCGCTGGCGCACCTCCGTGACCAGGCCGCCGCGGGCGTCCAGGCCCTCGGCCATGCGCACGGTCTCGCGCAGGCGGTCGACGATGCGCAGCTGGCCCAGCGTGTAGCGGGCCACGACCATGTGGTAGCTGTTGGAGCCGAGGTCGATCGCGGCGAGCATGTCGCCGTCGACCAGCGGCTGGCTCTGCGAAGCCGGAGGCGCCGCCAACGGGCTCATCCGCAGATGTCCGCAAGCAGCGCCGCCTGCGCGGAATGCGCGGCTTCGCCCTCGGCCGGCGCGAGTTCGCGATAGCTGCCGTCCGGCTGCAGCTCCCAGGCGTTGGTGTTGTCGGCAAGATAGGTTTCGAGCGTCTCGTGGCGAACGCGCGCGGCGACCGCCGGGTCCAGGATCGGGAAGCAGGTCTCGACCCTGCGCAGCAGGTTGCGCTCCAGCCAGTCGGCGCTGGCGCACCAGGTTTCCGGCGCGCCATCGTTGCCGAACCAGTACACCCGGCTGTGTTCAAGGAAGCGGCCGACGATGGAGCGCACGCGGATGTTGTCGGAGACGCCGGGCACGCCGGGGCGAAGGGTGCAGGCGCCGCGCACGATCAGGTCGATCTGCACCCCCGCCTGCGAGGCGGCGTACAGGGCACGCACCACCTGCGGCTCGTTGAGCGCGTTCATCTTGGCGACGATCCGCGCCGGGCGGCCGGCGGCGGCGAACCGGGCCTCGCGCCTGATCGATGCCAGCACCGCTGCGTGCAGGGTGAACGGCGATTGCAGCAGGCGCTTGAGGTGGATCGCCGGCGCCAGCCCGGAGATCTGCTGGAAGATCTGATGCACGTCGCTGCCGATGTCGGCATCGGCGGTCATCAGGCCGATGTCGGTGTACGCCCGCGCGGTTCCGCTGTGGTAGTTGCCGGTGCCCATGTGCACATAGCGGCGCAGGCGGCGGCCCTCGCGCCGCACCACCAGCAGCATCTTGGCATGGGTCTTGTAGCCGACCACGCCGTAGACCACCTGCACGCCGGCATCCTGCAGGCGGTCGGCAAGGCCGAGGTTGGCTTCTTCGTCGAAGCGCGCACGCAGCTCGACCACCACGGTCACGTCCTTGCCGTTGCGCGCGGCCTGCACCAGGTGCTCGACGATCGGCGAGTCGCGCCCGGTGCGGTACAGCGTCTGCTTGATCGCCAGCACACCCGGATCGGCTGCCGCCTGCTTGAGCAGCTCGAGCACCGGGCTGAAGGCGTCGAAGGGATGGTGGAGCAGGATGTCGCCTTCGGCGATGCGTTCGAACATCGCGTCGCCGCCGGGCAGGTGGCGTGCCTGGAAGGGCGGGAACTTGAGCTCGGGGCGGTCGACGTCGTTGTAGACGTGGATCACCCGGTTGAGGTTGACCGGCCCGTTGATGCGATAGACGGCGTTGTCGGGCAGGTCGAAGTTCCGCAGCAGGTCCTGCACGATCGGTGCCGGGCAATCGGCGGCGATCTCCAGCCGCATCGCGCGCAGGTAGCCGCGGCCGAGCAGTTCGTCGCGCAGCGCCAGCGCCAGGTTCTCGACCTCGTCCTCGTCGAGGATCAGTTCGGAGTTGCGGGTGACCCGGAACTGGTACGCGCCCTGGACCTTCATGCCCGGGAACAGGTCTTCGACGAATTCCGACAGCATCGCCGAGAGGAACACGAAATCATGGTCACCGCCGGACACGCGCGGCGGCAGGCGGATGATCCGCGCCAGCGAACGTGGGGCGCGGACGATGGCCAAGTGCCCGCTGCGGCCGAACGCGTCCTTGCCCTTGAGCACCACCACCAGGTTGAGCGATTTGTTGAGGATCTTCGGGAACGGGTGCGACGGGTCCAGGCCCAGCGGCGACAGGATGGGCAGGATCTCTTCGCGGAAATACGCGCGCAGCCAGCGGCGCTGGCGCGTGTTCCAGGTTTCGCGAGCGAGCACTCGCACCCCGGCATCGGCGAGCGCGGGGCGCAGCACGTCGTTCCAGCAGGCGTACTGCGCGGCCACCAGTTCAGCGGTGCGCTCGTGGATCCTGCGCAGCACGGTGCCGGGCGACAGCCCGTCAGCCGGCAGCGGCACGTCGAAATCCTGCGCGTGGCGCACGGTGGCCGCGCGGATCTCGAAGAACTCGTCGAGGTTGGTGCAGGAGATGCAAAGGAAGCGCAGCCGCTCGAGCAGCGGCATGGTCGCGTCCTGCGCCTGTGCGAGTACGCGGAAGTTGAAGTCGAGCTGGGACAGCTCGCGGTTGAGGTACAGCGCGGGGTCGCGGAGCGAGTCCGCGGCCGGGTCGGTCGCGGCTCTCGCCTTCGCCGTGGCGGCCTGCGCGCGCGCGGCGAGGGTGCGGGCTGCGCCGGCGTCAGGCGGGTTGGCTGGTGTGGGTCTGGTCATGTGGCTCTTCATCATGGTCCTGCGTTCGCGCCAGGATGCGCTCGGCGCCGAAATGGCAGGAGAACGTGCTGCCGCGCCCGACTTCGCTGCTGATGTCCAGCCGCGCCTGGTGGAGCTGCAGTACGTGCTTGACGATCGCCAGGCCCAGGCCGGTGCCGCCGGTTTCGCGGGTGCGGCTGCTGGAAACCCGGTAGAAGCGCTCGGTCAGGCGAGACAGGTGCGCTTCGGGGATGCCGTAGCCGCTGTCCTCCACCACCAGCGAGACGCCACCGTGCGCGGCCGGCTGCAGGCGCACGGATACCGTGCCGCCGCTGGGCGTGTAGCGCACCGCGTTGGCGACGAGGTTGGAGAACGCGCTGTGCAGTTCGCGCGTGGAGCCGAGGAGGTCGACCCCGGCCAGGTCGTCGACGTTGACCTGGTGGCGGCCCTGGCTTATCGCTTCGGCCTCGCGGCGCAGGGTGGCAAGCATCGGCGCCATCGCGACTTCATCGTCTTCGATCGCCTCCTGCGCCTCCAGCCTGGACAGCATCAGCAGGTCCTCCACCAGCTGGGTCATGCGCTGCGACTGGCGCCGCATCTCGCTGATGATCGGCTCCCACTCGGCGGTTTCGGCGGCCTCGGCCGGGTCGAGCATGTCCAGGTAGCCGTGGATCACCGTCAGCGGCGTGCGCAGCTCGTGGGAGACGTTGGCCACGAAGTCGCGGCGCATCTTCTCCAGGCGCATCAGCTTGCCGACGTCGCGGGCCACCAGCAGCCACAGCGCGTCGGAGTAGGGGATCAGGCGCAGGCTGATGCGGATCGCCGGATCCGCGGGCGACGCGGCGTCGACGATCGGCTCGGCGTGGCGGCCGGCGCTCAGCCAGTGCGCGATCGGCAGCGGCTGCAGCCGTTCGCAGAGGCTGGCGCCGCGGTCCTGCGGGTAGCCGAGGCCAAGCAGCCTGCCGGAGGCGGCGTTGCACCAGATCACCCGCTGGGTGTTGCGGTCGACGACCACGAGCGCATCGGGCAGGGCGGTGGCGACCGCGCGATAGGCGCGCATCATCTCCACCAGCCGGCGCTCGCGGGTCCGGACCTCCTGGCGGGCGCGATGCAGCAGGCGCTCAACGGCCGACCAGGCGCCACCGCGCGCGCTGGGTGGCGGCAGGCGCATGCGTGCGTCCAGGTGGCCCATGATCCGGTGCAGGCGCAGCAGGTGCGCGGCCAGCAGCGCCAGCGCGGCCAACGCCACGGCGGGCCAGGGCTGGCCCACGGCCAGGCCGATGATCAGGGCGGCAACCAGGACCCCTGCCAGCGTTGCCAGGGTCCGCTGCCACGAAGTCTTGAGGGTCGGCGGCATGCCGCCAGTCTAGACCGAGGCGGAGAATCGGTAACCCGCGCCCCGCACCGTCTGCACCATGCCGTCGAGCGTGAAGGGCTCCAGGGTCTTGCGCAGGCGGCGGATGTGCACGTCGACCGTGCGTTCCTCGACGTAGACGCTGCCGCCCCAGACGTGGTCCAGCAGCTGCGAGCGCGAATACACCCGGTCGGGATGGGTCATGAAGAAGTGCAGCAGGCGGTACTCGGTGGGTCCGATCGATACCGGCTCCTCGCCCGCGAACACCCGGTGCGCGGCGCCGTCGATGCGCAGGCCGCCGACGTTCACGCTGCCGTCCTCGTCGTCCTCCCGGGAGCGGCGCATGACCGCGCGGATGCGAGCCAGGAGCTCGCGCGACGAGAAGGGCTTGACCACGTAGTCGTCGACGCCGGCCTCGAGGCCGCCGACGCGGTCGTTTTCCTCGCCGCGGGCGGTGAGCATGATGATCGGGATCTCGCGGGTCAGCGATTCGCGGCGCCAGCGGCGGGCCAGCTCGATGCCGCTGGTGCCTGGCAGCATCCAGTCCAGCAGGATCAGGTCGGGCACGCGGTCGGCGATCGCCTCCTGGGCCTGGCGGGCATCGGCCGCATGGACCGGTTCGTAGTCGCCCTTGCGCACGGCGAAAGCCACCATGTCGCGGATGGCGGGTTCATCGTCGACGATCAGGATGCGCTTCTGCACGCTGCTACCGCTCACTTTTGGCCATGGCGGCCATTAGACGACGGTTTGGTGACTGTTTGGTGACAGCGCCGCGCGGCGGCGCGGTCTCACCGCCGGTGCAGGTCGGGGTCGCGGATGCCCTGGCGGCGGAGTTCAAGCACGGTCGGGGTGATCGCGGCGATCCGCGCATCGATCCGGGCGCGGGCGTAATAGTCGAGGTCGTCGCGCTTGCGCAGGGTATTGAGCTGGAGCAGGGCCTGCTCGGCGCGGCCGTTGAGGAAGGCGTTTTCCGCCCAGGCCTCGCCGGCGCGAATCGGGTCGCCGGCGCTGTCGCTGGCGCGGGCAAAGATGTGGTGGAACACCGGATCTTCGCCGGACGCGGCCATCAGCGGGCGCAGGATGTCCTGGGCACGACGCCCGGATTCGGCATTGTTGCGTTCGACCAGGGTTTCGGCATAGCCCAGCACCACGGCGCGGTTGCGCGGCATGCGCCGCACCAGGTCTTCGTAGCGGGCATCGGCTGCGGCGTGCAGGCCCTGGCGCGACTCGGCCCGTGCCAGGCCAAGCAGCAGCCAGGTGTCGCCGGGGTTCGAGGCCAGCAACGCTTCGAAGCCGCGTGCGGCCTCGGCCCCTTGGCCCGCAAGCAGCTGCGCCACGGCCAATCCGTAGCGCTGGGGGTCGGTGAGCTCGCCGCTGCGCGAAAGCCGGGCGTACTCGGAGATGGCGCGTGCCGGAGTCTCCGCGCTCAGCGCACGCAGGCGCTCACGAGCCCAACCGAACTGTTTGCCGCTGGCGGCGCCGGGAGCGCCCGGGCGCAACAGCGGCGGCAGCAGGGGGTTGTTGCCGGCAAGCCCGACGGTTGAAAAGCTGCCCTTGTTCCGGTCGGCATGCTGCTCGGCCAACTGCCGGGCCTCGCTGATCCGGACGGTGGTGACGGGGTGGGTGCGCAGGTAGTCCGGCATGCGCTCGCGCTCGCCTCCCTGGTTCGTGCGTGACAGCGCCTGCATGTGTTCGAACATCCTTGCCATAGCAGTCGTGTCGTAGCCGCTGCGGGCAAGCGTGCGCATGCCCACGCGGTCGGCCTCGGATTCGTTGGCGCGCGTGTAGTCGATCCGGCGCTGGAGCAGCAGGCCCTGGGCGCCGGCAACCGCCGCGACCGCGGCGTTTCCCGCCGAGTCGCTGCTGGTCTGCGAAGCCACGGCCATGGCGCCCAGCATCGCCAGCAGGATCGGAATGCTGTCGCGCTGGGCGCGCTCGGCCCCGCGCAGGACGTGGGCCTGGGTCACGTGCGCGACTTCGTGGGCGAGCACACCGGCGACTTCGTCCTCGCTTTCGGCGATCAGCACCAGGCCCGCGTTGGTACCGATGTACCCGCCCAGGGTGGCGAACGCATTGACCGAACGGTCCTTGATCATGAAGAAAGTGAACGGCTGCTCGGGCTGGTCGCTGGCCTCGGCCAGCCGGTTGCCCATGTGGCGCAGCCACGAATCGATCAACGGGTCATCGAGGATGTAGTCGTAGTGGCGCAGCTGCGCCAACAGCATCTGCCCGTACTCGCGCTGCTGTGCGGGTCCGAGCATGGTGTCCGCCGACGATCCGATATCGGGCAGCCGCTGCTGCGCAGGTGCCGCGGAGGCGGCCACTGCGAGAGCGAAGGCGATGGTGGCGGGAAGCAGGCGCATGCGGGATCGGATGGGCTGAGGCCAGGTCGTAGAGGGGGAGGGCGGGCTGACAGGATGGGGGCGACGCGGACGGCAGGCGTGAACACCTCGTTAATCCGGGCCCTCGATCCGGTCCGTTGCGGCGCGTGCACGACGCGCCGTGCAAGATCGGCGAAAATGCAGCCGACCCGTGCGGAAGCGGCCCGCGCGATATCCGCGTCCGCGCCCACCGCACCATTGACCGCGTCTGGCGCCACAAGTTTCCGGAGAATCCCTTGAACGAAAACACTTCCCCCGAGATCACCCTCTACACCAGCGCGGTTTGCGCCTACTGCGTCGCCGCCAAGAACTTCCTGCGCAGCAAGGGCCTTGAGTGGACCGAAGTGCGGATCGACACCGACCCCGCCGAGCGCGAGCGCATGGTGTCGCTTGCCGGGCGCACCTCGGTGCCGCAGATTTTCGTCGGCGACGCCCACGTCGGTGGCTACGACGACATGATGGCGCTGCACCGGGCAGGGGGCTTCGAGCCCCTGGTGACGGGCAAGGACGCGTAGGGCGCAAGGCGGCTGGCCCACGGGCCGCCACGCATTCATCACTGCGTTCAGGGGCGGCTGCGCGCAGTGCCGGACCGCTTGCGGCATAATCGGGGGCTGCATTTCGCTTCCCCGACGCCTGCGCATGCGCCCGGCGTCCCCCCTGTATGGACCCCAAACAATGACCCAGACAATCACGGTCATCCGCGGCGATGGCATCGGCCCGGAGATCATGGACGCCACCCTGCACGTGCTCGACGCCATGGGCCTCGACCTTGCGTATGAAGAAGCCGACGCCGGCCTGATGGCGCTCGAGAAACACGGCGAACTGCTTCCGCAGGCCACGCTGGACTCGATCAGCCGCAACCGGGTCGCGCTCAAGAGCCCCCTGACCACGCCGGTCGGCGACGGTTTTTCGTCGATCAACGTCCAGCTGCGCCGCCACTTCGACCTGTACGCGAACGTGCGTCCGGCGACCTCGTTCCCGAACACCCGCTCGCGCTACACCGAGGGCGTGGACATCATCACCGTGCGCGAGAACACCGAGGGTGCCTACAGCGCCGAAGGCCAGGAAACCGCGCCCGACGGCAGCTGGGCGGTGTCGGTCACCCGCAACACCCGCAAGGGCTCCGAGCGCATCGTGCGCTACGCATTCGACCTTGCGCGCCGCGTCGGCCGCAAGAAGGTCACGGTGGTGCACAAGGCCAACATCCTGAAGTCGACCTCGGGAATCTTCCTCAACGCCGCGCGCGAAGTGGCCAAGGAATACCCGGACATCGAGTGCAACGAGATGATCGTGGACAACACCTGCATGCAGCTGGTGATGCGCCCGGAGCAGTTCGACATCATCGTGACCACCAACCTGTTCGGCGACATCATCTCCGACCTCTGCGCCGGCCTGATCGGTGGCCTGGGCCTGATCCCGGGCGCCAACATCGGCAAGGACGCGGCGATCTTCGAGGCCGTGCACGGCTCGGCGCCGGACATCGCCGGCAAGGGCGTCGCCAACCCCTGCGCCCTGCTGTTGGGCGCGGTGCAGATGCTCGAGCACCTCGGCATGGTCGAGCAGGCCGGCAAACTGCGCGCGGCGATCGTGGCCACGCTGGAAGCCAAGGACTCGCTCACCCCCGACCTGGGTGGCTCCGGCACCACCATGGGCTTCGCCCGGGCGATCGCAGGCCGCGCCGCGGCCTGAGCCGGCGGCCTGCCGCGGGGCAGGCGGGATGGCAATGCAGACGGGCGCTTCGGCGCCCGTTTCGTTTCTGGAACACCGCTGTCCCGACGCTCGCCTCGACAGTGCGGGTCGTGCGGCCCACAATCGCAAATCCTTTCATGCGGATAAAGCGATGAATACCCGCCCCAGCGCCCTGGCGCTGACCCCGCTGCTGCTGTTCCTGGCGCTGTTCTTCGGATCCGGGCTCTATTTCACCCTGCAGGGCGAAGCGATGGGCTTCTACCAGCTGCGGGCGCCGGTCGCGATCCTCCCGGCGCTCGCGCTCGCCGCGTGGCTCGCCCACCGCCGGGGGGTGAAGGCGGGCGAGGTGCTGCTGCGCGGCATGGGCGACCCGAACATCATGACGATGTGCCTGATTTTCCTGTTGGCGGGCGCATTCGCCTATGTCTCGCAGGCGATTGGCGCGGTCGATGCGGTGGTTGCCCTGGGCGTCGGTGCGGTGCCTGCAGCGCTGCTGCTGCCTGGACTGTTCGTCGTCGCCTCGCTGATCTCGCTGGCGATAGGCACGTCGATGGGCACGATCGCGGCGGTGGTGCCGATCGCGTTGGGCGTGGCGGATGCGTCGGGCCTGGATCGCGCGCTGGTCGTGGGTGCGGTGATCGGCGGCGCGATGTTCGGCGACAACCTGTCGGTGATTTCGGATACCACCATCGCCGCCACCCGCAGCCAGGGCGCGGAGATGCGCGACAAGTTCCGCGAAAATTTCAGGATCGCACTGCCGGCGGCACTGGCGACGATGGTGCTGCTCGCCTTCCTCGGCGACCCGGCGCCGGTGACCACCGAGCAGCCGGCGTCGGCCTGGCTGGTGCTGCCCTATGTGCTGGTGCTGGCCCTCGCGCTCAGCGGTCTGGACGTGATCCTGGTGCTGGGCATCGGTCTCGCGCTGGCCGGTGCGATCGGGCTGGCGCTGGGCCCGGACTACGACCTGGTGCAGTACGCCGGCGATATCTGGACCGGCTTCGAGGGCATGACGGAAATCCTGCTGCTGTCGCTGCTGATCGGCGGCGTTGGCGCGCTGATGAAGGCCGCTGGCGGCCTGGATTGGCTGGCGCGTGCGATCGCCCGCTTCGCGCGCGGCCATCAGGGACGGCGCACGGGCGAGTTCAGCATCGCCGCGCTCTCGGCGACCGCGGACGTGTTCACCGCCAACAACACCGTCGCGATCCTGGTCAGCGGCGACGTCGCCCGCGACATCGCCCACCGCCACGGCATCAGCCCCCGGCGCGCGGCGAGCGTGCTCGACATCTTCGCCTGCGTACCGCAAGGCGTGTTGCCCTATGGCGCGCAGATCCTGCTTGCCGCCGGCCTGGCCTCGGTCTCCCCGCTGTCGCTCTCGGGCAGCGTCTTCTACTGCTGGATCCTGGCGTTGGTGGCGATCGGCTTCATGGCCCGGCCGCGGCGCGAACCGGCGCTTGCGGCGGATGCGGCGGGTGCGGCGGGGCCAGGTGCTGCCTAGCCGGGAAAAGCCAAGAGCTTTTTTGCCACGGATTTACGCGGATTTTTCGCGGATCTACGCGGATAAGGCAGGAGAGGAGCAGGTCCGTGTGGCATGAAGCACCCGTTCTTCCCTGTTTTCGCTCTATCTGCGTAGATCCGCTCTTATCCGCGCGAATCCGTGGCAAAGGCTCTTGCTGTTCCCCTTGAAGCCCATACGCGAAGGGCGCCCCGCGGGGCGCCCTCCTGATGCGTGCTGCGTGGTGCAACCGTCAGCGGGACTGCAGCTTGGACAGCAGGCGCAGGAACTCGATGTACAGCCACACCAGGGTGACCATCAGGCCGAAGGCGCCGTACCACTCCATGTACTTCGGCGCGCCCTGCTCGGAGCCGGACTGGATGAAATCGAAGTCGAGCACGAGGTTCAGCGCCGCGATCACGATCACGAACAGACTGAAGCCGATGCCGACGATGCCGTTGTCATGGATCATCGGGATGTTGACGCCGAAGAAGCCCAGCACGATCGTCGCCAGGTACACCAGGAAGATGCCGCCGGTGGCCGCGACCACGCCGAGCTTGAACTTCTCGGTGGCCTGGATCCAGCCCGCGCGATAAGCGAACAGCATCGCGAACAGGGTGCCGAAGGTCAGCATCACGGCGTGGACCACGATGCCTTCGTACATATGGCTGTACAGAGCGGAGATCGCGCCGAGGAAAAAGCCTTCGACCAGCGCGTAGAGCGGCGCGGTCACCGGCGCCCATTCCTTCTTGAACACCGTGACCATGGCCAGGATGAAGCCGCCGATCAGGCCGCCCCACATGTACACGGAGAAGCCCGGGGCGATCTCGCCGCCCGGCGTGAACGCCTGGCTCCAGGCGAACGCCGCGGTCAACACTGTCAGGAACAGCAGGAACGCGGTCTTGTTGATCGTGCCGTTGATGGTCATGGTCCCGGCGCCATCGCGGGTCACGACGGTGCCGCTGCCAAGATCGAGGAAGGTGGAGTCGGAAAGGACCGGGTTGCCGCTGCGCATGGATTTCCCCAAGGGTTCAGTGTGCGTTTGCCTGCGCGGAAGGATACACGGGCCGGCTGGGCGGGAGCCTGCGCGGCCCCGGGGTGGTGCGAAAGGGGGGACTCGAACCCCCACGCCTTGCGGCACTGGTACCTAAAACCAGGGCGTCTACCAATTCCGCCACTTTCGCATCGTGCTGGGCCGGCCATCCGCCGGAGCGCCCCGCAAACAAAAAAACGCCCGGCGGGGCCGGGCGCTTCGGGTCTTGGTGGGCCGTCAAGGATTCGAACCTTGGACCTATTGATTAAGAGTCAACTGCTCTACCAACTGAGCTAACGGCCCCGAGCGGGAAATCTTAGCAAAACGATGGCCGGCAGATCAACACTGCAGGTCATCGGCGAAAGCTGGGGTGGAAGACGGGATTTGAACCCGCGACCCCCGGAATCACAATCCGGTGCTCTAACCAGCTGAGCTACATCCACCATTGGGTCCCGCGTCGAACCGACGGGCCGCGCATTGTAGCGCGGTCGGAAGTGAAGTGCGACGGGTTGCAGGCATCTGGAGATCTGGCGCGCCCGGCAGGACTCGAACCTGCAACCCCCGGCTTAGAAGGCCGGTGCTCTATCCGGTTGAGCTACGGGCGCAGAAGAATGGTCGGGGTAGAGGGATTCGAACCCCCGACATCCTGCTCCCAAAGCAGGCGCGCTACCAGACTGCGCTATACCCCGACGAATGCGGACAGCCGGTGCCGCCGCGGCTGGTCCGGGGCATTGTCGGGAGGCCTCCGGACGGTGTCAACGCGTGGTGCTGGCGGCAGCGGCCGGATTCCGCCAAAATGTCCCGTTCCGTCGCCGGATCCGGGCCAGCCCGCGGTTCGGCCAAACCAGACTATCAACGCCCGCGGCCCTGGCCGCGGTGGCAGGAGTGGGTATGCAAGTTTCAGTCGAGACCGTCGGCAACCTCGGACGCAAGATGACCTTCAGCCTGCCGGCCGAGCGCCTGCAGGACCAGATGGGCGGCCGCCTGCGCGAAATCGCACGTACGACGCGTATCAAGGGCTTCCGCCCCGGCAAGGTGCCGGCGAAGGTGATCGAGCAGCGCTTCGGCGCGCAGGTCCGCAGCGAGGTCCTGGACGGCCTGCTGCGCGAGGGCTTCGACAACGCACTGCGCGAGAACGAACTGCGCATTGCCGGCCAGCCCAGCATCGAACGCGAAGACGATGCCAACGACCTGTCGTACGTCGCCACCTTCGAAGTGGTGCCGGACTTCGGCGAGATCGACGTCTCCGGCCTCAAGGTCGACCGCGCGGTGGCCGAGGTCACCGAGGAAGACATCGACCGCATGATCGGGAACCTGCGCCAGCAGCGTCGCAGCTGGACCGCCGTGACCCGCGCCGCGAAGCAGGGCGATGCGGTCGACGTCGAGACCTGGTCCGAGGTCGACGGCGAGCGCATGCCTGCCGAGGGCACCGAGCGCGGCGTGTCGGTGATCGGTTCCGGCGCGATGTTCGCCGATATCGAAGCGGCGCTGGTGGGCATGTCCACCGGTGACGAGAAGGAGGTCGAGGTGACCTTCCCGGAAGGCTGGCGCGTGCCGCAGCTGGCCGGCAAGTCGGCGAAGGTGCACCTGCGCGCCGAGCAGGTGTCCGAGGAAGTGCTCCCGGAGGCCGACGCGGCGTTCATCCGCAGCTTCGGCGTCAAGAGCGGCGAGATGGACCAGTTCCGCGTGGACATCCGCACCAACCTCGAGCGCGAACTCAAGCACGCGCTGATGAACCGCCTGCGCCGCGCGGTCGGGGAGCAGCTGGTGGCCGCCTATGCCGACGTCGAGCTGCCGCCGAACCTGATCGAGCGGGAGGCGCGTGCGCTGGTTGCCCAGGTGGCCGAGCAGGCCCGCCGCGAGGGCCGCCCCTCCGAGCCGCCGGCCAATGCCCACGAGAATTTCATGGAGCCCGCGCGCAAGCGTGTCCTGGTCGGTCTGCTGGTCGGCGAGGTCGCCCGCAAGCACCAGCTGATCCTGGACCGCAAGCGCCTGGACGAAAGCCTGCGCCTGATCGCCTCGACCTACGAGGAGCCGCAGCAGGTCATTGACTTGTACCGCAACGATCCCCAGCTTATGAGTGGGCTGCAGAACCGGGTGATGGAGGAGCAGGTGATCGACTGGATCGCCGAGCGCGCCGAGCACACCGACACCCAGCTGACCTTCCAGGAAGCGATCGCGCCGCAGGCGTGAGCGCGTCCGACCGACACGGGAATCAAATGAACATCCAGACCAAGGCCCTCAACCTCGTGCCGATGGTGGTCGAACAGACCAGCCGCGGCGAGCGCGCGTACGACATCTATTCGCGCCTGCTGAAGGAGCGGGTGATCTTCCTGGTCGGCGGCATCGACGACCACGTTGCCAACGTGATCGTGGCGCAGATGCTGTTCCTCGAGGCCGAAAACCCCGAGAAGGACATCAACCTGTACATCAACTCGCCGGGCGGCATCGTCACGGCGGGCATGGCGATCTACGACACCATGCAGTTCATCAAGCCCGACGTCAGCACCATCTGCGTCGGCCAGGCGGCCAGCATGGGCGCGCTGCTGCTGGCCGCGGGCGCGGCCGGCAAGCGCTACGCGCTGCCGAACTCGCGGGTGATGATCCACCAGCCCCTGGGCGGCTTCCAGGGCCAGGCGACCGACATCGAGATCCACGCCCGCGAAATCCTCTCGATGAAGAAGAACCTGAACGAGATCCTGGCCCGCCACACCGGCCAGTCGATCGAGACCGTCGCCCACGACACTGAACGCGACAACTTCAAGAGTGCCGTGGCCGCGCGCGAGTACGGCCTTGTGGACGAAGTACTCGAACGGCGACCCGAAGACTCCATCCAGCCAGCCTGAGCAGGCAGGCCTGCCACTGACCCACGCCATGGCCCCGGCCATCGCAGCCTGGACCCCGCCGCGCTTGCGGCCCGGGGCCCGGGTGCTATTCTCGACCCCGACCCCCCCGAAACACCGATTGGCGAACGCATGACCGAAGACAGACAGGGCCGTTCCGGCGACAGCAGCAAGATCCTCTACTGCTCGTTCTGCGGGAAGAGCCAGCATGAGGTCCGCAAGCTGATCGCGGGCCCGAGCGTGTTCATCTGCGACGAATGCGTCGAGCTGTGCAACGACATCATCCGCGAGGAACTCGAGGAGAAGGCCCAGAGCGCGCGCAGTTCGCTGCCCAAGCCGAAGGAGATCCTCGAGGTACTGGACCAGTACGTGATCGGGCAGCAGCGGGCGAAGAAGACGCTCGCGGTGGCGGTGTACAACCATTACAAGCGCATCGAGAGCCGGCAGAAGAACGACGAGGTCGAGCTCGCCAAGTCCAACATCCTGCTGGTCGGCCCGACCGGCTCGGGCAAGACGCTGCTGGCGGAAACGCTGGCGCGGATGCTCAACGTGCCGTTCACGATGGCCGATGCCACGACGCTGACCGAGGCCGGCTATGTCGGCGAGGACGTCGAGAACATCATCCAGAAGCTGCTGCAGAAGTGCGACTACGACGTCGAGAAGGCACAGCAGGGCATCGTCTACATCGACGAGATCGACAAGATCTCGCGCAAGAGCGAGAACCCGTCGATCACCCGCGACGTGTCGGGCGAGGGCGTGCAGCAGGCGCTGCTGAAGCTCATCGAGGGCACGGTCGCCAGCGTGCCGCCGCAGGGCGGGCGCAAGCATCCGCAGCAGGAGTTCCTGCAGGTCGACACCCGCAACATCCTGTTCATCGTCGGCGGCGCGTTCGCAGGCCTGGACAAGGTCATCCAGCAGCGCAGCACCGACGCCAGCGGCATCGGCTTCGGCGCCAAGCTCAAGAGCTCCGAGCGCAAGGTCGAATTCGGCAAGGTGCTGGCCGCGGTCGAGCCCGAGGACCTGATCAAGTTCGGCCTGATCCCCGAGTTCGTCGGCCGCCTGCCGGTGGTCGCCACGCTCGAGGAGCTGGACGAGGCGGCGCTGGTCAAGATCCTGTCGGAGCCGAAGAACGCCATCACCAAGCAGTTCCGCAAGCTGTTCGAGATGGAAGGCGTCGAACTGGAGTTCCGCCCCGACGCGCTGGCCGCCATCGCCCGCAAGGCGCTGAAGCGCAAGACGGGCGCGCGTGGCCTGCGCACCATCGTCGAATCGGTGCTGCTGGACACGATGTACGACCTGCCGTCGCAGGAAAACGTGAGCAAGGTGGTGGTGGACGAGTCGGTGATCGAGCACAAGTCCGAGCCCTACCTGATCTACGAAACCCCAGCCGCCCCGCCGGCGAAGGCCGCCTCGGGCGACTGAACGCGGCCTCCGGGTGAGGCCGCCCCGGGGCGGCAGCCGGGGCTGGCGTCCGCCTTTGTCGAGTCCAGGCTTTTGTGGGGGCGGCCATGGCCGCGAATCCCGCCCGCCGGCATCGCGGCCGTGGCCGCTCCCCACAGTTGCACGCCCGCCGATCTCGCGGCCGTGGTTGTTTCCATGCAATCGCGGCTCGCGTCACGACCGCTCCCCGGGAGCGTCGCTTGGCCGCGGCTTGCGGCCGCCTGTCCGCCACTGCCTGCTGTCCATGAACGGGTACCGCGCCATGCGTCGGGGCGTTCAGCGCGGACCGGCTCGCAGCGCTTGCATCCACTTCCGCCGGACCCCATAACCAGAACCATGCGGCGCCCGGCCGCCCGTATTCCAGGAGTCCAGATGAGCACCCAGCCCACCACTTTTGACCTGCCGGTCCTGCCGCTGCGCGACGTGGTGGTGTTCCCGCACATGGTCATCCCGTTGTTCGTGGGCCGCGACAAGTCCATTCGCGCGCTTGACGTGGCGATGGAGGGCGACAAGCAGGTGCTGCTGGTCGCGCAGACATCCGCCGAAACCGACGATCCGGGCGCCGACGACCTGCACCCGGTTGGCACGCTGGCGCAGGTGCTGCAGCTGCTGAAGCTGCCTGATGGCACCATCAAGGTGCTGGTCGAGGGTGTCCAGCGCGCCTCGGTCGACGCCGTGCGCGAGGTCGATGGCGCGCTGGTCGGCACCGGCACCGCGGTGGACCCCGTCGAGGACCGCGAACCGCGCGAGGTCGAAGCCATCGCACGCTCGCTGATGGGGCTGTTCGAGCAATACGTCAAGACAAACCGCAAGCTGCCGCCGGAGCTGCTGCAGACGCTTGCGGGCATCGACGAGCCCTCGCGCCTGGCCGACACCGTCGCTGCGCACCTGGGCGTGCGCCTGGGCGAGAAGCAGCGCCTGCTTGAAACCTTCGGCACCGCTGAGCGGCTTGAGATGCTGGTCGGCCTGGTCGACGGCGAGATCGACGTGCAGCAGATGGAGAAGCGCATCCGCGGCCGGGTGAAGGGCCAGATGGAGAAGTCGCAGCGCGAGTACTACCTCAACGAACAGATGAAGGCGATCCAGAAAGAGCTGGGCGACATGGACGACGCGCCCAACGACCTGGAGGAACTGGCGCGGAAGATCGCCGCTGCCGGCATGCCCAAGCCCGTGGAAACCAAGGCGAAGTCCGAGCTCAACAAGCTCAAGCAGATGTCGCCGATGGCTGCGGAAGCCGCGGTGGTGCGCAACTACCTGGAATGGCTGCTCGGCGTGCCGTGGAAGAAGCGCAGCAAGGTGCGCAAGGACCTCAATGCTGCGCAGGACGTGCTTGACGCGGACCATTACGGGCTTGAGAAGGTCAAGGAACGCATCCTCGAATACCTCGCGGTGCAGACCCGCGTGAAGCAGATGAAGGGCGCGATCCTGTGCCTGGTCGGCCCGCCGGGCGTGGGCAAGACCTCGCTTGGCCAGTCGATCGCGAAGGCCACCAACCGCAAGTTCGTGCGCATGTCGCTCGGCGGCGTGCGCGACGAGGCCGAGATCCGCGGCCATCGCCGCACCTACGTTGGTTCGATGCCGGGACGCATCGTCCAGAACCTCAACAAGGCCGGCGTCAAGAACCCGCTGTTCATGCTCGACGAGATCGACAAGATGTCGATGGACTTCCGCGGCGACCCGTCCTCGGCGCTGCTGGAAGTGCTGGATCCCGAGCAGAACAACGCCTTCAACGACCACTATCTTGAAGTCGACCTCGATCTGTCGGAAGTGATGTTCGTCGCGACGTCGAACTCGCTCAACATCCCCGGTCCGCTGCTGGACCGCATGGAGGTGATCCGCCTTCCCGGCTACACCGAGGAGGAGAAGATCCACATCGCCATGCGTTACCTGCTGCCAAAGCAGATCAAGGCCAATGGCCTGCGCGATGACGAGATCAGGATCGCGGAGGGCGCGGTACAGGACATCGTGCGCTACTACACGCGCGAGTCCGGCGTGCGCAACCTGGAGCGCGAGATCGCAAAGATCTGCCGCAAGGTGGTGAAGGAGATCGCGCTGGCGGGGCCGCAGAAAAAGAAGTCGCGCGCGCTCAGCGTCGCCTCCAGGAACCTCGACAAGTACCTCGGCGTGCGCCGCTACGACTTCGGTCGCGCCGAGCAGGACAACGAGATCGGCCTGGTCACCGGCCTGGCCTGGACCGAGGTCGGCGGTGACCTGCTGCAGATCGAGTCCACCCTGGTTCCCGGCAAGGGCGGGCAGCTCACGCTCACCGGCCAGCTTGGCGACGTGATGAAGGAGTCGGCGTCGGCGGCGCTGTCGGTGGTGCGCGCGCGCGCCGAGCGGTTCGGCCTTGAGCCCGACTTCCTGCAGAAGCGTGACATCCACGTGCACGTGCCCGATGGCGCCACGCCCAAGGACGGCCCGAGCGCGGGCATCGCGATGGCGACCTCGCTGGTGTCGACCCTGACCCGGATCCCGGTGCGCGCCGACGTGGCGATGACCGGCGAGATCACCCTGCGTGGCAAGGTCACGGCCATCGGCGGGCTCAAGGAAAAGCTGCTGGCGGCGCTGCGGGGCGGCATCACCACGGTGATCATCCCGGAAGAGAACCGCAAGGATCTCGCCGACATCCCGAAGAACGTCACCCAGGGCATGAAGATCGTGCCGGTGAAGTGGATCGATGAAGTGCTTGACCTTGCGCTTGAGCGGCCGCTGCCTGCGTTGCCGCCCCCCGCGCCGGTCGAGCCGGTGGCGCGTGCGTCGCGCAAATCGTCGCCCAGGGCTGATGTCAAGCACTGACCGCGCCGCCTTTTTGTTGCGCGGCACCAAGCGCACTGGTATAAATTCCCGCTCGCTGCGCGACTTGTAGCCGCCAGCGATTCCGGAGCCGCGGCGGCCAGGCCGCCCGCAGGCCCGTCACCAATTCGAGCGACCCTTGGTCGCGCAGGAGCACCGAATAAATGAACAAGAACGATCTGGTCCAGGCCGTTGCCGACGAGGCCAACCTGTCCAAGGCCGATGCCGCGCGTGCTGTCGACGCCGTGCTGTCCTCGGTGGGCGAGGCCCTGAAGCAGGGTGACACCGTTGCCCTGATCGGCTTTGGCACCTTCCAGGTCAAGGATCGCGCCGCCCGTACCGGCCGCAATCCGCGCACGGGCGAAGAGATCGCGATCGCCGCGTCGAAAAATCCGGTCTTCAAGGCTGGCAAGGCGCTGAAGGATGCTGTAAACTAAGCGACCCGCTTGGGTGCTTAGCTCAGCGGTAGAGCGTCTCCTTTACACGGAGAGGGTCGGGGGTTCGATCCCCTCAGCACCCACCAGGGTCTGACGTTCGCAACAGGTTCGACAACGCGGAGTGGTAGTTCAGTTGGTTAGAATGCTGGCCTGTCACGCCGGAGGTCGCGGGTTCGAGTCCCGTCCACTCCGCCAGTCACACCAGGAAGGCGCCCGCAAGGGCGCCTTTCTTTTTTCCGACGACGCGGGACCTGCAGTTGCCGGCGCTTCAAGGTCGTCCGGCCCCGCGGAGCCGCTGCGGCAAGCCATGCGCTAAACTGCGCGGCTACGTCCAACGCGCGACCCCCCGACATGCTGCAAGCACTTCGAGAAAAAACCTCCGGCTGGATCGCTCTCGTGATCGTGATGCTGCTCGCGATCCCGTTCGCGTTCTTCGGCATGGAGCAATACCTGTTCCAGAACTCCGCGAATTACGCGGCGAAGGTCGAGGCACCGCCGTCCTGGTGGCGTTCGGCGCCGGATATCTGGCCCGTGCGCAAGGCGTTCTGGGTGTCGCGCGAGGTTTCGCCGGACGAGTTCCGCAACGAATTCGAGGCCGCGCGCCAGCAGGCGCGCGCCACCGGGGGCGAAGCCTACGATGCGCGCGCCTTCGAGCAGATGGACAACAAGCTGCGCGTCCTCGACCAGCTGGTCGACCGCACCGTGCTGGCGCTGGCAGCGCAAAACGCAGGGGTCGCGGTCGGCAATGCCCGCGTCGCCGAAGTCGTGTCGACGATGCCCGAGTTCCAGGTGGAAGGCCGCTTCGATCCGCAGCGCTACCAGATGCTGCTGCAGGCGCGCGTGCCCGCGCAGACGCCGCGCCAGCATCAGGAAGAGATCCGGGAGCGCCTGCAGATGGTGCTGCTGCCTGGTGGAGTCGCCAGCACGGCTTTCGCGAGCCCGGGGCAGGTCGAGCGCACGATGCAGCTGCTCGGCCAACAGCGCGATGTCGCCATGGCCGTGATTCCGGCACCTGCGCCGGACACCGGTGCGATCGGCGCCACCGACATCCAGGCCTGGTATGACGGCCACCGCGACGAGTACCGTGCGCCGGAAGAAGTCTCGATCGAATACGTCGAGATCATCGCCGACACCGTGCCCGAGCCCGAGCCGGCCGACGAGGCCACGCTGCGGTCGCGCTACGAACTCGAGAAGGGGCGCTTCGTCGAGCCCGAACAGCGCCTTGTGTCGCACATCCTGGTGCGCGTGCCCGAGGGCGCCGACGCTGCGGCGCGCGACGCCGCCCAGGCGGAGGCGAACGATATCGCCGCCAAGGCGCGGACCGAAGGCGCCGACTTCGCCGCCATCGCGCGCGCGGAGTCCGATGACGAGGGCTCGAAGGGCGCAGGCGGCGACCTCGGCTGGCTCGAGCGTGGAATCATGGGCGAGAGTTTCGACAATGCCGTGCATGCGGCCGCGCCGGGCGTCGCCACCGAGCCGGTGCTGACCGACTTCGGCTGGCACGTGCTGCTGGTGCGCGAGGTGCGTGAAGGCAAGGAAGTGCCGTTCGAGGTCGCGCGTGTCGAGCTCGCCGCGGCGCAGGCCATCTCCGACCGGGAGCGTGCGTTCAACGACCTGATCGGCCGTCTGGTGGACCAGATCTATCGCAACCCGAGCTCGCTGGCCCCGGCCGCGCGGGAGGCCGGCCTGCCGGTGCTCAAGGCCGGGCCGTTCGTCCGCGGCGGCGGCGAAGGCATCGCCGCCGATCCGGCCGTGCAGCGGGCTGCATTCTCCGAAGCCCTGGTCCAGGACGGCACCGTCAGCGATCCGATCGAACTCGGCACCAACCACAGCGTGCTGATCCGGGTGACCGGGCACGAGCCCGAGCGCGAGCGTGCGCTGGCCGAGGTTCGGGACCAGGTGGTGGCGGCCATCCGCGCCGATCGCGCGCGCCTGGCCGTGCTTGCCCAGGCCGATGCCGCAGTGGCCGAAGTCACGGCAGGCAAGGCGCTGGCCGAAGTCGCCGAGGCCAAGGGCTGGCAGCATCTGGCGCTGCCGGACATGCGTCGCGGCATGCCGATGCCGTCGGCCGAGGCCAACAAGGCCATCTTTGCCGCTCCGCAGCCGGTCGAAGGCGGGGTGTCCGCTGGGCGGGTGCTGCAGGACGATGGCAGCATCGTGGTCTATGCGGTCAACAAGGTCGTGCCCGGCGATGCCGGATCAGCCGCCAATGCCGAGGAGCGCGCGATGATCGCGACCCAGCTCACGCGCCTGGCTGGCGATGAAGACGCCATGGCGCTGCTGCGTGCCCTGCGCGAAGGGGTGCGGGTGACCACGGTCGAGGCGCGCCTCTAGGGAGCACCTGGATGATCGTCGGGTAGAGGCCATGGCCGCGATCGGGGCGCTGGCATCGCGGCTGTAGCCGCTGCCACGGAGTCCCGCCATCGCCCGTCCACGAAAAAGCCCGGCAATGCCGGGCTTTTTCCATTGCGCCTTGCGTCCGGCCTTGCCGTCGCGCTGGCGGATCGCTCAGCTGGCGTCCGTCGCGGGCTCTTCCAGGCCGGTCATGCTGACGATGTTGTAGCCGGCGTCGACATAGGTCACTTCGCCGGTGATGCCGGCGGCCAGGTCCGAACACAGGAACGCCGCCACGTTGCCGACATCATCGATGCTCACCGTGCGCCGCAGCGGCGCATGTGACTCGACGTGGCCGAGGATCTTGCGGAAGCCACCAATGCCCGCCGCCGCCAGGGTCTTGATGGGGCCGGCCGAGATCGCGTTGACGCGCGTGCCTTCGGGCCCGAGGTTGTAGGCCAGGTAGCGCATCGTGGCTTCCAGGCTGGCCTTGGCCACGCCCATCACGTTATAGCTGGGCAGGGTGCGCACGGCGCCCAGGTAGCTCAGCGTCAGCACCGCGCCGTTGCGGCCCTTCATCAGAGGGCGCGCGCCCTTGGCCAGCGCCGCCAGCGAATAGGCGGAGATGTCCTGCGCCACCGAAAAGGCGTCGCGGGTCAGGCCATCCAGGAACTGGCCGGCGATCGCTTCGCGCGGGGCGAAGGCGATGGCGTGGATGAGGATGTCGAAACCGTCGTCCCAGTGCTTGCCAAGGTCGGCGAACAGGGCCTCGATCTGCGCGTCGTCGCTGACGTCGAGCGGGAACACGGGCCCGCCGCCCAGGCGCGAGGCTACGTCCTCGACCCGCGACTTGAGCTTTTCGTTCTGATAGGTGAAAGCCAGTTCCGCGCCTTCGCGGTGCATCGCCTCGGCGATGCCGTTGGCGATGGAGCGCTGGCTGGCGATGCCGGTGATCAACGCGCGCTTGCCTTGCAGGAATCCCATGGTGGTGTTCGACTCGATGGACGGGAGCTGGCTAGTTTGCCATGGGCGCCGCCGCCGGGGTCGTCGCGGCGCCGGTCGCGGGCACGAGGATCTGGCGGCCGGCGGGCCGTGCACCCGCCTGCGCCGGATTGAGGCGACGGAGACGGGCGGCGTCCAGGCCGTTGCGCCGCGCGTAGCCGTCCAGTCCCCCGGGCTCGCCCGCCAGGTCGATCGCGACCAGCCGCGGCACCGGCCGCTCCAGGGATTCACGCCACGCCTGGTCGGCACCTGCTTCGACCATCAGGCACGACAGCGCGTGCAGCTTGCGCACGTATGCACGGGTGATTCCGGAGAGACTGTCCAGGGCCTGGGGTTCGGCGGCGGCGGCGCGCTGGTCATGGCGCCGCAGCGCGCCGAGCACGCGGTATTCGCCGGCGTTGAAGGCCATCACTGCCAGTCGCCAGTCGCCGGCGAACATGCCGTGCAGGGTCTTGAGGTAGCGGACCGCCGCGCGGGTGGCGTCGACCGGTGAGAGGCGGCCGTCGTAGCCGCCGCGGATCGGGATGCCGTGGTTGCGCGCAGTGACCGCGATGAATTGCCACAGGCCGGCTGGGCCGCTGCTGCTGCGTGTGCCGGGGCGGTAGCCGCTTTCGACGAACGGGATCAGCGCGTATTCGGTGGGCAGGTGCGCGCTGCGCAATGCGTCGACCACGTAGCCGAACAGCGGCAGGACCTCGTCTTCGGCAGATGCCAGCTGCCCGGGCACGTGCGCGAAGTGCGCGCGCCAGCGCGGGCTGGCGTCGTCGCAGCCGGGCTGCGCCAGGCCATCGACGAAGCGCTGGTAGATGCCTGCGCCATTCGCCATCCGGTCCTGCCCGGCGGGCGCGAGTGCCGGCGAGGCGGGCTCAGCCGCGAGCATGTCCCCGGCTGGTGGCGCGATCTCGTTGCTTCCCCCGGCGGCATGCGCCGGCCCCGCAGCGAATGCCAGCAGCAGCGCCAGCGTCGCGCCTGCGCCGACCGTCATGCGCGGAACCCGTCCTTCCAGCGCCGCATTGCGGCGAACGTGTCGACGCGCGACAGGCTGTCGGTGCCGGACCATGCGGCCACCGACGCGCGCACGCCGGGCGCGTCCACGCGCAGGAACGGATTGCAGGCGCGCTCATCGGCCAGCGTGGATGGAAGCGTGGGCAGGGAGTTTTCGCGCATGGCGGTCACCTCTTCGCTGCGGCGGGCGAGCGCCGGATTGTCAGGGTCGACCACGCGCGCAAAGGCGGCATTCGACTGCGTGTACTCGTGCCCGCAGCACACCAGGGTGTCTCCGGGCAGGGCCGCCAGCCGCTCCAGGGAGGCCAGCATCCGCGCCGGCGTATCTTCGAACATGCGACCGCAGCCGAGACTGAACAGCGTGTCGCCACAAAACAAGAGGCCGTGGCCGTGGAATGCGATGTGGCTCACGGTATGGCCCGGTACGGCGATCACGTCGAAGGCGTAGCCGGCAGCTTCGACCCTTGCGCCGCCGCCGACCCGCCGGGTGGCGACCGGGATCCGGCGGTCGGCGGGCGCGAGCACCTCAAGGTCCGGCCAGCGCGCAACAAGCGCGCCGACGCCGCCGATATGGTCGTCGTGGTGGTGCGTGAGCAACACGGCGTCGGGGCGCCAGCCACCGGCCGCGGCGGCGGCCAGCACCGGTGCGGCGTCTCCCGGATCGACCAGCAGCGTGCCGCGGCCGTCGCCGGCCGGCAGCATCCAGATGTAGTTGTCGGCGAATGCCGGGAGCGCAACCGGTTGCATGGGCAGGGACGTGGCGAGGCAGGGCGTCTAGAATGGCGACCATGCCCCTCCGTTCCCGCCCCGGTCAACCCGACGCAGTCCAGGCCTGGTTCGCATCCAGCGAGGGCGCAGCGCTGCTCGCCAGCGAACACGATGTGATCGAAGACGCCCTTGCGGAGCGACCGGCGCAGCCTTGGCTGTGGCTGGCGCCGTTGCCGCAGCCCCGCCTTGCCGATGGTCGCGGCCTGGCCCTGTACTCGCGCGGCAGCCGGTTCGCCGGCGACGTGACCTGCGGGCTGCCGCTGCCACTGCCCAGCGAGACCTGCGGCACCGTGGTACTGCAGCACGTGGTGGTGTCCGATGCGCGCGGCGGCGCACTGCTGGATGAAGTCGTGCGCCTGCTGGTGCCCGGAGGGCGCGTGCTGCTGTTCGGGCTCAACCCGCTTTCGCCCTACCGCTGGCGCTGGCGCGGGCAGGGGCTGCGCGCGGTCGAGCCGCTGTCCTGCCGCCGGATGCTGCGCAGGGCGGGGCTTGAGCCCGATGTCGTCTCCGAAGGGCTGGGTCCGCGCTGGGAGCCCGAGGTCGATGCGCGCCGCCAGCGTGGCGTGGGTTTGCGCGCGGCCTACCTGGTGCGTGCGGACCGGCGCAGCCTGCCGATGACGCCGGTACGCCCGCGCCGCCTGCTGGTGCCGCAAGGGGCCGCCACGGCATGAAGGCGGTCGAAGTGCATACCGACGGGGCCTGTCTCGGCAACCCCGGTCCCGGCGGCTGGGCCGCACTGCTGCGCTACGGCGCACAGGAGCGCGAACTGGTCGGTGGCGAGCTGCTTTCGACCAACAACCGCATGGAACTGATGGCGGCCATCGTTGCCCTGGAAACGCTGACCGAAGCCTGCAAGGTGACCCTGCACACCGACTCGCAATACGTCCGCCAGGGCATCACCCAGTGGATGGCCAACTGGGTCCGCCGGGGCTGGAAGACCTCCGGTGGCGACCCGGTCAAGAACCGCGACCTCTGGGAGCGCCTACACGCCGCCGCTGGCCGCCACACCATTGACTGGCGCTGGGTGAAGGGCCACTCCGGCGACCCCGGCAACGAGCGCGTCGATGACCTGGCCCGCAACGAGGCCATCCGGTTCAAGGCCGCCGCGCGCTGAGCGCACCGTCCGGTCCATCCATCCCTCCAAGCCAGGCCCGACCCCCGCATATGCGCCAGATCGTCCTCGACACCGAAACCACCGGCCTGGAATGGCGCAAGGGCAACCGCGTCGTCGAGATCGGTTGCGTCGAGCTGGTCGAACGACGCCCCACCGGCCGCACCTGGCAGCGCTACATCCATCCCGAGCGCGAGTTCGAGCCGGGCGCGCAGGAGGTCACCGGCCTTACGCTGGACTTCCTTGCCGACAAGCCGAAGTTCGCCGCGATCGCCGACGAGTTCCTGGAATTCATCGACGGCGCCGAGCTGGTGATCCACAACGCCGCCTTCGACGTCGGCTTCCTCGACTACGAGTTGTCGCTCCTGGATGGTGGCGGCCGCGGCCGGATCGCCGAGCGCGCCGCCGTGCTCGACTCGCTGGAGCTGGCGCGCCAGCGCTTCCCGGGGCAGCGGAATTCGCTCGACGCGCTCTGCCGCCGGCTGGGCGTGGACAACACGCACCGCCAGCTGCACGGCGCGCTGCTCGACGCCCAGCTGCTGGTCGAGGTCTACCTCGCGCTGACCTCGGGCCAGACCGAGCTGGGCCTGGCCGGTCCGTCGCTGACCGAAGCCGAAGCGCTCGCCGTCCACCTGCCGCGCGCCGTGGCCCTGGCGCCGCGACCGCTGGTGGTGGTGGACGCCGCCGACATGGAGGCGCACCGCACGCGCGTGGACGCGATCAGGGCGCGCGCGGGGCAGGCGCTGTGGGAAGCGGTGGGCGAGGGCGCCGGAGTCGCCGAGCCGGCCTGATCGCTGGCTGCGGCAGGGCGGGGCGTTGCCGTCAGTGGCGGCGCACCAGCAGCACGGTGACGTTGTCGGAACCGCCGCCATCCAGCGCCGCGGCGACCAGTCCATCCACGCACTCCTGCGCGCTGCATTCGCCGTGGGCCAGCACGCGGGCGATGTCCTTGTCGTCGACTTCTTCGGTCAGCCCGTCGCTGCACAGCAGCAGCTGCATGCCGGGCGCGAGCTCGCCGGACATGGTCTCGACGTTGAGCGTCTGCGGATCGGTCACGCCCAGCGCCTGGGTCACGACGTTGCGGTGCGGATGGCTGCGCGCCTGGTCGATGCTGATCGCACCCTGGGTGATCAGCTCCTGCACGTAGCTGTGGTCCTGGGACAGCTGGGCCAACTTGCCGTCGCGCCACAGGTAGACGCGACTGTCGCCCACCCAGGCCACCTCGAAACGATTGCCGTTGATCCGCGCCGCGACCACGGTGGTGCCCATGGGCAGGGCGTCCTGGCGCTTGCGCGAGGCGCCGATGATCTCTTCGTCGGCGATGCGGATGGCCTGCGCCAGCGACGTGCCCTGGCGCGTCTCGCGTACGATCGCTTCGCGCGCCAGCGCGCTGGCGACCTCGCCGTACTCATGGCCGCCCATGCCGTCGGCAACCAGCCACAGCCCGAGGTCGCTGTCGCCGTAATAGGTGTCTTCGTTCAGCTCGCGCCGCAAGCCGACATGGGTGAGGTGGCCGAATTCGATCATGCGAGGGCCGCGGCGGTTCCCGGAGAGGCTGAATGGGATAACGGCGACGGCCGGTCGGAGAGGTCAGCAGGCATGCAATTGCGGCGAATGTTGATGTGACGGAATGATGGCATACGTGCCTGTGAGCGGCGCGCGTATGGCGCCGCTCCGGCAGAGAGACACAGCGTCCGGTTGCGGCATCAGCCCACCGGGTCGGCACCATAGTCCTGGTAGGACTTCTCTTCGACGTAGCTCGAGCCGAGCGCGAGGTTGATCTCCTTCTTGATCCGCGCGCGCTCGTCGTTCTGCACATAGACGCTGCGCGCCAGGCGCACGAACTCCTCGTCGAAGGCCTGCGCTTTCTCCTTCAGCCGGACGTCGTCCTCGATCACCCACAGCCGCTCGTTGACGGCCTTGAGATCGGCGCGCAGGCGGACGATGTCCGTGCCGGCCACGGGATGCGCCATCCAGGTCTTCTCCAGCGCCGAGAGCTCGTTGCGGACATTGGCCAGCTTGGCGGCGTCGGTCATGCGCTCGGACTTGATCTGCAGGATGGCGATCTTGTCGAGCAGCTCGCCGAAGGACACGGGGACGGTGATCTCGGACATCGCTTCAACCGGGCACGGGGGCCGGCCAGTGTAGCGCCTCGTCTTGTCGGCCCTGCCGGCGACCCGTATCATTGCGCCCCCGGCCCCTGTGGCCGGGCACCGGAGAGGTGGCAGAGCGGTTGAATGTACCTGACTCGAAATCAGGCAGGCGTTTATAGCGCCTCGGGGGTTCGAATCCCCCCCTCTCCGCCATATTGAGTTGCAAGTGATTGAAGCAAAAAGGCCACTCTTCGGGGTGGCCTTTTTGTTGGGCGCAACAACGCTCCACCTGTCACGTCATTACTTCCGATGATCGCCGCGGTAGCGCTCGAAGGCCGCGATCGCGTCGTCCACGCTGATCAGGTCCATCACCCCGTCTCGCTCGATCTTCGTCCCCCAGCGCAGCGCCGTGGCCGGCTTGCCGAGGAAGCGCCGCGCCGCATCGTCATACCTGTCCACGCAATAGCGGCGGTCCGACCAGGGCCCGCTGCGGGAAGGATCGGTCGCCGCATGCAGGCCCAGGACCTTCGTGCCCATGGCGTTGGCGATGTGGGTCGGGCCGGAATCGGGCGTCATCACCAGGTCGGCGCGCTCCAGCAGCGCCGGAAGCTGCTTGAGGGTGTCCTTGCCGACGAGGTCCAGCAGCGGGACGCCGGCATTGGCGATGATGGCGTCGGCAGTGGCGCGTTCCAGCTCGCTGCGGCCGCCGCAGAGCACCACCCGCCAGCCCTGGGCCACGGCGTGCGCGGCCACGGCCGCGTTGCGCCCGGCGCTCCAGTTGCGCAGCACGTGGCTGGAACAGGGCGAGACCACCAGTGTCGGCCGGCCGTCCTCGGGCCACTGCGCCTGCGCCCAGGCGCGGGCGTCGTCGGGCACCGGCAGGGCCCATTCGACGCGGTCCTGGCGCAGGCCGAGCGGGCGCGCGAACGCGCCAAGCACGTCCAGCACGTGCGGGCCCGCATCGGCCGGGATGCGTTCGTTCACGAACATCCCGTGCAGCTCCTTCGAGCGCGCGCGGTCATAGCCGATCCGCCGCCGCGCCGGCACCGCCCGCGACAGCAGGTTGGCGCGCAGCGCGAGCTGCATCAGCAGCAGCGCATCGAATTCGCGGCCGGCCAGCTCGCGGCGCAGCGTGCGCATGCCCTCGCGCCCGGTCTTCTTGTCGTAGACCACGAACTCCACGCCCGGCAGGCCCTCCAGCAGCCGCTGCTCGCCCTTGCCGATGATCCAGGTCAGCGCGACGTCGGGCCAGGCCCGCTGCAGCGTGTGCACCAGGGGCAGGACATGGGTCACGTCGCCCAGCGCCGACAGGCGCAGCAGGCAAATCGAACGCGGTGGAGCGGTATCAGGCTGCGACAAGCTTGTTAGACTCGGAAGGATGGCAATTTTCGACGCCGCAGAGAGCCTGACGCCGTTCCGCGCCGGACCCGAGGGCGGGTTCGGCTCGATTCTGTTCGACCAGACGCAGTTGCGGCAAGCGGATCCGCGCTGGTTCGATCCCGAGGCCTGGGGGCCGCGTGCCATCGCGGTGTCGGGCAGCGGCCGCGGCGGAGCCTGGTTCATCGAGGACACCAGCAACGGACCCTGCGTGCTGCGCCACTACCTGCGCGGCGGACTCGTTGCCGGCTTCAACCGTGATCGCCACCTGTGGCGCGGCGTCGACCGCGTCCGCAGCTTCGCCGAGTTCCGGCTGCTGCGCGAACTGCGCAAGCGCGGCCTGCCGGTGCCGGAGCCGATCGCGGCTTCGTACGTGCGCAACGGCGCCACCTATCGCGCGGCGATCCTGATGCAGCGCCTGCTGGACGTGCGTTCGCTGGCGGACTGGGCGGGCGGCGATCCGGCAACGACGCCCTGGGAGGAGACCGGTCGCCTGCTGGCGCGCTTCCACCGCGAAGGCTTCGACCACGCCGACCTCAACGCCCACAACATCCTCTATGACGCCACCGGCCAGGGCTGGCTCATCGACCTGGACCGCGGCCGCATGCACATCCCGGCGACCGGCTGGCGCATGGGCAACCTGGCGCGGCTGGAGCGCTCGCTGATCAAGCTCCGCGGCGCGCGCAGCGAGGCCGAGGTCCGCGAGGACTTCGCGCGCCTGCGCCGCAGCTACGACAAGCGCTGGGAACGGGGCACCTGAGCATGGCCTGGACACTGAGGTTCCAGGGCGTGGGCAGCGCTTCGGCGGTGGCCCTGGGCTCGCCGATGGCGACCATCGAACGCGATGGCGCGCCGTGGCTCGCCATCGACTGCGGCGCCGAAGGCCTGACCAGCTACCTTGCGCACTACGGGGCACCGCCGCCGGCGCTGTTCGTCACCCACGTGCACCTGGATCATGTCGCCGGCTTCGAGCGCCTGTTCGTGGCCAATTATTTCGATCCCGCGCGCCGTGGGCGCACGCCGCTGTACGTGCCGGTGGACGTGCTTCCGCTGCTGCACCGGCGCGTCGCCGACTACCCCAACGCGCTGGCCGAAGGTGGTGCCAACTTCTGGGACGCGTTCAGGGTGGTCCCGGTGGGCGATGCCTTCTGGCACGACGGCGTGCGCCTGGAAGTATTCGAATCCCGCCACCACTGGCCGCGCACCGCCTTCGGACTGCGCCTGCGTGGCAGCCTGGTATGGAGCGGCGACACGCGGCCGATCCCCGGGGTGCTGGCCGCGGTCGCCAGCGCCGGCGAACTCATCGCCCATGACTGCGGTCTGCTCGGCAATCCCTCGCACAGCGGCATCGACGACCTGGAGCGCGAGTACGCACCCGGGCTCCTGGAGCGTTGCGTGCTTTATCACTACGCAAGCGAGGCCGACGGTGATGCCATCCGCGCTCGCGGCCATCGCGTGGCGCGCCCTGGCGAGGCGATCGCGCTGGCCGATCCGGTGCCGCATCCGGCGTTGGCGCCCTGAATGGAGGCGGCCCCGCCAACTTGCCTCGGCACCCGCGTCGATCAATACCGTTGCTGCCTTCCGGCCCTGGCGGAGTTTTCGATCTAGCGTCGCGAGGGGCCGACGGGGCCACCATGGAAACCTGCGAACGCGGCCGATGCGCGGCGCGCGCTTGGAACTGGCGGAGAGAGGGGGATTCGAACCCCCGAAGCGCGGTTTAGACGCTTACACACTTTCCAGGCGTGCTCCTTCAACCACTCGGACACCTCTCCGCACCTGCCCTTGCGTCTTGCCTGCCTTGGCGCGGCCGCACGGGACCCGCAATTCTAGCCTTCCTCGGGTTGTGACGACAAGGAACATCGGCGGGTTGGTGGAGTTCGGGATCGGCGTGGCAGGGACGTGGCATGGCCCGCCGTACGGCGGGTTGGTGGGTACTCCGTGGGCTGTCCCGCTGCGCGGGCCTTTATGCCCACTGCGCACCCCCCAACCCGCCTCGCAGCGCCTTCCCGCGGCCCGGAAAGATCAAAAGCGCGACGCCCCTGCCTTTCCCACCACCCCGCCGCGCCGGTGGCAGCGGAGGGTGGGCAGGTACTCCGCCGGCAATAAGGAGCAGCTCCACCGCGACGCCGGCGGAGTACCTGCCCATCCTCCGCCTCCTCGACCATCGACCGCCTCCGCTCGCATGGCAGAATGGCGCCATGTCCTACCTCGTCCTCGCCCGCAAGTGGCGCCCGAAGCGTTTCGCCGAACTCGTGGGCCAGGAGCACGTGGTCCGCGCCCTGGTCAACGCGCTCGATTCCGGCCGCGTCCACCACGCCTTCCTGTTCACCGGTACCCGCGGCGTGGGCAAGACCACGATTGCGCGCATCTTCGCCAAGAGCCTCAACTGCGAGCGTGGCGCCTCCAGCGACCCCTGCGGCGAGTGCGAGACCTGCCAGGCGATCGACGCCGGCCGCTACATCGACCTGCTGGAGATCGACGCCGCGTCGAACACCGGCGTCGACAACATCCGCGACCTGATCGAAAACGCGCAGTACATGCCCTCGCGCGGGCGCTACAAGGTGTACCTGATCGACGAGGTGCACATGCTCTCCAAGCCGGCGTTCAACGCGCTCTTGAAGACGCTCGAGGAGCCGCCGGAGCACGTCAAGTTCCTGTTCGCGACCACCGATCCGCAGAAGCTGCTGGTGACGGTGCTGTCGCGCTGCCTGCAGTTCAACCTCAAGCGCCTGGACGAGGAGCAGATCGGCGGGCAGATCACGAAGATCCTTGCCGCCGAAGGCATCGGCGCCGAGCCCGGCGCGGTGCGCCAGATGGCGAAGGCGGCCGATGGCAGCCTGCGAGACGGCCTGTCGCTGCTCGACCAGGCCATCGCCTACTGCGGCGCCGGCGAAGGCGTTGCGCTGACCGACCAGGCCGTGGCGACCATGCTCGGTTCGGTCGACCGCACCCAGGTGGCAGGGCTGCTCGCGTCGCTTGCCGACGATGATGGTGCGGCGCTGATGGCAACGATCGAGGTGTTGGCCGGCTTCTCGCCCGACTGGGCGGGCGTGCTCGACGCGATGGCCGAGGCCCTGCATCGCATCCAGGTCAGGCAGCTGGTGCCGGGGAGCGTGGGCGAGGCCGACGGTGTCGACCTCGGCGCGCTGGCCTCGACGCTGCGCCCGGAGCTGGTGCAGCTCTGGTACCAGATGGCGGTCGGTGGCCGCCGCGACATCAACCTCGCGCCGAGTGCGCGCGTGGGCTTTGAAATGAGCCTGCTGCGCATGCTGGCGTTCCGGCCCGGCGAAGGCGGCGCAGCCTCTGGCGGTGGCGCGGGTGGCCAGGCCGCGGCGCCAGGCGCCGGGCGCTCGGCCGCGGCTGCGGCGCGCGCGGCGCTGCAGGGGGCTGCCGCGGTGCCGGCCGTCAGTGCCGCCAGGGCGACACCGGAAGTGGCGCCGGTGGCACCCGCAGCGGCCCCGACATCCGCATCGACGCCTGCATCGACCACGCCGACCCTCGCTCCGGCTCCGGCTCCGGCTCCGGCTCCGCGGCCGGCTAAGGCGCCGGTGCCTGTTGACGCACCGCCGTGGCCCGAAGCGCCGCCCGTGCGCGCCGCATCGTCGGCTCGGCCTTCGACGTCGCCATCGGTGGCTCCGTCCGTGGCGCCAGCCGCCGCTCCGACAGTGCTGCCTCCGGCCACTCCGGCGGCTGCGCCTGTGGCTGCGCCACGTACAAGCGCGTCGCCGGCCGCGATCGACGCTGCGTCCTGGCCCGACTTCGTCGCCGGCCTCGGACTTCGCGGCCCGGCGCGCGAACTTGCGGCCAGCTCCGCCTTCGTGGCCGTGGGCGACGGCGTGCTGCGCCTGTCGCTGCCCGAGGCCGACGACCACCTTCGCGCGCCGCTCCTGGTGCAGCAGCTCGCCAATGCCTTGGCTCCCACCTGGGGCGCTGCGCCGCAGATCCGCTTCGAGTCCGGCGCTGCCACCACCGGCGAAACCCTGCACGCGCGCAACGAACGCGCGCGCGACGAGCGCCAGGGCGCCGCGGAATCGACCTTCCTCAATGATCCGGACGTGCAGCGCCTGATGGAGCGCCAGGGCGCACGCGTGGTCCCGGACTCCATCCGTCCCATACAAGAACAGGAGCACTGACATGCGCGGGAACATCGCACAGCTGATGCAGCAGGCACAGAAGATGCAGGAGAACCTGCAGAAGGCGCAGGCCGAACTGGCCAACATCGAAGTCACCGGCAGCGCCGGTGGCGGCATGGTCACGGTCACGCTGACCGGCCGCAAGGAGTGCCGGAAGGTGCGCATCGATCCCAGCGTGCTGGCCGATCCGGAGATGGCCGAGGACCTGGTGGCCGCCGCGTTCAACGACGCCAGCAACAAGGTGGACAGCGAATCGCAGGCGAAGATGGGTGCCGCCACCGCCGGCATGCCGCTGCCCCCCGGCATGCAGATGCCGTTCTGAACCGGCACGCCGCCACATCGTGAGCGTGCCCCTGCTCGAGCAGCTGGTGGAGGCCTTCCGCGTGTTGCCCGGCGTGGGCCAGAAGACCGCGCAGCGCATGGCCTACCACGTGCTTGAACGCGGGCGCGACGGTGGCAAGCGCTTGGCCGAAGTATTGGGCGAAGCGGTGGAGAAGATCGGCCACTGCGAGCGCTGCCGCGACTTCAGCGAGACGCCGCTGTGCGCGACTTGCGCCAGCGCGTCGCGCGATGCCCAGCTGCTGTGCGCGGTGGAATCGCCCGCCGACCGCCTGGCGATCGAGCAGGCGACGGGTTATCGCGGCCTGTACTTCGTGCTCCAGGGCCGGCTGAGTCCGCTCGACGGAATTGGCCCGCGCGAACTCGGCCTGCACGTGCTTGGTGAACGCCTGGCCGAAGGCGAGGTGCAGGAGCTGATCATCGCCACCAACCCCACCGTCGAGGGCGAGGCCACCGCGCACTACCTGGCGCAGCTCGCGCGCAAGCACGGTGTGCGCCCCAGCCGCCCCGCGCACGGCCTGCCGCTGGGCGGCGAACTCGAGTACGTCGACCGCGGCACGCTGTCCCACGCCTTCGGCAGCCGCGGCGAGATGGCCTAGGAGCCCCATGACCATTTTCCACAAGATCATCAAGCGCGAGATTCCCGCCGACATCGTCTACGAAGACGAACACCTCATCGCCTTCCGCGACATCGCGCCGCAGGCGCCGGTGCACGTGCTGTTCGTGCCCAAGGTCGACGTCGCCACGCTCAACGACCTGCAGGCCGACCAGGCCGCGGTCGTAGGCCGGCTGGCGCTGGCCGCGGCGGCGTATGCCAAGCAGGAGGGGTTCGACGGGGACGGCTATCGCATCGTCATGAACTGCAACGAAGACGGCGGGCAGACCGTGTTCCAGATCCACCTGCACCTGCTGGCCGGCGCGCCCCTCGGCCGTTTCGGTACGCCCGAATAGGGTTCTTCTCCCGGTTGCCGGGGTTCGGTTGTTGCTCCGGGAGGGGGCGCGCTGCCCGCCGTGGATGCAGGGGGGATGCCCAGCCGGATTATGCGCGTCCTGCTCCCAGATCCGGCCGCCGGACATCCATGGCCGGCTCTGGGCATCCCCCCTGCATCCACGGCGTGGCCGTACCTCTCTCCCTCAGTCGGGATAAGAACCCCGAATAAGCCCTACCAGTAACCCCACCACGGCCACGGCGCAGGACGCGTGACCAGGTTGCGCGGCCGCTCGGGCCAGAGGTAGACCACGTCGGCATCCACCAGCGGGAAGCGGTAGCTGTAACCGCCGATGTCGCGGCTCTCGTGCCCGGCCAAGCGCCCGGTGAACGTCACCTCGCGGTTGCGTTCGAACACCGCCGGGTCGTAGAAGCCGGAGCGGCAGGCGATGAAGCGGCCGCCGGTGTCGTCGTCGGCCCAGTACGGACGGCCGTAGTGGTCAAGGCGGGTCGAGACCATTTCAAAGCAGGTGCTGTCGGCGCGCGGCTCGACCTGGACGATGCGTCCGCCCCAACGCACCAGGCTGCCGCTGGCGTCGGATTCGGCCGCCACCCGCGGCGTGAGCGGGGCGTACTCGCCCTGCAGCGGCTTGGGCTGCGAGGCACATGCGGCCAGCAGCGCCGCGGAAGCCAGTGCGAGAAGGATGTGGTTGCGCATGGATGTCTCCGGAATGTCGGCGTGCGCCGGGCGTCAGGGGCGGTGCGCGCGCAGGTCGCGCAACAGGGCGCGGTGCTCGCCCTCCTGCCCGGGAGCGTAGCGCCAATTGTCGAAACGCGTGCCGAGGGTGAGGAGTGCGGCGGACTGCGGGCGGGTCGCCACCACGCGCGCCGCCCAGGCATTCGCGGTCTCATGCCGGTGCCGTCCCAGGCCCATCCGCGCGTAGCGCGCGGCCAGTCGGTGCCAGGCGCGCAGGACCGGGTCGCGTTCGCGTTCGCCGCGCGCCACCAGCCAGAGCATCGCCGCCAGCGCCAGCCCCGCCATCAGCGCGAACAGCAGCGCCAGCTGGCCGCCGCCAAGGTCGCGTCCGCCAAACGCGTGCAGGATGCGCTGCTGGCGATCGGCGTCGAAGCCGAGCACCAGGTCGTTCCAGCCGCGCCGCATCCAGTCGCCCACGCCCAGCATCGGGCCCAGCGCCTGCAGGCCGCCGGGGCTGCGCGAGGCGCGGTCGGCGATGGTGTCGTAGATGCGTTCGGGCGCGACGGCCGCGGTCGGGTCGACGCGCACCCAGCCGCGCCCGGGCAGCCAGGCTTCGACCCAGGCGTGGGCATCGGAGTTGCGCACGATCCAGTAGCCGCCCACGGGATTGCGGTAGCCGCCGACATAGCCGGTCACCACCCGCGCCGGGATGCCGGACGCGCGCATCAGCACCACGAAGGCCTGGCTGAAGTGCTCGCAGAAGCCCTCCTTCTGCTCGAAGAGGAATTCATCGACGGCATGGCGGCCGGGCAGGGGCGTGCCCAGGGTGTAGCCGAACTCGGCGCGGATCCATGACAACGCACGGTCGACGATGGCCGCGTCGGCGGCGGCGCCTTCGCCGGCATCCAGGCGCCACTGCCGGGCCAGGGCAAGCGTGCGCGGATTGAAGCCCTCGGGCAGCCGCAGCGCGGCGCTGCGCAGGAGTTGCCGGAGCTCGGGTTCGAACGTGGTGGGCGCGGCCGATGTCATCCGCCAGCGCGTCACCGAGGTCAGCGGCCGGCGCGTGGTCAGCGTGTGGTCGTACGCGCGCTGCGCGCCGTCGGGCGTCGCCACCGGAAGCTCCAGCGCGACCAGCATCCGGCGCTCCGTGGGCTCGACGTCGACCTGGTAGCTGTAGCGCGTTGCGCCGTGCTCGATGGCGGCCGGAGGCAGCGCGCTGAACCAGCGCGAGGCCGTCCACTCGCGGCCGTCGTAGTTCCACAGCACCGGGCCGCGCCAGTACATCTCCGAGGTCGGCGGCGTGGCGCCGTCGAAGGTGACGCGCAGCGCGGGGCTGTCGTCGACCAGCATGTCGATCCACTCGCCGGGCGACATGCTGTCCGACAGCCCGGTGCGGGTGATCGCACGCTCCGGCACGCCCCACAGCGGCGTGGCCATGCGCGGGAACAGCCAGAAGGCGGCCAGCGCCAGCGGCAGGCCGATGGCGACCATCGCGCCGACACGTCGAAGGCGTTCGCGCGGCGGCATGCCGGCGTCATCCCCGCTCTCGAACTCGGCCAGGCGCAGCATGGACGCAAGCGCCAGCAGCGCGGCGCCGAGCCCGAGCAACAGGCTCAGCGGCCCCTGGTCGAGGAGGAAGGTCGCGAACGGCGCGAACAGGGCGAAGCCGAGCAGGCTGCGCGCATCGCGCAGGGTCACCAGCTCCATCGGCTTGAGCGCGAGCATGGCGGCCAGAAGTGCGCAGCCGGTATCGCGGCCGAAGTGGAAGCCGGAGTTGGCAAGCACCAGGGCGACCAGCGCCACCGACAGCACCAGGCGCAGCACGGCAGGCAGCCGGCGGCGCCAGGACAGCGCGCCGACCGCGGCGGCGACCGCGGCCAGTCCGGCGGCGAGCGGCCCCGGCAGCTGCAGCAGCAGCGGCAGCAGGCACGCGCCCGCCGCGGCCAGGGTCCAGGCCCGCGCCTGCGGATCCAGCGTCGGACTGCGGCGGCGCGCCTCAGCCACGGCGGCCACCGGATTCCACGGCCAACGCGGGCATCAGTGCCAGCGCGCGCAGGCAGGCATGCCGGTGCACGGCGCCGCGGCCCGGACCGATCGCCTGCTGCGGCAGCTGCAGCCGGTAGCGACGGCCTTCGCGTTCGGCCTGGTCCACCCAGCGTGCCAGGCGGTGGATGCGGTCCTCGTACGCAAGCGGCACCAGCGACCAGTCCAGCACCACGTCCGCGCCTTGCGCCTGCTCGTACTCGCGCACCAGCAGCGAGCCGCGTCGCGCCGAGGGCTTCCAGGCGATCGCCCGCCGCGAATCGCCGCGGCGGTAGGCACGCAGGTGGTGCACGTCGTCACCCGACGGATGCAGCCGCGCCTGCGGCGCATCACCGGCACCGTGCGGCAGCGGCGGCCCGTCGGCTTCCGGGCGCGGATAGACCAGCAGCGGTTCGGCTGGCCAGGCATGGCCCCAGGCGCGGGCGATGCCGAGCGGCCGCGTCGTCGATATCGTGATGCGCTCCGGATGCAGCCAGCCCCGGCGCTGCGTGGGCAGCACCAGGCGCGCCTCGCCGGCGCCGTCGACCAGCGAGCTGGTGGCTTCGACGTCGCCCACGCGCAGGCGCAGGCCGCGCCGCGGGCGTGCTGTGTCGGCACGCAGGTGCACGCGCAGCGTGATCGGCGCGCCGGCCGGCACGGGTTCGGCATCGACCGCGACCACGCGCAGCCCGGACAGCTGCAGGTGCGCTGCAAACAGGCTGGCATTGCCGGCGCCGGCCAGCAGCAGGGCCAGCAGCAGGGCCGGGTTGTTGTTGTAGTTCAGGGCCCCGAGCAGCATCACCGCCAGCAGCGTGGCGAAGAAGGCGCCGAAGGCGGTCGGCAGGACGTAGATGCGGCGGCGGTTGAAGATGACCGGCAAGGGTTCGGGCCGCCGCGGCCGCGCGAGCGATCCAAGGCGTGCGCGCAGGCTGGCCAGGCGCCCGCCCGCCACGCTCAGTCGACCGCGACGGCGTGCAGGATCGCCTGCGCCAGCGCGGCCTCGTCGCCGGCGTCGGCGTCGGCCACCAGTCGATGCGCGGCCACAGCGGCGAACAGTGCCTGGATGTCGTCGGGCAGGACGTGTCCACGCCCGAGCAGCAGCGCGTGCGCGCGTGCCGCACGCAGCAGGGCGATGCCGGCGCGCGGCGACAGCCCCACGCGGACCCCGGCGTGGTGGCGGCTGCGTTCAAGCAGCGCCTGAACGTAGCGGACCAGGGCGTCACTGGCGTGCACCGAAAGCACCGCCTCGCGCAGGCGCAGCACATCATCGCCGCCGAGCATCGGCATGGCCTGGGCAATCAGGTGGCGCCGGTCGCTGCCGGCCAGCAGCGCGCGCTCGGCCTCGGCGTCCGGGTAGCCCAACTGCAGGCGGAGCAGGAAGCGGTCCAGCTGCGAGTCCGGCAGGGGATAGGTGCCGGCGAGGTCGACCGGGTTCTGGGTGGCGATCACGAAGAACGGGTCGGGCAGCAGGTGCGTGCTGCCGTCGACGGTGACCTGGTGCTCGGCCATGGCTTCGAGCAGGGCGCTCTGCGTACGCGGTGGCGCGCGGTTGATCTCATCGGCCAGCAGCACGTGCGCGAATACCGGCCCGGGATGGAAGGTGAAGCTCGCGGCCTGCGCGTCGTACACCGACACGCCGACGATGTCCGAGGGCAGCAGGTCGGAGGTGAACTGCACCCGCTGGAAGCCGAGGCCCAGCGTTGCCGCCAGCGCATGCGCCAGCGTGGTCTTGCCGAGGCCGGGCAGGTCCTCGATCAGCAGGTGGCCATCGGAGAGCAGGGCGGTGAAGGCGAAGCGGACCGCCTGCGCCTTGCCCAGTACCAGTGAGTTCACCTGCGCTTCGGCATGATGCAGGGACTTGCGCAGGGCGTCGGGTAGCATGTCCTGTTTTGCGGACTGGGCAGTCATGCCGGGCTCCGTAAGAGTCCACCGAAGTGTAACGAGGTCGCTGCCGGATGCGGGAAAAGATCGACGCACGTGCGACCTTCGTCGCCCTCTGGTGTGCGCTGCTGCTGCTCAAGGCGGTGGTGGCTGCACGCCTGCCGCTGTTCGTGGACGAGGCTTTCTATTGGCAGGAGAGCCGGCACCTGGCGTGGGCCTACTCGGACCTGCCGGGGCTGACCGCGTGGCTGATCCGCATCGGGACCGCGGTGTTCGGCGAAGGCACGCTGGCGCTGCGCATGCCATTCCTGCTGCTGGCATCGCTGGTGCCCTGGCTGGTGGTGCGGATCACCGCGCGAGAGTTCGGTGAGAGGCAGGGTTGGGTGGCCGGTATCGCCGCGCTGCTGCTTCCACTGTCGGGCACCCTGGGCCTGATGGCGCTGCCGGACGCGGCGATGGTCGTGGCCACGCTGCTGTGCCTGGATGCAGGCACGCGCCTGCTGCGCGAGGTCGGGTACGGCGCCGCGCTGCAGCTGGCCGTCGGCCTGGCGATCGGAGCGCTGAGCCACTACCGCTTCGCGGCGGTGATCGGCGTCGGCGTGATGGCGCTGTTTGCACTGCCGCAGGGCCGCCAGGCGCTGCGCGACCCGCGCCTGTGGATCGCGATCGCCTTCGGCGCGGCGGCCTGGACACCGCTCCTGGCCTGGAACTTCGAGAACGCCGAGGCCGGCCTGCGTTTCCAGCTGGTCGATCGCCACCCGTGGGCCTGGCATCCGGAAGGCACCTGGTTCATCGCCATCCAGACGCTGTTGGCAACGCCGCTGCTGTTCGCGGCGCTGCTGTGGGCGGGCTGGCGCGGCGCACGCGCGCCCAGCGAGCCCGTGCGCTTCATCGCGCTGTCGGGCGGCCTGGTCGTGCTCGGCTTCTTCGTGCTCGGCTTTTTCGCCGATACCGAGCGGGTGAGCTTCCACTGGCCGCTGCCGGGCCTGGTGGCGCTGCTGCCGCTGCTGCCGGCGCTGCTCGTGCGATGGCCGCGCTGGTTGCGCGTGCTGACATGGGCCACCGCGGGCGTAGGCCTGGCCGCGGTGCTGGGCTACCACGCACTGGTCTCGGTGCCGGAGCTGCGCGCGCGGACCGCTTCGCTGAAATGGTATCCGTCCAACTTCGCCGGATGGGACGTGCTTGCCGATGCCGTGCGCGAGCTGCGCGAAGACATGCCGGAAGGCACGCGGCTCGTGGCGGACAACTTCAAGATCGGCGCCGAACTCGGCTTTGCGCTCGGCGATGCTTCGATCGAGGTGCTGGAGCATCCGGCCAACCGCCAGCATGGGCGCGCGCCGCAGCTGCGCCTGTGGGGCCTGGAGGCGGCCGGCGCGACCGACCCCGGCGGGCCCGTACTGCTGGTGATCGCGGCCAGCGAGGTCGAATACAAGCACCTGCTGCTGCGCTACCACGCACTGTGCGGGCGCTTCGGCGCGTTGCCGCCGCCACGCGTGCTCAACGTCGACCACGGGCGCACGCGCTTCCTGCTGTTTGCGATCGAAGAGCGCGCCGCGGACGCGGCCTGCACGCTTCCAGCCATGGCCTGGATCGACACGCCCGCCGCCAATGCGCGGGTCGGCACTGCGTTCGATGTCGGCGGCTGGGCGTTCAAGGATGGCGTCGGCATCGAGCGGGTCGAGGTACTGCTCGACGGCACCCTGGTGGCGGAGGCCGATTACGGCATCGAGAGTCCGGGCGTGGCGACGTATTGGGGCATCTCGACCGATGCCGGCCACCCCGAAGTCGGCTTCTCCGCCCGCGTCGAGCTGCCGGCCGGCAGCGCCGGCGAGCATTGGCTGGGCCTGCGGCTCCATGGCCGGGACGGCAGCGTCGAGGACTGGTCGGAGCAGCGCATCATCGTGGATGCGGCCGCGCGCTGAACTTCAGGGCAGGACCAGGCCCGACTCGCGCAGCAGGCGCACGGTGTCCAGCAGCGACAGGCCGACCAGAGCCGTCGGGTCGCGGGTTTCGATGGCTTCGAACAGGGTGATGCCCAGGCCTTCGGACTTGAAGCTGCCGGCGCAGTCGAAGGGCTGCTCGCAGTCGACGTAGCGCTCGATCTCGCCGCGGCCAAGCTGGCGGAACCGCACCAGCGTGGTGTCGAGCGCCGTGGCCATCGTGCCGCTGCCGACGACTGCCACGGCGGTGCGGAAGGCTACTGCGCGTCCCGACATCGCCTGCAGCTGCGCGATCGCCGCCTCGCGGCTGCCGGGCTTGCCCAGGGCAACGCCGTCGAAGTCCGCGACCTGGTCCGAACCGATCACGCGCGCGCCGGGATGCAGCGTGGCCACGGCCCGGGCCTTGGCTTCGGCCAGGCGCAGGGCCAGTGCGGACGGGGTCTCGCCCGCAAGTGGCGCTTCGTCGACTTCGGGGCGGGCGGTGTCGAACGGCAGCCGCAGCCTGGCAAGCAGCTCGCGGCGGTAGGGCGAGGTCGAGGCCAGCACCAGATTGGCGTCGCTGCTCACGGCTGCGGCGCCCTGGCGCGCTCGATGTGCAGGAGCTGCTGGTCGATGCGCGCACGCGCGTCGTCGATCGAGGTGCGGACGGCATCGAGCTGGCTGGGCGAAGCCGCGGAACCATGCTGCTGCAGCCACAGGCGCTGGCGCAGCATTTCCTGCAGAGCCGCGCGCACCGGATCGTCGCCTTCGCCCGCCACGGCCTCGATTTCACCGCGTGCGGTGCGCAACCTCGTCTCCAGGGCATCGGCGGCATCCAGGACTCCGGCCATCGCCCGCCGGTGCCGGCCCTGGCCGGCGCGACGGCGCAGCAACAGCCCGGCCACCAGGGCGACCAGCGCCAGGAACGCGCTCCACAGCAGTGTTGGCGTCAAGTCGGGGACCTCGCGTGCGGGGCCGCAGTCTGCCGGGGAACCGGAGCCGGTGGCAAACTGTCGCCGCGCGGGCCGCGGCATGGAATTCCCGGGCGGGGCCGGGTTTGACACGGGCGGGTCCGAGGCCTAACATTTTGCGGCTTATGTCCGTAGACGTGCCCGAGGTAGTGGACGCTTGGCGCATGGTTGCGGCCCGGCGGGAGTTCGTGGGCCGCCTGCCGCTGTCCGCGCTCCCGCGCCTGCGCGAGGCGCTGGCAGACGACGAGGGCGAGGTGGCGTACACCGTCTCCTTCGACCGCGACTCGCTGCAGGTGCCCTATGTCGAGCTGGGTATCGAAGCACGCCTGCCGCTGCTGTGCCAACGCACGCTGCAGCGCTTCGTGTTCCCGGTGTCGCTGGTGCAGCGGCTGGGGCTGCTGCGATCGGGGGATGATGAAGGCGAGGCCGCCGAAGCCGCGCTGCCACCAGGGTATGAAGCCCTGGTCGTGGCCGACGACGGCGCCATCCGCCCCATCGACCTCGTCGAGGATGAGCTGATCCTGGCGGTGCCGGTGGTACCGGTGTCGCCCGGGTCGGAAAGCGTCGAACGCGACTGGCCGGTCGCCGCCGACGAAGAGGCGCAGATCAACCCGTTCGCGGCGTTGTCGGCGCTGAAGAAAAAAGATTGATCAAGCTGATCCGATCGACCCTGGTCCGATCAGCCCTGGTTCCTGATTGACTATTCCTGCTGCTGGAGCACTCCCATGGCTGTACAGAAATCCCGTGTTTCCCCCTCGCGCCGCGGCATGCGCCGCGCCCATGACGCGCTGAGCGCCAAGCAGCTGGCGACCGACCCGGTGTCGGGCGAGACCCACCTGCGCCACCACATGACCGCCGACGGCTTCTACCGCGGCCGCCAGGTGATCGTGCCCAAGACCCGCGTGGCCGAAGAAGACTGATCCTCAGCGCGCCCGCTTCCATCGCGGGCGATGCCCTGGCCGTGGCGCCCCCGTGCGCCACGCAGCCGTCGGCGCCATGCGTGGCGCCCAGCAACACGCGAGGTCCGTCTTCGTAATGAGTGAGTCCGCCGCACCGCGCACGTACGCGCGCATTGCAGGGACCGGCAGCTACCTGCCGGCCAAGGTCCTGACCAACGACGACCTCGCGAAGTTCGTCGACACCTCGGACGAATGGATCGCGGCGCGCACCGGCATCCGCCAGCGCCACATCGCCGCCGAGGGCGAGACCACGGGTGACCTGGCTTTCCATGCCGCAGTGCGCGCGCTGGAAGCAGCGGGCATCGAGGCCTCCGAGGTCGAGCTGATCATCGTCGGCACGACCACGCCCGACCTGATCTTCCCGTCCACCGCCTGCCTGGTGCAGGCGCGCCTGGGCGTGGCCGGCTGCCCGGCGTTCGACGTCAACGCCGCCTGTTCGGGCTTCATCTTCGCGCTCAGCGTGGCCGAGAAGTTCATCATTTCGGGCTCGGTCAAGACCGCGCTGGTGATCGGCTCGGAAACCTTGACCCGCATGGTCGACTGGGGCGACCGCACCACCAGCGTGCTGTTCGGCGACGGTGCCGGCGCGGTGGTGCTCAAGGCCGATACCGAGACCGGCATCCTCAGCACCCATCTGCACGCCGACGGCGCCAAGAAGGAGCTGCTGTGGAACCCGGTCGGGGTCTCGGTCGGGTTCAAGGAAAACGAGAAGAACGCCGGCGTGCGCATCCAGATGGCCGGCAGCGATGTCTTCAAGCACGCCGTCAAGGCGCTCGACAGCATCGTCGAGGAGACGCTCGAGGCCAACGGCATCGACCGCAGCGAGATCGACTGGCTGATCCCGCACCAGGCGAACCTGCGCATCATCGAAGCCACGGCCAAGCGCCTCGACCTGCCGATGGACCGCGTGATCGTTACCGTCGACAAGCACGGCAACACCTCGTCGGGCTCGGTGCCGCTGGCGCTCGACGAAGCGGTGCGCTCGGGCAAGGTCGAACGCGGCCAGCTGCTGCTGCTCGAAGCCTTCGGCGGCGGCTTCACCTGGGGCTCGGCGCTGCTGCGCTACTGAGCAACTGCACGCTGCATGGCGAAAGGGCCGCGGGAAACCGCGGCCCTTTTGCGTTTCCCGGGGATTCTGGAAGAGCTTTTTTGCCACGGATACACGCGGATAAAGCGAGAGCATCGAGTGGCCGCGCTGCACTCCTGATTTTGCTCTATCCGTGTAAATCCGCGTAAATCCGTGGCAGAAAGCTTTTGTTCGACCTTTCCCGGCTGCGTTGAGGGTCATCGGGGAGCGGGCAGGATGGGTCGCTGTCGCTCGGCGGCCAAGCTCAATACGGGCGGGTACAGACGGAGCGGGTGGTTCGGGCTTATCATCGCCCGGCTTTTTTGATCTGGACCATCACTTGACCGCTTCGCAGCTCGCATTCGTTTTCCCAGGCCAGGGCTCGCAGTCGTCGGGCATGCTTGCCGACCTCGCCGCGCGCGGAGAGGTGGTGCGAAATACCTTCGCCGAAGCGTCCGAAGGTGCAGGGGTCGATCTCTGGGCGCTGTCGCAGGATGTCGACGACGCGCAGCTCAACAGCACCGAGTTCACCCAGCCGGCGCTGCTGGCGGCGGGCGTGGCCGTGTGGCGCGCCTGGCAGGCCGCGGGCGGGCCGGCGCCGTCGCTGCTGGCCGGCCACAGCCTGGGCGAGTATTCGGCGCTGGTCGCGGCCGGTGCGCTGCCGCTGGCGGATGCCGCACGCCTGGTGCGCCTGCGCGGCCAGCTGATGCAGGCCGCGTCCCCGGCCGGTACGGGCGCCATGGCCGCCGTCATCGGCGCCGAGGACGCCCTCGTTCGTGAGACCTGCACCGAGGCGTCGGGTGACGAGGTAGTGGTGCCCGCCAATTTCAATTCGCCGGGCCAGGTGGTGATCGGCGGCCATGCGGCTGCGGTCGACCGTGCGCTGGAACTGCTTGCCGCCAAGGGCGTGCGCAAGACGGTGAAGCTCGCCGTCAGCGTGCCCTCGCACACGCCGCTGATGCGCGAGGCCGCCAACCGCCTGTCCGAGGCGATGGCAGGGCTGGCGTGGAGCGAGCCTTCGCTGCCGGTGGTGCAGAACGTCGACGCCGAAGTCCACGACGGCGTGCAGGCCATCCGCGACGCCCTGGTGCGCCAGCTCTACCTCCCCGTGCAGTGGACCGGTTGCGTGCAGGCCCTCGCCACCCGTGGCGCCACCCGCATCGGCGAATGCGGCCCCGGCAAGGTCCTCACCGGCCTGGCCCGCCGCATCGACAAATCCCTCGAAGCCCGCGCCCTTGGTACCGTCGCAGACTTCGACGCGGCTTTGGCAGAATGGAAAAGCTGATTTTTGCCACGGATTTACGCGGATAAGGGCGGATCTACGCGGATAGGGCAAGTGCAGATGAAAAGGCACAAGCGAGGTTCCGCTGCGGCCCATTCCTGTTTTATTCGTGTAAATCCGTGAACAATCCGCGTAAATCCGCGGCAAAAGCTCTTACTGATACAGGCAGAAGCAGAATGACCCAGGAACTGAAAGGCGAGATCGTGCTGGTGACCGGCGCAAGCCGTGGCATCGGGGCGGCGATCGCGGACGAACTGGCTGCGCGTGGCGCGACGGTCGTCGGCACCGCCACCAGCGAGGGCGGGGCGAAGGCGATCGGTGAGCGGCTCGCCGCGCAGGGCGGCCATGGCCGCGTGCTTGACGTCACCACGCCTGGTGCGATCGAGGCCCTGGTCGATTCGATCGCGAAGGACATCGGCCCGATCTCGATCCTGGTCAACAACGCCGGCATCACCCGCGACAACCTGCTGATGCGCATGAAAGATGAAGACTGGCAGGCTGTCATCGACACCAACCTGAGCAGCGTCTTCCGCAGCTCGAAGGCAGTGATGCGCGGCATGATGAAGGCGCGCAAGGGCCGCATCGTCAACATTGCTTCGGTGATCGGCGTGATGGGCAACGCCGGCCAAGCCAACTACGCCGCCGCCAAGGCCGGCATCATCGCCTTCTCGAAGTCGCTGGCGAAGGAGATCGGCAGCCGCGGGGTGACCGTGAACGTGGTCGCCCCGGGCTTCATCAGCACCGACATGACCCGCGACCTGCCCGAGGACGCCAAGGCCGCGATGGCGGCGCAGATCGCACTGGGCCGCCTCGGCGAGCCCGCCGACATCGCCCGCGCCGTCGCCTTCCTGGCCGGCCCGGACGCCGGCTACATCACCGGCGAAACCCTGCACGTCAACGGCGGCATGTACATGCCGTGACGGAAGCGGCCGCCAGGTCCCTGAACGGAAAGGGGCCGAACCGGCCGGTACCACCTCCACCCGAATCCCTTACACTACCCACCGCAACAGCCTCCACCGGAGCCGGATACCTATGAGCAGCATCGAAGAGCGCGTCAAGAAGATCGTCGTCGAACAACTGGGCGTCAAGGAAGACGAGGTCAGCGCCAGCGCCTCCTTCGTCGACGACCTGGGTGCGGATTCCCTCGACACCGTCGAGCTGGTGATGGCGCTCGAAGAAGAGTTCGAGTGCGAGATCCCCGACGAAGAAGCCGAAAAGATCACTTCGGTGCAGCAGGCGATCGACTACGTCAAGACGCACGTCAAGGCCTGACTCGCCAGGCGGCGCAGCGCGCCGCACCGAGTAAAAAACCCGGGGCCGCTCATGCGGCCTCGGGCGTTTCCGGCGCGCCGCGCGGCGGCGTGCACAACCGTCCAGGAGTCCACATGTCCAAGCGTCGCGTCGTCATCTCCGGCCTCGGCATCCTGTCGCCGCTTGGCAATGACCTGGCCTCGTCATGGCAGGGCATCGTGGACGGCCGTTCGGGCATCGGCCCGATCACCAATTTCGACGCCTCGGCCTTCGCCACCCGCATCTCGGGTGAGGTGAAGGGCTTCGATCCCACGCTGTGGATCGCGCCGAAGGACGTCAAGAAGATGGACCCCTTCGTCCACTACGGCGTGGCAGCGGCGATGATGGCCCTGGCCGACGCCGGCCTGGACGTCGCGGCGGATGATCCCGAGCGCATCGGCGTCGCCATCGGCGCCGGCATCGGTGGCCTGAAGGGCATCGAGGAAACCACGGTCAAGTTCCACGAGGGCGGCCCGCGCAAGATCTCGCCGTTCTACGTGCCCAGCACGATCATCAACATGATCGCCGGCCAGGTGTCGATGATGACCGGCGCCAAGGGCCCGAACATCGCCGCGGTCACCGCCTGCACCACGGCCACCCACAACATCGGCCTGGCGATGCGCATGATCCAGTACGGCGACGCCGACGCGATGATCGCCGGTGGCGCCGAGTTCGCCACCACGCCGACCTCGCTCGGCGGGTTCTGCGCGATGAAGGCACTGTCGACCCGCAACGACGACCCGCAGCGCGCCTCGCGTCCCTGGGACGAGGGCCGCGACGGCTTCGTCATGGGCGATGGCGCCGGCGTGCTGGTAATCGAGGAGTACGAGCGCGCGAAGGCGCGTGGCGCGCGCATCTACGCCGAGCTCGCCGGCTTCGGCATGAGCGGCGACGCGTACCACATGACCGCGCCCAGCGAGAACGGCGAGGGCGGCGCGCGCTGCATGGTGGCCGCGATCCGCGACGCCGGCATCGACCCGTCCGCGGTCGGCTACATCAACGCCCACGGCACCTCCACCCCGGCCGGCGACCTGGCTGAAACCATGGGCATCAAGAGCGTGCTCGGCGAGCATGCGCGCAAGGTCATGGTCAGCTCGACCAAGTCGATGACCGGCCACCTGCTGGGCGCGGCCGGTGGCGTCGAAGCGGTGTTTTCGGCGATGGCGCTGCACACCGGCGTGATCCCGCCGACCATCAACCTCGACAATCCTTCCGAAGGCTGCGACCTCGACTACGTGCCGCACACCGCGCGCGAGCAGCAGGTCGACGTGGCGATGTCGAACTCGTTCGGCTTCGGCGGCACCAACGGCAGCCTGGTCTTCCGCCGCATCTGAGCACGGTGCCGCCGCAGGGCGGCGGAACCCGCATATGACCCACGTCCGCGAGCTGGCGCCCGGCCTGGACCTGCTCGCGCTGCAGCAGCGTGCGTCCGCGCGCTATCCACTGCTGCTTGAATCGGTGGCCTCGGGCACTGCGCTCGGGCGCTGGGACATGCTGCTCATCGCTGACGGTGCACGCATCACGCTCGACCGCGACGGCATCACACGGCGCAGCGACTGCTTGCCTGCTGAGGGCGCGTCCGCGGGCGATGACTTCCTGCGTACCCTCGACGCCGACTGGGGCGCCTTGCGCCGGCCGCGCGCGCCTTCGCCGTGGCCCTTCCAGGGCGGTTGGGCGCTGCTGTTGGGCTATGAGCTTGGCGCGCAGGTGGAGCCGGTGCTGCGCCTGCCGCCCGCCCCGGGTGTGCTGCCCGTGGCCGTGGCCTGCCGCTGCCCGGCTGCGGTGCTGCGCGACCGCACCAGCGGCGAAACGGTGGTGCTGGCGGAAGAGGGCACCGAGGCGTTGTTGGAGCAGGTGCTGGCGGATATCGCAGCGATCCCTGTCGCGACATTTCCGGGTCCGGTATCGTCTGCTGCCTTCGTATCGACGGAGCCGATGGCGACATCACGGCCGTACGTGAAGCCAATGGCCGCCTCGATCGCCGCGCCGCACTGGCCGACGCTGCTCGATTGTCGCGAAGACCCGGACGGCGACTACCTCGCCGCCGTCGCCCGCGCGCTCGAGTACATCCGCGCCGGCGACGTGTTCCAGGTCAACCTGTCGCGGGCCTGGGAAGCGCGCTTCGATGCACCGGTCGCACCCGCCGCGCTGTACGAACGCCTGCGCCGCGCCAACCCGGCCCCGTTTGCCGGCCTGTTCGATCTCGGCGATGACGGCGCGGTGGTCAGCGCCTCGCCCGAACGCCTGGTCTCGGTGCGCGGCGACCTGGTCGAGACCCGGCCCATCGCCGGCACCCGGCCGCGCCTGCCCGGTGACGACGACATCGAGCGTATCCGCGAGATGGTCGGCCATGCCAAGGAGCGCGCCGAGCACGTGATGCTGGTCGACCTGGAGCGCAACGACCTCGGCCGCGTCAGCCGCGCCGGCAGCGTCGAGGTCGACGAGCTGATGGTGGTGGAAAGCTATGCGCACGTGCACCACATCGTGAGCAACGTGCGTGGCCGCCTGCGCGCCGATGCGACGCCGGGCGAGGTGCTGCGCGCGGTGTTCCCCGGCGGCACGATCACCGGCGCGCCGAAGGTGCGCTGCATGGAGATCATTGCCGGGCTGGAAGGCGTCGGCCGCGGCGCGTACACCGGCGCCATGGGCTGGCTCGACCGCAGCGGCGACATGGACCTCAACATCCTGATCCGCAGCGCCGAGGTCGGCGGCGACGTGCTGCGCTTCCGCACCGGCGCCGGGATCGTGGCCGATTCCGATCCCGCGCACGAACTCGACGAGACCCGCGCCAAGGCCCGCGGCATGCTGCAGGCCATCGGTGCCTGACCGGCGCCGCGGCGGGCACGGTATCCTTCGACGCATGCATCCCGACCACCATCGCCAGATCGGCGGGCGCGCGCCATGAAGGCGTTCAAGCGCATCGTCCTCGTCCTGTTCCTGCTCTCGGCCGTCGTCGCCGGCGCGGCCGGCTACCAGGCCTGGACCAGCTACCAGCGCTTCGCGACCGGGCCGCTGCCGGGCGTCGAGGCCGGCGACAACCTGATGGTCGAGCGCGGCGACACGCTGCGCAGGGTGGTCGCGCGCCTGCGCGGGCAGGGCATCGACGCCGGCCGCGACCTTGAGTGGCGCCTGCTGGCGCGCCAGCTCGGCACCGGCGGCCACATCCAGGTGGGCGAGTACGCGCTCGAGCCGGGCATCACCGCCACGCAGCTGCTGGCGCACATGCGCGACGGCAAGGTGGTGCACCACCGCTTCACCATCGTGGAGGGCTGGACCATCCGCGAGCTGCGCGCCGCGCTGGCCCGCGCCACGCCCCTGGTGCAGACCCTGCACGAGGTCGACGACGCCGCGCTGATGACGATGCTGGGCCGCGAGGGCGTGCATCCCGAAGGCCGCTTCCTGCCGGAAACCTATGCCTATGACCGCGGCGACAGCGACATCGACCTGCTGCGCCGCGCCGCCGCCGACCTCGATGCCGCGCTGGACGCCGCCTGGCAGGCGCGCGCCGACGACCTGCCGATCGACACCCCCGAGGAGGCGCTGGTGCTGGCCTCGATCGTGGAGAAGGAAACCGGCATCGCCGAAGAGCGGCCCATGATCGCCGGCGTGTTCACCCGCCGCCTTCGCATCGGCATGCGCATGCAGACCGACCCGACGGTGATCTACGGCATGGGCAGTGGCTACGACGGCAACATCCGCCGCCGCGACCTGCTCACCGACACGCCGTACAACACCTATACCCGCGACGGCCTGCCGCCGACGCCGATCGCCATGGTCGGCGCCGCCGCGCTGCGCGCGGCCACGCAGCCGGAGGAGACCGACGCGCTGTACTTCGTCGCCATCGGCGACGGCAGCGGCCGGCACGTATTCTCGCCCTCGCTCGAGGCGCACAACGCCGCCGTGCGCCAGTACGTGCGCCGCTACCGCGAACAGCACGGGCCGCGATGAGTCGGCTGTCGATGAGCGTGCTGCCCATGCATCCGCGCCTGGTGTCGCTGGAAGGCGGCGAGGGCGCCGGCAAGACCACGGTGCTGGCCGCGCTGCGCGAGGCGCTCGCGGCCGACGGTGGCGAAGTGGTGGTCACCCGCGAGCCCGGCGGCACGCCGCTGGCGGAGAAAATCCGCGAGTTGCTGCTGCATCCCGGCGACGAAGCGGTGGCGGCCGAAACCGAGCTGCTGCTGATGTTCGCCGCGCGCGCGCAGCACGTGCGCGCCATCGTGCAGCCAGCGCTCGAGCGCGGTGCCTGGGTGCTGTGCGACCGCTTCACCGATTCCAGCTACGCCTACCAGGGCGGCGGTCGTGGCCTGGACGCAGGCTTCATCGCCGGGCTCGAACGCCGCGTGGTCGGAATCCGCCCCGGACTGACGCTGCTGCTCGATATCGACGTGGCCCAGGGCCGTGCGCGCATCCGCAGCCGTGACCCGCAGCCCGATCGCATCGAACGCGAGCGCGATGCGTTCTTCGAGCGTGTGCGCGCGACCTTCCTCGCGCGCGCGGCGGCCGAGCCCGCGCGCTTCCGCGTGGTCGACGCGTCACGCCCGGTGGACGAGGTCGTGGCGGCGGCGCTGGCCGCGCTGCGCGCATCGCGGATTGGGCCATGAGTTTCGACGCTCCACTCGCGCCCTGGCAGCAGCGCGCGTACGACCATGCCGCCGCCGCGCTTGATGGCGGGCGCATGGGGCACGCGCTGCTGTTCACCGGGCCGGCGATGCTGGGCAAGCGTGCGGTGGCCGAACGCCTCGCCGGGCGCGTCCTGTGCCAGGCCGGCGATGGCGCGGCGCGGCCCTGCGGCCAGTGCCGCCCCTGCGTGCTGTACCGCTCGCGCTCGCAGAAGGATCCGCTGGAGCAGCGTCCCGACGGCTCGCTGTCGCAGCCCTGGGGCCACCCCGGGCACCCTGATGCGATCTTCGTCGGCCACGCCTGGCGCCACACGCCGTCGCCGCCGCGGCAGATGGCGGTGATCCCGGTCGACCAAGTGCGCGAACTGTCCGCGCGCTTGGCCACCACGCCGCAGTACGGCAGCGCGAAGGTCGCGATCATCGATCCCGCCGACGACATGAACGATGCCGCCGCCAACGCCCTGCTCAAGACGCTGGAAGAGCCGGTGCCCGGGCGCTACCTGTGGCTCTTGAGCGCGAACCCCGCGCGCCTGCCGGCGACCATCCGCAGCCGCTGCCAGCGCCTCGAGTTCCGCCTGCCGCCGGCCGACGAGGCCGCGGTCTGGCTGCAGTCCCAGGGCCATGCGCCGGCGTCGGCCATCGAGGCGCTTGCCGCGGCGCGGGGCCATCCCGGGCTGGCCGACGCCTGGCTGCGTGACGGTGGCATGGCGCTGCGCCGCGAGGTTGCCACGGACCTGGCCAAGGTCGCATCCAACGCGGCTTCGCCGCTGGAGGTCGCCAAGGCCTGGACCACGGACGAACTGGCGATGCAGCGCCTGCTGCACGCCGCCGACCTGTCCCGCGACCACGCCGCCGGCTTGACCGACCCCGCCGGAATCCGGAAGCTGGCCGCCTGGTTCGACGCCGCGAATCGCACCCGCGAACTGCTGCGCAGCACGGTCCGCGCCGATCTCGCGGTGGTGGAACTGCTGCTCGCATGGCGCGACGCGGCGGGCGACAAGGCAAGGGGAGTCACGCGATGAGTGCAACCGGTGGCGGCGCGCGGCAGGGCATCCTGTCCCTGGCGGTCAAGGACAAGGCCCAGCTGTACGCGGCCTACATGCCGTATCTCAAGCACGGCGGCATCTTCGTGCCGACCACGCGCCGCTATTTCATCGGCGACGAAGTCTTCGTGCTGCTGACCCTGCCCGAATCCAGCGAGCGCCTGCCGGCTGCCGGCAAGGTGGTCTGGGTGACCCCGCCCGGCGCCCAGGGCAACCGCACCGCCGGCATCGGCGTGCAGTTCGCCGACACCACCGAGGGCGAGAACGTGAAGGGCAAGATCGAAACCCTGCTGGCGGGCAGCCTCACCGCCGAAAAGCCCACGCACACCATGTAGGAGCAGCCAGAGCTGCGACCGCCGGGTCTTGCCTGGGCGTGGGTCGCAGCTATAGCTGCTCCTACATGAGCGGTTGGGCTTTCTGTCAGCGCCTCAACGCCGGCGAATCCCAGCCCGGCCGCGGGGCGAACCGGTTGCCGTGCGTTGCCTGCAGCGCCTTGAGCCGCAGCAGCAGGGCATCCGCCCCCGATTCGCGCACGTACTGGATCGGGCCGCCGCGGAACGGCGCGAACCCGGTGCCGAAGATCACGCCCGCATCCAGCAGGTCGCCGTCGGCCACCACGCCTTCGTGCAGCGCCGCCACCGCTTCGTTGACCAGCGGCAGGATCAGGCGATCCTCGAGGTCCGCCGGCACTTTGTAATCCTTCGGCACGTCCGGCTTCTTCGCCTTGCCGTCCGCCCAGGTGTACAGGCCCTGGCCGTCCTTCTTGCCGCGCTTGCCCATCTCGGGCGGCGTCGCCAGCGATGCCGGGATCGGCAGGCCGAGGAAGGGCGCGAGCTCCGCGCCGACACCGGCGGCCACGTCCAGGCCCACGGTGTCGATCAGTTCAATCGGACCCATCGGCATGCCGAACTTCACCGCCGCCCTGTCGATCACCGCGCCCGGGATGCCTTCCGAATACGCGGTCGCGGCCTCGAGCATGTACGGGAACAGCAGGCGGTTGACCAGGAAGCCCGGCGTGCCGGCCACCGGTACCGGCAGCTTGTCGATCGCCTTGCAGAACGCGGCCAGGCGGCGCTCGGTGTCGGCGTCCATCGCGTCGTGGCGCACGATCTCCACCAGCGGCATCAGTGCCACCGGATTGAAGTAGTGCAGGCCGGCGAACTGCGCCGGGCGCGCGAGACCGGTGCGCAGTTCGTCCAGCGGGATCGAAGAGGTGTTGGTGGTGAGCAGGGCGTCGGCCTTGAGTTTCGGTTCCACGCCCGCGTACAGCGAACGCTTGGCCTCCGGCTGTTCGATGATCGCCTCGATCACCAGATCCGCGCCGGCCACGCCGTCGCCTGCCAGATCCGACTTCAGTCGCGCCGCAACCTCCGGCCGCTTCGCATCGACCTTGACCTTCCTCGCGAACAGCTCCTGCGCACGCGCCAGCGCCTTGTCGATATAGCCCTGCTCGCGATCCTGCAGCGTGACATCGAAGCCCTTCAGCGCCGCCCACGCCGCGATGTCGCCGCCCATCACCCCTGCGCCGATCACGTGCACGCGCTGGATGCCGCTGTCCTTTCCGCCCAGGGCCTTCAGCCGCTCCTGCAGGAAGAACACACGCGTCAGGTTGCGCGCGGTCGGCGTGCCCGCCAGTTTCACCACCGATTTGCGCTCAGCGGCCAAGCGGTTCTGGATGTCCCCGCCCGTGCGCCGCCAGGTCTCGATCAGCGCGTAAGGCGCGGGGTAGTGCTCCTTGCGGGCCTTGCGTGCGACCTGCTTGACCAGCATCGGCGCCATCACCTGGCGCACCGGCCCGAGGTTGGTCAGCCAGCCCGTGAAGCGCTGTTTGAAGGGGCGCATCACGCCCTTGAGCGCGAGCCCGGCGGCGGCGTCCACCAGCTGCGCCGGCTCCACCACCTCGTCGACCAGGCCGATGGTCTTCGCCGCCGACGCCGACAGCGTGCGTCCGGTCAGCATCATGTCCATCGCAGCCGGCGTGCCCACCAGGCGGGGCAGGCGCACGCTGCCGCCCCAGCCGGGATAGATGCCCAGCTTCACTTCGGGCAGGCCGATGCGCGTGGAGGGATCGTTGCTGGCCACGCGGTAGCGGCAGGCCAGCGCGATCTCGGTGCCGCCGCCCATGCAGAAGCCGTGGATCGCGGCGACGGTGGGGCAGGGCAGTTCGGCCAGGCGCTGGAACGCCTGCTGGCCGCGGCGGATGGAATCGCCGATGGTGCCCTTGGCATCGAACTCGGCGAACTCGCGGATGTCGGCGCCGGCGATGAAGCCCTTCGCCTTCCCCGAACGCAGCACCAGTGCTTTTGGCGGATCGAGTGACAGCCGCTCGAGCAGGGCGTCGAGCTCGACCAGGACGTCTTGGGCGAAGGTGTTCACCGACTCGCCTTGGCGGTCGAACGTGAGCAGGACAACGCCGTCTGTGCGCTGCTCCACCTGCCAGTGGCTGAAGCGCAGACCATCGAGGCCAGGAATCATGCGGAACCATCCGTGCGGGTACGGGGGAATTGCCTATGATCCAGAGTCTGTTTCACCGGCGTCAAATGGTCCGCTTCGGCGTATCGGGCTTGCACGCGGCTGAACGCGACCCCAGATGATCCTGCAGCAGGGAACTTTTGCCCTGCGTGAAGGTCATATCCGGTCCCCAGGGCCGGTCCCGAGGAGAGCACCGGCCGATGGCTGAAATCGACAACACGCAGCTCGACCAGGATCTTGTCCGCCGCGTCCAGCAGGGCGACATGGCAGCGTTCGACCTGCTGGTGCGCAAGTACCAGCATCGCGTGGCCGCGGTGGTGGGGCGCTACGTGCGCGACTGGAGCGAATGCCAGGACATCGCCCAGGAGACCTTCATCCGCGCCTACCGCGCGATCGGCAGCTTTCGCGGCGACGCGCAGTTCTATACGTGGCTGCACCGGATCGCGGTCAACACGGCCAAGAACCACCTGGTCGCGCACAGCCGCCGTCCGCCGACCGATGACATCGAGGTTGGCGACGCCGAGCACTTCGACTCCGCAACCGCGCTGCGCGACAACGACACGCCGGAACGCGAGCTGATGCGCCAGCAGCTGGAACAAACGGTGCTTCGCGCGGTCCAAGCACTGCCCGAGGAATTGCGCACGGCGATCACCTTGCGCGAAGTCGAGGGCCTGAGCTACGAGGAGATCGCCTCGCGCATGGACTGTCCGATCGGCACCGTCCGCTCGCGGATCTTCCGCGCCCGCGAAGCGATCGACATCGAGCTCGAACCCCTGATGGATACCGGATCCGCGCCCGCACGCGCGGCGCGATGAGCACACTGATGACCAACGACTACGACAACATCGATTTTGAACCGGCGCCGCCGGACAAGCTCTATGCCCACAATCGCCGGCAGCTGTCGGCGATGCTCGACGGCGAGCTTTCACCGGACCAGGCGCGCTTCATGCTGCGCCGCCTCCAGCACGACGGCGAGCTGGCCGCGTGCTGGGAGCGCTGGCAGGTCAGCGGCGACGTACTGCGCGGCCGCGGCCATGCCCTGCTGCCGGCGGACTTCTCCAAGCGGGTGGCGGCTGCCATCGCCGGCCCTGCCGCCGCGGCCGCATCGCCAGCCGGGAACGCGCGGCCACGACCGCCGCGCCTGCTGCGCTGGGGCGGCGGCGCGCTGGCCGCTTCGGTTGCGCTGGTGGCCTTGTTCATGGCCCGGCAGATGCCCGACGCCCAGGCGCCGGAGCTCGCCACGGCCTCCAGTACTTCGCTGTCCGCGCCGGTCCTTGTCGAAAGCGCTGCTGCAGCGGCTCCGCTTGCGCAGACCGCGGAGACCGATGGCGTCGGTATAGATCCCGCGTCGCCCGCATCCGCGACGGATGCCCCATCGGATCTGCTGGCCGCCGCCGCACCGCTGGCAATCGCCGTGGCCGAGGTCCCCCGTCGCGCCGGTGACCGCAGCAGCACGCGCAGCCAGGCACAGCGCGCCGCGGTGCGCCGCTCGCAGGCTGCGGTCGACGCCCCGGCCCGGGCGGTGGCGACAGCACCACGGCTGCCCGTGGCGCCGCTGCTACCCGCGCTCGAGGTCCCGGTCCCGCAGGCAGCACGGCCGGCCGCCATTGATGCCGGACTGCCGATCCTGGCCGCAGTGCCTTCGCCCGCTGCGGATGGCGAGGCCCTGTTTGGCGCACCGCCGGCCGCGGCCACGCGCCCCTGGCCACGTGCCACGCTGTCCGGCCTGTCGGCCACGCGGCCGTTCGCGGCCGGCTACGGACTGCAGCAGGCCGACAGTTTCGCGCCGTTCCAGCCGCGGCTGGAAACGCCACGCGAGGCAGGCGTACAACTTCCCGATCACCAAGCCGAGGCCGATCCCCGATGAAAACCCCCGTCTTTGCCCTGGCCCTGGTCGCGCTGACCGCCGCCGGTACCGCCGCGGTCGTGATTCCGGCCGCCACCGCGCAGTCACAGGACCAGGCTCCGGCTCCGGCGGCGGTGTCCGCGCCGCCATCGGCCCCGCTGGTCACCGGACTGCCGGACTTCACCCGTCTGGTCGACCGCGTGGCGCCGGCAGTGGTCAACATCGAGGTCACCATCGACGGCCGCGGCAACCGCCAGGCGCAGGCGATGCCGGATGACATGCCCGAGTTCTTCCGTCGCTTCTTCGGTCCCGGCACGCCGTTCCCGGGCGCGCCGCAGGATCCGGGTCCCGGTCGCGGCGGCATGTCGATGGGCAGCGGCTTCCTGATCTCCGGCGACGGCTATGTGATCACCAACCACCACGTGGTTGCCGGCGCGAGCGATGTCCGGGTGACGCTGCCCGACCGTCGCGGGTTCAACGCCGAGGTGATCGGCAGCGACGAGCAGTCCGACGTGGCGGTGCTGAAGATCGATGCCAGGAACCTGCCCTTCCTGCGCGCCGGCGACGCCAACAGCGTCAAGCCCGGGCAATGGGCGGTCGCGATCGGCTCGCCGTTCGGCTTCGACCAGTCGGTCACCGCCGGCATCGTCAGCGCCGTCGGGCGTGCCAACCGCTATTCCAACCAGCGCTACGTGCCTTTCATCCAGACCGACGTCGCGATCAACCGCGGCAATTCCGGTGGCCCGCTGCTCAACACCAGCGGCGAAGTGATCGGCATCAACTCGCAGATCTTCTCCAATTCCGGCGGCTACATGGGCGTCAGCTTCGCGATCCCGATCGACGTGGTGATGAACGTGGCCGAGCAGCTCAAGGACACCGGCCAGGTGCGTCGCGGCCAGATGGGCGTGCAGGTGCAGGAGATCGGGCCCGACGACGCCAAGGGCCTCGACCTGCCCGACATCCGCGGCGCGCTGGTCGCCGATGTGATCCAGGGTGGCGCGGCCGAGAAGGCCGGCATCGAGCGCGGCGATGTGATCCGCGAGGTCGACGGTGTCAGCGTCAACCAGTCCAGCGACGTGCCGCCGATGATTGGCGGCAAGGCACCGGGCAGCAAGGTCCGGGTCAAGATCTGGCGCGAAGGGCGCACCCGCGACATCACCGTGACCCTGGGCGAGCTTGACGAAGGCATCGCGGGTGCGGGTTCCCGCCCGGCGGCGCGACCGCCGGCGGCGCAGCAGAGCAATCCGCTGGGCCTCGTCGGCAGCGAGCTGAACGCGGAACAGCGCCGCCGCCTGGACCTCAAGCCGGACGAGGGCGTGGCCGTGGCACGCGTCGAAGGACTGGCCGCGCGCAGCGCCGGCATCCAGCCGGGCGACGTGATCCTGCAGGTGGGCCGCGTGAACGTGGCCACCCCGGCCGCGCTCGACCGCGAGCTGGGCAAGGTCAAGACTGGAGAAACGGTCATGTTGCTGGTCCGCAACCGCAGCGGCGGGACGCAGTTCATCGCAGTGACGCCCCGCGAGAGCGCGAAGTAGGGGCCGCCACGACCCCTGGGGAGCGGCCACAGCCGCACTGTGTGGAGCGGCCGCAGCCGCACTGTGGGAGCGGCTATACCCGCGATTGCACGTTCCGGGGATTTCCATGGCGGCGATCGCCGCTATAGCGGCTCCTGCAGGGGCCGCGGCGGCTCGCGGCGGCTGTGCGACAATATCCCGTTCGACGATCCGGCCCGACGCGGCCACCAGACTGCCGCCCATGCCCCCCGAATCAATGCGGAACATCCGCAACTTCTCCATCATCGCGCACGTCGACCACGGCAAGTCGACGCTGGCCGACCGCATCATCCAGCTGTGCGGCGGATTGACCGCGCGCGAGATGGAATCGCAGGTCCTCGACAACAACCCGATCGAGCGCGAACGCGGCATCACCATCAAGGCGCAGTCGGTGTCGGTGCCGTACACGGCGCGCAACGGCGAGACCTACCACCTCAACTTCATCGACACCCCCGGCCACGTCGACTTCAGCTATGAAGTCAGCCGCTCGCTGGCGGCCTGCGAGGGCGCGCTGCTGGTGGTGGATGCGGCCCAGGGCGTCGAGGCGCAGTCGGTCGCCAACTGCTACACCGCGGTCGAGCAGGGGCTGGAAGTCATCCCGGTGCTCAACAAGATCGACCTGCCCACCGCCGACATCGAGCGCGCCAAAGCCGAGATCGAAGCCGTGATCGGCATCGACGCCACCGACGCGGTCGCGGTCAGCGCCAAGACCGGGCTCAACGTGGAAGAGGTGCTGGAGGCCATCGTGCACCGCATCCCCCCGCCGCAGCCGCGGGACACCGACAAGCTGCAGGCGCTGATCATCGACTCGTGGTTCGACAACTACCTGGGCGTGGTTTCGCTGGTGCGGGTGATGCAGGGCGAAATCAAGGCCGGCGCCAAGATGCTGGTCATGTCCACCGGCCGCACCCACCAGGTCGACAAGGTCGGCGTGTTCACGCCGAAGCGCAAGGAAACCGCGGCCCTGCGCGCGGGCGAAGTGGGCTGGATCAATGCGTCCATCAAGGACGTGCACGGCGCGCCGGTGGGCGACACGCTCACCCTCGCCGGCGATCCCGCGCCGCATCCGCTGCCGGGCTTCCAGGAAATGCAGCCGCGCGTGTTTTCCGGTCTGTTCCCGGTGGATGCCGACGACTACCCGGACCTGCGCGAGGCGCTTGAAAAGCTGCGCCTCAACGACGCCGCGCTGCGCTTCGAGCCGGAAAGTTCCGAGGCCATGGGCTTCGGTTTCCGCTGCGGCTTCCTCGGCATGCTGCACATGGAGATCGTGCAGGAGCGCCTTGAGCGCGAGTACGACCTCAACCTGATCAGCACCGCGCCGACGGTGGTCTACGAAGTGTTGATGACCGACGGCGAAGTCATGACGCTCGACAACCCGGCCAAGCTGCCGCCGTCGAACAAGATCGAAGAAGTGCGCGAGCCGATCATCCGCGCCAACATCCTCACGCCGCCGGATTACGTCGGCAACGTGATCACCCTCTGCGAAGAGAAGCGCGGCAGCCAGATCGGCATCAACTACCTCGGCAGCCAGGTGCAGATCAGCTACGAGCTGCCGATGGCGGAAGTGGTGCTGGACTTCTTCGACCGCCTGAAGTCGGTCAGCCGCGGCTACGCCTCGCTGGACTACCACTTCGTGCGCTTCGACGCCGGTCCCTTCGTGCGCGTGGACACGCTGATCAACGGCGACAAGGTCGACGCATTGTCGATCATCGTCCACCGCAGCCACGCCGACCGCCGCGGCCGCGACCTGACCGACCGCATGAAGGACCTGATCCCGCGGCAGCAGTTCGACGTCGCGATCCAGGCCGCCATCGGCTCGCAGATCATCGCCCGCAGCTCGGTCAAGGCGCTGCGCAAGAACGTGCTGGCCAAGTGCTACGGTGGCGATATCAGCCGCAAGAAGAAGCTCCTGGAAAAGCAGAAGGAAGGCAAGAAGCGCATGAAGCAGGTCGGGCGCGTCGAGATTCCGCAGGAAGCCTTCCTCGCGGTGCTCCAGGTGGACAACAAGTGATGGCGGCCAACGGGCGTGCCACGGGCGAGGTACGCGCATGATGAAGTGGTTCGAACTCGGGCTGGTCATCCTGACCTTCGCCTCCGGCATCATCTGGCTGCTGGACCGGCTGTTCTTCGCCAAGGCGCGCAAGGCGCGTGCAGGCCTGCTGGACGAGGACAGGGAGCCGGTCGTCGTCGACTACGCGCGCGCCTTCTTCCCGATCCTGCTGGTGGTGCTGGTGCTGCGCAGCTTCATCGCCGAGCCCTTCCGGATCCCGTCCAGTTCGATGATGCCGACGCTGCTGATCGGCGACTTCATCCTGGTCAACAAGTTCGCCTACGGCCTGCGCCTGCCGGTCAACAACAGGAAGGTGATCGAGATCGGCCTGCCCGAGCGTGGCGACGTGGTCGTGTTCCGGCCGCCCGCGCACCCGGACCAGGACTGGATCAAGCGCGTGGTCGGCTTGCCGGGCGACCGGATCGCCTACAGCGACAACGTGCTGTACGTGAACGGCGAGCCGGCGGCCTACCAGCCGGTCGGCGACTACGTCGGCAAGGGGCGCGGCGAGGAGATGACCGGCGCGACGCTCCTGGCCGAAGACCTGGGCACCGGTCCGCACGAAGTGCTCGAGATCGAAAGCCCGCTGTTCGCCAGCCACGGCGTGGGCGAATGGACCGTGCCCGCGGGCGAGTATTTCGTGATGGGCGACAATCGTGATAGAAGCGACGACAGCCGCTTCTGGGGCACGTTGCCGGAGGCGCAGCTGCGCGGCAAGGCGTTCCTGGTGTGGATGAACTTCGACAGCGCCGCCGGCGGCGTCGACTTCAAGCGCATCGGCACGCGCCTGTGACCACGGCCGCACCGGCCGGCGCGACAACCAACGCATCGCGGACCAAGGGGAGAGGGGAAATGAGGAATTCACAACGCGGCATCACCCTGCTCGGATTCATCATCGTGCTGGCGGTCGTGGGCCTGTTCGCCTACGTCGGCATGAAGCTGTTCCCGATGTATTCGGAGTACTACAGCGTGCGCTCGGCGATGAAGGGGCTGGCCAACGAACCGGGCATCGCCAACACCGAGCCGCGCAAGATCCAGGACCTGTTCTTCCGTCGGCTGTACATCAGCTACTCGGAGAACGTGAAGCCCGAGCACGTCAAGCTCAAGCGCGTGGGCGCCGGCTGGCAGATGGACGTCAAGTACGAGGTCCGCAAGGAACTCATCGGCAACCTCGACGTCGTCGGCAAGTTCGAGTCCACGCAGATGCTGACCCGGGCCGGTGCGGTCGATTGATGCCCCTGCGCGCATCGCGGGACACGTGTTCCGCGATCCCGCGCTCCTGGCGCAGGCGCTGACCCACCGCAGCGCCGGCGCACCGCATAACGAACGCCTGGAGTTCCTCGGCGACGCCCTGGTCGGGCTGATCGTGGCCGAGGCGCTGTACCTGCGCTGGCCCAAGGCCGACGAAGGCGCGATGACCCGCGCCCGCGCCGAGATGGTGCGCGAATCGTCGCTGGCGCGGATCGCGCGCGCGCTTGAGCTCGGCGCGCGCATCACGCTGGGGCCCGGCGAGATGAAGTCCGGCGGGCATCGCCGCGACTCGATCCTTTCCGACGCGCTTGAAGCAGTGGTCGGCGCGATCTTCCTCGACGCCGGCTTCGAAGCCTGCTGCGCCGCCGTGCTGCCCTGGTTCGAACCCGAGATCGACGGCCTCCCGGCCGGCGGCATCGGCAAGGATCCCAAGACCCGGCTGCAGGAGTGGCTGCAGGCGCGGCAACGTCCGTTGCCGACCTACGAACTGCTGTCGGAAGGTGGCGAAGAGCACGCGCGGATCTTCCTGGTCCGCTGCCAGCTCAGCGATCCCGCGACCGACGCCGAAGGCAGCGGCAGCTCCCGCCGCGCGGCGGAACAGGAGGCCGCGTCCGCGGTGCTCGCCCAACTGGAACCAGTGAAACCATGAACACCCAAGCCCCCAGCCGCAGCGGCGCGATCGCCATCGTCGGCCGGCCCAACGTCGGCAAGTCGACCCTGGTCAACGCGCTGGTGGGCGTCAAGGTCAGCATCGTCTCCAACCGCCCGCAGACCACGCGCCATCGACTGCTGGGCATCGCCACCTTCCCCGGCGGCCAGCTGCAGCTGGTCGATACCCCCGGCATCCATCGCGGCGAACGCAGGCAATCGGCCACCGCGATGCACCGGATGATGAACCGCGCCGCGCGCGGTGCAGTCGAAGGCGTGGACGCGGCCGTGCTGGTGGTCGAGGCCGGACGCTGGGACGATGAGGACGGACTCGCCTACGAGGCCCTGCGCGAGGCGAAGGTGCCGGTGGTGCTGGTGGTCAACCAGGTCGACCGGATCAAGGACAAGGCCAGCCTGCTGCCCTACCTGCAGCAGGCCACCGAGGGCCGCGAATTCGCCGGAGTGCACCCGGTGTCCGCGCTCAAGCGCACCGGCCTGGACGCGCTGGTGGCCGAGCTGCTGGCGCTGGTGCCCGAAGGCGAGCCGGCTTACGACGAGGACGCCATCACCGACAAGAGCCAGCGCTTCCTGGCCGGCGAGCTGCTGCGCGAGCAGCTGATGCGCCAGCTTGGCGCCGAGCTTCCGTATTCGACCACGGTCGAGATCGAATCCTTCACCGAAGAGACCTCGAAGTCCGGCCCGTTGCTGCGCATCGGTGCCGTGATCTGGGTGGAGCGCGACGGCCAGAAGGCGATCGTGATCGGCAAGGGCGGCCAGCGCCTGCGCGAGATCGGCACCAAGGCGCGGCTGTCGATGGAGCGCCTGTTCGACTGCAAGGTTTTCCTCGAGACCTTCGTCCGCGTCCGCGCCGGCTGGTCCGACGACGAAGCCGCCCTGCGCACCCTCGGCTACGGCGACTAGGTGTGATCTCTCAGTAGGAGCAGCTATAGCTGCTCCCACAAAGGCCGGCACGAGGAGCGTTCGCGGCCATGGCCGCTCCTACAATGGCGGGATGCGAATCCTTGGCGAACCCGCCTATGTCCTCCACGCCCGGGCCTGGCGCGAGACCAGCCTGCTGCTCGAGGTCCTGTGTGCCGAACACGGGCGCATCGGCCTGGTCGCGCGCGGCGTGCGCGGGCCGAAGCGGCAGGCGCTGCGCGCGGCGCTGCAGCCGATGCAGCACATCCGTTTCGACGCCGTTCTCCGCGGTGAACTCGCGCAACTGACCACGGCCGAGGCGCTGGACGCCGCACCGCGGCTGCAGGGCGACGCGATGCTGTCGGGCTTCTACGCCAACGAACTGATCCTGCGCCTGGCCCCGCGCCAGGATCCCCAGCCCGAGCTCTACGCCACCTATGGCGAACTACGCGCGCGCCTGGGCGCCGGTGAACCCTTGGCCTGGACCCTGCGCCGATTCGAACGCGACCTGCTGGACGCGCTCGGCGTCGGCGTTGACTACGCGCACGAAGGGGACGGCAGCCCGGTGGACCCGGCCGCGCGCTACCGGCTGGACGCGGAACAGGGACCGCTGCGCGTGCATGGCGATCGCGGCGGTGGCGATCGCGCGCGCACCGCCACCGGACGCGCATTGCTGGCGCTGGCCGCGGACAGCGTGCCGCCGGCGGAGGACCTGGGCGGCCTGCGCCGGGTGATGCGCGAAGTGCTGCAGTCGCATCTTGGCGGTCGGCCGCTGGCCTCGTGGCAACTGCTGGGCGACCTGGGCCGGATGACCGCGACGCCCGTGCGTCAGGGCCGCGGTGAGAGTTCCTGAGCCGCGGCGTCGAAGTGCGCGAGCGCTCCTGCCGAGGTCGGGGCGCATTGGAGTGCGATCACCGCCTGCTCCAGCCGCGCCGCGCCCACGAATCCGCAGCTCGCGCGCAGGCGGTGCAGGGCGTCCTGCACCGTCGCCTGGTCGCCGGACTGCCCCGCGGCCATGACCAGGCGATGGGCGGCCGGCAGTTCGGCCAGGAACAACTGGCGCAGGGCATCGACATGCGCACGTTCGCCGTTGAGCGCGCGCAGCGCTGCGGCGTCGTCCCATGCCGATTCCGCCGACCGATGCGCAGCCGCGGCTTCCGCAACCCCCGGCCCGGGCTCGGCGATGCGCAACGGCGTCCGTCCAGCCAGGGTTCCGGCAATCGCGGCCCGCAGCGCGGCCGCGGCCAAGGGCTTCACCAGCACCGCATCGAAGCCGGCCTGGTGCAGATACCGGTGGACGTCGTCTTCGCGCGCGGCAGTGTGTGCGATCGCGGGCGTGACCAGGCCCAGCGCCCGCAGGTCGGCCAGCAGGCTGGCTCCATCGCCGTCGGGCAGGTGGGCGTCCACCAGCCAGAGCGCGTAGGCGATGTTGCTGGCCTGGGCGCGGGCGGCCGCGCGGGTTCCCACGATATCCACGCTGGCGGGCAGCGCTTCGGTGGCGGCCGCCAGGAAGGCGGCGGTGGTGTGGTCGTCCTCGACCAGCAGGATGCGGGGCTTCATCAACGCGTACGCTCCTGTCGCTAACCTGACAGCCATGTCAGCGTGGATCTTACCCCTGCTTGGATTGTTCGCGCTGCTGCACGCCGGCGGCGCCGATGCGCGCACGCTGACCGCGCGCGTGGCCGAGGTGTCGACGCCGGTCGCGACCCTGCACGATGTGGAGGTGCGGCTGGACTGGCCGGCGGGGGCGGACAGCGGCGACCTGCGCATCAGCGCCGGGCGCGCCGAGGCCCCGGATCTCGGCTATCGCTTCCACGCGCTGTCCTGGCGCTGCCCGCTGCGCCGCGATGGCGACGAAGGCTGGCGCTGCGAGGGCGAAGTCCGCCAGGGACAGGGTGCACCGCTGCGGCTGGCGCTGGCACTGCCGCATGGCGACATCCAGGCCGCGCTCTCCGGTGCCGACGGCACGCGCCTGGCACTGCTGCGCACGGAGGCGGAGCCGGACCTCTTCGCCATCGACCTTGCGCGCGTCCCGGTGGCCTGGGCGCAGGCGCTGGCGGCGCAGGCCTGGAGCGAGGTCCAGCTTGGCGAGGGCCGCGTGGACGGGAACCTGCAGGTGCGCGTTCCCGACGCCGGACCGCTGCGACTGCAGGGTCGGCTGGCGCTTGCCGACGCAGCCTTCGACAGCACCGACGGCCGCGTTGCCGGTGCCGGCCTTGCCGCGGGCCTGGACTTCGACTGGTTGGCGCTGGATGACGGCCCGCTGCTGGCGCTCGACGGTGAACTGCGCGGCGGCGAGCTGCTGCTGGGCGGCGGCTATTTCGTGCTCCCCGACGCGCCGTTGCCGCTGCACTTGCGGGCGCAGCGTGCGCTTGACGGCTGGGCGCTGACGGAATTTTCGGCCAGTGACCCGGGCGTGCTCGAGGTCGGCGGCAGCGCATTCCTGGGCGAATCCGGCCTGCGCGATCTTGCGCTGTCGCTGCGCAGCGCCGACGTTTCGCTGCTGCCGGAGCGCTATCTCTCGGGATGGCTTGGCGTGGCGGGCCTCGGCGGGCTGACGATGTACGGGGCGCTGGACATCGACCTGGCGCTGCGCGACGGCGTGCTGTCGAGCTTCGACCTGCGGCCACGTGCACTCGACCTTGCCGCGCCCGGCGACCGCTTCCGCTTCGAAGGCCTTGATGGCCGCGTCCACCTGGTATCCGAGGGCAGCGCGCAGAGCGACCTGCAGTGGCGAAGCGGCGCGCTCGGCGCGATCGCGCTTGGCGCGGCGCGGCTGCCGTGGCGGAGCAGCGGCGGCGAACTGCACCTGCGCGAGGCCACGGACATCCCGCTGCTCGACGGGCGGCTCTCGGTGTCGGCGCTGCACCTGCGCCCGCCCGGCCAGCGCGGGCCGCTGCTGATCGAGGGCGCGCTCTCGGTGGAGGCGCTGGACATGGCGCGGCTGATGCCGGCCCTTGGCCTGCCGGCCTTCCCGGGCACGCTGTCCGGAAGCATCCCCGGCGTGCGCTACGTCGGCGAGCGCCTGGATTTCGACGGCGGCCTGGTCATGCACGCGTTCGATGGCGAAGTGCGGGTGTCGTCGCTGGCGATGGAGCGGCCCTTCGGCGTCGCGCCCACGCTGCTGGCCGACATCGGCTTCGACGGCCTGGACCTGCGGGCGCTGACCGGCGTGTTCGAGGTCGGCGGCATCAGCGGGCGGCTGCACGGCCACGTCGAAGGCCTGCGCCTGGTCGACTGGGAACCGGTGGCCTTCGATGCCGAGCTGCACACCGAACCGCGCCGCGGCGTTCGCCAGCGGATCAGCCAGCGCGCGGTGCAGGACATCTCCAGCGTCGGCGACGCCTCGTTCACCGCCAGCCTGCAGGGCCAGCTGCTGGCGCTGTTCGACGACTTCGGCTACCGCCGGATCGGCCTGTCGTGCCGACTGGTGAACGGCGTCTGCACGATGGCCGGATTGCAGCCGCGTGGCAGCGGGTTTGTTATCGTCGAAGGGTCCGGGCTGCCGCGGCTGGACATCGTTGGTTTCAACCGGCGCGTCGACTGGGACACCCTGGTCGAACGCCTGGCCGCCGCAGGTTCCGGCGAGGTCTCGCCGGTGTTCGATTGACCCGTCCCAGGAGGACTGCATGCGTTCGTACACTCTGCCAATCGCCGCCGCGCTGGTGCTCACCGCCTGCGTCACCATCAACGTGTATTTCCCCGCGGCCGAGGCGCGCGAAGCCGCGCGCGAGTTCGTCGAGAAGGTGATCGGGGACGGGGACGGGGACGGGGGCGCGGCCCAGGCGCCGGGTGTTCCGGAGGGTGACGCTCCGGCGAGCGACAGCCCTGCGACTGATGTTCCAGAACGCGATGTTCCCGAGAATGACGTCCCAGGGCATGACGTCCCCGGAAATGGCCAGGCAGGCGCCGTGGCGCAGCTTCCGGACGCGAAATCGCGCCGCCTGGACTTCGATCCGTGGATCCTGCTCGGCATCGCACCGGCGCACGCGCAGACGCCGGACATCAGCATCCGCACGCCGGCGATCCAGGCGATCCAGCAGCGGATGGAGTCGCGCTTCACATCGACCCTGCGCCCGCACTTCGACAGTGGCGCGCTGGGCTTCGGCAGCGACGGCCTGCTGGTGGTGCGCGATGCCGCGAAGCTGCCGCTGAAAGACCGCGTGGCGGTGAACGCCGCGGTGGCCGACGACAACCGCGACCGCAACGCCGTCTATCGCGAGATCGCCGTCGCCAACGGCCATCCGGAGTGGGAGTCGCAGATCCGCGACGTGTTCGCGAAGCAGTGGGTGGCGAGCGCGCGCTCTGGCTGGTGGTACCAGCAGGGCGGCGCCTGGCGCCAGAAATAATCCCCCCTTTTTTTGTGGGAGCGGCTATAGCCGCTCCCACAACAGCGGTCGCGGCTACAGCGGCTCCTGCAGGGTCAGAATGGGGGTTCGATAGATTGTTCCGGGTATTTTTCATTGGCACGCATTGACAGGACTCCGTTCGAGGCCGAAATCCTCGAACTTGGCGCCGACGGCCGCGGCATTGCCCGTCGACCGGAAGGACATCCGCACGCTGGCAAGTCCGTGCATATCGCCGGCACGCTCGCCGGCGAACGGGTAATGGCGGTGCAGACCCGTCGCGCACGGCGGTTCGACGAAGCCGAAGTCGTGGAAGTGCTGCTGGCCGCGCCCGAACGCGTGGAGCCGCAATGCCCGCACTTCGGCACCTGCGGCGCGTGCAGCCTGCAGCACATGGCCGGGGACCAGCAGATCACCACCAAGGCGCGGATGCTGGCCGCGGACTTCGAGCACATCGGGCAGGTGCGGCCGGAGGCAACGCTGCCGCCGCTCACCGCGAGCCCCTGGGGCTATCGCCGGAAGGGGCGGTTCTCGGTGCGGCGCGTGGAGAAGAAGGACAGGACCCTGGTCGGCTTCCGCGAGCGCGATGCGCGCTTCGTTGCGGAGTTGAGCGAATGCCACACCCTGGTTCCGCAGCTTGGCAGCCGTCTCGGGGCGCTCGCAGCCCTGGTCGACGGCATGGACGCGCGCAGCGCGATCCCGCAGATCGAGTTCGCAGCCGGCGACGACGCCACCGCGCTGGTGTTCCGCCATCTTGAACCGCTCGGCGAGCGCGACCGCGCGGCGCTGGTGGCGTTCGCGCAGGAACACGATCTTGCCGTGTACCTGCAGCCGGGCGGGCTCGAGACCGTTGCGCCGCTGTGGCCCGAAAGCCCGAGGCTGGCGTTCCGTCTCGCCCGCTGGGACGTCGAGCTGGAGTTCCAGCCGCTGGACTTCATCCAGGTCAACGCCGCGCTCAACGAATCGATGATCGCGCACGCGCTTGAGCTGCTCGACGTGCAGCCCGGGGAGCGCGTGCTCGACCTGTTCTGCGGCCTGGGCAACTTCAGCCTGCCGCTGGGGCGGGTCGCGGACGAAGTGGTGGGCGTGGAAGGCGATGCCGGGCTGGTGGAGCGCGCGCGCGCGAATGCGGCGCGCAACGGCATGGCGCACGTGTATTTCCACATGGCCGACCTGACCACCGACCTGCGCGAGCAGCCCTGGATGAAGGCGGGCTTCGACAGGCTGCTGCTCGACCCGGCCCGCGCCGGCGCGCTGGAAGTGCTGCAGCAGCTGCCGCTGGAGGGCCTGAAGCGCATCGTCTACGTCAGCTGCCATCCCGGCTCGCTCGCGCGCGATGCCGGCTACCTCGTCAACGAGCGCGGCTGGCACCTGCGCGCCGCAGGGGTGATGGACATGTTCCCCCACACCGCCCACGTCGAATCCATCGCCGTCTTCGACCCGCCAGCTCACGCCCACCCCCTGTAGGAGCAGCTATAGCTGCGACCAGCCTCACCTTCACCTGTGGGAGCGGCTATAGCCGCGATAAGCTGTCTGGCCGGGATCGCAGCTATAGCTGCTCCTACAGAGGGTCGTGAGGGTTCATGGGTATCGAGATAGAGCGGAAATTCATGGTGACCGGCGAAGGCTGGCGCGACGCGGCGCACGCCGTGGTGCCGATGGCGCAGGGCTACCTCAACGACCAGTCGTCGATGGACGAAGGGCGGCAGCGCGCTTCGGTGCGCGTGCGGCTGGAGGGCGATGGGGCGTTCCTCAACATCAAGTCGCGCGAGCTCGGGCACACCCGGCAGGAGTTCGAATACCCGCTGCCCGTGACCGAAGCCCGCGAGCTGCTCGCGCTGTGCGTCGGCGGTCTGGTCGAGAAGCGCCGCCACCTGGTGCGCCATGGGGATCATCTGTGGGAAGTCGACGAGTTCCTCGGCGACAACGCCGGCCTGGTGGTCGCCGAGATCGAGCTCGAAAGCGCCGCGGAAACCTTCGAACACCCCGCCTGGCTGGGCGTCGAGGCCACCGACTGCCCCCGCTACTACAATCTGGCCCTGGCCGCGCGGCCGTACTCGCTGTGGAGCGATGCGGAACGCGCGGGACCGGCCGCCTGAGGAGAACCACCATGCTTGTCATCGGCATCGCCGGTACCGAACTCAACGCGCAGGAACGCGACTGGCTGCAGCACGATGCCTGCGCCGGCGTGATCCTGTTCACCCGCAACTTCGCCTCGCGCGCCCAAGTGGCCGAGCTGTCGCAGGCCATCCGCGAGGCCGCGCCGCGTCCGCAACTCATCAGCGTCGACCAGGAGGGTGGCCGCGTGCAGCGCTTCCGCGAGGGTTACAGCGCGCTGCCGCCGCTGGAGACCTTCGGCCGCGACTACGCCTGTGATGCCGAAGGCGCCCTGCAGCGCGCCCGCGAACACGCCTGGCTGATGGCCAGCGAAGTCCGCGCATCGGGCGTCGACCTCAGCTTCGCCCCGGTGGTCGACCTGGGCCGCGGCAACCTCGCCATCGGCGACCGCGCGTTTTCCGACGATCCGCAGGTGGTCGCCGCCTTCACCCGCGCCTACGTCGAAGGCATGCACGAGGCCGGCATGGCGGCCACGCTCAAGCACTTCCCCGGCCACGGCTCGGTGCGCGAAGACACGCATTTCGACGACGCCGTCGACGACCGCCCGCTGGACGTGATCCGCGCCCATGACCTGGTGCCCTTCGTCGCCGGCATCGACGCCGGTGCCGACGCGGTGATGCTCGCGCACGTGGTCTACCCGCAGGTGGCGCCGGAGCCCGCCGGCTACTCGCCGCTGTGGATCAACGGCATCCTGCGCAAGGAAATGGGCTTTCGCGGCGTGGTCTTCTCCGACGACATCGGCATGGCCGCGGCGCACGGCGTGGGCGGCATCAAGGCGCGCGTCGATGCGCACCTGGACGCCGGCTGCGACGTGGTCCTGGTCTGCCACCCGGAACTGGTGGAGGAATCGCTGGCCGCGGTCGAAGGCCGCAGCCTCAACACCATGGCCCTGGCCGGGCTGGTCGGCCGCGGCGCGCTGGGCTGGGACGGCCTGCTGGCCGACGCGCGCCATGGCGCCGCATCCGCGCGCCAGGGCGGCGGGGTGGCGGCATGAACGCGCCGAGGCTGGCCGAGGTCATGGTCGATGCCGACCTGATCCACGACCGCGACGTGCTCGAGGACGCGATCGAGGGCATGGCCGATGCCATCAAAGCCGAGTACGCCGATGACGAGCGCCCGCCTTTGTTCGTGACGATCATGAACGGCGGCATGCCATTCGCGACGCAGCTGGCGTTTGCCTTGGGCGAGCGCGGCCTGGACCTCGAATTCGACTACCTGCACGCCACCCGCTACCGCGGCGGCACCAGCGGCTCGCGCCTGGCCTGGCTGCACCGCCCGGCAACGCCGATGCGCGGCCGCCGCGTGATCCTGGTCGACGACATCCTCGACGAAGGCCACACCCTGAAGGCCGTCACCCGCTGGTGCGAAGACGAAGGCGCCGCCGATATCCGGGTCGCGGTGCTCGCCACCAAGGTCCACGACCGCTGCGTGGACGGCGTCTGCGCCGACTGGGCGGGCGTCGACGTGCCCGATCGCTACGTCTTCGGCTACGGCATGGACTACAACGAACAGGGCCGCAACCTGCCCGCCATCTACGCGCTGGCCGACTGAGCGCGCGCCACGCAGGAAACGGACATGTCGCCCGAAACCAATACGCCAAAGCTCGCCGATGAGCTGATCGCCCTGGCGGTGATCGGCGGCACCGGGCTGTACCGGCTCGCCGGCCTCGAAGACGTCCAAACGCAGCAGCCGCCCACCCGCTACGGCGCGCTGTCGGGTCCGGTGCGGATCGGCCGGATCGCAGGCAGGCAGGTCGCCTTCCTGGCCCGCCACGGTGAGGGCCATTCGGTGCCCCCACACCTGGTCAACTACCGCGCCAACCTCTCCGCGCTGCACGCGCTGGGCGCGCGCCGGGTGCTCGCGCTCAACACCGTGGGCGGCATCACCGATGCCTTCGGCCCGCGCGTGCTCGCCTGTCCCGACCAGCTCATCGACTACACCTGGGGCCGCATCTCGACCTTCTGCGAGGAGCCGGGCACCGAGGTGCTGCACGTGGACATGGGCGATCCCTATACGCCCTCGCTGCGTCGCGACGTCCTGGCGGCTGCCGCACGTGCCGCTGTCGCGGTGGTCGATGGCGGTTGCTACGGCGCCACCCAGGGGCCGCGCCTGGAGACCCGCGCCGAGATCGCGCGCATGCGACGCGACGGCTGCGACCTGGTCGGCATGACCGGCATGCCCGAGGCCGGGCTGGCGCGCGAACTCGGCCTGGACTACGCCTGCCTCGCCATCGTTGCCAACTGGGCGGCGGGCGCGGGGCCGCAGGTGGACGAGGTGATCACGCTCGACGACGTACTTGCGAACGTGGCTGCGGCATCGTCCGGGCTGCCCGCGCTGGTCGAGGCGCTGCTCGCCGGCTGATTTGCACGGCGGCGCCGGGCTTTGCATACTCGGCTCGCGTGTGCCCGGTCCCTTGCAGGTCGGCGCGCGCAATCGTATCCAGACGAGGTAGAACGAGTCATGCAATACGGCACAGTGAAGTGGTTCAACGACGCCAAGGGTTTCGGCTTCATCGCTCCCGAAGACGGCAGCTCCGACGTGTTCGTGCACTATTCGGCGATTTCTTCCGAAGGCTTCCGCAGCCTGCAGGAAGGCCAGCGCGTCAGCTATGAAGTCACCCAGGGTCCGAAGGGCGCACAGGCGGCAGGGGTGGCGCCTGTCGCATAAGCGACATCGCAACAATATTTTCCTGTTCCAGGGCCCCGGAGTGTTTCCGGGGCCCTTTTCTTTCCGGGCCATTGCCCCGGGTCATGCGAAGGTCAAACCCCGCTGCGATGATGCCGGTCTGCCTCCGTCCGCTGGAGTTCCGCATGCTGCACTGGATTTCGCTCGCCCTCGCCATGGCCATCGCTCCCGCGCCCGCCGCCGAAACCGGCAACAACCCGGAAGCCGCCGCCGCCATCGCAGCGCCGCATGACGGCAAGGCGGTGGTGATCGCGCACCGCGGCGCCAGCGCCGTGCTGCCCGAGCACACCCTGGCTGCCTACCTGCGCGCGATCGAAGACGGCGCCGACTACATCGAGCCCGACCTCGTCTCCACTCGCGACGGCGTGCTGGTGGCACGGCACGAGAACGAGATCGGCGGCACCACCGATGTCGCCGCGCACCCGGCCTTTGCCGACCGCAAGGCCACGCGCACGGTCGATGGCCACGAGATCGAAGGCTGGTTTGTCGAAGACTTCAGCTTCGACGAGCTGCGCACCCTGCGCGCCCGCGAGCGCATCCCGCAGCTGCGCAGCACCGCCGCTGACGGCCTGCACCCGGTGCCATCCTTCGACGAGATCATCGAACTGGTCGCGCACGAATCCGCGGCGCGCGGGCGGGTGATCGGCCTGATCCCGGAGATCAAGCACCCCAGCCACTTCAGCGCGCTCGGCCTGGCGATGGAAAGCCGCGTGCTCGCGGCGCTGGTTGCGCATCCCTACACCCGCAGTGCGCCGGTGGTGATCCAGTCCTTTGAAGTCGGCAACCTGCGCGCGCTGCGCACGCAGCTCGGCGAGGGCAGGGCGAACATCCGCCTGGCGCAACTGCTCGGTGCGCCGGACGCTCTGCCGGCCGACGTCCCCGCCGGCGGCCAGACCTATGCCGACTTGGCAACGCCCGCCGGCCTGCGTGACGTAGCAACCTACGCCGACGTACTCGGCCCGCACCTGCAGTACGTGGTGCCGGTGGACGCCGACGGCCGCCTGGCCAAGGCGACCACGCTGGTCGCCGACGCGCACGCCGCGGGGCTGCAGGTCATGCCGTACACGTTCCGCCCCGAGAATCATTTCCTGCCGCGCAGCCTGTGGGAGGGCGACGACCCGCGCAGCCGCAGCGAGGAGGGTGCCATCGCGCATATCCGCGCGCTGCTTGAAGCCGGCATCGATGGCTTCTTTACCGATGATGTCCGCGTTGGGCGCATTGCGGTGGACGAGGCGTCCGACGCACGCGGCCTCAACAAGCAGGTGCGCTGAACTACCCTGACCCCCGAGATGCTCACGCGATAGTGTCGGACTCGCCATGGATCAGCCTTGATCCATCACCTCGGCGAGCGGGGTATCTCCGTCGTAGAAATCCACGGTCTGGCGGCTGGCAGCGCCGGTCTTGATGACGTGTGCAATCGCTTCGGCGACATTGGCCCGCGAGGTGACGCGTTTGTCTTCCGGCCAGTCCGCGCCTGCCATTACCGCTCGCAGGATTTTCCCTGTTGCCGGTTCCAGCGTGAGCAGGCCGGGCCCGAGGATGGTGTAGTCCAACCCGGTCTCGCGCAGCTTCGCATCCGCATCATGCTTGGCTTTGGCATAGGAGTAGAACGGGTCCGTCGGGTCGAGCTGGTTGACGTGCATGTCGGCGCCGGCATAGGACACCATGACGAAGCGGGTGACGCCGGCCTGCTCCGCCGCTTGCATGGCGCGGGTCGCGGCTTGGTAGTCGACGGCATGCGTGCGCTGCGGGCTCCCACCGCCGGCGCCCGCCGAGAACACAACGGCGCTGGCACCGGATTTGCCTTGTGCTGCTCTAGGCCTTCGCCACCTCGATCACCACCTTCCCGAAATGCGTGCCGGACTCCAGGTGGCGGTACGCCTCCTTCGCCTCGGCGAACGGGAACACGCGATCGACCACCGGCTTGATGCCGTTCGCGGCCACGAGACGGGCCGTCTGTTCCAGCATGGCGCGGCTGCCGACGTAAATGCCGACCATGCGCTTGGCGGTGGTCGCCAAAGTGAACGGGTTGAGCTCGCCGCCGAAACCGCTGACGCCGCCGATGATGGCGATGGTGCCGCCCACGGCGGTGGATGCGACTGAACGGGTGACGGTGCCCTGGCCGCCCACTTCCAGCACCACGTCGACTCCCTTGCCGCCAGTGTGGCGCAGCACCTCGTCCTGCCACTCGGGGGTCGTGCGGTAGTTGATCGCCACGTCCGCACCCAGGGCACGGGCGCGCGCCAGCTTTTCATCGCTGGACGAGGTGATGATCACCTGCAGGCCCGCGGCCTTTGCCAGCTGCAGGCCCAGGATCGAAACACCACCGGTGCCCAGCAGGAGCACGGTATCGCCGGGGCGGAGATCGGATGATTCGAAGATGGCGTTCCATGCGGTGACGCCTGCGCAGGGGAGGGTGGAGGCCTCGAAGTAGTCCAGCGCGTCCGGGAACTGCACCAGGGAGTCTTCATGCAGGGTGACTTCCTCTGCGAGCATGCCGTCGATGTCGCCACCGAGTGCGCTCCGGAATTTGTTTTGATCCGGCGCATCTTCAAGCCAATGAGGAAAGAAGGATGCCGCCACCCGGTCACCCGGCTTGACCCGGCTGACCATCGAGCCGACCGCGATGACATCGCCGGCGCCGTCGGAACAGGGGATGACAGGGTCATCGACCTTTACCGGATACACACCGTTGGCGACCATCAGGTCGCGATAGTTCAGCGACACGGCACGCACTTTGACGCGCACCTCGTGGGCTCCAAGCGGCCGCTCCGCAATATCTTCCAGCCGCAGTCCGTCGATCTTCCCGCCATGCGGGATCCGGTAAGCCTTCATGTTCGCGTCCTCTTATCGCCCATCATCGGGCCATTGGCCATTGTGGCCCCGGAGGCCGCGAAGTCCCGGTTTCCGGGCGGATCCTGCCTGGAACTGTGTGTCGCGGCTGCGCACGCACGCGCCTGGCGGAAGACCTGGTCGAAGGCTCCCCGGGTCAGTCGGCCGCGTCAGGCCAACCCACCCGGCCGCAGCTCGATTCCCAGCGCCGGCGCAATCACGCGCATCGCCTCGTCATCCCGACTCAGCGCAATCCACCCGGCCGTGGTCTCGGTGCCCGTCTCCCACACCCACAGCGTGTAGCCATAGGCGCGCAGCGCGTCGTAGGCCACGTGCACCAGATCGGGGATTCTGGCGTCGTCCAGGAACTCGGCATCGGTCGGATCCTCCACGCCCCAGTCCAGCTCGAGGTTCCAGCGGGCGACCAGTTCGTTGATGCTTTCCACCAACGCGGCGGCATCGTCGTCGTGGACCTGGAAACCGGACTTCCAGTCGATGATGTCCTTCAGCACCCAGGCCGGCTCGTACTCGTCCTCGCCGGCGTCGGCGGTGGTGTCCTGGTAGGCGCTGAACTGCTGCAGGGCGGTTTCTTCGTCGCCCGGATTGATGAGCAGCAGCAGCTGCCAGACCAGCGCTTCGCTGCCGGCGTCCTCGTCGATCTCCAGGTCCGGGTCGAAGCCGCCGGCGTAGTTGTCGTCGGGGTCGAACTCACTGTCGGGGGCGTGCATGGGGTGTGGCCAAGGGGGCGGGGCGCACAGGATAAGCCCGGCGCGGTGACGGCGGTAACGGCGTTGGCCGCCCGGCGGCGCAAGCCCGCGCTGTCGTTTGCGCCGCCCAGCCCGCAAACTATGCGCATGACCACGAACCCACCGGGTGCTCCTGGCGCCCGCCCGCAGCTGCCCGCTGAATCCATCGAAGCGCGGCTGAAGCTTGCCACCGACACCCTTGAAACCGTCGCCGCGGACCATGCGCTGCTCGACGCGCTGGACGATGCCACCCGCGAGCGCCTGCACCGCGCGGTCGCAGCACTTGGCGCGCCGGTGGATGCCGTCGCGCGCCGCCAGCGCCGCAAGCAACAGAAGCGCAGCCGCGTGCAGGCCAAAAACGAGCGCGACGATGCGATCCTCGACGCCACCGGCATCCGCACCCTGCGTCGCCAGCCGGTGTTCACCACGCCCAACTATTTCCCGCCGGCGGACTTCACCCCGCGCGACCTCGACGCCGACGTGCCCGCGCACCACGAGACCCTGGAGCCGCAGCACTGCTACGTGTGCAAGCAGAAGTACTCGCGCATCCACCACTTCTACGACCAGCTGTGCCCGGAGTGCGCGGACTTCAACTTCGCCAAGCGCACCGAGCTCACCGACCTGACCGGCAGGGTGGCGCTGCTGACCGGCGGCCGGGTCAAGATCGGCTACCAGGCCGGGCTGAAGCTGCTGCGCTGCGGCGCGCGGCTGATCGTGACCACGCGCTTCCCGCGCGACTCCGCGGCGCGTTACGCCGAGGAGCCGGACTTCGCCGAATGGCACGATCGCCTGGAAATTTTCGGGCTCGACCTGCGGCATACGCCGAGCGTGGAGGCGTTCTGCAGCGAACTGCTGGCCACCCACGACCGGCTCGACTTCATCATCAACAACGCCTGCCAGACCGTGCGCCGCCCGCCGGGTTTCTACACCCACATGATGGCCGCCGAGACCGCGGCGCTGCACGACGCGCCGGAGCACCTGCGCAGGCTGCTGGGCCGCTATGAAGGCCTGCGCGCGGACGCGCTGCTGCCGGGCGGCGCGACCACCGCGCTTGCCGGCCGCGACCCGCGGCACGAGGCCGCCGCCGGCCTGACCCGCGCCGCGGAGCTGTCGCAGGTGCCGCTGCTGGCCGAAGAGCTGCTGGGCCAGTCGCACCTGTTCCCCGAAGGCCGCCTGGACCAGGACCTGCAGCAGGTCGACCTGCGCGGGCGCAACTCCTGGCGCCTGCAGATGGACGAGGTGCCCTCGGTGGAGCTGCTGGAAGTGCAGCTGGTCAACGCGATCGCGCCCTTCCTGATCAACGCGCGCCTGAAGCCGCTGATGCTGCGCACGCCGGACGGCTCGCCGCCCGCGCCCGACCGCCACATCGTCAACGTGTCGGCGGTGGAGGGGCAGTTCTACCGCAACTTCAAGACCACCCGGCACCCGCACACCAACATGGCCAAGGCCGCGCTCAACATGATGACGCGCACCTCGGCCGCCGATTACCACGGCGACGGGATCCACATGAACTCGGTCGACACCGGCTGGGTGACCGACGAGGACCCGGTGGAGATCGCCGCGCGCAAGACCATCGAAGAGCGCTTCCACCCGCCGCTCGACATCGTCGACGGCGCCGCGCGCATCGTCGACCCGATCATCGCCGGCCTCAACACCGGCGAGCACGTCTGGGGCCAGTTCCTGAAGGACTACCGCCCGACCGACTGGTAGCGCCGCAGCGTCGCAGACCACGCCCGGTTTTTGTGGGAGCGGCTATAGCCGCGATCCAAGCCGGTAGAAGCATCGCGGCTATAGCCGCTCCCACAGGGTGCTAACGTTCGCGATGGACCCGCCGGGAGCTGTGCGATGAAGCCATTCCAGACGCACGTGGTCGACAACCAGCCGCCGCCGTTCACGTCGCGCGACCTTTGGCATGACGATGTCGCGCTGCGCGAGGCGCTGGCCCGCGAAGGTGGCCAGGCGTTCGCCAATGAGGTTGCGACCTACGGCGCGCTCGCCGGCGGCGAGCTGCTGGCGCTTTCGCACGACGCACATCGCGACCGCCCACGACTGCTCACGCACGACGCCACCGGGCACCGCATCGACCGCGTCGAATTCCACCCCTCCTACCACCGCGTGATGGAGACCGCGATCGCGCACGGCGTCGCCGGGCTGTCGTGGGCGCGGCCGGAACCCGGCGCACACGTCGCGCGCGCGGCGCTGGCCTACCTGCACTACCAGGCCGAACCCGGCAGCAGCTGTCCGCTGACCATGACCCACGCCGCGATGCCCGTGCTGCGCCAGGCGCCCGCGCTGCGCGAGTGGGCCGACAAGGTCGCCGCCTGCCGCTACGACGTGCGCGACGTGGCGATCGGCGACAAGCCAGGCGTCACGCTCGGCATGGGCATGACCGAAAAGCAGGGCGGCAGCGACGTGCGTGCCAACGCGACCATCGCCACGCCCAGCGGTGAGGGCGGCGACGCCTACACCCTGGTCGGCCACAAGTGGTTCATGTCGGCGCCGATGTCCGACGGCTTCCTGGTGCTGGCGCAGGCGCCCGGCGGCCTGACCTGCCTGCTGATGCCGCGCAGGCTGCCCGACGGCAAACGCAACGCCTTCACCCTGATGCGCCTGAAGGACAAGCTCGGCGACTGGTCGAATGCCTCCAGCGAAGTCGAGTTCCAGGATGCGCTGGCGTGGCGTGTCGGCGACGAGGGCCGCGGCGTGGCGACCATCCTGCAGATGGTGATGCTGACGCGGCTGGACTGCATGTTGGGCTCGGCTGGCTGCATGCGCATGGCGCTGGCGCAGGCGGTCCACCACACACGCCACCGCAGCGCCTTCGGGCGGCCGCTGTCGGCGCAGCCGCTGATGCGCAACGTGCTGGCCGACATCGCGATCGAGACCGAAGCCGCGCTGGCGCTGTCAATGCGCGTGGCGCGCGCGGTCGACGCCGCGGAACGCGATCCTGCCGAAGCCGCGTTCGCGCGCATCGCCACCGCCATCGGCAAGTACTGGATCTGCCGCCGCGCGCCCGCGGTGGTGAACGAGGCGCAGGAGTGCCTGGGCGGCGCCGGCTACATCGAGGAGTCGCTCCTGCCGCGGCTGTATCGGCAGGCGCCGCTGAACTCCATCTGGGAAGGCAGCGGCAACATCCAGTGCCTGGACGTGCTGCGCGCGCTGAAGCGCGAGCCGGCGGCCGCGAACGCGCTGCGCGCCGAGATCGAAGCCGCGCGCGGAATGCATCCCGCGCTAGACGCCGTGGCCGCAACGCTTGAAGACCTGCTCGTGGCCGCGGATGAGGCGGGATCAAGGATGCTGGTCGAACGCCTGGCGCTGGCGCTGCAGGCCTCGGTGCTGCTGCGTGCCGGTAGCCCGGTGGCTGAAGATTTCTGCCGCAGCCGCCTGGGATGCGAGCATGGTCTGGCGTTGGGAACGCTGCCGGTCGGGGTTGGCCATGGCGAGGTCATTGCGCGGGCGTTACCTGGTTGAAAAGCCTTTTTTGCCACGGATTTACGCGGATCAGAGCGGATTTACGCGGATAGAGCGGAAAAATCGATGGCAGAGGTGAAGCGGCCGGGAAGATTCGGCTGTTGCAGGAGCAGCCACAGCTGCGACGTCGTTGTACGGATCGCGGCTATAGCCGCTCCCACAGGGTGCGGGATGCCGTTGTGCGGATCGCAGCTATAGCTGCTCCTGCAGATGGGTTTGCCGGCCTATGGCGCAGAGGCGGGCGCGGCGTCGAGGAACTGCAGGCGCGCCAGTTCGGCGTACAGGCCGCCCTGCGCCAGCAGTTCGGCGTGGGTGCCTTCGGCGACGATGCGGCCGTGGTCCATCACCACGATTCGGTCGGCGCGCAGCACGGTGGCCAGGCGGTGGGCGACCACGATCGTGGTGCGACCTTCCATCAGGCGCTCGAGTGCGTGCTGCACCGCGCGCTCGCTTTGCGCGTCGAGCGCGGAGGTGGCCTCGTCCAGCAGCAGTACCGGTGCGTCGCGCAGCAGGGCGCGGGCGATGGCCACGCGCTGCTGCTGGCCGCCGGACAGGCGGGCGCCACGCTCGCCCAGCTCGGAGGCATAGCCTTCGGGCAGCTCGGCGATGAACTCGTGCGCTTCGGCGGCGCGCGCGGCCGCTTCGACCTCGGCGTCGGTCGCATCCAGGCGGCCGTAGCGGATGTTGTCAGCGGCGCTGGCGGCGAAGATCGTCGGCCGCTGCGGCACCAGGGCCATGGCCTCGCGCAGGGCGGTGGGTTCGAGTTCGCGCAGGTCAATGCCATCGAGCGAGACGCTGCCCGACTGTGGATCGCGGAAGCGTTGCAGCAGCGAGAACACGGTGCTCTTGCCGGCGCCCGAGGGGCCGACCAGGGCCACGGTTTCGCCAGGCGCGACTTCAAGCGTGAAGCCTTCCAACGCCGCTGCGTCGGGTCGGGTGGGGTAGTGGAATACGACGTCGCGCATCGCCACCGCGCCGCGCACCGGCTGCGGCAGCGTCTTCGGCGCGGAAGGTGCCACCACGGCGGCCTCTTCATCCAGCAGTTCGCCGATCCGGCCCATGCCGCCGGCCGCCTTCTGCAGCTCGTTCCAGACTTCGGCAAGCGCGCCCACCGAGCCCGCGCCGAACATCGCGTACAGCACGAACTGCCCCAGCGTGCCCGCGCTCATGCGGCCGTCGGCGACGTCGTGAGCGCCCAGCCACAGCACCAGGGTGATGGCGCCGAAAATCACCGAGATCGCGACCGCGGTCACCAGCGCCTGCACGCCGATGCGCTTGCGCGCCACCGCCACCGCGGTCGCCACGGCCGTGCCGAAGCGGCCGCGCTCATGGTTTTCACGGGCATGCGACTGCACGGTGTCGACGGCGCCCAGGGTCTCGGTGGCCAGGGCGTTGGCGTCGGCCACGCGGTCCTGGCTCTGGCGCGAGATCTTCTGCAGGCGGCGCCCGCCGAGCACCAGCGGCAGCACCGCCAGCGGGATCCCGACCAGCGTCCAGGCTGCCAGCCGGGGGCTGGTCACCATCAGCATGGCCACGCTGCCGAGCACCATCACCACGCTGCGCAGGGCCACCGACATGCTGGTCGCGACCACGCCGCGCAGCAGCTCGGTATCGGCGGTCAGGCGCGAGACCAGCTCGCCGGTGCGGCTGCGTTCGTAGAAGGACTGGTCCAGGCCCATGAGGTGGCTGAACAGCTGCGTGCGCAGGTCCGCGACCACGCGCTCGCCGAGCAGGGAGACGAAGAAGAAGCGCGCCGCGGTGGCGATGGCCAGCGCCAGCGTCACCAGGAACAGCAGCACGAACGCGGCATCGATGCCGGCACCGCTGGCGAAGCCGTCGTCGATCATGCGCCGCACCGCCAGCGGCAGGCTCAGGGTCGCGGTGCTGGATGCCAGCAGGGCGAGCAGCCATGCCGCCAGCAGGGCCTTGTGGCGGGCCAGGAACGGCCACAGCGGCCGCAGGGTCGACAGCGGGACCCTGGTCTTGCCGGTGGGATCGTCTTCGCGCGCGCCTTGCGCAGGGGGCGGGGTGGGAGTGTTCGCGAACTGGGCCATCCGGCCATTGTCGCCGATGCCCCGGGCCTATGGGTCGCTTACGCGTGCGCGATCGCGCGTGGCGTCGCGCAGGTGGCCGACCAGGTCCGCCAGGCGGCTGGCCGGCAGGCGCAGGCGGAAGTGGACGCCGTCGACGGCGAAGTCCTCGCTCAGCTTTTCTGCATCGAATGCAGGCAGCGCGGCGTGTACCGCAGCGAGGTCGGCGAAGGGGCAGGTGACCTCGACTTCGGCCATCTCCACCACTTCGCGCCGCTCGGCGGTGCGCAGGCATTCGGCCGCGGTGCCTCCGTAGGCGCGCACCAGGCCGCCTGCGCCGAGCTTGATGCCGCCGTACCAGCGCGTGACCACCACCACCACGCCATCGAGGCCCTGGCCGTCGATCGCGGCCAGGATCGGGCGGCCGGCGGTACCGGCGGGTTCGCCGTCGTCGCTGGAGCGGTAGGTGCTGCCAAGGCGCCAGGCCCAGCAGTTGTGGGTGGCGTCGGGCACCGAAATCGCGGCGATGAAGGCCGCGGCGGCGTCGACATCCTCCACCGGCATCGCGTTGGCCAGGAAGCGGCTGTGCTTGATCACGAGTTCGTGCGCGGCGGCCGCGGCCAGCGTGGTGCTCATTCTTCCAGCAGGGAGCGCAGCCCCTCGGGCAGCGGCGCGTCGGGGTGGCGGCGGCGGAACTCGGCGAAGCTTTCGCGTGCCTCGTAATAGCGTTCGGCGGCGACCAGCTCGCGGATCCGGGCCAGCCAGGCTTCGCGCACGGCGGGTGAGTCCACCGAGGCCGGTGGCGTGTCGTCCAGCGGCTGGTCGAACCAGTCCTCGACGTGGTCGTGGTCTTCAGCCATGTCCGCGGACTGCGTGGCGGCGGCTTCCGGCCGGGCTGCGGAATCGGCCGGGGGTGGCAGCACGAGCATCGACGCGGGTCGTTGCGGCGAGGGGGCTGGTGGGGCCGGGGGCGCAGGCGGTGCGGGCGGCGGAGCGGCTGCCGGCGTGTCCATGGGCGAGGGTGCGTCGAAGACCACGGGTGGCGCTTCGCGGCGTTCTACCCGTGCTTTCAGCGCTTCCGATGCGGCGTCGGGGCGCGATGATGCCGCTGCGCGGCGCGCCTGTCCTGCGGCGGCGGCATCGCGGGCATCGACCGCGGCCGATGTCGTTTCAATTCGGGAAGGAACGGCAGGGCGTGGAGCGGCGGATGGTTCGAGTGGAGGCGCAGCCGGTTCCGAGGCCGGCATCGCCTCGCTGGCCGCATCCTGCGCGGCCGTGCGCGCTCGTGGAGCCTCCGCCGGTGATGGGGCGGCTTCCGGCACGGAACGGATCGACGCTGCGGGCGCTTCGGTTTCAACCGTCATTACGGGCGGCTCCAGCGATGACCTCATCTGCCACGCCACGCCGACCGCGATCACCAGGGTCGCGGCCAGCGCGCCACCGCGCAGCCAGGCGGGACTGCGCCGCCGGCGGTGATGCCCGGCGCCTGACGTCGACGTCGTTGCCGTTGCCGTTGCTGTCGCGGCCGTCGTTCCCGATCGCACCGTTTCGGCCGCCACGTCCGCTGCCTGCGCAGTCATCCTATCGCCTGCAGCCTCGCGCGCAGCCGCCAGGATGGTCGCGTCCAGCCCTGCCGACGGACCTCGCGTCGACGCCGTCTGCGCCAGCGCATCGGCCAGCTCGCGCTCGGTCGGCTGCAGCGGGTCGGGGCCGGTCGGGCGCGTCATCGTCCTTCCTCCTGCGCGGTGGCAGCGGCCGGCGGGGCCAGGGCCGCGCGCAGCTTGTCCATGGCGTAGCGCAGGCGCGACTTCACCGTTTCACGGCCAACGCCGGTGATCTCGCCGATTTCCTCAAGGCTGAGCTCCTGCTCCAGGCGCAGCAGCACCACCTCGCGCTGCTCGTCGGGCAGGGTGTCGAGGGCCTGCTGCAGCTCACGGCGGCGCTCGAAGGCATCCATCTGAAGCTCCGGGCTGTCCGGGTCTTCGACCCGCAGCGTGCGCTCCTCGGCGTCGACGGGCGCCGGCGGGCGATACTGCCGGGCGCGCCAATGGTCGGCCACCAGGTTGCGTGCGATCCGGTACAGCCAGGATGCGAACGCGGTCTCCGGGCGCCAGTCGCGGCCGGCTGCCACCACCCGCTGCCAGGTGTCCTGGAAGACCTCGTCGGCCAGGCCGGGGTCGCGCAGCTGGCGCCGCAGGAAGCGGTACAGGCGCTCACGGTGGCGCGCATACAGGGTTTCGAACGCGCCGATGTCGCCCTGCGCCCAGGCCAGCATCAGCGCATCGTCGTCGGCCGCGTCGCTGGCATCGACGTGGCCATGTCCCCGTGAGGCGTCCATCGGCATGAGGTTAAGCCCTGGGCGACATCGCGGGAAGTCCGTGCGCGGGCCGGGTCCAGCGGGCATGATGGCAGCCGTGCCCGCGGGGGGTGGGCTCGCGGTCTTGCCGTCGCTCGGCGCATACGCCGTTTTCCTCATGGTGCTTGACTGGAGAAGAGGGCGTCGCAGGTGCAGGTCATGCTGGACATAGCGCTCACATCGCCGCCGCGCGAGGTCGACCTGGCCGCGCTTGCGGGCATGCTTGCGCAATCGCTGCCCACCGGCTCCGGCGTGGTCGTGTGCTGGGACGACGAGCGGCTGGGGCAGGGTTCCTCGGAGGTCGAGGGCGTGCCGGGCCAGCTCAGGGCCCATGCGGCCGCCCTCATGGCCGGCAAGCCCGCCGTGGGCGGGTCCAGGGGCGCGATGATCGATGAATGCTGGAACGAAGGCGAGGCGCGCGTCGCCATTGCCGCACGCCTGCCGGAGCCGCTGACGCCGTCCTCGCGCGATGCCTGGCGCGCGCTGGCGCGGCGCCTGGTCTCGGCCACCATCGCCTCGGCCCAGGCCGAGGCCCGGATCGAGTCCCTGCGCAAGTCGGAACGGCTGCAGCAGAGCCTGTACGAGATCGCCGACCTCGCCGGATCGGGCCTTGAGATGGCCGAGGTGCTCAAGCGCATCCACGGCATCGTTGGCGGCCTGATGTCGGCCGCGAATTTCTACATCGTCCTGTATGACGATGTGCGCGACACCATGCGTTTCCTGTACTTCGCCGACAGGCTGGATCCCTGGCTTGCCGATGCCAGCATCGAGACGCCGATCGCGACGATGCCCAACAGCCTGACCGTGGCCCTGCTGCGCCACGGACATCCGCTGCGTGGGGCCACGGAGCGGATCCGCAAGCAGCTGGCCGTCGATCTCGACCTGGCCCACGGCCCGGATGCCGCGGACTGGCTGGGCGTGCCGATGCGCCGCGAGGGCCGGGTCAGCGGGGCGATCGTGGTCCAGAGCTACGACCAGCCGGACTGCTACACCGACGAAGACCGCGCGCTGCTCGAGTTCGTGGCCCAGCACATCCTGACCGCGCTGGACCGCAAGCACGCCCAGGCCGAGCTGGAGCGCCGGGTGGATGCGCGCACGCGCGAACTGCAGCAGGCCAACCAGGTGCTGCAGGCGGAAATCATCGAACGCCAGCGCGCCGAGCGCCTGCAGCGCGCGCTGTTCCGGATCAGCGAACTGTCGTTCACCGCCGAAAGCATGGAAGGCTTCTATGGCGACCTGCACGCGGTGGTCGGCGAGCTGCTGTACGCGCGCAACTTCTACATCGCGATGGTGTCGGGCGATGGTGGCCGGATCGAGTTCCCGTACTCGGTGGACGAGCGCGACATCGTGCGCCGGCCGCGGCGGATGATCCACGGGCTGAGCGAATACGTGATCAACAGCGGGCGTGCGTTGCTCGCCGATCGCGAAGTGATCATGCGGCTGGAGTCCTCCGGCGAGCTCCGCCACCACGGCACGCTGGCGCACTGCTGGCTCGGCGTGCCGCTGCTGCGCGACGGCATCGCGGTGGGCGTGATCGCGGTGCAGAGCTATTCGCAGGATATCGCCTTCACGGTGCAGGACCAGAAGCTCTTGACCTTCGTCGCCCACCACATCGGCGGCGCGCTGGCGCGCAAGCGTTCGCAGGACCACCTCAAGGCGGCCCACGCCGAACTCGAGCACCGGGTCGATGCGCGCACGCGCGAGCTGGAGGACACCAACCGCGAGCTGCGCGCGCAGGTCTCCGAGCGCATGCGCGCCGAAGAGCGCCTGATCCACCAGGCACGACACGACCACCTCACCGGGCTGCCCAACCGCATCCACCTGCTCGACCGGCTCGACGCTGCCATCGCCGAAACCCGCACGCAGGCGCGCGGGCCGTTCGCGGTGCTGTTCCTCGACCTCGACCGCTTCAAGCTGGTCAACGACAGCGTCGGCCACGCGGCCGGTGACGAGATGCTGGTCGAAGCGGGGCGTCGGATCGCGCGGATGCTGCGCGAGGACGACGTGGTCGCGCGCCTTGGCGGCGACGAGTTCGCGGTCATGCTCGCCCACGCCGGCGACGAATCGGTGGCGGAGGCCGTGGCGGCGCGGATCCTCGCCGAGCTGGGCCGCCCGATGTGGGTCGCCGGCCGCGAACTGTTCCCCTCGGCCTCGGTGGGCATCGCCATGTGGCAGCCGCGCTACCACCACGGCGAGGACCTGCTGCGCGACGCCGACGCCGCGATGTACCGCGCCAAGGCCCGCGGGCGCGACCGCAGCGAACTGTTCGACGAAGAGATGCGCGCCGAGGCCACGCGCCTGCTGGACCTCGAGGCCGACCTCAGGCGCGCGATCCTTGCCGATGACTTCGAGCCCTGGTTCCAGCCGATCATCGATCTTGATACCGGCCAGGTGGTTGGCCACGAAGCGCTGCTGCGCTGGAACCACGAGCTGCGTGGCCCGCTGCCGCCGGGGGAGTTCATCGGCGTGGGCGAGGACAGCGGCCTGATCGAGCAGGTCGACTGGCTGGTGTACCGGCGCGCGTTCGCGTGGATGGCGCAGCACCGCGAGGGCTATGTGTCGATCAACGTGTCGCCGCGGCACTTCCACTCCGACAACTTCGCCGAGCGCCTGCTGCAGATGCTCGAGGACAGCGGCGCGGAACCGGCGCGGCTGCGCATCGAGATCACCGAGGTGGCGCTGCTGGACGACGCCCCGCGCGCGCTGCGCATGCTCGAGACGTTGCGCGCACGCGGCATCCTTGCGCTGCTCGACGACTTCGGCACCGGCTTCTCGGCACTGTCCTACCTGCACCGGTTCCCGATCCACGCGTTGAAGATCGACCAGAGCTTCGTCGCCGGCCTGGACGATGCCATGCATCCCGAAAGCCTGGCACTGGTGCGCGCGATCCTGGCCCTGGCCGGCACGCTCGGTATCGACACCATCGGCGAAGGCGTGGAGACCGAAGGGCAGGCGGCGGTCCTGCGCCAGCTCGGCTGCACCATGGGCCAGGGCTTCCTGTTCGGGCAACCGAAGCCCGCGGCCGCCGCCGGGAGCCGCGGCGCGGCCTGAGCGGCGGCGGGGCGCGGGCATCGATCAGCCGCCGGTGTGACCGTGGGTGTCGCGGCCCTCGTCGCGGCCGCCGTCATCGCGGCCATGTTCGCGATCACTGTCGCCGCGGGTGACCGCGCGCCCGGCCTCGACCAGTTCGGCGAATTCCGCGCGCAGGCCCCAGCGGTCGTCGCCACGGCTGCCGCGTGCGCTGGCCGAGATCGCGTCCCAGTCCCAGACGCCGAGGTTGTGGCCGCCGCGCAGGGCATCGGCGAAGGCGGCGACGGTGGCGGCGAAGCGCAGTGAAGGGCCGGCCTGGGCACGGATGTCCTCGCGGCGCAGGGGCACTTCGATCAGGCGGCTGGTGTCGCTCTCGGGCTGCTTGTAGCGCAGGCGCAGGTGGGCCAGTTCGCTAGTACGGGCCTTGGCCTGCGAATCGCTTGCGCCGTAGCGCAGCGGCGGCAGGCGTTCGGCGCCGGAGCCGGCAAGCGCGATCTCGTACAGCGCGGTCACCTCGTGCCCGGCGCCGATGTCGCCTGCGTCAACGCGGTCGTTGGCGAAGTCCTCTTCGCGCAGCATGCGGTTTGCGTAGCCGACCAGCCGATATTCGGCGACGACGGCCGGGTTGAACTCGACCTGCACCTTGACGTCGCGGGCGATGGTCAGGAGCGTCGAGGACATCTCTTCCACCAGCACCTTGCGCGCCTCCAGCAGGGTGTCGATGTAGGCGTGGTTGCCGTCGCCGGCATCGGCCAGGCGCTCGGCCATGGCGTCGTTGTAGTTGCCGGTGCCGAAGCCGAGCGTGGTCAGGGCGATGCCGGACGTGCGCTGGTCGGCGACCAGGGCCTCGAGCGAGCCGCGTTCGATGGTGCCGACGTTGAAGTCGCCGTCGGTGGCCAGGATCACGCGGTTGGCGCCGCCTTCGACATAGCCCTGGCGCGCCATGGCGTAGGCCAGCGTGATGCCGGCGCCGCCGTTGGTGCTACCGCCGGCCTGCAGGCGCTCGAGCGCGGCCAGGATCTCGCCCTTGCGGTCGCCCGGGGTTGGCGGCAGCACCAGGCCGGCGGAACCCGCATAGGCCACGATCGAGACCTTGTCCTGCGCGCGCAGCTGGTCGGTGAGCGCCGCGAACGCCTGGCGCAGCAGCGGCAGCTTGTCGGGCGAATGCATCGAGCCCGAGGTGTCGACCAGGAACACCAGGTTGGCCGGTGGCAGTTCGGCTTTGGACACGTCATAGCCCTTGATGCCGACCATCAGCAGGTGCCGCGCCGGATCCCAGGGCGCGGGCGCGATTTCGGTGGTGACGCGGAACGGCACCTCGCGCGTGGCGGGTGCCGGATGGCCATGGCTGAAGTAGTTGATGAACTCCTCCGCGCGCACCGAATCCGGCGGCGGGCGCACGCCCATGCGCAGCATGCGGCGCACGTTGCTGTAGCTGCCGGTATCGACGTCGACGGAGAAGGTCGATACCGGATGCTCGGAGGCGCGGCGCACGGGGTTGTCCTCGACCTCGGCGTATTCCTCGGTGTTGGCGGGTTCGGCCGGCCAGGGGCGCGGCGGGGGCATCACCTGGTGACCGGGGTGGAACGGTGAGGCGGCGTGGAGCTTTCGCGCCTGCGCGCCGGCGGCGCGATCCGCCTGCACGGACATGGCGGTGGTTTCAAGGGCCATCGTGGTGGATGGCGCGGGCGGTGCGGGCGGTGGCGCGTGCATCGGCGCGTGCGGCGTGGACGGATCCGGCGCGCGGGCGTCGAGGGTGTCGACGGTGTGCTGCGAGGTCTGGCAGGCGGCGAGCAGCAGGCTGGCCGCGAGCGTGGCGGTGAAGGCGAGGCGGTTCATGGGCGGGACTCCGTCGTTGGGCAGGAGCGACAACGCGCCGCGGCGCGGATCGGGGTTCCCGCGGTTCCACGTCTCGCCCCTACCTGTAGGAGCAGCTATAGCTGCGGCCGCTCTTCCACGGCGCTTGCCGCTAAACAGCAATCGCGGCTATAGCCGCTCCCACAACGGCTTGGATGGTCTCGGCTATGGCCTTTTCTTCCACCACGACCGGTACGGTCGCAGCTGTAGCTGCTCCTGCAAATCGGGGCGGTCGCAGCTGTAGCTGCTCTTACAACGGCGCGGGGTGGTCGCGGATGACGAGCAGGCGCGGTTCGGTCATGTCCTCGATGGCGCTCTTCACGCCTTCGCGGCCGAGGCCGGAGTCGCGCACGCCGCCGTAGGGCATGTTGTCGACGCGGAAGCTCGGCACGTCGCCCACCACCACGCCGCCAACGTCCAGCCGGTCCCAGGCGCGCATCGCGTGCGCGAGGCTGGCAGTGAACACGCCGGCCTGCAGGCCGAAATCACTGTCGTTGGCGCGCGCCAGGGCGTCGTCGAAATCGTCGAACGATTCCATGCATGCCACCGGCCCGAACGCCTCCTTGCGGTACAGGTCGGCATCGCGCGGCACGCCTTCCAGCAATGCCGCCGGATGCATGTTGCCCTCGCGCCCGCCGCCGGCGACCAGCTTCGCGCCGGCCTTGCGCGCGTCGCGGATCCACTGCTCGACGCGCGTTGCCGCGGCCTCGTCGATCATCGGGCCGACGAAGGTCCGCTCGTTGCGCGGGTCGCCGGTGCGCAGCTTCGCGACCGCAGCCTTGAGCTTGCGGCGCAAGGCGGGATAGACGTCGGCATGGGCGATGATGCGCTGCACGCTGATGCAGCTCTGGCCCGACTGGTAATAGGCGCCGGAGACCAGACGCTCGACCACATGGTCGAGATCGACGCCGGGGTCGGCGTCGACGATGCAGGCGGCGTTGCCGCCGAGCTCCAGGGTCACTTTCTTCTTGCCCGCGCGCGCCTTCAGCTCCCAGCCGACCAGGCCGCCGGTGAAGCTCAGCAGGGCGATGCGCTCGTCCTCCACCAGCTGCGCCGCGTCGTCGTTGCTGCAGGGCAGGACCGAGAACGCGCCCTTGGGCAGGTCGGTCTCGGCCAGCACCTCGGCGATGATCAGTGCGCCGATCGGGGTTTTCGCCGCCGGCTTGAGCACGAAGGGACAGCCGGCCGCGATCGCCGGCGCGACCTTGTGCGCGACCAGGTTGAGCGGGAAGTTGAACGGCGTGATGAAGCTGCATGCACCGATCGGCACGCGTTTGACCATGCCGCGGTAGCCGCGGGTGCGCTCGGACAGCTGCAGCTCAAGCACCTCGCCGCCGATGCGCGTGGCTTCGCCGGCGGCTATGCGGAAGGTGTCGACCAGGCGCTCGACCTCGCCGCGGGCGTCGCTGATCGGCTTGCCGGCCTCGATGCACAGCGCCAGCGCAAGCTCTTCCGCACGTTCGCCGAACCGGCGGACGCAGTGTTCGAGCACGTCGCGGCGCGCATCGGGCGGGAACGCGGCCATCGCCGGGCGCGCCTTGTGCGCTGCCACGATCGCCTTGCGCACGGCGCCGGCATCGGCGAATGCGACCCGCGTGGCGACCTTGCCGCTGTACTTGTCCAGCACGTCCAGGTCGGTGTTGGCCGCGACCGGCCGGTTGGCCAGGTAATAGGGGTAGCTGGCGGCAAGTCCGTCACGCTTGCCGGATGTGCCCGATGTGCCGGACTTGCCGGGCGTGGCAGTACCGCCGGCTTTGCCAGCCTTGCCGGACTTGTTGGTCTTGCCGGTCTTTCCCGAAGTGCCGGTTGTCCCGGCTGCCGGGCTTCCTGCATTCGTCTTCTTCTGCCTGGGCATGGTTGCTGTCCTCCTCGAATCCTTGTGCCGGTCGCTCACTCCACCGCTGCGCTGAGCCGCGGGATCTCCTCGTTCAACAGCCAGTCGTCGTCGCTGTAATCGATCGGCACGTCGATCAGGTCGATGCCGGGGCTTGCCAGCGCCTTCCGCAGCAGCGGCAGGAATTCATCGGCCGATGCGGGGCGGTGGCCGCGCGCGCCGTAGCTCTCCGCGTATTTCACGAAATCCGGATTGCCGAGGTCCATGCCGAAGTTCGGATAGTCCTCGTGCGCCTGCTTCCACTTGATCATGCCGTAGGCGTCGTCGCGCAGCACCAGCACCACCAGGTCCAGGCCAAGGCGGACCGCGGTCTCCATCTCCTGCGAGTTCATCATGAAGCCCCCGTCGCCACACACCGCCACCACCTTGCGCCCGGGATGCACGATGGCCGCGGCGATCGCCGAAGGCAGGCCGGCGCCCATCGTTGCCAGCGCGTTGTCCAGCAGCAGGGTGTTGGGCCGGCGGCAGCGGTGGTTGCGCGCGAACCAGAGCTTGTAGAGGCCGTTGTCGAGGCAGGTGATGTCGTCGGGACCGAGCGCCTGCGCCAGGTCGGCGACGATGCGCTGGCTGATCATGGGGAAGCGCCCGTCGTCACTGCGCTCCTGCAGCTGCTCGCACAGTGCCGCGCGCACGCGATCGAAGAAGGCGAAATCCCAGTGGGCCTGCGGCTCGACGGCCTCGGACAGGCGCCAGACCGCATCGGCGATGTCGCCGACCACCTCGACCTGCGGGAAGTACACGGCATCGACCGCGGCGCCGTCGTAGTTGACGTGGATCACCGTGCGCCGGCCCTCGCGCATGAAGAACGGCGGCTTCTCGATGACGTCGTGGCCGATGTTGACGATGCAGTCGGCGGCGTCGATCGCGCGGTGCACATAGTCGTGGTCGGACAGCGCCGCGGTGCCGATCCACAGCGGGTCGGTTTCATCCAGCACGCCCTTGCCCATCTGGGTGCTGAAGAATGGGATGCCGAGCCGGTCGACGAAGGTGCGCAGCGCGCGCGCGGTGGTCTTGCGGTTGGCGCCGGCGCCGATCATCAGCAGTGGATGGCGGGCGGCGCGGATCGCTTCGGCGGCGTGGGCGATCGCCTTGTGCTCGGCCACCGGCCGGCGCGAGTACGACTTCGCGATCGGTACCGCATCGGTCGGGTCGCCGGCTACGTCCTGCGGCAGCTCCAGGTGGGTGGCGCCGGGGCGCTCTTCCTCCGCGCGCCGGAAGGCTTCGCGCACGCGTGCCGGGATGCTGTCGGCGGACACCAGCTGGCGCGTGTATTTGGTCAGCGGGCGCAGGGTGCCGACCATGTCGATGATCTGGAAATGGCCCTGGCGGCTGCTGCGGATCGGTTTCTGGCCAGTGATCATCAGCATCGGCATCGCACCCAGCTGGGCGTAGGCCGCCGCGGTGACCAGGTTGGTGGCCCCGGGTCCGAGCGTGCTCAGGCAGACGCCGGCGCGGCCGGTGAGCCGGCCGCAGGTCGCGGCCATGAAGCCCGCGGCCTGCTCGTGGCGGGTCAGCACCAGGCGGATGCCCGAAGTGCGCAGTGACTCGAGCAGGTCGAGGTTCTCCTCGCCCGGAATGCCGAACACATACTCCACGCCTTCGGCCTGGAGCGCGGCGACGAACAGATCAGACGCCTTGGCCATGGGGGTGCTGCCTCCTTCGACTGCCATCGGTGCAGGCAGTATGGAAGCCGAGACGTTAGCAACAGGCGAGCATGCACCCCGCCCGCCACCTGACGACCATCGCCAACAGCTGCAGCCATCGCCATCGACAGTAGAAGCAGCTGTAGCTGCGATCGCTCTACGACGATGGATACCGCCACGCAGCGATCGCGGCTATAGCCGCTCCCACAACAGCGGGCCGTGGTCGCTCGCGCGGCAGGAGTCAGGCGTCGCCGGGCTCCACCCGCAGGCGCAGCTGGCCGTCGCCCACGCGCGCGGACAGGTGGTCGCCGGGCGCGGCGTCGCGCATGCCGCGGACCACTCGGCCATCCTCGTGCTGGAGGATGGCGTAGCCGCGCGCCACGGTGGCCAGCGGGCTGACGGCTTCCAGCGAGCGCGCGATGCCGCGCAATCGCAGCGCGTCGTTCTGCAGCCTGCGCGCGACGGCAGCTTGCGGGCGCGGTGCAAGCATGGCCAGGCGCTCGCGGAGCATGGCGAGCCGACGATCGGGCCGCGTTGCACGCAGCACGGCGTCGGCGTGGCGCAGCCGCGCGCGCAGCCCCGCCTCGTGCGTCTGCCAGGCCGCGTGCAGCCGGCGCAGCGCCTGTTGCTGGCGTTCGCCCAGCGCCTGCAGCCGCGCCTGCGGCCGCAGCGCCTGCAGCCGCAGCGAAGCGCGATCGGCACGCTGCATCCGGTCGCGCATGCGCTGCAAATGCAGTGCCTCGAGGCGCTGGTGCAGCCCGCGCACGCGGGTGCCGACGTCGACTGCGTTGGGCACCAGCAGCTCCGCCGCCACCGAGGGCGTGGGCGCGCGCAGGTCGGCGGCGAAGTCGGCCAGGGTGAAGTCGGTCTCATGCCCGATGGCCGACACCACCGGCACCGGCGACGCCGCGATCGCGCGCGCCAGGGCTTCGTCGTTGAACGCCCACAGGTCCTCCAGCGAGCCGCCGCCGCGGGCCAGCACCAGCACGTCGTAGCGACCGCTGGCCCCGGCGCGATCGAGCATGGCGCGGACCTGCGCCGCCGCCGCATCGCCCTGCACCGGCACCGGAAGCACCTCGACCTCGACCAGCGGGAATCGCCGCGCCAGCACGCTCAAGACGTCGCGCACCGCCGCGCCCGACGGTGACGTGATGATGCCAAGCCGCCGCGGATACGCCGGCAGCAGGCGCTTGCGGACGTCATCGAACAGGCCCTCGGCCTGCAGCCTCGCCTTCAGCTCGTCGAATGCCCGGCGCAGCGCGCCCTCTCCGGCCTCCTCCAGCGAGTCCAGGATCAGCTGGTAGTCGCCGCGTGCTTCGTACAGGGTCAGGCGCCCGCGGGCCAGCACTTTCAGTCCGTCGCGCGGCTGGAACTTCAGCCACTGGCTCTTGGGCTTGAACAGGGCGCAGCGCACCTGCGCGCGGGCGTCCTTGAGGGTGAAGTACATGTGCCCGGAGGCCGGGCGCGAGACGTTGCCGAGCTCGCCTTCCACCAGCACCACCGGAAACGCGTCTTCCAGCAGGCTGCGCGCCAGCGCGTTGAGCTGGCTGGGATTTAGGACGTTGTCGTTGGGCGGCATCGGCATGCGCTCAGGATACCGGGGCGCGGGCGCAGGGTCCGCAGGGTCCGCGGAACGGCGAATTGGTGGGTACTCCGTGAACAGGTCAGCTGGGCGGCCCCTGAATGTTCACTACGCACCACCCTCCGCCCCCGCCTCAGCCGCGGTCGCTGTCCAGCTGCCAAGTGATCTCGAGGGTCTCATCGCGCGCCATGCGCTCGAGATGGGAAGCGACGACGTCCTGGAACTGCGCCAGCTTTGCCGCGTCGGGTGCCGTGACCCGGGCCTTGAGGGTGTCCGCAGTGGCGGCGAGATCGGTGCTGGTGCCGGCGTCGAACACCACGCGCGCGCTGGTTTCGTCGAATTCGACCTCGAGCTTGTGGGCCCAATGGGTGCACAGGCGCTTGATCAGGCGGCTGCCGTCGGCGGTGGCGATGTGGGCGGTGGAAGAGGGCATGGAGGTTCCTCGGGTGGGCGTGGTCATGAACTGGGGACGACCGGAAACCGAACAACCGCCGCGCCAGGGACTAAAATGGAACGATGAACGCCATCCCCAGCACCGCACACACCGGTACATCCCAGAGCCTCCAGGAATGGGCGTTCGGCCCCTCGCCGCGCCGCGCCACGCGCCAGGTGCTGGTCGGCCGGATCACCGTGGGCGGCGATGCGCCGGTCGTGGTGCAGTCGATGACCAATACCGACACCGCCGACGTCGCTTCGACCGTGAAGCAGGTGGCCGAACTCTGGCGCGCCGGTTCGGAGCTGGTGCGGGTGACGGTGAACAACCCCGAATCGGCGGCGGCGGTGCCGCGCATCGTCGACAAGCTGGCGATGATGGGCATCGAAGTGCCGATCATCGGCGACTTCCACTACAACGGGCACCAGTTGCTCGGCGGCGAGCCCGCCTGCGCCGAGGCGCTGGCCAAGTACCGCATCAATCCGGGCAACGTGGGTTTCGGAAGGAAGAAGGACCTGCAGTTCGCGCAGCTGATCGAGTTCGCGATGCGGTATGGCAAGCCGGTGCGCATCGGTGCCAACTGGGGCTCGCTGGACCAGTCGCTGGCGACCGCGCTGATGGACGAAAACGCCGCGCTGGCGGAGCCGCGCGACGCCGGCCGCGTGCTCCGCGAGGCGCTGATCCGTTCGGCGATCGATTCCGCGGAGCGTGCGGTGGAGCTTGGCCTGCCGCGCGAGCGGATCATCCTCTCGGCCAAGGTCAGCGGCGTGCAGGAGCTGGTGGCGGTGTATCGCGACCTGGCGATGCGCAGCGATTTCGCCCTGCACCTCGGGCTCACCGAGGCCGGCATCGGCAGCAAGGGCATCGTCGCGTCCAGCGCGGCGCTGGCGGTGCTGATGCAGGAAGGCATCGGCGACACCATCCGCATCTCGCTCACGCCCGATCCGGGCGCGTCGCGCACCCAGGAAGTGATCGTGGCGCAGGAGCTGCTGCAGACCATGGGCCTGCGCGCGTTCACGCCGATGGTCACCGCCTGCCCGGGCTGCGGTCGGACGACCTCGGAGTTCTTCCAGGAGCTGGCCAAGGTCGTGCAGGAGCACGTGCGCGCGAAGATGCCGGAGTGGAAGATCACCCATCCCGGCGCCGAGCACCTGACGCTGGCGGTGATGGGCTGCATCGTCAACGGCCCGGGAGAGTCGCGCCACGCCGACATCGGCATCTCGCTGCCGGGCACGGGCGAGGCACCGGCGGCGCCGGTGTTCATCGATGGCCAGAAGGCCGTGACCCTGCGCGGTGACAACATCGCCGCCGAATTCGTCGGCCTCATCGACACCTACGTCGACCAGCGGTATGGCCGGGCCGCGCACGCCGGCTGAGGCCGTCGGGAACCTGATGTCGGAAGCCCGCTTCGGCGCCGGCTTCCTGCAGCGCCACGGTTGGCGCCTGGTACTGGTGTTCGCCGGCCTGCTGCTGCCGCTCTGGGGATTCGCCGAACTGGCCGACGAGGTGCTGGAGGGCGAACCGTTCGCCTTCGACGAGCCGATCCTGCTGTTCGCGCACGGACTGGCGCGCGAAGGGTTCGATCGCGTGTTCCTGCTGGCTTCGAAGCTGGGCTACGAGTGGGGCGTGGTCCCCGTGGACATCCTGCTGGTGCTGGGCCTGGCCTTGGCCGGGCGGCGTCGTGACGGCCTGTTCGCGGGCGTCTCCCTGGCGGGCTCCGGCCTGCTGAATGTCGCCGCCAAGCAGGCCTTCGCGCGCGACCGCCCCACGCTGTGGGAATCGATCGCGCCCGAGCACAACTTCAGCTTTCCCAGTGGCCACGCCATGGGCTCGATGACGCTGGCGATGGTGCTGGTGCTGCTGTGCTGGCAGACGCGTTGGCGCTGGCCGGTGCTGGCCGCGATGTTGGTCTTCGTGCCACTGGTCGGGTTCTCGCGGGTCTATCTGGGCGTGCACTACCCGTCGGATATCCTCGCGGGATGGGCCGCGGCGATGGCATGGACGGCTGCGGCGTGGGTGCTGGTCTGCCACCGCTGGCGACGCCCCCCGCGGGAGTAGCCGGCATGCCGCGGCGGCGTGCCGGCCCGCTGGCCGCTACTCGCCCACCGGCTCCGGATAGACGTCGCTGATCCAGCCGATTTCCACGCCCTGCGGCAGCGAGCAGTTGAGGTTCGGGAATTCGAAGCCGTCCGGGAACTCGGGGGCGCTCCAGTTCAGGACAGCCTCGCCCCTTGGGGCGATCGTGGCCGATTTCGGGAAGTACGTGGGCGTGAGCCGGTTCAGCAGGCCGTTGACGAGCGTGCAGTTCACGGTTGCCGCCGCAGCGCCGCGGTTGACGAAGATAGCGGCCACCGAGGTGCGCTCGTAATTGAACATGTTGTTGGCTTCCAGCGAGCACCCGACGAATGCACCCGTCGTGCCTTCGTTCGCGATGGCAAGCGGCCGCTTGCGCAGCGCGCCTTCGAAGCTTGGCAGGGAGCCTTGGCAGACATTGACGGCTGCGCGGATCTGGAAGCGCGTGATGTCGGCGGCGAGTGCGTCGCCGGTGCTGGCGAGGAGCAGAGCGGTGGAGAACAGGGTGGTGACGGAAGCAAGCTGCATGAATCCGATTCCTTGTGGCTGACGGGTCAGGAACGTAAACGTGCAAGCCCTGCCGCGCAGGACATTCACGCCCGCGGCGAACTCAGGCGCTCACGCGCGTCCGGTTGCGGCCCTCGGCCTTGGCGCGGTACAGCGCAGCGTCGGCCGCGGCCATCAGGCTGGCGCGCGTGGCGCGTGCCGCCGACACCGTGGCGATGCCGATGCTCACCGTGACCTGCCGCGGGTCGCCGCCCGGGGAAAACCGGGTCGCGGCCACGGCCAGGCGCAGGCGCTCGGCGAATGCCTCCGCGGCCGCGGTATCGCTTTCGCACAGGAGCACTGCGAACTCCTCGCCGCCGATGCGCCCGGCGATATCGCCGTCGCGCACATGGGCACGCACCACCGCGGCCAGCCGGCGCAGCACCTCGTCGCCCTCGATATGGCCGTAGTGGTCGTTCACCGGCTTGAACAGGTCGACGTCGATGATGCACAGCGCCAGCAGGCGGCCATGGCGCACCGATCGCGCGATTTCCTTGTCGGCCAGCTCGCAGAAGTGGCGGCGGTTGAACAGCTCGCTGAGGGCATCGTGCGTGGCGAGCTGGTAGATCTCTTCGTGGTAGCGGGCTTCGACGCTGGTCTGGCTGATGAACTTGAGGATGCTCTCGCCGACGGTGACGTGGTCGCCGTCGACCAGCCCGCACTCGTCGATGCGCTGGTCGTTGACCTGCACCGGGTTGGTCGCACCGAGGTCGCGGATGCGATATGCGTCGCCTTCGCGCCACACCCGGCAGTGCTCCCGGGACACGCTCTTGTGGCTGATGGAGAGGTCGGCGTCGTGGGAGCGACCGATGAGCACCGGCGCATCCTCCACGTCGACGCGCCGGCCCAGGCCTTCGCCATGGATGACCACCAGGCACGCCGTGCGCGGCGCAGGCCGCGTGGGCCCTGCGCTGATCATGGTGCGTTGCGTGGTCTCGTCCGCCATCGACGGCGTCCCCTCTCGTGAGCGCGCAAGTGTAGCCGCCCGCACGCAGGCGGGCACCCGCGGTAGCATGGGCAGAAGGGGGAAAACAGCATGATCCAGGGCGTTGACGAGGATCCGGACCGCACCGAACTGCTGGCCACGCGCGCCTCCGGCGCCGTCGTGGTCGACGCCGCGGCCTTGCCGCCGGGCGCCCGCATCGGGCGATACCGGGTGGTGGAGCTGCTCGGTCGCGGCGGCATGGGCGAGGTGTACCGCGCGGAGCAGCTGGAGCCGGTGCGCCGCACGGTGGCGCTCAAGCTGATGCGCGGCCGGCGGCTCGAGGCGCGGCACCTGGCGTATTTCGAGGTCGAGCGGCAGATGTTGGCGCAGATGCGCCACCCCGCGATCGCGCAGGTCTTCGACGCCGACACCACGCCCGACGGCCAGCCCTATTTCGCGATGGAGTTCATCGCCGGAAGTGCGCTCACCGATTACTGCGAAGCAAAGCAGCTGCCGCTCGCGGAGCGCTTGCGCCTGCTGGTCGGCATCTGCGAAGGCGTGCAGCACGCGCACCAGAAGGGCGTGGTGCATCGCGACCTGAAGCCGGCCAACCTGCTGGTGGACGAGGTCGACGGCCGGCCCATGCCGAAGATCATCGATTTCGGCATCGCCACCGCGGCGGCGGGCGCCGGGGTCGCGGGCCGGGAAGTCGCGGGCACGCCGGACTACATGAGCCCCGAGCAGGCGGCCGGCGACCAGGCACGCGTGGACACGCGCAGCGACGTCTACTCGCTGGGCGTGGTGCTGTTCGAACTCTTGACCGGCCAGCGCCCGACGCTTGCCGGCGAAACCGTGGCCGGCACCGCGCACACGCAGCGCCTGCCTTCGCATCAGCTCGCGACGCTACCTCCGGTCGAAGGCAAGCGCCTGGCGCGCGGGCAGGGCGTGAGCGTGCCGCGGATGCGCCGCCTGCTCCGCCATGAGCTGGACTGGGTGGTCGCGCGCGCGATGGCGCATGACCGCGGCGACCGCTACGCGTCGGCCTCGGCCCTGGCCGACGATCTCCGCCGCTTCCTCGATGGCCGTGCGCTGGCCGCGGTGCCGGCCTCGCGCCGCTACGTGGCCGGGAAATTCATCCGCAGGCATCGCGCGGGCATTGCGGCGGCCTCGGTGGCCGCGGTGGCGCTCGTCGCCGGCCTGGCGATGTCGGTGCACGGCCTGGTGCAGGCGCGTACGCAGCGCGCCATCGCCGAAGAGCGGAGCGCGCAGCTGGAAACCGTGGCCGCGTTCCAGCAGTCCATGCTCGAGGACGTCGACATCGAGGCCATGGGCGGTGCGCTGGCCGCCGGGCTGCGCGAGCAGCTGGAACGCGCCGGGCCCGATGCAGCCACGGCGCTGGACGCGGTGCTGTTCCATGCCGATACCACCGACATCGCGCGGGGCCTGGTTGACGGCAACATCCTGGCCCGCGCCGAGGACGCCATCGCGCGTGATTTCGCCGGACAGCCGCTGCTCGAAGCCGACCTGACCGAATCGGTCGCCGGGGTGCGCAAGGCCCTGGGCCTGGAGGCGGCGGCGGCGCGCAGCTACGCCCGGGCCGCGGCGATCCGCGCGCGTGAACTCGGTCCGGGCGCGCCGGCCACCCTGGCTGCCCGCCGCGAACAGGCGGAGTCGCTGCGGGCGTCAGGCGAGTTCGAGGCTGCGCGCACGGTCATCGACGACGCGCTGGCACTGGCGGCGATGCTGCCGGCCGGTGATCCGCTCCGGCTGAAAATCGAGCAGACCGATGCGGACGTCCTGGCTTCGATGGGCGATCGCCCAGGGGCCCGGAGTCGGCTGGAAGCGCTGCACGTTCGCGCAGTCGCCGCACTCGGGGCCGAGGCGCTCGAGTCCACCTCGATCCTGGGCGGACTCGCGGTGCTGCAGGCACGGATGGGCGACCCACAGTCCGGACTGGCATCGATGGAGCAGTTGCTGGCGATCCATGAGCGCGTGTCCGGACCCGAAGCGCCGCAGACGGCCAACGCCCTCCACAACATCGCCCCGATGCGCATGATGACCGGGGACCCCGAAGGCGCGATCGAACTGCAACGCCGGGTCGTCGAGCTGCGCACGCGGCAGCTCGGCGCGGAACATGCCACGACCCTTGGCGCGCGAGAGAACCTGGTCGCGTTCCTCGCCGACGCGGGGGAGTTCGAGGCGTCGCTCAGGCTGGGCGAGGAGGTGATCGCGGCGCTGGAGCGCGCGCATGGTCCCGGCCATCGGGCCACGCTGCGCGCCAAGGTCAACCGGTCGACCGCACTCGCGCGCATCGGTGATCACGAGGGCGCGCTCGCCCTGCAGGCGGAGGTGCTGGACGCGCGGACGCGGCTGTATGGGGCAGGGCATCCGGACACGGTCTTCATCGCGATCAACCGGGCGGGCACGCTGCTGCAGTCGGGTCGACCGGAGGAATCGTTGGCGACCGTCGCACCCCTGGCGCCACTGGCGCGGGAAGTCCTGGGTGCCCGCCATCCCCAGGCGCAGGCGGCGCTGCAGATCCTGGGTGAAGCCCAGGCGGAGACCGGCAGCCACGCGGCGGCCGCGACGACGTTCGCGCGGCTGCTGGCCGACCGGCGCGAGTCGCTCGGTGGCGACCACCACGTGACGATCGGGACCGCGGCGCAGCTGGCCGACGCACTGGATGCCGTCGGGCGCGTCGACGAGGCCGCGGCGGTGCGCAGGGAACTGGTCGCGCCGCTGCTGGCCGCCGACCCCGAGGGACTGTCGCCGCCGCTGCGCAAGCTGGCCGAGGACTTGGCCGACCCCGGGCGCCGCGGCTGACTACGCGGCGACGCTATTCCGCCGGCTTCGCAGCCTCGGCCGGCGCCGTGGTCGCCGCGCGCCGCCCGAGCTGCACCTCGCGGTGCGCGATATAGGCGTTGGCGACGAGGATGATGCCGGCGCCGAGCAGGGTCCAGCGCGTGGGTTCCTCGCCGAACAGCAGCCACGCGGCCAGCGCCACCAGCGGCAGCTGCACGAAGCTGATCGGCTGCAGCGCCGAGACCTCGCCGATCTTCAGCGCCCGCGTCCACAGCAACTGGCCACCGGTACCGAACGCGCCCAGCAGGAGCAGCCACAGCCAGGTGATGCCCTGCGGCCACTGCCAGGCGAACAGCGCCGGCACCAGCGACATCGGCACCCAGAACACGTAGGTGTAGAAGACGATGGTGTCGGCCGCATCCACGCGCGAGAGCTGCTTGATCTGGATTGCGACCAGGGCCCCGAGCAGGGCGCCGGAGAGGGCCACCAGGGTGCCGAGGCTGAAGTCGGTGCTGCCCGGGCGCACGATCACCAGCACGCCGACCAGGCCGATCAGCACCGCCGACCAGCGCCGCATGCGCACGACCTCGCCAAGGATGAACACCGCCGCCACCGTCGCGAACAGCGGCGTGGCGTAGGACAGCGCAATCGCCTGCGCCATCGGCAGGTGGCCCAGCGCCCAGAAGCCGCAGAGCATCGAGCCGACGCCGATCGCGCAGCGCAGCACGTAGCGGGGTAGCTGGGTGGTGCGCGGCAGCTGCCAGCGGCCATGGAACAGGAAGGGCAGCAGGAACAGCAGGCCGAAGAAATTGCGGAAGAACGCGACCTGGTACGTCGAAAGATCGGCCGAGGCGAGGCGGATGGTGACCGCCATCGCTGCGAAGAAGCTGGTGCTGCCCAGCATCAGCAGCGCGGCGCGTGCCTGCGGGTTCGGCGCCGCCGCGCTCACCAGCTGGCGCCGATGATGCGCGGCTCCGGCTCAAGCGCCACGCCGAAACGCGCCTGCACCGAATCGGCGATGCGTCGCGCCAGCGCAAGCAGGTCCGCGCCGCTGGCGTCACCATGGTTGACCAGCACCAGGGCGTGGCCGGGCGCGACGCCGGCGTCGCCATCGCGATGGCCCTTCCAGCCGGTGGCGTCGATCAGCCAGGCGGCCGACAGCTTGCGCAGGCCGGGCGCACCGGCCTCGAAGCAGGGTAGTCCTGGATGTTCGGAGAGCAGGGCGTCCGCCTGCGCCGAGGGCACGATCGGGTTCTTGAAGAAGCTGCCGGCATTGCCGAGCAGTGCCGGGTCTGGAAGCTTGCGCCGGCGGATCCGGCAGACGGCGTCGGAGACCTGCGTCGGCGTGGGCGCATCGATGCCCATCGCTTCCAGCTCGGCGCCCAGGCCCGCGTAGCCGAGCTCCAGCCGCGGCGTGCGCGAGAGCATGAATTCCACCGCGGTCACCACCCAGCGCCCGGGCTCGCGCTTGAAGCGGCTGTCGCGATAGGCGAAGCCGCAGTCGGCCGCGGCCAGGCGCACGGCGGCGTCGCGTTCGCGGTCCCAGACCTCGACGGCGTGCACGCGGCGGTCGAGCTCGACGCCGTAGGCACCGATGTTCTGGATCGGCGCGGCGCCGACCGTGCCCGGGATCAGCGAGAGGTTCTCGAGTCCGGACAGTCCCAGCGCCAGGGTGTGGAGCACGAAGTCGTGCCAGCCGCAGCCGGCTTCGGCGCGCACGATGACGGTGTCGCCATCGCCATCGCCATCGCCGTCATCGTCATCGTCATCGTCGATGTCGTGCCCGTCGTGCCCGTCGTGCGTGATCGCATCGCCGGTGAGCGCCAGCGCGACGCCGCCGAAGTCGCCCGCGAACAGCAGGTTGCTGCCGCTGCCGAACACCAGCAGTCCATCGTCCACCCGGGGATCGGCCAGGACGCCGGACAGGGCATCGGCATCGGCCACCTCGACCAGCCAGGCCGCGCGCGCGGGCACGCGGAAGCTGGTGCGCGCGGTGAGGTCGGCGTCGCGCGTCCAGCGCACCGCGGGGTCTGCGTCGATGGCGGCGGCACTCACAGGTTCGGGAGGTTGCCGCGGCTCGGCGCTTCCTTGCGCCGGCGGATGGCTTCGACGCACTCGCCGACCAGCGCCGGGCCGCGGTAGACAAGGCCGGTATAGAGCTGCACCAGTGATGCACCGGCGGCGGTCTTCTTTGCCGCGTCGGCGCCGGAAAGGATGCCGCCAACGCCGATCAGCGGGATGCCCTCCGGCAGGCGCGTGCGCAGCATGCGCAGCACCGCGGTGGACTTGTTCATCAGCGGCTCGCCCGACAGCCCGCCGGACTCGTGCGCGTGCGCATGGTCCTGCACTGCGATGCGCGACACCGTGGTGTTGGTGGCGATCACGCCGTCCACGCCCAGGTCGCCGAGCACGCGCGCGGCGGCGTCGATGTCTTCGTCGCTGAGGTCGGGCGCGACCTTGACCAGCATCGGCACGCGGCGGCCGTGGCGCGATGCCAGCCGCTCCTGCGCCTCGCGCAGTTCGCCCACCAGGTGGCGCAGTGACTGCTCTTCCTGCAATTCACGCAGGCCGGCGGTGTTGGGCGAGGAAATGTTGACCGTGACGTAGTCGGCCAGCGGATACACCCGCTCGAGGCAGTGCAGGTAGTCGACGTGCGCCGACGCGTTGGGCGTGTCCTTGTTCTTGCCGATGTTGATGCCCAGCAGGCCCTGGTTGCGGCGGCGCGCGCGGCCGACGTTGCGCACAAGGGCGTCGACGCCATCGTTGTTGAAGCCCAGCCGGTTGATGATGGCCTGGTGTTTCGGCAGGCGGAACATGCGCGGCTTCTGGTTGCCCGGCTGCGGCCGCGGCGTGACCGTGCCGACTTCGACGAATCCGAAGCCGAGCCCCAGCAGTGCGTCGATGTGCTCGCCGTTCTTGTCCAGCCCGGCGGCGAGGCCGACCGGGTTGGGGAAGCTCAGGCCGAAGGCCTTGGTCGGGAACGCGCGTGGCACGCCCCCCAGCAGGCGCTGCACCCGCATGCGGTGCAGCGCGTCGAGCGAAGACAGGCCAAGGCCGTGCGCGCGCTCCGCGTCGAGTGCGAAGAGGAAGGGACGCGCAAGGCCGTACATGCTGTCCTCAGAGGTCGAACTTGATGCCCTGGGCCAGCGGCAGCGCGTCGGAGTAGTTGATGGTGTTGGTCTGGCGGCGCATGTACGCGCGCCACGCATCCGAGCCCGACTCGCGACCGCCGCCGGTGTCCTTCTCGCCGCCGAACGCGCCGCCGATCTCGGCGCCGGAGGTGCCGATGTTGACGTTGGCGATGCCGCAGTCCGAGCCCGCCGCCGACAGGAAGGCCTCGGCGCGCTTGAGGTTGGTGGTGAAGATCGCCGACGACAGGCCCTGCGGCACGTCGTTCTGCATGGCGATGGCGTCCTCGAGCTCCGAGTACTTCATCACGTACAGGATCGGCGCGAAGGTCTCGGTCTGCACCACCTCGGCGTCGTGGGCCAGGCCGGTGACGATGGCCGGACGCACGAAGAAGCCCTTGCGGTCGGTGAACGCGGTGCCGCCGCTCTCGACCGTGCCGCCGGCGGCCTTGGCCTGTTCGATCGCCGCCAGGAATGCATCGACCGCCGACTGGCTGTTGAGCGGGCCCATCAGGTTTGCAGGGTCGGTCGGATCGCCGATCTTTGTCTCGACCTGGGCGTAGCCGGCCTTCAGCTTCGCCAGTACGTCATCAAAGATCGACTCGTGGATGAAGGCGCGGCGGGTGCTCGTGCAGCGCTGGCCGGCGGTGCCGACCGCGCCGAACACGATCGCCGGGATCGCAAGCTTCAGGTCCGCGGTCTCGTCGACGATCATCGCGTTGTTGCCGCCGAGCTCGAGCAGCGAACGACCGAGGCGGCGCGCGACGCGCTCGCCGACCTGGCGGCCGACCTTGGTCGAGCCGGTGAAGCTGATCAGCGCCACGCGACGGTCGTCGACCATGCGCTCGGCAAGCGCGTTGTCGGTGTCGTTGAACAGGAAGAACAGGTCCGGGAAGCCGCCTTCGCGCAGCGCCTCGTTGCAGATCCGGATCGAGGCGATCGCCGACAGCGGGGTCTTGCCCGAGGGCTTCCAGATCGAGATGTCGCCGCAGGCGGCCGCGATCAGCGCGTTCCAGGCCCAGACCGCGACCGGGAAGTTGAAGGCCGAGATGATCCCGACGATGCCCAGCGGCTGCCACTGCTCGTACATGCGGTGGCCGGGGCGCTCGGAGTGCATGGTCAGGCCGTAGAGCTGGCGCGAGAGGCCGACGGCGAAGTCGCCGATGTCGATCATCTCCTGGACCTCGCCGTCGCCTTCCGGCTTGGACTTGCCCATCTCAAGCGCGACCAGCGAGCCCAGCATGTCCTTGTTGGCGCGCAGCGCGTTCGCGCACAGGCGGACGGCTTCGCCGCGCAGCGGCGCGGGCGTGGTGCGCCAGGTCTTGAACGCGCGCTGGGCGCGCTCGACGATGACTTCGTAGTCCTCGGCCGAGGTGGCGTGCACCTGTGCCAGCACTTCGCCATCGGTCGGGTTCACGGGCTCCAGCACGCCGGCATCGCGGGTCTTGGACCACTCGCCATTGCCGAGGTAGGTGCCGGATTCGGTGGCGGAAAGGCCGAGGGCGGTGAGGACGGGATGGGGCATGGGGAAAACTCCTTGAGGCGAAATGTGGTGCCCCCGGCGCGATTCGAACGCACGACCTTCCCCTTAGGAGGGGGACGCTCTATCCAGCTGAGCTACGGAGGCAGCAGCCGGCAATTCTCGCACGGTGCCTCCGGGACGGGCAAAGAATGCGGGTGCGCGTGAGTGCCCTCCGGGAGGGAGCGCGCTGCCCGCCGTGGATGCAGGGGGGATGCCCAGCCGGATTATTCGCGTCCTGCTCCCAGATCCGGCCGCCGGCCATCCATGGCCGGCTCTGGGCATCCCCCCTGCATCCACGGCGGGCTCGAACCTTTTGCGCGGTCGTGGACGGAGGCAACGTCGACGCCGACGTCGCAACTGGGCGGATCGCCCCGGATCAAGCGGCACAGCCACGCCACGGCTTCGTCCACGAGCGCGAGCGCGCCCGCTCCTGATCTCCGCCCCGAAGCCAAGAAACTCCACGGCCCGTCCCGTGCACAGGGGGTGTGCGTACAGCCGGCCATGGATGGTCGGCGGCCGGCAGTGGGAGCAGGACGCGGAGACTGCCGGGGGAGCACACCCCCTGTGTGCGGGACGGGCAGCGCGGACTACAACGGAGAAATGCGCGGGACATGCAGCGCGGACCCCAGCGGAGAAGCTCCCGGCCCCAGCTGTCACGTCAGCACCCCGGAGCCTCGAGAAGAACCAGCCACTCAGCCGGGCCGGCCATACGCCTCTCCCTTAGTCGGGAGAAGAGCCACAAAAAAGGCTGGAGCGGTTTCCCGTCCAGCCTTTTTGCGTGGATATCACTGCGGCGAGTGACACGTCTGATTGGTGGAGCGGAGGGGGATCGAACCCCTGACCTTCGCGATGCGAACGCGACGCTCTCCCAGCTGAGCTACCGCCCCATCAGGCGGACCATTCTACGCGTGCGCGTCCCCGGTCGGCAATTCCCCCGCGTCAGCGGCGAGCAGCGGCGCAAGCACCGGTTCAAGCTGGGCGCGTCGCCAGCGGCCCAGCGTGGTCCAGTCGTGGTCGTCGAGCAGGGCCTCGAGGCGGCGGCGGGAGGCCAGCACGCCGTCGGGCAGGCCGAGCTCGGCGCTGCGTGCGGCGACCGCGTCCTGCAGGCGGCGCACGGCGCGCTTGTCGCGCTCTTCGGTGCGGATGGGCGGGGCGTCGGCCTCGTCGGCCAGCGGGGTCAACAGGGCGGTCCAGACCTCGGCCAGAAGCTTGCGCGGGGCCTTGGGGTGGCGGTCGAACAGGGTCTTCAGCACGGCCTGGTCGGTCGGCTCGCTGCGCGCGATGGCCGTGGCCAGGTCGTTGTCGAGCACCCAACTGCGTGGCCGGTCGTGTTCACGCGCCCAGGCGTCGCGCCAGCGCAGCAGGCGCAACAGGCGGTGCTGGCCGGCCTGGTTGAAGTACTGGGCGGCGCGGATCGGCAGGTGCGGCCAGCGCTCCAGGCTCTCGTCGCGGGCGTTGGCGACCATGCGCTCGCAGTCTTCGCGCAGCCAGGCCTCGCGGCCCAGGGCTTCAAGCCGGGCCTGCAGGTGGTCGTGGAGCTGGAACAGGTGGCGCACGTCGTCGGCGGCATAGGCGAGCTGGGCGTCGGACAGCGGCCGGCGCGTCCAGTCGGAGCGGGTCTCGCCCTTGCCCAGCGCCACGCCGGTTATGTCGGCCACAAGGCGCTGGTAGCCGGCGCCCGCCGCGATGCCGGCGATTGCCGCGGCCACCTGGGTGTCGAACAGTGTTTCGGGCACCGCCTTGCAGGCGTGCAGGAAAGCGATCAGGTCCTCGCTGGCGCTGTGCATCACCTTGGTGATGCCGGTGTCGAGCAGGATGCCTCGCAGCGCATCGGGCATGCCGGGCGCCTGCATGTCGAGCAGCAGGATCTCGTCGTGCACGGCCATCTGCGCCAGCGCCAGGTGTGGCCACCAGGTGCGTTCGCGGATGAATTCGGTGTCCAGGCCGATGCGGGACGGGCGGGTCTCGAAGCGGGCGAGCAGTGCGGCGGGGTCGCTGACCCAGGTGAAGTCGTGTTCCATCGGCGCCAGCCTACCGGCCGCCGTGCATCCCCGGCAATCGTCGGCCGGCGGACCACCCGGCTGCGCGACGCGCCCTGCTTGCCGTAATCTGGCGGCCGTGACTACCCAACAGACGCTTTCCACGCACGCCGCCTGGTCGCGCCGGGCCGGTATCGCCGCCGCGCTTGCGATGCTGCTGACCGCCGGCTGCGCGCGCGACGAGGCCCAGGCTCCCGATGCACCGGAGGCCGCCATCGCCAGCCGCGGCGATGGCAGCGTCACCATCAGCGGCGATGACCGCCTGGCCGAAAGCCTGACCTGGCACGCGCCACGGGTGGACCTGGGCGACGACGAGACGGCGCTGCCCGACGCCCTGGAGCGCGCCGACCAGGCGCTGGAGGCCGACAACCTTGATACGGGGCCGGAGTCCGCGATTCCCCTGTACCAGGCGGTGCTTGCACGCGACCCCGACAGCGCGGAAGCCGCTGCAGGCCTTGAGCGCGCGCTTGAGGGCTTGCTCGCGCAGGGTGTCGCTGCCCTGGACAACGCGGGCGACGACGATGCCGCGCTGCGCCGTGCGCGGGAGGTCGCGGCGGTGGCACGCAGCCTGCGTCCGGCCGATGGGAAGGTGCGCGCGTACCTCGCCGGGGTGGATCGCGCCGAACAGCTGGCCGAGATCAATCGCGCCGCTGGTGACGAGCTCCGCGCCGGACGCCTGGGCGAGTCGGGCGGCGGTGCCCTGGCCCTGGTGCGCAAGGCGTTGGCGCTTGATGAAGCCCAGCCGCGCGCGCTGCAGGTCCGGGCAGCGGTGGAAAGCGCCCTGATCCGGCGCGCCGAGGAAGCCGCGTCCAAGGGCGACTTCGAGGGCGCCGGGACCTGGCTTGGCCACGCCGGCGCGGTGCGCGAAGACGCCACCACGGTGGCCGATGCCCGCGCCCGCATCGGCATCGAGCGCCGGGCCTGGATCCTGCGCCTGCGCGACGAGGGCATCGCGGCGCTGCCGCAGGCCGATGGCATCGAGCGCGCGCGCGCGCTGCTGGCGCGCATGCTGGTGCTGGCCGAGCCCGGCAACGCCGCGGTCGCCGAACTTCGCGAGCGCATCGACCTGGCCGTCCATTACGGCAACCATCGTCCCGGGCAGCGCTTCACCGACGCCGCCGCGGGTGGCCGCGGGCCGCAGATGGTGGTGGTGCCGCACGGTGGCTTCAGCATGGGCGCGGCGGACGACGACGGCGACGCCGACGACAACGAGCGGCCGCGGCGCTACCTCCGCTTCGATCGTGGCTTCGCGCTCTCGCTCAACGAAGTCAGCGTCGGCGAGTTCCGCCGCTTCGTCGACGCCACCGGCTACCGCACGCGCGCCGAGCGCCGCGGCTTCTCGATGGCATATGACGAACGCAGCGGCAACTTCGTGCGCCGCAGCGGCGTCGACTGGCGCTCGGACTTCGCGGGTTCACCGGCCGCGGCCGACCTGCCGGTGGTCCACGTCGGCGGGCGCGACGCCCAGGCCTACGCCGACTGGCTGGCCGAGGTCAGTGGCCAGCGCTACCGGCTGCCCAGCGAGGCCGAGTTCGAGTACGCGCTGCGTGCCGGTGGCGAAGGCCGTTACCCCTGGGGTGACGATGCCCCGCCTGCGCGCGCCGGCAACTTGACCGGCAGCAAGGACAGGTCACCCGGCGGCCGCGGCTGGAGCAACGCCTTCAAGGACTATGGCGACGACCACTGGGGGCCGGCGCCGGTGGGCACTTTCACGCCGAATGCATTCGGCGTGCACGATCTTGAGGGCAATGTCAGCGAATGGGTCGCCGACTGCTGGCACGACAGCTACCGTCGCGCACCGGTTTCCGGCTCCGCCTGGGTCAACCCCGGCTGCCGCATGCAGGTGGTGCGGGGTGGTGCCTGGGCCAGCTCGCCGCCGCAGACGCGCAGCTCCTGGCGCGCGCCATCGCCGGTCGACAACACCAACGCGCGCGTCGGCTTCCGGGTTGCGCGCGACATCTGAAAACAAGGCAGGGGCGACACATGCGACAGAATCCTTTGGGGCGTCGGCAACAGCAGCAGGCGGCGCGACCGCGGAAGCGGGGCTTCAACCCCAGGATCCTGGTCCTCGTCGCCTTCATCGGCTACGGCGCCTACTACTATTTCTCCAACCAGACCCTTGACCCGGTGACCGGCGAGAAGGTCCTGATCGATCGCTCGCTGTCGGTCGAGGACGAGAAGGCGCTGGGCCTGCAGGCCTTCGAGGAGATCCTGTCGCAGGAGCGGCCGGTCGATCCCGACACCCCGATCGCCCGCGAGGTGCAGGAGATCGCGCGCCGGCTGATCGCCAAGGTGCCCGAGATCGAGGCCGCGCTGGCGGCGGAGAACGGCCAGCAGCCGACCGGCTTTTCGTCGACTTTTGAATGGGATGTCCAGGTCATCCAGTCCGAGCAGGCCAACGCCTTCTGCCTGCCGGGCGGCAAGATGGCGGTCTACACCGGCCTGGTGCCGGTGGCGCAGAACGAGGACGCGATGGCGGTGGTGATGGGCCACGAGATCGCCCACGCGCTGCTGCGCCACGGTGCCCAGCGCATGGCGCAGCAGAAGCTGTCGCAGGTCGGGCAGATGGCCGGCGCGATGAGCGGCATGGATCCGCAGCAGCAGCAGATGGTGATGGCCGCGATGGGCTACGGCTACCTGCTGCCCTATGCGCGCAAGCACGAGACCGAGGCCGACTACGTGGGCCTGATGCTGGCGGCCGCGGCCTGCTACGACCCGCAGGAATCGGTGCCGCTGTGGGAGCGCATGAGCGCGGCAAGCGGCGGCCAGGCACCGCCTGAATTCCAGTCGACGCATCCCAACCCGGGAACGCGGATCGAGAACCTGCAGTCGCTGATGCCCAAGGCCATGGAATACCGCCAGCGCTTCTGCGCTGACGCGGCAACGGCGCCTCGCGGCTGACCCACAGGGGTTTTTGTAGGAGCGGCTATAGACGCGATCGCCCGAAGCGTGCCGTTGCAGGAGCAGCTATAGCTGCTCCATCCGGGGCGGACGGTTATTTGCGTTTGGTGCCGGTGGCCGGTTCGCGCGGCTTTTCAGCAGGCTTGGCGCCGGCAGCCATGGTGCGCTGGAACTCCTGCCACATGGCCATGTTGCGTTCGGTGATGCCGCTCATCATCGACCAGGGGGTCTGGCCGAGCATGCCGCCCATCTGCTGGCGGAACTGCTGCTGCTGCTCGAGGAAGGTATGCATCGAGCGCTCCAGGTAGGAGCCCATGAAGCCCTGCAGGGAATCGCCGTAGAAGCGGATGATCTGGCTCAGGAGTTCGGTCGACAGGATCGGCTGGCCGTCCTGCTCCTGCTCGGAAATGATCTGCAGCAGCACCTGGCGGGTGAGGTCGTCGCCGCTCTTGGCGTCGCGGACTTCGAAACTCTCGCCGTCGACGATCAGCTGGCGCACGTCCTCGATGGTGATGTAGCTCGAGATCTCGGTGTCGTACAGGCGGCGATTGGGATACTTCTTGATGACGCGCATGGCCATGCTGCGGTGCTCGATTTTCCTGACTCACCGCAGCATGACGCAGTGCAACAGCGCTTGCAACCGGCCTGCACGAGGCTTCGCGCAGGCTACCAGCCCATGTATTGGCCACCGTTCGCGGCGAGGTTGGCGCCGGTGATCCAGGCAGCTTCATCGGGCAGGAAAAAGGCCACCGCGTAGGCGATTTCGTCCGGCATGCCCAAGCGGCCCGTCGGGATCTGGGCGACGATCTTCTCGCGCACCGCCTCAGGCACCGCCATCACCATGTCGGTACCGATGTAGCCGGGCGAGACGGTATTGACGGTGATGCCGAGCTTCGCGTTTTCCTGCGCCAGCGAGATGGTGAAGCCGTGCATGCCGGCCTTGGCCGCAGCGTAGTTGGCTTGGCCGTACTGGCCCTTCTGGCCGTTGATCGAGCTGATCTGCACGATGCGGCCCCACTTGCGTTCGCGCATGCCTTCGATCACCGGGCGGGTGACGTTGTAGCAGGCGTTGAGGTTGGTGGTGATGACGTCTGTCCACTGCTCGGGCGCCATCTTGTGGAAGGTGGAGTCGCGGGTGATGCCGGCGTTGTTGACCAGGATCTCGATCGGCCCCAATGCCTCCTCCGCCTTGCGCACCATGGCTTCGGCATCCTCGGCCGAAGACACGTCGCCTTGGACGAGGGTGAATTCAAAGCCCTCGTCGCGCATCGCCTTTTCCCAAGCGCGCGCCTTCTCCTCGTTGCGGTAATTGGTCGCGACCCTGTGGCCGGCCTTTGCCAGGCGCTTGCAGATGGCAGTGCCGATGCCGCCGGTTCCCCCGGTAACCAACGCAACCCGTGACGTCATGTCATCGCTCCCGATGCCAGGCGCGGCGTGCGCCCGCTGCGTTCGATTCTATGCGCGCGGCATTGCAGTGGCATTGTGCAGTGCGGTGGCAGGAACGGGCCCGGGCGGGATGCGGGTCGGATCGAAGCCGTGCACTGCGGCCTGGAGCGTCGCCGCAAGCGTGGCGGAAGCGGGCAGCCTGCGTGGATCCTGGCCGAGTACATTCCATGCGGTGCGCAGCGCGGGCAGCGGGTCGGCGTCGTCCACCGGAAGCGATGCCCGCGACTTCGACAACTTGCGGCCGTCCCCGTCGAGGACAAGCGGCAGGTGCAGGTAGCGTGGCCGCGGCAGGCCAAGCGCACGCTGCAGGAACAGCTGGCGCGGCGTCGAGTCGAGCAGGTCGGCCCCGCGCACCACGTCGGTGATGCCCTGCGCGGCATCGTCCACGACCACGGCGAGCTGGTAGGCCCACCAGCCGTCGGCGCGGCGCAGCACGAAGTCGCCGGCTTCGCGCGCGACATCCTGTGCCACGTGGCCGTGGACGGCGTCGTCGAAGGCCGCGTGGCTGCCGTCAGGCACGCGCAGGCGCATGGCAGGGTCCGGGCGGCGCGCACCGGCGCGGCAGGCGCGATGGATGCCGCCCGACAGGGCGACGTCGCTGCGGCTGCAGTGGCACTGGAAGGCCCGGTCCCCGTCCAGCAGGCGGTCGAGCGCGGCGGCGTACAGCCCGCTGCGTTCGGACTGGCGGACCACCGGTCCGTCATGGTCGAGGCCGAAGGCCGCCAGGGTGCGCAACTGCGCCCGGGCGGCGCCCGGCACCTCGCGGCCCTGGTCGACGTCCTCGATCCGGATCCACCATTCGCCGCCGGTGCTGCGCGCGGCCAGCCAGCTGCCGAAGGCGACCAGCAGCGAGCCGAAATGCAGGGGCCCGGTGGGCGAGGGCGCGAATCGGCCGCGCACCGGGGACGGGGTGGCGGGCGGCGGCTGGAAACTGTCCGGAGGGGTTGGTCTGGTCGTCATGGCGGGCTCTGCGCCGTCATCTTGAATTCAATGATGGCCGGTCACACTTCATGGCATTGCACCACGAACCTTGCAGGAACCGTTCCCATGCTCAAGCGCGTCGTCCTTTTCCTCGCCACCAACATGGCGGTGCTGGCCCTGCTCAGCATCATCATGTCGGTGTTCGGTATCAACCCGCAGTCGATGGGCGGCCTGCTGGTGATGGCGGCCCTGTTCGGCTTCGGCGGCTCGCTGATCTCACTGCTGTCGTCCAAGTGGGTGGCCAAGCGCGCGGCCGGCCTGCATGTCATCACCCAGCCGAACAGCGACGTCGAGCGCTGGCTGGTCGACACCGTCGCCCGCCAGGCGCAGGCGGCCGGGATCGGCATGCCCGAGGTCGCGATCTACGATGCGCCGGAGATCAATGCCTTCGCCACCGGTGCCAACCGCAACAACGCCCTGGTGGCGGTGTCCACCGGCCTGCTGCGCTCGATGGATCAGGACGAGGCAGAGGCGGTGCTGGCGCACGAGGTCAGCCACGTCGCCAACGGTGACATGGTCACCATGGCGCTGCTGCAGGGCGTGCTCAACACCTTCGTGATCGTGCTTGCGCGCCTGGTCGGCCGGGTGATCGACGGCTACCTGAGCGGTGGCCGTGACAACGGCGGTGGCGGGCTGGCGTACTTCGCCATCGTATTCGCGCTCGACATGGTCTTCGGCCTGTTCGCGAGCATGATCGCGATGTGGTTCTCGCGCCATCGCGAGTTCCGCGCCGATGCCGGTGGCGCCGCGCTGGCGGGGCGGGAAAAGATGATCGCCGCGCTGAAGCGCCTGTCGCTCAACCAGGGCCAGAACACCCTGCCCAAGCAGGTCGCGGCCTTCGGCATCAGCGGTGCGATGGGCCACGGCCTGCGCCGGCTGATGCTCAGCCACCCGCCGCTGGAAGAGCGCATCCGCGCGCTTGAGGCCGGCAGCGTGGACGGCGAGGCCGCTCTGCGCCAGGGCCTGCTGGCCTGATGGCATCGGTGGCACCGCGCGTGCGGTGCCACCCGGGCCTTACTCGAAGTCGTAGCCCATGTCCGGCCCCGACGGGGCCAGGAAGTTGCCGGAGACGTAGTCCACGCCGGTGCCGAACAGCACCGACATCGTCGCCGCGTCGCCGACGAAGTCGGCCATGGTCTGGATGCCGAGTTCACGCGCCTTGGCGGCAATCTCGCGTACCCGGCCCTGGTTGTCGGCATTTGCCGGCAGCTCTTCGATGAAGCCGGGGTCGATCTTGAGCATGTTCGGCTTCAGGTGCGCGAGCAGCTGGAACGAGTCCAGGCCGGCGCCGAAGTTCTCCAGCGCGATGCGGCAGTCCAGCCGCGCGGCCGCGGCCGCGAATTCCTGCGCGGCCTTGAGGTGGGTGAACACCTTGGCCTCGGCGAGTTCGATCACCAGGTATTCGCCGGGTACGCCGTGCGCCAGCAGCTGCTCGCCGATGTAGCGCGGCAGGCTGTCGTCGGCCAGCGAGGCCTGGCTGACCTTGACCAGCAGGGTGGTGGGCTTGTTGGCGCGGATGCGCTCGCCGATCACCGCGATCGCGCGGCCGACCACGTAGCGGTCGATCTCCCAGAGCAGGCCGTGCTCCTCGGCGATCTGCAGGAAGCTCAGCGGCTTGATCAGCTCGCCGTCGGCACCCTGCAGGCGCAGGAAGGCCTCGTACACGGCGCCGGTATCGCCCTGCAGGCTGATCACCGGCTGGTAGTGCAGGACGAAGCCCTCGTGGTCGAGCGCGTCGCGCAGGCGCGAAACCCAGGCCTGGATGTGCTCCTCCTCGGCGCGATCCACCGCGCTCGGGTCGAAGAGCTCGAAGCGGTTGCCGCCCGTGGCGCTGGCCGAGGCCATGGCCTCGGTGGCCTTGGCGAGGACCTGGCTGACGCTGGCGATCTTCTCGCCGATCTGGACCGCGCCGATGCTGGCGGTGATCACGCTCGAGCGCGAACCGATCTCGAACAGGTCGGCGGAGAACGCCTCCAGCACCTTGCGCGCCGCGGCCTCGGTGCCGGCGTGGTCGCTGTTGGGCACCAGCAGAGCCAGGGTGTGTTCGCCGAAGCGGGCGGCCACCGCGTCCAGGCCCTCGGCCACGCCGCCGAGGCGGGTGGCTGCCGCGGCCAGCAGGTCGTCGGCCGAGTCCAGGCCGATGTCGGCCAGCAGGTGTTGGTAGTGGTCCGGTTCGACCAGCAGCAGTCCGTGCTGCGCGCGGCCCTGGGCAGCGGCGTCCACCGCGTTCTCGAGCGCGAGCAGGAACGTGGCACGGTTGTACAGGCCGGTGGCCTGGTCGCGCTGGCGCAGCTCTTCGATCTCCTGCGCCAGCTCCGGATCGAGCTCCTGGCGGCGGATCACCACCTGCACGCAGGGTTCGCCCTCGTACTGCGCCTGGGCGAATTCCATCGCCGCCGGGAACGCATTGCCGTCGATGTCCCGTGCCTGCAGCTCGTGGCGCGGCGGCGGCGCCTCGCCCTGGCCCAGGCCTTTCAGCAGCTGGCGGAATGCCTCCACGTCCTGCGGGGCGACCATGTCCAGCAGCGACATGCCTTCGATGTCCTCGAAATCCGCGTAGCCGAACATCTCCAGATAGGCCTGGTTGGCGCGGATGTGCATGCCCTCGTGGACATAGGCGATGGGATCGCGCGAAGAGTCGATCAGCGCGTCGCAGCGGCGCTCGGTCTCGCGCAGGCGTGCCTCCAGCCGGCGCTGTGCGCGCCGCGCCTCCAGATCGGCCCAGGCGTCGCGGAGCACGGCCAGCAGCAGCGCGGACGGTTCGCGCAGCGCCAGCGCGCGTGCACCATCGCTCTTGGCCTGGATGTAGCTGTCCCTGTCGATCGCATCGGCCAGCGCCACCACCGGCACGTCCTTGCCGGTGGCCGCCACCTGCTGCACGACCGCGGCGAGCGACAGCATGCGCGAGTCCTGCTGGGCGACGACCAGGTCCAGCGCCTGCGCGCCGACCAGGCTGGCGAACTCGTCCGCCGACGACGGGCGCAGCGGGCGCACGGCGATGCCCGCGTTGCGCAGGGTGCTGACGATGGCTTCGGCCGACTCGGGACTGTCGTCGACGATCATCAGTCGCAGCGCGGTGTCCTGGCTTTTCGACATGGGGTTCTCCGTGGAAGCCGCGTTATGCCATGCGCCGGCTCGCGGCGTCCACGGCGGGGGCATGGCAACAGGGCGCAGGTCGCGGTTGATGGCGACCGCGGTCACAGCGCGCGCTTGGACGCATCGCCGGCGACCTCGCGCACCAGGCGCGGGACAAGATAGCCCGGCAGGCGGGCCACCAGGGCCGCGTGCAGGTCGAGGGCGCGGGCGTCGTCGACCTCGAAGTGGGCGGTGCCGGCGACGCGGTCCAACTGATGCAGGTAGTAGGGCAGCACGCCGGCCTCGAAGCCGCGCTCGCAGAGCCCGGCCAGGGCGTCGACCGAGTCGTTGACCCCGGCCAGCAGCACCGCCTGGTTGAGGAGGCTGGCCCCGGTGCCGCGCAGCGCGGCCATGGCGGCATCCACCGTGGCGTCGAATTCATTGCCGTGGTTGGCGTGGACCACCACCGCCACCGGCCAGGGCAATCCGCGCAGCCAGGCCAGCAGTTCGTCGTCCACGCGCTCGGGCAACACCACCGGCAGCCGGCTGTGGATGCGCAGACGGCGGACGTGGGGCACCGCCCGCAGCAGGTCGGTGAGGTCGGCCAGTTTGCGGGTCGCCAGCGACAGCGGATCGCCGCCGGACAGGATCACTTCGGTGATGCCGGGATCGGCCGCGATCGCCGCCACGGCGTCGGCCCAGCCGCCGGCGGCCGCGGTTTCTTCGGCATAGGGAAAGTGGCGGCGGAAACAGTAACGGCAGTTGATGGCGCAGCTGCCGGTGGCGACCAGCAGGGCGCGACCGTTGTACTTGTGGATGACGCCGCGGGCGGTCTTCGCGGCGGCGTCGCCGACCGCGTCCAGGCCGAAGCCGGGCACGCTGCGCAGCTCGTCCACGCGCGGCAGCACCTGGCGCAGCAGGGGGTCGTCGGGGTCTCCATGGCGCATGCGGGCGACGAAGCCGCGCGGCACCCGCAGGGCGAAGGCGGCCATCGCCGCCTCCGGTACCGCCGCCGCCTCCGCATCCAGCCCGAGCAGGCCCAGCAGCTCGCGCGGGTCGCGCACCGAGGCGCGCCACGCCTGCTGCCAGCCGGGTGGCTGCATGGAAAGGGGGGCTGCGGGTATCATTTCCCACATAGTCTAGCCGCTCGCGCGGCCGACCCCGCCGAACACTTCGCAGGAGCACGCATGGCCAGCCATGGCATGAACGACGTCAAGAACGGAATGAAGATCCTCGTCCACGGGGAACCCGCGATCATCACCGACACCGAGTACGTCAAGCCGGGCAAGGGCCAGGCGTTCACCCGCGTGAAATACCGCCTGATCAAGTCGGGCCGGGTGCAGGAAGTGACCATGAAGGCGACCGACTCGATGGAAGCGGCCGACGTGGTTGATACCGACATGCGCTACCTGTACGCCGACGGCGAGTACTGGCACTTCATGGACCCGGAGAGCTTCGAGCAGGTCCAGGCCGACAAGGCCGGCATGGCCGGCGCGGAGAAGTGGCTCAAGGGCGAGGAAGATTGCGTGGTCACGCTCTGGAACGGCAGCCCGATCCAGGTCACGCCGCCGAACTTCGTCGAGCTGAAGATCACCGAGACCGACCCTGGCGTGCGCGGCGACACCTCTGGCGGCGGCGGCAAGCCGGCGACGCTTGAGACCGGCGCCGTGGTTCGCGTGCCGCTGTTCGTCAACCAGGACGAGCTGGTCAAGGTCGACACGCGCTCTGGCGAATACGTCGGCCGGGTCAAGTAAAACCGTGACGGCCGGGCCTGGTCCGACACGGCGTATCCGGAGCAGCACCGCCTGGATCCTGGCCGCCGCGCTTGCGGCCGCCTGGGTCCCTGCGCTGGCCGCGCCCGGCGCTTGCCCGGACGGCGTCGTCGAGTCGATGCGGACGTCCGATGCCTTCGGCGAACCCTTCGCGTCGGAGTACCTGATGAACATCGTGGCGGAGGCCTGCAAGGCCTGGCCGTACGATCCGGGCCGCCTGCTGGTGGCGGCGGCCTATTCGACCGACGAGAGCTTTTCCGGCAACAGGGAGCTGCAGATCCGGGTGGCGGTGCTGGATGCGCAGGACCTCCGCTTCCTGGCCGGCCACGCCTGGAAGGAATCGGAAGATGCCGGCTTCGAGCTTCTCGACCACGCCCTGACCCTGGATACCGCCCGCTACGACCTGGCGCCTGGCGTCCGTGCCTTCGGCGTCATCGTCGAGAACGCGGCCCCGGGACCCAGCTGCCCCGACTACCGCTATGACCGCGAGCTGCGGCTGTTCGTGGTGGATGGTGGCCGGCTGCGGCCGGTGCTGCGTCAACACCTCGATGCATGGATGCGGGTGGAGGGCGAGCCCTGCAGCCCTTCGATGGGGCCGGTGGTCACCGACCAGGCCGACATCATGCTGGCGATGGGCGAACAGCTGCATGCCGGCTACCGGGACATCCGCCTGTCCGCGCGGATCAGCCGGGCGTCGAGCGGATCCGACGCGACCGCGCTGCGCACCGAACGCGGCATGCTGCGATATGACGGCCGGCAGTACCGGCTCCTTGGTGAGGACGACGCGTTCTGGTCCGGCCCTCCCGGCCTTCGCGAATGGAGAGATATCCCGTGAATTCCACTGCCCCTGAAGCCTGCGACCTGCTGGTCGAGGCCGGATACGTCGTCCCGGTCGAACCGCACGGCGTGGTCCTCGAGGACCATGCGGTGGCCGTGCGCGGAGGCACCATCGTCGCCGTGTTGCCACGGGCCGAAGCGCGCGCGCGCTTCGCGCCGGCCGAGGTGGTGTCGCGTCCCGACGGGGTGCTGGTGCCGGGCTTCGTCAACGCCCACACCCACAACCCGATGACGCTGATGCGCGGCATCGCCGACGACCTGCCGCTCAAGACCTGGCTGCAGCAGCACATCTGGCCGATCGAGGCCGCGGTGATGGCGCCGGACTTCGTCGCCGACGGCGTCACGCTTGCGATCGCCGAGATGCTGCGCGGCGGCACCACCTGCTGCAACGAGAACTACTTCTTCCCCGACGTGCAGGCCGCGGTGTACAAGCGCCACGGCTTCCGCGCCCGCGTGGGCCTGCCGGTGATCGACTTCCCGACCGCCTGGGCCTCGGGTGACGACGAATACTTCGACAAGGCCGGCGTGGTCCACGACCAGTGGCGCGGCGACCCGCTGATCGCCATGTCCTTCGTGCCGCACGCGCCATACACGGTCAACGACGCCAACTTCGAGCGCGTGCGCATGCTCGCCGACCAGCTCGACATCCCGGTGCACCTGCACCTGCACGAGACCGCGCAGGAGGTCGAGCAGTCGATCAAGGATTACGGCCAGCGCCCGCTCGCGCGCCTGGATCGCCTGGGCCTGGTCAACGACCGCCTGATCGCGGTGCACATGACCCAGCTGACCGAGGCCGAGATCCACCTCTGCGCCGAGCGCGGCGTGAGCGTGGTGCATTGCCCGGAGTCCAACCTCAAGCTCGCGTCCGGCTTCTGCCCGGCCTGCGCGCTGGAGCGGGCCGGGGTCAACCTCGCCATCGGCACCGACGGCTGCGCCAGCAACAACGACCTCGACATGGTTGGCGAAACGCGCACGGCGGCCCAGCTTGCGAAGGCGGTGGCGCAGGACGCCGCGGCGTTCGATGCCTTCACCGCGCTGCGTGCAGCGACCTTTGGCGGCGCGAAGGCGATGGGCTTCGACCATCTGGTCGGTTCGCTGGAGCCGGGCAAGCAGGCCGACATGGCCTGCTTCGACTTCAGCGACCTCGAGACCCAGCCGCTGCACCATGTGGTGTCGCAGCTGGTCTATGCCGCCGGGCGCCACCAGGTCTCCGACGTCTGGATCGGTGGCGTCACCAAGCTGCGCGAGCGCGAGCTGGTCGACATCGACACCGCCGCCGTGGTCGCCAACGCCCGCCAGTGGCGTACGCGCATGGCCGGCATCCGCACCGGCGCCGGCTGAGCCGCGCCGGCGCGAACCACCCCGATCATCCAGAGCACGTCGCCATGACCGCCTCGCCCCAGGGCACGCAGAACTTCCGCCAGTCCGAACTCGACAAATTCGCCGAGCTCGCCAACCGCTGGTGGGATCCCGAAGGCCCGCAGAAGCCGCTGCACGCGCTCAACCCGGTGCGCCTGGGCTATGTGGCCGCGCGCAGCCCGCTGGCCGGTGCCAGGGTGCTCGACGTCGGCTGCGGCGCGGGCCTGCTGAGCGAGGCCATGGCGCGCGACGGCGCCGAAGTCACCGCGCTGGACCTCGCGCCGGACCTGATCAAGGTCGCGCGGCTGCATGCGCTGGAGTCGGGCGTATCGGTCGATTACCGGGTGCAGGCGGTGGAGGCGCTGGCCGCCGAGGCCGCCGGCAGCTTCGATGCAGTGACCTGCATGGAGATGCTTGAACACGTCCCGGACCCGGGCGCGATCATCGAAGCCTGTGCGCGGCTGCTGAAGCCGGGCGGCCGGCTGTTCGTCTCCACCCTCAACCGAACCCCGGCGGCGTTCGCGCTGGCGATCGTCGGTGCCGAGTACGTGGCCCGCCTGCTGCCGCGCGGCACCCACCAGTACCGCGACTTCATCCGGCCTTCCGAACTCGGTGCCTGGCTGCGCGCAGCGGGGCTGGAGCTCGGGGACGTCCGCGGCATCGCCTACGAACCCTGGGCCAACCGCGCGCGGCTGTCGTCGCGGACCGACGTCAACTACCTGGCCGCGGCGCGCAAGCCGGACGCGGCATGAGCGGCATCGCCGCCCGCACCCGCTTCCCGCGCTGCGTGCTGTTCGATCTCGACGGCACGTTGCTCGACAGCGCGCCGGACATGGCCGCGACGGTGAACCGCATGCGCACGGCGCGCGGTGCGCCGTCGATGCCGCTGGCCGACCTGCGGCCGCATGTCTCCAAGGGTGCACGCGCGATGAGCGCGGCGGCCTTTCCGGAGCTCGCCGGCGAAGTGCCGCCCGACATGATCAAGGAGTTCCTGGCCGTCTACGGCGAAGAACTCGGCCGCCACGGCGCGGCCTTCGACGGCATCGAAGCGATGCTGGCCGCGCTGGAGGCCGACGGCGCGCGCTGGGGCATCGTCACCAACAAGCCCGAGTACCTCGCGCGCGGCCTGATGCCGGCATTGGGCTGGGAAACGCGCAGCGGCGTGCTGATCGGTGGAGACACCCTTGCCGAGCGCAAGCCGCATCCGCTGCCGCTGCTGCACGCCGCCGAAGCGATGGGTTTCGCAGTGGCCGACTGCGTCTACGTCGGCGATGACGAGCGCGACATCCTCGCCGCGCGCGCCGCTGGCATGCGTTCGCTGGTCGCGCTCTGGGGCTACCGCCTGCAGCACGACGATCCGCTCGCCTGGCAGGCCGATGCGATGGCGGAAACACCAGCGGACCTGCTTGATCCGGACATCTGGCCGTGAGCATCGACGTCGACATCCGCGACGAGGCGGCGAGCTTCGTCGACAAGTGGCGCGCGCGCTGGCCGGAGTGGTCGGTGGCGATGGCCTTCGTGGCGAAGGACCGGCAGCCGCTGGCCGAAGCCTGGTTCACCCTGCTGCAGGAGCTCATCGACGCGGCCTGGGGCGGCGGCGATCCGACGCCGGGACTGGCCAAGCTCGCCTGGTGGCAGGAGGAGCTGGGCGGCTGGGCGAAGGGTGCGCGACGCCATCCGCTGGGCGCGCTGCTGCAGCCACGTTCCGCGCCCTGGCTGCAGCTGGGCCGGGCGCTGCCGGACCTGCGCGCGCTGCGTGGAGGCGATGGCGTCGATGACATCGTGGGTCCCGGCGGCGCGGCCGTTGGAGCGGACCCGGCGCAGGGCAGCGATGCCGGGAACGCCGGCCATGCGTTCGCCGCCGCCGTCGCGGACTGCGAAGCGGTGCTGTTCGATGGTCGCGCCTCCGACGTCGAGGCTGCCGCTGTTGTATTCCGCAGCCTGTTGGCCGAGCGAAACCTGATGCGCGGCGCGCCAATGGATCCGATAGCCACGGCTGATCCATCGTCCCCCGCGCCGCGTGCGGGATGCAGGGCGCGTGGCGTGCAGGCAGCCCTGGTGGAGGCGCGGCTTGCGCGTCCCGGCGCGGCGCTGCCGCCGCTGCGCGTGCTGCTCGCGGCCTGGCGCGGCGCGCGCAGGGCCGGCTGAATCGCGGCCAGGATCAACGCCTGCGACATGCAGCGTTTCGTCGGTCCGGCACCGGTGCGCGGTTAGAATTGCGGACCGTTCTCATTTGCAGGGTTCCGCGTGACTTCTTCCAGCCCGTCCCCGGCGTTGCCCGACGTCGCCTACGATCGTGCCGCCGCGGCCCGTCCGCTCGACTGGGTCGGCATGCGCCGCGTCGCGCTGCCGCTGTGCGTGGCCGGCGAGGGCGGGCAACCGCAGCAGGTGCCGGCCTGGGCCGACATCGGCGTGGACCTGGCCAGCGCCGAAACCCGCGGCATCCACATGTCGCGCCTGTACCTGTTGCTGCAGGACCGGCTTCCGGTGGAGCCGCTGACCGCATCCTCGCTGCGCGCACTGCTGCGCGACTGCATCGATTCGCAGGCGGGCGTTGCCACCACCGCGCGCCTGGGCCTGCGCTGGGAGCAGCTGCTGAAGCGCCGCGCGCTGGCCAGTGACAACGCCGGCTGGAAGTCCTATCCGGTGGAGATCGACGCCAGCCTGTCGCCTTCGGGCGCGGAGATCGTGCTCGCCTTTGGCGTCGAATATTCCAGCACCTGCCCGGCCTCGGCTGCGCTGTCGCGCCGCGCCAATGCCGACGCCTTCGAAACCGATTTCGCCGATGACCAGGCACCGTCCAAGGTCGACGTGCACGCATGGCTCGGCTCCGGCCGCGGCATGGCCGCCACGCCGCACGCCCAGCGCAGCCGCGCCGATGTGCGTGTGACCCTGCGCGACGACGTCGACGCGCTGCCGCTGCTGGAACTGGTCGACGCCATCGAGGCCGCGCTCGGCACCCCGGTGCAGACCGCGGTCAAGCGCGAGGACGAACAGGCCTTCGCCCGCGCCAACGCCGCCAACCTCATGTTCTGCGAGGATGCCGCCCGCCGCGTTGCCGCCGTCGTGTCCACCAGTCCGCGCGTCGCCCGCTTCGACGTGACCGTCTCGCATTTCGAGAGCCTGCACGCCCATGACGCCGTGGCGCGGGTGACGGGTGTGGTGGGGTAAGCGAAGACATCTCCTGATGCCCCGCCGCCGGGGTACGATTGCGCGATGTGGGGGAAGCGCAGGGTCAAACGGCAGTCCTGGTCGTGCAGCGTCTGGCTGTGCATCGTATTGCTGTGCGCGTGTACGGGCGCGTGGGCGAATCCCGCAATCGTGCTGCAAGCGCTGCCCGGCGACCCTGAACCCACCGCGGTCCTCTCCGGCGCGCTCGATGACCGCCTCGGCCCGCCCGTGGCACCCGTCATCAGGGCGTCAAGGGACGAGGTGACCTGGTGGCGGGTCACGACCCGCGAACCCGTGGGCGCCGGCGACCAGCCGAAGCTGCTGCTGCGCGCGCCCTTCCTCAACCAGGTGCAGGCGTGGGCGCCCGGCGGCGACCAGCCCGCGCGCCATGCGCTGTACGGCAGGCACGCGGACCCGAGCCACTCGCCCCGCGCCCTCGTCGTGGACCTGCCGCAGGGCATCCCGGCGGGGCAGGCGGTGTGGCTTCGGATCTCCACCGCATCCTCGCTGCAGATGCCGGTTTCGATCGAACCGCTCGATGTCGTGCATCGCGACGACCTGTTCCATGCCAGCTGGCGGGCGTCCGTGCTGTCGGTGCTGCTGGTCCTTGCCCTGCTGGCCTTCGCGTTCCGCTTCGGAACCGGTGATCCAAGCTTTGCCTGGTTTGGCGCGATGCTGTGCTTTGCGGTGCTGTACATGGTGTCGATCAGCGGTGATTTCCGCTTGCTGACGGGTGCCGATGCGCTGTTTGGAAACTCGCATCGCGTCAACCGCATCGCCGGCGGGTTCGGCATCGTCTGCAGCAATCTCTTCCAGCGCGCATATCTCGACCTTCGCGGCAAACTGCCGCGCCTGGACCGGATGCTGTGGGCGACCACCGCCATGGCGGCGGTGGCAGGCATCGGCAGCATTTTCTTCGACGCGGTGTGGCTGGGGCGCATCGGCAACATTGGACTGATCCTGTCGGCAGCCGTGCTGCTGTCGGGGAGCACGATTCTGGCGCTGCGCGGCGATCGTCCCGGGCGCGTGGTGATGGCGTCCTGGCTGCCGCTGATGCTGCTCGTCACATTGATGGCGAGCGAGATGATGGGACTGTGGGCGGGCCCGGCGTGGCTGCCCCAGGGCTTGGCCGGGGCCTTTGCCCTCGCCGGGCTGCTGCTGACCATCGGCCTGGCGGACAAGCTGCTCGAGCTCCGCCGCGACCGCGACCAGGCCAGTGCGCTGGCACGGGCGGACGAACTTACTGGCCTGCTCAACCGCGCCGGCATCGAGGTCGAGCTGCGCCGGGCGATCCAGGGGGCGATGGAAAAGGACGAGCCGATGAGCATCGCCTTCCTCGACATCGACAATTTCAAGACGATCAACGACGTGCACGGGCACGGCATCGGCGACCAGGGCCTGCGCATCGTCTCCAAGCGCGTGCGCAACCAGCTGCGCCTGGGGGATGTCATTGGCCGCTATGGCGGCGATGAGTTCCTGGCGGTATTGCCAGGCGCCGGCCTCGGCGAGGCACTGGACGTGGCCGGGCGCATGCTTGCATCAGTCAACGGCCGCCCGCTGCTGATCGACATGCTGCGGCTGGATGGCAGCCTGAGCATCGGCGTGGCGGAATACGTGGCCGGCGAATCCGCCGAGGCGCTGGTCGAGCGCGCCGACGCCGCGCTGTACGTCAGCAAGCAGGGCGGGCGCAACCGCGTCTCGAGTGCAGGGGACGGCCAGCCGGCCACGGCCACATCATGACCAGCAAGACAACCGGAGACAGCATGGACACGATCGCGATTGACAGCCTGCAGGAAGGCGACATCCTGTTGATGATGGGTGATGGGCCGTTGTCGGACCTGATCGCCTGGGCCAGCGACGGCACGTACAGCCATGCGGCGATGGTCGTGGACCAGGGCGAATTGATCGAGGCCTCGCTGTCCGGGGTGCGGCGCTATCCGCTTGCGAAGCGCCTGGGCGAGGTCGACCACTATCATTGGATCGACGCCTTCCGCGCCCATGATGACCAGGGCCGTCCTTTCGATTCCGGCGAGCGCCGCCTGGTTCGCGAACACGCGCAGGCCCTGCTGGGTGCCCCGTACCCGGTCGATCAGCTGGCGCTGTTCGGCGCGATCATGGCGCTGCGCGGGAAGTGGCCCGTCCACCCCTGGGCACGCCAACTCGTGCGCCTGGCGCTGGACCACGCCGTCCCGTCCGAATCCCCGGCGATGCTCTGCAGCGAAGTCGTCTATCGCAGCTGGGCCGAGTGCGCGGTGGAGCCGCGCGGCCGGCTGGCGCCGCGGATCATCGAGGGCGAACGCGGCAGGGCGCCGTTCCCCGAAATCGACTGGAAAAGGCTGATCGACGAGATGGGCCCGCTGCTGGGCACAGGCACCGCGGAAGCGGTTGCCCGCGGTACCGGCCCGGGATTCCGCAGCGCCGAAGCCCTGTTCGAAGAGGGCGAAGATATTTCCGACGAGGCCCTGGACCAGGCAAGCCGGCGGGTCCTCTCGCAGCTGCAGCCGGACAACCACGGCCTGATGCGCAGCGCAGGCGCTGGCGCCAGCCTGGCCCACGCTCCGAACCCGCGCCTGGTCTCTCCGCAGGACCTTGCGAACTCGCCCGGTGCGGGGCTTCTGGGCCGCTTGATGCAACGCCCTGGTTGAGAGCCCGCGGAAAAGCAGATTGTCCTAGCTTTCAAGGCCTCTCCAGCACCAGCAACGGATCCACCCGCACGTTGAACCAGTTCATCCCCCAGTGCAGGTGCGGTCCCGTGGCGCGGCCGGTAGCGCCGACGGCGGCGAAGGCCTGGCCCTGCTCGACGCGGTCGCCCACGGTGACGTCGATGCGTGAAAGGTGCAGGAAGTTGGAGCTCACGCCGTGGCCGTGGTCGATCACCACGGTGCCGCCGGTCAGGTAGAGGCCCGGGTCGGCGAAGGTGACGATGCCGGCGGCCGGGGCCTTCACCGGGGTGCCGGTGGGGGCGGCGATGTCCATGCCGGAATGGCCGGCGCCTGGCTTGCCGTTGTAGATCCGGCCGCTGCCGAAGCGGCCGCTGATGCGGCCCTCGACCGGACGGGTGAAGCGCTGGGCAAAGTCGGGGCGGTCGTCGTCGCGGGTGCGTGCGGCGGTCACCTTGGCCTGCTCGCGGCGGATGCGCTCGGCGATCGCCGGTGGCGGGTCGACGGTCTTTGGCGGCACCCCGTTGACGCGTTCCATCGGCCAGTCGCGCGGGTCGACGAGGATGCTGGCCTCCGTGCGGCTGCCGTCGGGGCGGGTCACCGCCACCCGCAGCGGGCCGCTGGCGTCGCGACCGACGCCGAACACCACGGTGCCGTAGCCGGTGCTGCGCAGGGTGCGGCCGTCGTACTCGACGCGGCTTCCCGGCGGCACCTTGCCCAGGACCAGAGCGCCCTGCTGCACGCGTTCGGGAAACGCCACGCGCAGGTCCGCCGCCGTGTCGGCCGCGGCCACCGCAGGCACCGCCTGGGCCATGGCCAGCGCCCAGGGCAGGGAGGACAGCAGGCCGACGAACAGCGCTGCGGTCACCTTCATCGCGCGAATTCCAGCCGGCGGCCGTTCGGCGCACCGACCAGCCGGGCGCCATCCCAGGCCAGTTCGCCGTTGACCCAGGTCGAGGCGATGCGCGAGCGGAAGGTCGTGCCCTCGAAGGGCGACCAGCCGCACTTGGACAGCACGTCTTCGCGCTTCACGGTGAACGGCACGTCCTCCACCAGCACCAGGTCGGCGTGGTAGCCCTCGCGCAGGAAGCCGCGCTCGGCGACGTCGAACAGCTGCGCCGGGGCGTGGGCGAACTTCTGCACCACGCGCGCGGCGTCGAAATGGCCCTCGTGCACGCATTCAAGCGCCGCCACCAGGGCGTATTGCACCAGCGGCAGGCCGCTGGGCGCGCGCGTATACGGCGCCTGCTTCTCTTCCCAGGTGTGCGGGGCATGGTCGGTGGCGAGCACGTCGATGACGTCGTCGGCCAGGGCGCGCAGCAGCGCTTCGCGGTCGCTGGCGTCCTTGATCGCCGGGTTGCATTTGATCTGGTGGCCCAGGCGCGCGTAGTCGGCGCGGTCGAAGCGCAGGAAGTGGATGCAGGTCTCGGCGGTGATGCGCTTGCGCAGCCGGCCGTCGGCGTCGACCAGCGGGCCGGCCTCGAACAGCGCCAGCTCGTCGGCGGTGGAGATGTGCAGCACGTGCAGCCGGGTGTCGTGGCGGCGCGCCAGCTCCAGCGCCAGGCGCGTGGACTTGATGCAGGCCTCGCGCGAGCGGATGTCGGGATGGCAGGCGGCGGGAATGTCGTCGCCGTACTTCTCCCGGTAGCGCGCCTGCTCGGCGTCGATCATCGGGGTGTCTTCGCAGTGGGTGATGATCGGCACCGGGGTGTCGCGGAAGATGCCGTCGAGGGTCTCCGGATCGTCCACCAGCATGTTGCCGGTGGAGGCGCCCATGAACACCTTCAGCCCCGGCGTGGCCCGCGGGTCGATGGCGCGCACGGCCTCCAGGTTGTCGTTGCTGGCGCCCATGTAGAAACCATGGTTGGCGTGGGCGCGGCCGGCGGCGCGCTGGTATTTGTTCTCCAGCGCCGCGGCATCAAGGGTCGGGGGGCTGGTGTTGGGCATGTCCATGAAGCTGGTCAGGCCGCCGGCCACGGCCGCCGCGGACTCGGTGGCCATGTCGGCCTTGTATTCCATGCCCGGTTCGCGGAAATGCACCTGGTCGTCGATCATGCCCGGCAGCAGCCGGCGCCCCTCGGCATCGACCATGGTTTCGCCGGCGCGCGGCGCCAGGCTGCCGATGGCGTCGATGCGGCCGTCGCGGATGCGCAGGTCGGCATCGAATTCGCGGCCTTCATTGACCAGGCGCGCATTGAGGATGAGGGTGTCGGTCATGGCGGGCTTCCGTCGTCGCGCGGCGGGACCGGGTCCATGCCGCCGGGGTTGAGGGGGTGGCAGCGCCCGACGCGCTTCGCGGCCAGCCAGCTTCCACGCAGGGCGCCGTGCAGCGCAATGGCCTGCATGGCGTATTCCGAGCAGGTCGGCAGGAAACGGCAGCGCGGACCGAGCAGCGGGCTGAGCCAGCGTTTATAGCCGCGCAGCAGCGCGATGAGCATGCGGTCGATCAAGGGGGCGCCGGATAAAAGTGGGGTGCGCGGCGCGCCGCGGTTGCCGCTGCAGTCAGGGCAGGGTATAACAGCCCGCTTTCCCGTCCAAGCGCCGGGAGTGTGGCGCCGGCCACGAGCGCGTCCTCAAAAACGCTACCGGTGGCCGGACACGTCAGTCGTCGCCGCGATGCGGCCACGTACCGCTGGATGCCCCACTTCCGCTGCATTGGCCGGTGGCCGGCCGCGTGGAGCGGACCGGCAACCCACTTCTACAAGAAGGATCGCCGAACGTGGCAGTGAAGAAGACCGTCAAGAAGGCCGCGAAGGCCGTCAAGCCCACAGCGAAGAATGGCGCTTCGAAGCAGGCCGCTTCAAAGAAGGTCGCGCCGAAGAAGGTCGCGCCGAAGAAGGCGGCCTCGAAGAAGGCTGCGCCGACGAAGGCCGCCCCGAAGAAGGCCGCCCCGAAGAAGGCCCTCGCGGCAGCGCCGGCCAAGGGCGCCGTGAAGAAGGCGCCGGTGAAGGCCGCGGTGAAGAAGGCGCCGGCGAAGGCCGCGGTGAAGAAGATCGCGAAGCCTGCGGCAAAGAAGGCGGCAGTGAATAAAACGTCGGTTGAAAAGACCCCAGTGAAGAAGGTGGCTGTGAAAAAAGTTCCGGTGAAGAAGGTCGTGGAAAAGAAGGTCGCGGCCAGCAAGTCCGCCCCGGTGGCGAAAAAGGCCGTCGTGAAGAAGGCTGTCGTGAAGAAGGCGGTGGCGAAGAAGGCCGCTCCGCCGGTGAAGAAGGCGGCTGCGACGAAGGTCGCCGCCAGCGCGCCGGTCGCGAAGAAGGCCGCGCCCGCGGCCCGGAAGGCGACCGCCAAGCCTTCGACCAAGGTCGGCCAGGTGCCACCGGCACGCAAGATCCCGGCACGTCCGGCGGGTAAGGTGGCGGTCGCCGTGACCAACAGGCCCGCCACCACTCCGGCGCCGAAGACCCGCTACAAGACCATTCCCCACAAGATCGACGAGGCCACCGGCCGTCCGATCCTTCCGGCGGGCTACAAGCCCGGCCCGGACGAGGAATACATGAGCGCGCTGCAGCTCGAGTACTTCCGCCAGCGCCTGGCGGACTGGCGCGCCGACCTCGTGGACGAGTCCAAGCAGACCATCGAGAACCTCAAGGACGAAGTGCGCGACGTTGGCGACGACGCGGAGCGTGCCACGCGCGAGACCGAGAATTCCCTGGAGCTGCGTACCCGCGATCGCTACCGCAAGCTGATCGGCAAGATCGACAGCACGCTCAAGCGCGTGGATTCGGGTGATTACGGCTTCAGCGTCGACTCCGGCGAAGAAATCGGCCTGGATCGCCTCGAGGCCCGCTTGACCGCCGAGCGCACCATCGACGAGCAGGAGCGCTGGGAGCACCTGCAGAAGCAGATCGGCGACTGAGGCTGCTGCGTCATCGAGTCCCACGGAAAACCCCGCGCAGGCGGGGTTTTTCTTTGGCCCTTCTCCCGGCTGGGAGAGAAGCGTGTCCCGCGCGCAAATGTCCTGAAACAGGTTGCAGCGTCGTCTATGTCAGGCGGGGCAACGGTCCATTCCCGCGGGTTGTCCCGGGGGCAGTCGATCAGGATGCCACGCATGAAGTTCTCCAGCACCTGTTGTTTCGCAGCGATGCTGTCGGTGGGCGTTTGCGCGTCCGCGATGCCAGCACAGGCCGACGCGGCGACGGTGGAGCGCGCCTACGTACACAACGGCGGTAGTGCCTGCACAGGTGCGCTGCCCACTTACGAAGGCGCACTTCGCAAACGTCCGAAAGCCATTGCCAACGAGGGAGCAAGCATCGCCTTCGTCACCTGCTCCGCCGTGTGGGACGACGCAAACCCCTCCAACCCATTCAAGGTGGCGGCAAGCGTGACCAATCGCGGCACTGCAGCGGCCACCCTGTCGTGCACGTTCGTCAATGGGAACGAGTTCTACGGCTCGGTCTCCACTCCGGCCACGATCAGCGTGCCGGCCGGTGGATTCAGCGTGATCGGTTGGGATCCGGTGCTGCCGGCAACCCAGTTCCCGTTCAGTGCCGCAAGCATCAGCTGTGCGCTGAGGCCTGGCATGGAAATCAACTACTTCGGCCAGCAAGTCCACCAAGAAGTCGGTCTCTAGGCAATCGCGTACCGTGTCAGTGGGCCGGCGCGCCCGGCGTCGCCCCGTGGGTGGGGGCGACGGAACCCGGCCCGCTTCCGCTTACGCCTGTGCGCGCTGCGCCGCGTCGCGGATGAAGGCGAGCAGGGCGGCCAGGCCGTTGCTGCGGGTCGGCGACAGGTGCTTGGCCAGGCCGATGTCGGCGATGTAGGACGGGTCGTTGGCCAGGATTTCCTGCGCGCTGCGCCCGGAGTAGACGCGCAGCGCGAGATACACCAGTCCGGAGACGATGGCCGAGTCACTGGCGGCGGCGAAGTCCAGTCGCGAGGCATCGCCCGAAGGCACGATCCAGACCATCGACTGGCAACCGTGCAGGCGGTGCGCCTCGGTGCGGAATTCAGCGGGGAATTCAGGCAGCTTGCGGCCGAGGTCGATCAGGTACTGATAGCGCTCGGACCAGTCGCTGAAGAAGGCGAATTCGTCGCGGATCGTGGCCTGGGCTTCGGCGGCGGTGGTTTCGATCGGGAAGTGTGTCCTGGCATCCATGGGTTCAGCCTCGCTTCCAGCGTACGCCCTGCGGCGTGTCTTCAAGAAGAATGCCCTCGCCGGCAAGCTGGTTGCGGATGGCGTCGGCGCGGGCGAAGTCGCGCGCCTGCTTGGCCGCACCCCGCTCGTCGACCAGGGCCTGGATGCGGGCGTCGTCATCGCCGGAGGTGCCGCGGGCGAACCAGGCTGCCGGTGCCTGCTGCAGCAGGCCGAGCGCGCGGCCGCCGGCGCGCAGGCTGGCGCCGAGCGTGGCCAGCGCCAGCAGCGGGCCGTCGCCGCTGGCGTCACCGTTGGCGATCGCGCTGCGCAGCACGCGCGCGTTGCCGGCGATCGCCGCCAGCTCCGCCAGCGCCTGCGGGGTGTTCAGGTCATCGTCGAGCGCGGCTTCGATTGCATTCGGGATCGCGACGTCCACCGGGGCGGCGATCCCGCCGTCCACGGCGCCGTGCTGCGCCAGCAGCGCATCGACGTCGCGCAGCGTCCCGTACAGCCGGTCCAGCGTGCGCACGCTCTGCTCGACCAGGCCGTCCGACCACTCCAGCGGCTGCCGGTAGTGCGCCGACATCAGCGCGTGGCGCAGCGCCTCGGGCGGATGGCGCTGCACCAGGTCGTGGACCTTCTCGATGTTGCCCACCGACTTCGACATCTTGGCGCCGCCGAAGTTGAGCATGCCGTTGTGCAGCCAGAAGCGCGCGAAGGGCGCGCCACCGTGGGCGCACTCGCTCTGCGCGATCTCGTTCTCGTGGTGGGGGAACTGCAGGTCGACGCCGCCGGCGTGGATGTCGATGGTCTCGCCCAGGTGGGCGGCGGCCATCGCCGAGCATTCGATGTGCCAGCCAGGGCGGCCGCGGCCCCAGGGCGAGTCCCAGCCGGGCAGGTCGCCGGTGGAGGGCTTCCAGAGCACGAAGTCGCCCGGGTCGCGCTTGTACGGCGCCACGTCCACGCGCGCGCCGGCGAGCATGTCATCGAGCTCGCGGCGGGAGAGCTTGCCGTAGCCGTCGAAGCTGGCGACCGCGAACAGCACGTGGCTTTCGGCGGCATAGGCGTGGCCGCTTTCGACCAGCCGTTCGATCATGGCGATGATCTCGGCGATGTGCGCCGTGGCTTCGGGTTCGATGTCCGGCGGTGCCACGCCCAGGGCGGCCATGTCTTCGCGGTAGGCGGCGGCGAAGCGGTCGGTGATGGCCGAGATCGGCACGCCCTGCGCGGCGGCGGCGGCGTTGATCTTGTCGTCGACGTCGGTGATGTTGCGGGCGTAGGCCAGCGCGCCGAAGCGGCGGCGCAGGACGCCGGCCAGCACGTCGAACACCACCGGCCCGCGGGCGTTGCCGATGTGCACGTAGTTGTAGACCGTGGGCCCGCAGACATACATCGTGGTGCGGGCGGGGTCGCGTGGCTGGAAGGCCTCGAGCGTGCGGCTGAGGCTGTTGAAGAGTCGGAGGGTCATTTCGCGGGCCGCTTGGCAGACCCGGGATTCTACCGGCGGGGCGCCGTGACAGCCACGATTCAGCCCTCCGGCAGGCCCAGCGCCTACACTCCGCGTTCACCATGCCTGCCTACTTTCCCGCAAAGCGGTGGCTGCCGCTGCTTCTGGCCCCCGCGCTCCTGGTCCCGGTGTTCGCGGCGCAACCCGCGTGGGCGCAGCACACGGTGATCCAGGACGAGAACGTGCGCTACGAGTACGCCCAGGTACTGCGCGCGGAGCCGGTCTACCAGACACTGCGCGCCACCAGCATGGTCGAGCGCTGCGAGCAGTCGAGCCTGGTCCAGCCCGAGGACAGCGAGGAGCGGCGCGGCTTGTCGCGCGTGGTCGGCGCCGTCCGCGACGTGTTGACCCCCGGGAACCGCCGCGATGCGGCGCCGGATACCGACGGTGACGGCGAGGGCGACTGCCGCATGGTGCCGGTGGAGCGCGAGTTCCGCCGCCCGATCGCCTATGACGTCGACTACGTGGTCCGCGGGGTGAAGTACCGCTCGCGGCTGCCGCGCGACCCGGGCAACCGGCTCCGGGTGAAGGTGGCGGTCACCCCGGTCGTGCCCGAAGGCAACGACGACTGAAGGCCTTGCCCGCTGCTGGCCGGCATGGGAAGATCGCTGCAATGCAACACGCCGACGCCCGAGTCCACGACCTCCTGACCTCCGCCCGCATGGCGGCAGGCATGACCTCGCGCGCGCGTCGACCGGAATCCGACCTTTCCCTGGGTTAGACCGGACCGCAGCTGTGTTCCGTCGTTCGAAGCCCGGCCCGAGCCGGGCTTTTTCGTTTCCGTTTCCCATGGACCAAGCCATGACTCCCACGCCGCAGCACTTCCTCAACACCCAGGACTGGACCCGCGCCCAACTCGACGCCGTGCTCGCCGAGGCCGCGCGCATGAAGCGCGAGCCGATCGGCGATGCGCTGAAGGGCAAGTCGATCGCCCTGGTGTTCTTCAATCCATCGATGCGCACCCGCACCAGCTTCGAGCTCGGCGCCTTCCAGCTCGGCGCGCACGCGGTGGTGCTGCAGCCGGGCAAGGATGCCTGGCCGATCGAGTTCGAGCTGGGCACGGTGATGGACGGCGAGACCGAGGAACACATCGCCGAGGTCGCGCGCGTGCTGAGCCAGTACGTCGACATGATCGGCGTGCGCGCCTTCCCGAAGTTCATCGACTGGGCGGTGGACCGCGAGGACCGGGTGCTGAAAGGCTTCGCGAAGTACGCCACGGTGCCGGTCATCAACATGGAGACCATCACCCATCCCTGCCAGGAGCTGGCGCATGCGCTGGCGCTGCAGGAGCACTTCGGCACCAGCGACCTGCGCGGGAAGAAGTACGTGCTGACCTGGACGTATCACCCGAAGCCGCTCAACACCGCGGTCGCCAATTCTGCGCTGACCATCGCCACGCGGATGGGCATGGACGTGACCCTGCTGTGCCCGACGCCGGAGTACGTGCTGGACGGGCGCTACATGGATTGGGCCGAAGCCAACGTGGCCGAAAGCGGCGGCTCGCTGGCCGTCAGCCACGACATCGAATCCGCCTACGCCGGCGCCGACGTGGTCTACGCCAAGAGCTGGGGCGCGCTGCCGTACTTCGGCAACTGGGCCCCGGAGAAGCCGGTCCGCGACCAGTACCGGCACTTCATGGTCGACGAGGCCAAGATGGCGCGCACCAACGGTGCCGTCTTCAGCCACTGCCTGCCGCTGCGCCGCAACGTCAAGGCCAGCGACGCGGTGATGGACTCGCCGGCCTGCATCGCCGTGCAGGAGGCGGGGAACCGGCTGCACGTGCAGAAGGCGGTGATGCGCACGCTGGTGGGCGCGCGCTGACGGTCTACCCACCATCCCCCGACTCTTATGGGAGCGGCTATAGCCGCGATCCGGCGACAACGATCGCGGCTGTAGCCGCTCCCACAGTTCCCCCATCCAGAGATCCGACATGACCGCTTCCGCTTCCGAATCCAAAGACATCGTCCTCGCCTTCTCCGGCGGCCTCGACACCAGCTTCTGCGTGCCGTGGCTGCAGGAGCGCGGCTGGGCCGTGCACACCGTCTTCGCCGACACCGGCGGCGTGGACGCGGCCGAGCGCGAGGCGATCGAAGCGCGGGCGGCCGAGTTGGGCGTGGCCAGCCACGTCACCATCGACGGCGGCCCGGCGATCTGGGAGGGCTTCGTGAAGCCCTTCGTCCACGCCGGCGAGGCCTACCAGGGCCAGTACCCGCTGCTGGTCTCCGACCGCTACCTGATCGTCGACGCCGCGCTGGCGCGCGCGAAGGACCTCGGCACCAACGCGATCGCCCACGGCTGCACCGGCATGGGCAACGACCAGGTGCGCTTCGACCTCGCGGTCAAGGCCAGCGGCGACTACCGCATCGTGGCGCCGATCCGCGAGATCCAGAAGGAACACACGCAGACGCGCGCCTACGAACAGGCCTACCTGGAAGCGCGGGGCTTCGGCGTGCAGTCCAGGCAGAAGGCCTACACCATCAACGAGAACCTGCTGGGCATCACCATGTCCGGCGGCGAGATCGATCGCTGGGAAGCGCCGGGTGAGGGCGCGCGCGGCTGGTGCGCGCCGCGCAGCGCCTGGCCGGCCGAGCCGCTGCAGGTCGCGCTGCGCTTCATCGGTGGCGAAGCAGTGGCGATCGATGGCCAGGACATGCCGGGCGAACAGATCCTGGCCCGGCTCAACCGCATGTTCGCCTCCTATGGCGTCGGGCGCGGCATGTATACCGGCGACACCACCATCGGCCTGAAGGGCCGCATCGTGTACGAAGCGCCGGGATTGGCCGCGCTGCTGGTCGCGCATCGCGCGCTCGAGGAAGCCGTGCTCAGCAAGCAGCAGAACCGCTTCAAGCCCGACGTCGGCCGCAAGTGGGTGGAGCTGGTGTACGAAGGCTTCTACCACGACCCGCTGAAGACCGACCTCGAGGCCTTCCTGGCCTCGTCGCAACGCATGGTCAACGGCGAGGTGATGCTGGAAACCCGCGGCGGGCGGGTCGACGCCGTGGCCGTGCGTTCGCCGCACATCCTCAACGCCAGCGGTGCCACCTATGCGCAGTCCGCCGACTGGGGCGTGGAAGAGGCCGAAGGCTTCATCAAGCTGTTTGGCATGAGCAGCACCCTGTGGGCCGAGGTCAACAGGTCGTGACCGGATTCTCTGGCAGCGCTTCCCACAGGAGTCTGGCGTCGTGATCGACAGGGTTCTTGAACACCTGGCCGCGCTGGTGTCTTTCGATACCCGCAATCCGCCGCGGGCGATCGGCACCGGCGGCATCTTCGACTACATCCGCGCGCAGCTGCCGGACTTCGAAGTGACCGTGACCGACCACGGCGCCGGCGCGGTGTCGCTGTTCGCGCGCCGCGGCGCTCCGTCGCTGCTGTTCAACGTGCACCTGGACACGGTGCCGGATTCGCCGGCGTGGACGGCCGATCCGCACGTGCTGCGCGTCGAAGGCGACCGTGCGATCGGCCTCGGCGCCTGCGACATCAAGGGCGCGGCCGCGTGCCTGGTCGCGGCTGCGCAGGCCGTGGACGGCGATGCCGCCTTCCTTTTTTCCAGCGATGAGGAGGCCAACGACCCGCGCTGCATCGCTGCCTTCCTGGCCACCGACCACGGCTTCCGCCAGGTGCTGGTGGCCGAGCCCACCGGTTGCGAGGCCGTGCTCGCCCATCGCGGCATCGCCGCCGTGCAGCTGCGTTTCCACGGCGAGGCCGGCCATGCCTCGGGCGCGCAGGCGCTCTCGGCGAGCGCCGTGCACAAGGCGATGCGCTGGGGCGTGGATGCATTGGCGCTTGCCGAAGCCGAGGTCCACCAGCGCTTCGGCGGCCTGACCGGCTTGCGCTTCAACATCGGTCGCGTCGAAGGCGGCATCAAGGCCAACGTGATCGCGCCCGCGGCCGAAGTGCGCTTCGGCTTTCGTCCGCTGCCTTCGCACGATGTGGCGCAGCTGCACGCGCGCTTCCAAGCCCTGGCGCCGGAAGGCAGCGACTACACCGCCACCTTCCACGGCCCTTCGCTGCCCGCGGGCGACACCGCAGCCGCCGAAGAACGCCGCCTGGCCGCCCGCGACCTGGCGGAAGGCTTCGACCTGCCCATCGGCAACGCCGTCGACTTCTGGACCGAAGCCTCGCTGTTCTCCGCCGCCGGCCTCGACGCCATCGTCTTCGGACCCGGCCACATCGCCCAGGCCCACACCGCGGACGAATGGGTCGCGCTTGACCAACTGCGCACCTATGCCGCGGCGGTGGTGGGGATCATTAAAAGCCAGAGCATTTCAGCCACGGATTTGCGCGGATGAACGCGGATAAAGCAAAGACAGAAAAGGAGCGCTCTTTTGCCACGGATTCGCGCGGATTACGCGGATTGGGTCAAGGCGAGTTCGAAGAGGAAATCCCTGTGAAACATGTGTTGTGGGGCAGGGCGCGATAATTCGGCTGGCCTCGCCATGATCCGCGTAATCCGCGCAAATTCGCGGCAAAAAGGGCTCTTGCTCCACCCGCGTTCATCCGCACGATCCGTGGCATAAAGGCCGTTGCTCTATCCGCGTTCATCCGCGCAAATCCGTGGCAAAAAAGCTTTTGCCTCTCTCCCAGCCCCACGAAGCAGCAACCCATGCAAGCACACGTACAGACCCGCCAGACCATCGTTCGACTGTTGTCGGGGATGGGCAGCGCGAAAGAGATCAGCCAGTACCTGAAGCGCTTTTCGCAGCTGGATGCGAAGCGCTTCGCGGTGGTGAAGGTCGGCGGCGCGGTGCTGCGCGACGACCTCGAGGCGCTGACCTCGTCGCTGGCCTTCCTGCAGCAGGTGGGGCTGACGCCGATCGTGGTCCACGGCGCCGGGCCGCAGCTCGACCAGGCGATGCGCGAGGCCGGCATCGAGAAGCGCACCATCGACAACCTGCGGCATACCGATGCCGCGGGGCTGGCGATCGTGCGCCGGGTGATGCGGCAGCAGAACCTGCGCCTGGTCGAGGCACTGCAGGTGGAGGGCGTGCGCGCGACCTCGATCCAGTCGGGCGTGTTCGAGTGCAGCTTCCTCGACCGCGAGCGCTACGGCCTGGTGGGCCAGGTGGTGCGCGTGGACACCGACGGCATCGGCGCGGCGATCAAGGCCGGTTCGATCCCGGTGATCACGTCGCTTGGCGAGACCGCCGAAGGCCAGATCGTCAACGTCAACGCCGACTGGGCCGCCAACGAGCTGATCAAGGCCATCCAGCCCTACAAGATCGTCTTCCTCACCGGCACCGGCGGCCTGCTGGGTCCGGATGACAAGGTGATCGATTCGATCAACCTCAGCACCGAGTACGGGGAGCTGCTGGCACAGCCCTGGCTGCACTCCGGCATGCGCCTGAAGATCGAGCAGATCCACGACCTGCTGATGGTGCTGCCGCCGTCATCGTCGGTGTCGATCACCCGGCCCGACCAGCTGGCGCGCGAGCTGTTCACCCACAAGGGCTCCGGCACCCTGGTGCGTCGCGGCGAGCGCGTGCTGCGTGCGGCCGCCTGGAGTGAGCTCGACCTGTCGCGGCTGCGGATGCTGATCGAGTCGGCCTTTGGCCGCAGCCTGCTGCCGGACTATTTCGAGCGCACGCCGCTGCTGCGGGCCTATGTCAGCGAGAACTACCGTACCGCCGTGATCCTGACCGAAGTCGACGGCGTGCCCTATCTCGACAAGTTCGCCGTGCTCGACGATGCCCAGGGCGAAGGCCTGGGGCGCGCCGTCTGGCAGGTGATGCGCGAAGAAACACCGAGCCTGTTCTGGCGCTCGCGCAACGGCAACGCGGCGAATGCCTTCTACTATTCCGAGTCCGACGGATGCTTCAAGCAGGACATGTGGAAGGTGTTCTGGTACGGCATGGACAAGTTCCCGGAGATCGAGCGCGCGGTCGCCCACTGCGCCACGCGTCCGGCCACCCTGGTGGATGTGAAAGAGAAGGAGGAGGGCTTCGATGGCTAGGACCGTTGGCATCGTGGGCGCGCGCGGGCACACCGGCGCCGAACTGATCCGGCTGCTGGCCGCGCATCCCGGCTTCGAGCTCGCGGCGGTGTCATCGCGTGAGCTCGACGGGCAGCGCGTGTCCGACCATGTACCCGAGTATCGCGGCGAGCTGCGCTACCGGAGCCTCGCGCATGAGGAACTCGGTGGCCTCGGGCTCGATGCCTGGATACTGGCGCTGCCGAACGGCAAGTCGGAGGCCTGCATCGCATCGCTGGGCACGGCAGGCGCTCACGCCGACGTCGATGTCCAGGCCGATGCCGTCGACGCCGATGGCCCGGTGATCGTCGACCTTTCGGCCGATCACCGCTTCAGTGACGCCTGGTACTACGGCTTGCCGGAACTCACGCGCGGCACGTACGCGGGCCAGCGTCGCATCGCCAATCCCGGTTGCTACGCCAGTGCCATGCAGCTTGCGGTGGCGCCGATGCTCGGCCTGATCGAGGGCCCGGTGCAGTGCTTCGGCGTGTCCGGCTACTCCGGCGCCGGCACCACGCCGTCGGACCGCAACAACGCCGACAAGCTCCGCGACAACCTCATGCCTTACGCGCTGGTGGACCACCTGCACGAGCGCGAGGTCACCCACCACCTGGGCACGCCGGTCGAGTTCATGCCGCACGTCGCGGCGCACTTCCGCGGCATCACCCTGACCGCGAACATGCACCTGCGCGAGCCGATCGCCCTCGACGCGGTCGCGGCCCGCTACCACGCGCGCTACAACGCCGAACCGCTGCTGCGCGTCACCGACGACGCACCCTGGGTCAGCGCCATCGCCGGCCGCCACGGCGTCGAAGTCGGCGGCTTCACGCTGTCGGCCGACGGTCGCCGGCTGGTGGTGGTGTCCACGCTCGACAACCTGCTCAAGGGCGCCGCCACCCAGGCGTTGCAAAACCTCAACCTCGCCTTCGGCTACCCCGAGACCCAGGGCATCCCGTTCGACTGATCACCCATACCGCTGACCACCGCCCCACGCCCACGCCCTCACCACCGAGACCACCATCAGCCCCCCTGTGGGAGCGGCTATAGCCGCTCCTACAACAGCAGTAAAAATGGAGAACGACATGACCGACCTCCTCTGGCAGAAGCCCGGTGTCACCGTCGACAGCGACATCCAGGCCTTCCTGGCCGGTGACGACGTCATCCTCGACCGCGACTTCTTCCTGCACGACATCCAGGCCAGCCGTGCCCACGCCGAAGGCCTCGCGCGCATCGGCATCCTGGCCGCGGACGAACTGGCCGGCATCGCGCGCGAACTCGACGCGCTGGCCGACGACTTCCAAAGCGGCGGCTTCGTGCTCGATGCACGCTACGAGGATGGCCACTCCGCCATCGAAGCGCGCCTGACCGAACGCCTCGGCGACGCCGGCCGCCGCATCCACACCGGCCGCAGCCGCAACGACCAGGTGCTGGTGGCCACGCGGCTGTGGCTGAAGGAGAAGCTGGCACGGACCCGCGCGCTGTGCATCGAGACCGCCACTATCGCGCTGGAGCGCGCACACGCCGAGGCCGACGTTCCTCTGCCCGGCTACACCCACCTGCAGCGCGCCGTCGTGTCCTCGCTTGGCATGTGGTGGTCGGCCTGGGCGGAGGCCTTCATCGACAACGCCGCACGCGCCGGCGACACCCTGGCCTGGATCGACGCCAACCCGCTTGGAAGCGCCGCCGGCTATGGCGTCAATCTGCCGCTGGAGCGCGACCACACCACCGCGGCCCTCGGCTTCGGTCGCCTGCAGGTGGCGGCGACCTATGCGCAGCTTTCGCGCGGCAAGTTCGAGATGGCCGCGCTGGAAGCCCTGTCCAGCGCCATGCTCGACCTGCGCCGCCTGGCCTGGGACCTGAGCCTGTTCACCTCGGGCGAGTACGGCTTCGCCAGGCTACCGGCGCAATACACCACGGGCAGCTCGATCATGCCCAACAAGCGCAATCCCGACGTCATCGAGCTGATGCGCGCGACCTATGCCAGTGTCGCCGCCGCGCGCACCGAGATCGAGCAGCTGCTGTCGCTGCCGTCCGGCTACCACCGCGATCTGCAGCTGTCCAAGGGCGCGCTGTTCCACGGCTTCGGCAAGGGCTTGCAGGCGCTGGCGCTCTTGCCCGACCTGCTGCGCAACCTCGACTGGGACACGGAGCGCATGCGCGCCGCGCTGGAGCCGTCGATGTATGCGACCGATCTCGCCGTCGATATGGCGCGCGACGGCCTGCCGTTCCGCGAGGCCTATCGCCAAGCCGCCGATCCGGTGCGCTGGGCTGAAGGTGATCCCGCCGCGAGCCTTGCCGCGCGCACGTCTCCCGGCGCTGCGGGCGATCTGCGGCTGGAAATGCTGCGCGCGCGACTTGAAGCATCGGGCACCGTGTAGCGTGCCGACGCGGCTGGCGTGTGATGCTGTTGCGTCAGCCCCCACCGGGTTGCAGCCAAGGAAGCCTTACGTGGAGCCGACGCAGTGAGTAATGCCAGGACCAGTGCCCGAAAGCGCAGCGTGAGCCTCGCCCTGCAGGGCGGCGGCGCGCATGGCGCATTCACCTGGGGTGTCCTCGACGCATTGCTCGAGGACGGGCGCCTGGATCTCCGCGGCGCCAGCGGCACCAGCGCCGGCGCGATGAACGCAGTCGTGCTGGCCCATGGCCTGCTCGAAGGCGGCCCCGAAGCCGCGCGCGAAGCCTTGGCCCGCTTCTGGGCCGCGGTCGGCGGCAGTGCGCCGCTGCTGCAGGCGGGGGCAGGATCCGCCGATGGCCGGCCCTCGCCCATGGCGTCGCTGATGCTGCAGTGGAGCGGCTTCCTGGCTCCGTCGCAGTTCAACCCGCTGGGCTACGACCCGCTGCGCGACATCGTCGAGGCGCAGGTCGATTTCGAGCGCCTGCGCGCGCAGCGCAAGTTCGATCTATTCATCGCCGCGACCCATGCCAATACCGGCCGGCTGCGCCTGTTCCGCACGCCGGAGCTGAGCGCCGACGTGGTGCTTGCCTCGTCCTGCCTGCCTGCGCTGTATGCCGCGGTGGAGATCGACGGCGAGCCCTACTGGGACGGCGCCTTCGCCGCCAACCCGCCGGTGCTTCCGCTGCTGGCGGAGTGCAGGGTCGACGACGTGCTGCTGGTGCTGCTGAGCCCGGTCAGCCACGGCGAACTGCCGCGTTCGGCCGCGGACATCCGCGGCCGCACCCAGGCGCTGGCGTTCAACGCCGCCTTCCTCGCCGAGATGCGCAGCCTGGTCCGGATGCGCGAGTTCGTGCGCCGCTCGATCGTGCCGTGGCTGGTGAAGGAGCATCCGGTGCGTCGCAAGCGCATGCACATGGTCGCCGACGATGAACTGATGGCGCGGCTCGACGACGATTCGAAGTCGACCACCAGCCTGCCGTTCCTTGAAACCCTGCGCGACCACGGCCGCGCCCGGGCGCGGGAATGGCTGGACGCACACGCGGCCGAGGTGGGGAAGCGCTCGACGGTGGATATCGCCAGCTTCCGCTGAAGCCAAGGGACGAGCCTTGTTGCGTCCTTCAGCCTGCCTGCGTTCGCTGTCTTCGGGTATCCGGAGCGATCAACTCCACCATCTCAAGGAACAGCACCCTTGCACGGACAGGCGCCCTCCGGAAGCAGCGCAACAGCCGCAACTCGAAGTCATCGTCGACCAGCATGCCCGTGGTTGCAGCGATCGAGTCCAACTGCTGTTCCTGAGGCAGGTACATTGCGCCAGCGGCAGGCAATCCGGAGCTCGTCTCGAACCCGTTCTTCCTTTCAGGCACAGGGGGCAGCGACGGACCAACCGGCTTGGCTTCGGCATGCACCAGTACCGCGCGGATGTGGACGGTCACCAGCTACGACGTGCTCGGGCGCCCGCTTCAGGTGCTCACGCCGGACGCGGGGGAGGTCTCCACCAGCTATGCGGGCAACCGGACCACGGTTACGGATCAGCGCAACAAAAGCACCATCGGAGTGCGAAACGGTCTGGGCGAGGTGGTGCAGACCATCGATGCCACGGGGCTCGTGCTGGAAAACCGGTTTGACGCGGCTGGCAACATAGTCCAGGTCCGACGGGATGCGGGCCGCGGCACGATCCTGAACGAGTTCGCCTATGACGCGCTCGGGCGAAAGGTGGCCCAAAACGATCCTGACAGCGGCTACATGACGTTCGAGTACAACGCGCTGGGCGAATTGATTGCGCAGCAGGATGCCGGCCTGCAGCGTACCGAGCAGCGTTACGATGCTCGCGGTCGTGTCTGGGAGCGTACGGTGCGCCTGGACAGCGGCATCATCGAATCGCAGTCGGTGTTCGAGTATGACAGTGCGCCGGGTGGCGTCGGACAGTTGGCCAGCGAGATGATCGGCGGAGCCTACAGCAGCTGGCGCGGGCAAACGGACAAGTTCCTGGACATGAGCCGCGTCTACGTCTACGACGGACTTGGTCGCCCGCAGTCCATGATCACGACGATCGATGGCGTCAGCTACTCCTCGCAGACGGTCTACGACACCAAGGGCCGCCCATTCCTGGCCCAGGACGCGTCAGGACAATGGGTCAAGCACGAGTACAGCAGTCGCGGTGCCCTGCGGGCGACCTGCCATTACGAATCCAACGCGGTTCCGGCCTGCTCCTCTGCGTCGCAATACGCACGCACGCTTGAGACCGACGCCTGGGGCAACGTGGTCCACGAGGAGCGCGGCGCCAACGGCCAGATGACCATCGCTCGCGAGCACGATCCCCTGACCGGCCGGGTATTGCGAATCTGTGCGGACAAGTCAGGTGGCCCTGACTGTGAACTGGTGGACGAGGCCTACGGCTGGGACAAGTCGGGCAACCTGCACACGCAGCAGAAGGGAGGGCGATACGTCGAGGGATTCGTGTATGACGACCTGCACCGGCTGAGCAACAGTTACTTCCTGCAGATCGGCGCGACCAGCTACGCGCCCTACGAGAAGACCGGCCACTGGGCGGTGTACGACGCGGTGGGCAACGTCTGCGCGCGGACCATCGACGGCACCGGACAGACGATCGACTATGCCGGCCGGGCCGGCTGTGGAGCGAGCACCACGCACGGCAGTGGCACCAGCAGCACCGTGGGCGCGCACCGGGTGAGCAGCGTGGGCACGACCAGCTACGCCTACGACAGCCGGGGCAACCAGACCGTGCGCAACGCGGCCGGGACGGCGCAGGACCGCACCATCCGCTACTCCGCCGACAACAAGGCCTACGCAATCATGCGCGGGACCACCAGCGCGCCGCTGCAGACGCTGCGGTTCTGGTACGGCCCAGATGGCCAGCGCTACAAGCGAGAAGACGTAGGCGGCAAGCGGACGCTTTACCTGGGCAACGTGGAAATCGTGACGCAAGGGGCGGTGACGACCGTCAAGCGGCACATCGCCGGAGCGGTGCTGCAGACGATCGTGGGCACGAGCACGACCAGCCGCTACCTGTTTCACGACCAGCTGGGCAGCGTGGCGCGGATCACCGATGCCGCGGGCGTCGTCCAAGCGTCGCTGGACTACATCCCTGCGGGTGCCCGGCGCAGCATGAGCGACCCGATGCAGGTGGAGGAGGACTCGCCCGCGCTGAGCGACCGCGGGTTCACCGGTCACGAGCACCTGGACGGCGTGGGCGTGATCCACATGAACGGAAGGATCTACGACCCAGGGCTTGGGCGGTTCCTGCAGCCGGATCCGTTCGTGCAGGCGCCGGGCAGCGCGCAGAGCTGGAATGCGTACACGTACGTGTTCAACAACCCGCTGCGGTATACGGACCCGACCGGGATGCTGGGACAGTCGGAGCGGGGGTGGCTGGGGGCGATCATCATGCTCGCGGCGGCGGTGACCCAGCAGTATTGGGCGGCTGGTTTTACCGGCACATATGGCGCTGCAATGACGGCGGGGGTCTATGCCGGCGTGGGGTTTGTTTCGGGGGCTGTGGCGACGCAGAGCTGGCGGGGCGGGCTGATGGGGGCGATGACGGCGCTGATCACGGCGGGCGTGCGCATCGCGACCGTTGATGGCGGCGTGGCGGGCTGGGGCGTGCAGACGTTCACCGGCGGCGTGACGGAATCGCTGCGCGGCGGGAACTTCGGACACGCATTCGCGAGCGCAGGGCTGTCGGCGGCATTCACGCCTGACCGCGGCCAGATTCCGAATCCGGTGGCGCGAACCATGACGGGGGCGATTGTGGGTGGCACGATCTCGCGGGCGACGGGAGGGAAGTTCGCGAATGGCGCGGTGATGGGGGCGATTCAGGCGGCGATGGCGGGCGGCAAGCGTACTTTGCGACGCGCAAGTGCGGCAGGCGGTGTGGCGACAGTTATCACTCCAGAAGCACAGCGCGAATTCAACAGGATTGCAGACGGATTTTCGGGCCGAACCTTCTTGTTCTCTGGCGGAGCCGAAATGGCTTTCTTTGATGCATTTTTTCCGTTCACAGAAAAATATGGTTTGGAAGTTGGTGCCAATATAATAAAGTGGGGGCGGTACAGTGTCGCGGATATAACACGTGGTACTGCGACGGGCGTCCATGTGCCCGTGAATCAATTAACGGTGCTTGAGGTGCATACTCATCCTATAGGAGCCGCTTCAGGATTTAGCGGTTACTTGCGCTCTGTTTCCGGTGAAATATCTGCTTCACGTGGAGAGGATTATGCGATGACGTGGGAGCATGCGCAGTATTCGGCCGTGCTTCGTGGGGCTATGGTTGGGAGGGCAGGTGATAGAGCAGTTTGGCAGTTCGATTACTTGCAGTTCCGCGAGGCCCACTTCGAAGGCGGCGGCGCCTTCATCGACGCGGAGCATTTTACTTGGAGGAAGAGATGAGGATGATTGGTGCTGCGTTTCTTGCTTTAGTTCCTATGCTAGTTGCGTGTAGCCCTGAAGCTGGTCGAGCGATCCCGGTTGATCAGATTTGCGTTCTTTCCAGTGGTGATCTTTGTCGAATTCCATATTCATTGCTGTTTTCAAGCCGAAACGATCTCGTAGGCCGGGAGGTCGGGATTCGCGGTTACTTGATCAAAGAGAATGATGAATTTGTTCTTTATGAAAATCACGTTTCCGCAGCTATGGGTGGGCGCGAGGCTGCGGTTCTGATCAGTGCGGGTGGGTTTTATGAGGATTCGGACAGGTTAATTGGTCAGAACGTCATTGTTGTCGGCAAGTTGGGGTTGAATAAAGATGGCTGGTGGAGTGAAATAAGTTTGACCAAGTCTCCGGGAGAAGTGCCAATATGGAAATGAAGTCGCGGGTAGAAGCTGGGCGGTAGTAAGGTCATGAACGTACAAGTCACGAATCAGTTATAGCTTTTTGGGAGGTTCACCGCTGGGTGGCAGTGGTCACCAGCAGTACCGTGGGCGCGCACCGGGTGAGCAGCGTGGGCACGACCAGCTACGCCTACGACAGCCAGGGCAACCAGACCGTGCGCAACGCGGCCGGGACGGCCCAAGCCCGCACCATCCGCTACTCGGCCGACAACAAGGCCTACGCGATCATGCGCGGGACCACCAGCGCGCCGCTGCAGACGCTGCGGTTCTGGTACGGCCCTGACGGCCAGCGCTACAAGCGCGAAGACGTAGGCGGCAAGCGGACGCTTTACCTGGGCAACGTGGAGATCGTGACGCAAGGGGCGGTGACCACGATCAAGCGACATATCGCCGGGGTAGTGCTGCAGACCATCGTGGGGTCGACCACGACCAGCCGCTACCTGTTCCACGACCAACTGGGCAGCGTGGCGCGGATCACCGATGCCGCAGGCGTTGTCCAGGCGTCGCTGAACTACATCCCGGCCGGCGCCCGGCGCAGCATGAGCCCTTGGGGAATGAATGAACGCGTTACGGGGCGCTGTGTCACGACGACCGGTCGGGACTAGCTCGTACGTCCGACATCCTCCAGGAAACGCGGCCGACAGGCCTGCCACGCACCCAGCAGCATCAGCACCACGCTTGTCGCCAGCATTGCGAATGGCCAGGCAAGCCCCCCCGTCGCGTCCTTGAGGATGCCGAACAGCAGCGGCCCGAGGCAGGCCAGCGTGTAGCCCAGGCCTTGGGTGAAGCCCGACAGCGCCGCTGACCCCGCGGGCGTGCGCGTGCGCAGGTTGATCAGGGTCAGGCCGAGCGGAAAGGTGCAGCCGCCGATCCCGACCAGGATCGCCCACAGCCAAGGTGCCGCCATCGGGGCCAGCCAGAGGCCCGTGAAGCCTGCGAACTGCGCTAGCGCGCAGAGCACCGCCAGCGCGAAGGTGTTGGGCATGCGCACCGCAAGGCCGGGTATCACCAGCCCGCCAAGCAGGCTGAAGCCGGTGTAGAGCGCCACCATCGCGCCGCCGTAGGCCGGCGAGGCGCCGGCATCGGTGAAGATCCGGGGCATCCAGGTGAACATGGCGTAGGTCGCCAGCGAGGTCATGCCGAACATCAGCGCCATGCCCCAGCCCAGGGACGTGTGCCAGACCCGGCTGCGCGAACCCGGGGTGGATTCGAGCCCGGTGGCGCCGGCGGAGGACGTCGCGTCGGAGGGTGCCGTGGATCCGTGCCGCAGCAACACCAACCACGGCAGCATCGCCAGCACTGCCAGCAGCGCCCAGAAGCCCATCGACAGCCGCCAGCCGAAGGCATCCGCCAGCGGAACCGCGAGCAGGGCCGCCATGATCGTGCCCGCCTGGAGCGCGGTGATGTAGACCACGCTCAGCGAGCCCACACGGTGCGGGAAATGGCGTTTCACCAGCGGCGGCAGCACCACGTTGCCGATGCCCATGCCCGCCAGCGCCAGCAGCGAACCGCCGATGAGCAGGGGCATGCCGCCGGCCAGCGAGCGCAGCACCAGGCCCGCCGCGGCCAGCGCCATGGCCAGCAGCACGGTGCGCTCGAGTCCGATGCGGCGGGTGATCGCCGGCGTGCCGGCGCCGAAGGCCGCGAACGCCGCGGCGGGCAGCATGCCGATGAAGCCGGCCATGCTGGCGCCGAAGCCAAACTCCCGGCCCACGACATCGAGCAGCGGCGTGATCGAGGTGACGGCCGTGCGCAGGTTGAAGGCCGCAAGCGTGATGCCGGCAAGCGCCAGCAGCCAGCCGCGTGCGTGGGGGCCGCCGGTGGCGGCGTGGGAAGCCGGCATGCTGCAGTGTCCAGGCGCGCCCGGGAGGCGCTGAAAGCAGAAAACCGGCCGTGGGGCCGGTTTTTGCGTGGTCACCAAGTGGTCGGGGAGACAGGATTTGAACCTGCGACTTCTACGTCCCGAACGTAGCGCTCTACCAGGCTGAGCTACACCCCGACAGGTGAGCTGCGCATTTTAGGGACTCCGGGGCCGGAAGGGCAAGCCTTGCGTGCGCCGGCGGCCGGGGCGGCGGCGCCAGTCGCTAGAATGGCGGGCCAATCCGCATGGCCTGCACCGGAGCCCGCCTTGATCAAGCCACGCACGCCCCCGGGCGTCCTCGAACTGCTGCCGCGCGAGCAGGTCGCCTTCCAGCGCATGCTCGACACCATCCGCCGCACCTTCGAGGCATGGGGCTTCCTGCCGGTGGAAACGCCGGTATTCGAGCTCTCCGAGGTGCTGCTGACCAAGACCGGTGGCGAGACCGAGCGCCAGGTGTATTTCGTGCAGTCCACCGGCGCGCTGGAGAAAGCCCAGGGCGGCGGCGGGCAGGACGTGCCGGAAATGGCGCTGCGCTTCGACCTGACGGTGCCGCTGGCCCGCTACGTGGCCGAGCACGAGCACCACCTCGCCTTCCCGTTCCGCCGCTACCAGATGCAGCGCGTGTACCGCGGCGAGCGCGCGCAGCGCGGCCGCTTCCGCGAGTTCTGCCAGTGCGACATCGACGTGATCGGCAAGGACACGCTGTCGCCGCGCTTCGAGGCCGAGGTACCGGCGGTGATCAACGCCGTGTTCGATGCGCTGGGCATCGGTGAATTCACCATCCAGCTCAACCATCGCAAGCTGCTGCGCGGGTTCTTCGCCGGGCAGGGCATCGATGACGCGGCGCAGCCGCTGGTGCTGCGCGAGATCGACAAGCTCGACAAGCGCGGCGAAGAGGCCGTGCGCGCGACGCTGGAGGGCGAGGGCTTCGGCCTGTTGCCGGAGGTGGCCGAGCGGCTGCTGGCCTTCTCGCGCATCCGTTCCAACGGCCATGGCGATGCGCTCGCGAAGCTCGATGCGCTCGGCGCCGGCACGCCGCAGTTCGAGGAGGGACGCGACGAGCTGCGCGCGCTGCTCGGCATGCTTAAGGCGATGGGCGTGCCGGAGTCGCGCTACGCGATCAACCTCTCCATCGCGCGTGGCCTGGACTACTACACCGGCATGGTCTACGAGACCACGCTGGACGCGAACCCGGGCATCGGCTCGATCTGTTCCGGCGGCCGCTACGACGACCTGGCCGGTCACTACACCAAGTCGAAGCTCCCCGGCGTCGGCATCTCCATCGGCCTGACGCGCCTGTTCTGGCAGCTGCGCGAAGCCGGCCTGGTGGCCGCGGAGCGCAGTCCGGTGGACGTGCTGGTGGCGCTGTTCGACGACGCCGGCCTGGACGATGCGCTGGCGCTCTCGCAGCGGCTGCGCGCGGCGGGCCTGAACGTGGAGACCCAGTTCGAGCCGCGCAAGCTCGGCAAGCAGTTCCAGTACGCCGACCGCGCCGGCATCCGCCACGTGGTGGTGCGCGGCGCGGACGAGGTCGCGCGCGGCGTGGCGACGGTGAAGGACCTGCTCAACGGCGAGCAGGTCGAGGTCACGCTGGAAGGGCTGGCCGATGCGCTGCTCGCGCGATGCCGGGTGGATGAAGCCAACGCCGTCGTCGGGGCGCTTGCCGGGACCGCCGCGGGTCCGGCGATCGCATCCGCCAAAGGAGACGCACGATGAAGCCCGTACTTCTTGACGGACTGTCGCTGACCCGCCCGCAGCTGGTGGCCGTGGCCCACGGCGCCCAGGTGTCGCTGGACGAAGGCGCGCTGCGCGCAGTGGCGCGCGCCGCCGATTTCCTCGCCGAGCAGGTGCGGCGCGAAGAGCCGATCTATGGCGTGTCCACCGGCTTCGGCAGCAACGCCGACAAGCTGCTCGGCGCCCATCCGCTGCGCGATGAACTGCCGGGTGGCGCGCCTTCCGGCCGCTCCCTGCACGCCGAGCTGCAGCGCAACCTGATCATCACCCACGCCGTCTGCGTGGGCGAGCCGATGTCGGCGCCGGTGGTGCGCGCGATGATGTGCATTCGCGTCAACACGCTGCTGCGCGGGCACTCGGGCATCCGCGTGTCCACGCTGCAGGCGATGGCTCAGCTGCTCAACGCCGGCGTGGTGCCGGTCGTGCCACAGCTGGGCTCGGTCGGTGCCTCGGGCGACCTGGCGCCGCTGTCGCACCTCGCGATCGTGTTGCTGGGCGGCGGCGAAGCCTTCGTCGAGGGCGAGCGCATGCCGGGCACCGATGCGCTCCAGCGCGTGGGTCTGGCGCCGGTCGAACTCTCCTACAAGGAAGGCCTGGCCCTCAACAACGGCACCGCGCAGATGCTGGCGATGGGCGTGCTGGCACTGGCGAAGCTGGAGGACCTGCTCGACACCGCGGACCTTGCCGCGGCGATGACGCTCGACGCCTTCGCCGGCCGCCTGGGCGCCTACGCCGAGGACGTGCACGCGCTGCGCCCGCATCCGGGCCAGGTCGCGGCCGCCGCGCAGCTGCGCGCGCTGCTGGGCGGTTCGACGCTGGCCGACATCGCCTACCACCTGGTGCCGCGCTTCCGGCAGTGGTTGCCGGGCAGCTGGGACGAGCCCGCCGCGCAGGCACTGCCCTTCGACATCGGCTGGGACTGGGTGCCGACCAGCCAGCGCCACGGCCGCGAGAAGTTCTACCAGCGCTTCAAGCCCTTCCGCGGCGGCAAGAAGCACCAGCCGCAGGACAGCTATTCGCTGCGCTGCGTGCCGCAGGTGCACGGCGCGGTGCGCGACGCCGCGGCCCAGGCCGCGCGCGTGCTCGAGGTCGAGCTCAACGCGGTCACCGACAATCCGCTGGTGTTCCCCGACAAGGCCGCCGGGCACGTCGGAGGCGCGTTCGTTGAAAGCACGGTGATCTCCGCCGGGCACTTCCACGGCATGCCGCTGGCGCTGGCGATGAGCTACCTCAAGGCCGCCCTTCCGGTGTTGGCCTCGATCAGCGAGCGCCGGCTCAACAAGCTGGTCGACCCCGCCACCAGCGACGGCCTGCCGGCCTTCCTGATCGGCAACGAGGACGGCACCGAGTCGGGCTTCATGATCGTGCAGTACACCGCCGCGGCGATCGTCAACGACCTCGCCAGCCGCGCGCATCCGGCCAGCGTCTACTCGGTGCCGACCAGCGCGAACGCGGAAGACCACGTGTCGATGGGCGCCAACGAGGCGCGCCACGTGCTGGCCATGGCCGACGACCTGGGCAAGGTTCTGGGCCTGGAGCTCTACACCGCCGCGCAGGCGCTGGACCTGCGCCGCGACATGATCAACGCCGCGCGCGACCTGGCGCGGCGCGGCGATGCGGCGGCGCTGGCGGCCAAGGTGTCGGGCGCGCCGGCCGCGGGCACGCCGGACCACGCATGCTTCATGGAGGAAGTCGAAGCGCTGCGCGTGGAGCTCGCGGAGAGCGAACCCTTCCATCCCGGCCGCGCCGTCGATGTGGCGCACGGCGTGATCCGCGGCCGCATCGCGAGCATGGAGCGCGACCGCGCGATGGACGGCGACGTGGCCGAGGCCGTGCGCCTGGTCTGCGACGGCGTGCTGCTGGCCGCCGTGCGCGACGCCGGGCAGGGCGCTTGAACCTGCCCCTGCACCTGGGCTGGCCGGGTGCACTGGAAGCGGGCCTGATCGCACTGCTGGTCGGCCTGTTGGCCTACGCGCTGTTCCACGCCATCGGCCTGCGTGCGCGTTGGCCGGAGGGGCATGCGATCGGCTGGGCCTGCCTGGCCGCGATCGCGATCAGCGCCGGCATCGACACCTGGCACCTGTTCTACATGGGCGTGGTCAAGCTCGAGTCGCCGGTGTACGCGCGCATCGCGCTGTCGAAGATCCATGACCCCGACGGGCTTGGCATCCGCGTGCTGATGGAAGTCATCGGCGCCCTGGCCGGTGTCGCCCTGGGCTGGATGTTGGCGGAGCGCCGCCGGGCCTGAGGGCCGCGACCGCCGCGTCCGCCGAGGCCGCCGGTCCCTTGAACCCGTTACCTGTCTTGGCTGCCCGCCCGCGCCGGGAGGGGTTGCGCGCCCGCGATCGACGTGCGTTAATGTGCTAACGCATTAATACATTAGTCCAGATGAAGCAGCGCCCCGCTCCCGTGCCGAAGAAGGATGCCGATGCCGGCTTCAAGGCCTTGGCCAAGGCGCTTGCGTCCCTGCAGGACCCTGCCGAGGTCGCGGCGTTCCTGCGCGACCTGTGCACCCCGGCCGAACTCGAGGCCATGACCGACCGCTGGCGCGTGGTGCCGCTGCTGCTCGAGGGCGTGCCCTACCGCGAGATCCACCAGCGCACCGGCGTCAGCGTCACCACCGTGGGCCGCGTCGCCCGCACCCTGGAGCACGGCGAAGGCGGCTACGCGGCCGCCGTCCGCGAGCAGTTCCCGCGCCTCCTCGACCGACACTGAAGTCCCCGCCATGAGTCCGATCTCCTCCGCGGCACCGCGCGAGCGGCTGCGCATTGCCATCCAGAAATCCGGCCGCCTGGGCGAACCCGCGCGCGCCCTGCTGGCGTCCTGCGGCCTGTCCTGGCGCGAGGGCCGCGACCGCTTGTTCTGCCACGGCGAATCGCTGCCGGTCGACCTGCTGCTGGTGCGCGACGACGACATCCCCGGCCTGATCGCCGACGGCGTCTGCGACCTCGGCATCGTCGGGCGCAACGTGCTCGACGAGACCAATGCCGGCCGTGAGGCGCTGGGTGCGGCCGCCGCGGCGAGCGAGCTGCGACCGCTGGGCTTCGGCGACTGCCGGCTCGACATCGCCATCCCCGATGGCGTCGAGTGGACCGGGCCGGAGCAGCTCGCCGGGCTGCGCATCGCCACCAGCTATCCGGCGCTCCTGAAGCAGTGGCTGGACGTGCGGGGCATCGTTGCGGGCGTGGTGACGCTGTCGGGCTCGGTCGAGATCGCGCCGAGGCTGGGCCAGGCGGACGCGGTCTGCGACCTGGTGTCGAGCGGCGCGACGCTGGCGGCCAACCGGCTGGTGCCGGTGATGACCCTGTTGCGCAGCGAGGCGGTGCTGGCCGGACCGCTGCACGCCTTCGGCGACGCCCGCGACGACCTCGCGCAGATGTTGCGGCGACGCCTGGACGGCGTGCTGAAGCTGCGCGACAGCCGCCTGCTGATGTTCCAGGCCTCCCGCAGTGCGCTCCCCGGCCTGCTGGCGCTGCTGCCGGACGCCGAACCGCCCACGGTGATGCAGGTCGACGGCAAGGACACGCTCGCGCTGCAGGCGCTGTGCCACGGCGCGATGGGCTGGCAGCGCCTGGAGGACCTGAAGCTGGCCGGTGCACGCGGACTGATGGTGCTGCCGATCGAGAGGACGCTGGCATGAAGCGGTTGGACTGGAATGCGCTCGATTCGATCGGGCGCGCGGAGGCGCTGCGGCGGCCGGTGCAGGACATGGCGGTCGAAGTGACCGCGACCGTGGCCCGGATCATCGATGCGGTGGTCGACGGCGGCGACGCGGCCGTGCGCGACCTGGGCCGCAGGTTCGACGGCGTCGACCTCGAGGATGCCCGCGTCGGCGCGGACGCGTTCGAGGCCGCGATGGCAGCCGTGCCGCCGGCCCTGCTGGATGCGCTGCGCGCCGCCGCCTCGCGCATCGAGGCCTTCCACCGCGCCGGCATGCAGGCCGACTACGCGGTGGAGACGGCGCCGGGCGTGCGCTGCGCGCGCATGGCGCGGCCGATCCGCCGCGTCGGCCTGTACGTGCCCGCGGGCAGCGCGCCGCTGCCGTCGACGGTGCTGATGCTGGGCGTGCCGGCGCGGCTGGCGGGCTGCGCCGGGGTGGTGATGTGCACGCCGCCGCGCGCCGACGGCAGCGTGGACCCGACCGTGCTCGCCGCTGCGCGCCTGTGCGGGATCACGCGCGTGCACCGCGTTGGCGGTGCGCAGGCGATCGCGGCGATGGCCTGCGGCACCGCCACCTTCCCGGCCTGCGACAAGCTGTTCGGGCCCGGCAATGCCTGGGTGACCGAGGCCAAGCGCCAGGTCGCGCAGCGCGGGTTGGCGTCGATCGACATGCCCGCCGGGCCGTCCGAGGTGCTGGTGGTCGCTGATGCGGGCGCGAACCCGGCCTGGGTCGCCGCCGACCTGCTGTCGCAGGCCGAGCACGGGCCGGACTCCCAGGTGCTGCTGGTGTCCGACAGCGACGCGCTGCTCGACGCCGTGGCCGTGGCGATTGCCGCGCAGCTCGAGCGCCTGCCGCGGGCGGCCATCGCGCGCGAGGCGCTGTCGCGCTCGCGGCTGCTCAAGGTCGACGGACTTGCGCAGGCCTTCGACGTCAGCAACGCGTACGCGCCCGAACACCTGATCCTCGCCCTGCGCGAACCGCGCGCGTGGCTGGACCGCGTGCAGGTGGCGGGCTCGGTGTTCCTCGGCGACCACACGCCCGAGGCGCTGGGCGACTACTGCAGCGGCACCAACCACGTGCTGCCCACGGCCGGCGCCGCGGTCGCGACCAGCGGCGTGTCGGTCTCGAGCTTCCAGAACTTCATCAGCGTGCAGGAGGCGACGGCCGAGGGCATCGCGGCCATCGGCCCGGACGCGCTCGCCATGGCCACCGCCGAGGGCCTCGAGGCGCACGCCAGCGCCGTGCGCCTGCGCCTGGAGCGGGCGGCATGAGCGCGCTCGGACTGCTGCGCCCGGACCTGCGCGGGTTCGCCGGCTACCGCTCCGCGCGCTCGGACATCGTTCGAGGCGAGGTGTGGCTCAACGCCAACGAGTCGGCCTGGCCCAACGCCGCCGATCCCGCGGGGCGCTGCCAGCGCTATCCGGAGCCGCAGTCCGACGTCCTGCGCGCCGTGCTGGCAGCGCTGTATGGCTGCGCGCCCGGGCAGCTGCTGGTCGGCCGCGGCAGCGACGAGGCCATCGACCTGCTGGTGCGCGCGCTGTGCCGCCCGGGCGAGGACGCGGTGCTGGTGACGCCGCCGGTGTTCGGCATGTACGCGGTCAGCGCGCGGCTGCAGGGCGCGCGCCTGGTCGAGGTGCCGCTGGAGGAGGCCGGCGGCGATTTCGTGCTCGACCCTGGCGCGGTCATCGGCAAGGCGCTGCGCTCGGGCGCGCGCATCGTCTTCCTCTGCTCGCCGTCCAACCCCACCGGCGGACTGGTGTCGCACGTGGACATCGAGACCATCGCACGCGCGCTGGACGGGCGCGCGCTGGTGGTGGTCGACGAAGCCTACGTCGAATACACGGATCAGCCGTCGGCGGTGGCGCTGCTGTCACGCCTGCCAAACCTGGCCGTGCTGAGGACGCTGTCCAAGGCGCACGCGCTCGCCGCGGCCCGCATCGGCTGCGTGATCGCGGACGCGGCCCTGGTCGCCGCGTTGCGCGCCTGCCAGGCGCCGTATCCCGTGCCGGCGCCCTGCGCCGCGCTGGCGCTGGCCGCGCTTGCGCCCGATGCGCTCGCCGCCACGCGCGCGCGCGCCGCGGAGGCCGTGGCGGAGCGCGAGCCGATGCGCTCGGCGCTGGCAGCGCTGCCGAACGTGCGCCGGGTGTATCCGTCACAGGGCAACTTCCTGCTGCTGCGCTTCGCCGACGCCGGCGCGGCGCTCAAGGCGCTGCTGGCCGCCGGCGTGGTGGTGCGCGACCAGCGCGCTGCGCCTGGCCTCGATGACGCGCTGCGCATCACCGTGGGCACGGCCGCGGAGAACGCGCGCGTGCTCGCCGCACTGTCGGCGCTGGAGGTGGCGGCATGACCCCGATCCTCTTCATCGATCGCGACGGCACCCTGATCGAGGAGCCCGAGGACTTCCAGGTCGATGCGCTGGACAAGCTGCGCTTCTGCCGCGACGTGGTCCCGGCCCTGCTCAGGCTGCGCGATGCCGGCTATGCCTTCGTGATCGTCAGCAACCAGGACGGCCTCGGCACGCCGGCGTATCCGCAGGCGGACTTCGATGGCCCGCAGGCGCTGATGCTGCAGGTGTTCGAGAGCCAGGGCATCAGCTTCCGCGAGGTCCTCATCGACCGCAGCCTGCCAGGTGACAACGCGCCCACCCGCAAGCCGGGACTGGGCCTGGTGGTGCCGCTGCTGCGCGACCGCGGCATCGACTGGGCGCGCTCGGCGATGGTCGGCGATCGCGACACCGACCTCGAGTTCGCCGGGAACCTCGGCATCCGCGGCTTCAAGCTGCGCGGCCGCTTCGGCGGCGATTGGGACTGGCCGGCAATCGCGCACGCGCTGGTCGACGCGCCGCGCCAGGCGCGCGTGGAACGCGAGACGCGCGAGACCCGCATCCGCGTCGAACTCGACCTCGACGCCGCCGCGCCGCCGCGCATCCGCACCGGGCTGGCCTTCTTCGACCACATGCTCGAACAGATCGGCACCCACGGCGGCATCGCGCTGGCCATCGAGGCCGACGGCGACCTGCACGTCGACGAGCACCACACCGTCGAGGACACGGCGCTGGCGCTGGGCCAGGCCTTGCGCGAGGCGCTGGGCGACAAGCGCGGCATCGGCCGCTACGGCTTCACCTTGCCGATGGACGACGCCCTGGCCAGCGCCGCGCTCGACTTCGGTGGCCGGCCCTGGCTGCAGTTCACCGGCAGCTTCCGCCGCGAGCGCGTGGGCGACCTGCCGACCGAGCTCGTGCCGCACTTCTTCCGCTCGTTGTGCGATTCCGCTGCGCTCAACCTGCATATCGAGGTCCGCGGCGAGAACGACCACCATATGGTCGAGGCCTGCTTCAAGGCCTTTGCGCGCGCGCTGCGCCAAGCCGTCGCCCGCACCGGCCGCGACCTGCCCAGCACCAAGGGCGCCCTGTGAGCGCGCCGGTCGCGGTGATCGACGCCGGCGGCGCCAACCTCGGCTCGGTCTGCTACGCGCTGGAGCGCCTGGGCGCGATGCCGCGCATCGTGCGCGACGCGGATGGCCTGCGCGGCGCGGCGCGCGTGATCCTGCCGGGGGTTGGCGCCGCCGCGCCGGCGATGCGCCTGCTGCGCGACCAGGGCTTCGTCGAGGCGCTGCCTGCGCTCGAGGTCCCGTTGCTCGGCATCTGCCTGGGCATGCAGCTGCTGTTCGAACACTCCGCGGAAGGCGACGTGGAGTGCCTCGGTCTGCTGCCGGGCGTGGTGCGCCGCATGCGGCCGGCGCCGGGCCTGCGCGTGCCGCACATCGGCTGGAATCGCCTGTGCGCGCGCCGCGCCTCGCCGCTCATGGCAGGCATCGACGACGGCGCCTGGGCTTACTTCGTGCACGGCTATGCGGCCGCGCCGGGTGCCGACTGCGTCGCCTATGCGATGCACGGGTCCGCCTTCGCCGCAGTCGTCGAACGTGGCCGCGTCGCTGGCGCGCAGTTCCACCCGGAGCGGTCGGCCACCGCCGGCGCGCGACTGCTGCGCAATTTCCTGGAGGCCGCATGAGCTTCACCGTCTATCCCGCCATCGACGTGCGCGAAGGCCGCGTGGTGCGCCTGGCGCAGGGCGACTATGCGCGCGAGTCGCGCTATCCGGCAGACCCGCTGGCGCAGGCGCTGGCCTATGCCGGCCGCGGCGCGCGCTGGCTGCACCTGGTCGACCTCGACGCTGCGCGCGCGGGCGGCTACACGCAGGCGCCGCTGCTGCGCGCCATCCGCGCCGACAGCGCGCTGCAGGTGCAGACCGGTGGCGGCGTGCGCCACGAGGACGACGTCGCCGCGATCCTCGACGCCGGCGCCGCGCGCGTGGTGGTGGGGTCGCTGGCCGTGCGCGAGCGCGAGCGCGTCGCCGGCTGGATCGAGCGCTTCGGCGCCGAGCGCATCGTGGTCGCGCTCGACGTGCGCCGCGGTGCCGACGGCGCTTGGCGCCCGGGCGTGCACGGCTGGACGGAAGAGGGCACGGAGCGGCTGGAGGACCTCGCCGGTTTCCATGCCCGGGCGGGACTGCGCCACCTGCTGTGCACCGACATAGGACGCGACGGCATGCTGGCCGGACCCAACCTCGCGTTGTACGACACGCTTCGCGCCTGCGTGCCGGGGTTGCAGGTGCAGGCGAGCGGCGGCGCCCGCGACGCCGCCGACGTCGCCGCCGCGCGCCGCGCCGGCTGCGCGGGCATCGTGCTGGGCAAGGCGCTGCTGGAAGGCCGCGTCGACCTGGCGGAGGCGCTGGCCGCGGGTGCGCCCGCCACCGTCGGCCGCGACGCCGGCTTCGGGCGGCCGCCGTGCTGAGCCGCCGCATCATTGCCTGCCTCGACGTGCGCGACGGCCGCGTGGTCAAGGGCGTGCGCTTCCGCGACCACGTCGACGCCGGCGACATCGTCGAGCTGGCCACGCTGTACGCGCGCGAAGGCGCCGACGAACTCGTGTTCTACGACATCACCGCCAGCCCCGCGGGGCGGACGGTCGACGTCGCCTGGGTCGAGCGCCTCGGGCGCCTGCTCGACATCCCGTTTTGCGTCGCCGGCGGCATCCGCAGCGTGGCGGATGCGCGCAGCGTGCTGCAGGCCGGCGCCGATAAGGTCTCGGTCAACACGCCCGCGCTGGAGCGCCCGGCGCTGGTGTCCGAGCTGGCCGCCGCCTTTGGCCGGCAGTGCGTGGTCGCCGGCGTCGATTCGCTGCGCGACGCCGACGGCCAGTGGCGTGTGCGCAGCCACACCGGCGACGCCGCCGTGATGCGCGACAGCGGCCGGCCCACGCTCGACTGGATCGACGAGCTGCAGGCGCTGGGCGCGGGCGAGATCGTCCTCAACTGCATGGGCAGCGACGGCGTGCGCGCCGGCTACGACATCGCGCAGCTGCGCGCCGCGCGCGCGCGCTGCGACGTGCCATTGGTGGCGTCCGGCGGCGCGGGCGCGATCGGACACTTCGCAGCCGTGTTCGAAGAGGCGGACGTGGACGGGGCGCTCGCCGCCAGCGTCTTCCACTCCGGCGAGGTCCGGATCCCGGAACTCAAGCGCGGGCTGCGCGCCCGCGGAATCGAGGTGCGCGATGACTGAACCGCTCGCCATGCCGACGCTCGACTGGGGCAAGCAGGGCGGCCTGGTGCCGGCCGTGGTGCAGGACGCGGGCAGCCACCGCGTGCTGATGCTGGGCTACATGAGCCCGGAATCGCTGCAACACACGCTCGCCACCGGCTTTGCCACGTTCCACAGCCGCAGCCGGCAGCGGCTCTGGACCAAGGGCGAGACCAGCGGCCACCACCTGCGCGTGATCGCGCTGGAGACCGACTGCGACGCCGACGCGCTGCTGCTGCGCGTGGTGCCCGCGGGTCCCACCTGCCACCTCGGCCGCAGCAGCTGTTTCCCCGGCGCCGCCGGCAGCGGGCTGGGCGCGCTGGATGCCGTGGTCGCCGAGCGCGCACGCACGATGCCCGAGGGCCACTACACGACGAATCTGCTGGCCGCCGGCGTCCACCGCGTGGCGCAGAAGGTCGGCGAGGAAGGCGTGGAGACCGCGCTCGCCGCCGTGGCCCAGCACGACGCGGCGCTGCTGGGCGAGGCCGCCGACCTGGCCTACCACCTGCTGGTGCTGCTACGCGCCCGTGGCCTGGGCCTGGCCGACGTCGAGCGCGTGCTGGCGGAGCGCGCGGCCTGAGGCGCCGCTTGCTCAGGCCGCCGAGATCGAAGTGCGCACGCAGTCGCGGCCGTTGGCCTTGGCCGCGTACAGCGCCTGGTCGGCGACCTGCAGCGCGTCGTCGATGTCGTCGATGGTGCCCGGGACCACGGTGTGCACCCCCACGCTCCCGGAGATGCGTACGTTCGGGCCCTGCTGCGACTCGCAGGGCGCGGAGGAGATGGCGCGCCGCACCTCCTCGGCCACGGCGACCGCCGCGCGCAGGTCGATGCCGGGCAGCACGATCACGAATTCCTCGCCGCCGAAGCGCGCGAGAAGCGCCTCGTGGGGCCGCAGCGCCTGGCCGATCCGCCGGGCCGCCGCGCGCAGCACGTCATCGCCCACCAGGTGGCCGTGTTCGTCGTTGATGGCCTTGAAGAAGTCCAGGTCGACCATCAGCAGCGACAGCGGCCGACGGTCCTGGTTGCAGGCCACCAGCAGGCGTTCGAAGGCGTCGTGGAAGTGCGAGCGGTTGTACAGGCCGGTCAGGCCGTCGCGGCGCGAGGACTCGCGCAGGCGCGAATGTGCCTGCTCCAGCTGGTCGAGCGTGCGCTGCAGTTCGCGCGTCCGCGTGGCCACCGTGCGCTCGAGCTGCACGTTGGCCTGGCTGACGATGCGTTCGTTCTCGTTGCGCAGCGAAGCGTAGCGGTAGCTGAGCGCGACCGAGAGGAACAGCATCTCCAGGGCGGAGCCGATCTGCACGCCGTACTCGGTGTAGAAGGTCTTGGGGATCACCCCGAAGGCGACCAGGGTGAAGACCGCCGTGCCGGCGAGGAACATCGACCACGACAGCAGGAACAGCCGCGCCGGCCGGTAGCCCTTGCGCAGTGCCACCACGCTGACCACGGTGATCCAGACGATGCTCGCCAGCACCGCCAGCGACACCGCCGGGGTGATCAGGCGGTAGGGCACGAACACCGCCGCGATGCCGAAGCAGGCGAAGGCGGAGATGGCGATGATGCTCACCCGGTTGCCCGTCGGCCAGCGGTCGCCCAGCCCCAGGAACACGCGCGCGAACTGGTGCATGCCGATCAGCGCCAGGCTGATCGACAGCGGCACCGATTTGTCGGCCAGCCAGACGTTGTTGGGCCACAGGTATTCGAAGCCCAGCCCGTTGAGGCAGAACAGCACCAGGCCGAAGGCGCTGATGTGGAACAGGTACCAGAAGTAGCTGGCGTCGCGCAGCACCAGCCACAGCACCAGGTTGTAGAAGAACAGCGCCAGCAGGATGCCGTAGTACAGGCCGATCGCCAGCTGCGCGTCGCGCGAGAGTTCGGTGAACGCGCCTGGCGTGTACAGCACCAGCGGCACCTGCATCGAACTCTGGCTTTGCACCCGGAACAGGATGTCCACCGGCTGGCCCGCGGGCAGGTCGAGCATGAAGTTGGGATGCCGGTAGCGGATGGCGCGTTCGCTGAAGGGCAGGGTGTCGCCGCCGGCGTGGTGCTCGACGTGGCCGTCGGGGTAGCGCAGGTAGACGTCGAGGTGGTCGCTGAGCGGATAGGTCTGCACCATCAGCCAGCGAGGTTCGTCCGGATTGCGATTGACCACGCGCGCATGGACCCAGAAGGCGCCGTCCTGGAAGCCGAAGGCCGGGTTGCCACCGGGCAAGGGCTTGAAGCCGCCAGCCTCAAGCGCGCGCCATGCGTCGGCCAGGGCGTCCGTCGCGGCGGTGTCGTGGCGATAGGTGACATGTGGCGAGAGCGCGATTTCGCCGGTATCGGCGGAGAGTTCGATCACGCTGCTGGCGCTGGCGCTGGCGCTGGCGGTGAGCGGCAGGGCGAACAGCATCAGCAGCGCCAGAAGCACGGCCATTCGCGTCATTCCCGATACCACGACGTTCATCCAGACGTCCCCTCTACCGCGTCCATGACTGCAACGGAAAGCATCGCAGGCCAATCATATGCCTGCAGGACCTCGCAGGGTAAACGGGGGACGACGGCATAATGGGCCATCTCAATCCGCCGGGTGTGTTGATGCAAAGGATCCGATGCCTTGCCGCGATGCTGCTGCTTTTGGCCACCGGAGTTGCCGGCGCGGCGCAATGGCAGGGGCAGGTTTTCGATGATCGCGATGGGGACGGTATCGCCGCCCCGGGCGAAGCGGGCATCGCGGGGGTCATCGTGTCCGATGGCAGGTCGTTGGCGCGGACCGATGGCGAAGGCCGCTACCGCCTGGATGCGGAAGACGGCGCGCCGGTGTTCGTGGTCAAGCCCGCGGGCTGGCGCATGCCGCTGCGCACGGACGGGCTGCCCGCGGCCTGGCTTGCGCCGCAGGCCGGGCTCGGCGTGCAGGGGGGCGATTTCGCGCTGCTGCGCGACACCGGCATGGGTGATGACGCGCTGTCCGTACTGCTGTTCGCGGATCCGCAGGTGAAGTCGGTCGCCGACATCGACTATTACGCGCGCGATATCGTCGCGCCGCTGCTGGGTGGCGATGCGCATGGCGCCGACTTCGGCATCAGCCTCGGCGACATCGTCGACGACGTGGTCGATCTGTACCCGGGGATCAACGCAGTGACCACGCGCCTGGGCGTGCCGTGGCTTCACGTGCCTGGCAACCACGACATCGATCCGGATGCGCTGGGCGACGACGCCTCGCTGTCGGCGTTCCGCGCCAGCTACGGCCCCGACACGTTCGCCTGGGAAGAGGGTGCCGCGAGCTTCGTCGTGCTTGATGACGTGGTACAGCTGCCGGGCGAGCGGCCGGGCTATGTCGGCGGCCTGCGCGAAGACCAGTTCGCGTTCCTCGAAGCCTGGCTGCCGAGCGTGCCGAAGGATCGCCTGCTGGTGCTTGGCGTGCACATCCCGCTGTTCGATACCGCTGCCCCCGGGCGCGCGGAGACCTTCCGCAGCGCCGACCGCGAGCGCCTGTTCGCCCTGCTGCGTCCGTTCCCGAAGCTGCTGGTGCTCAGCGGCCATCGCCATACGCAGCGCCACCATCGCCACGGCGTCGCCGAAGGCTGGCACGGATCAACGCCCTTGCACGAGTTCAACGTCGGTGCCGCCAGCGGCGCGTTCTGGTCGGGCGCACCTGATGCCGAAGGCATCCCCGACGCGACCATGGCCGACGGCACGCCCAACGGCCACGCCCTGCTGGAGGTCGATGCCGACGGCGGTTACCGCCTGTCATGGCATCCGGCGCGTCTCGCGGCCGATGACCCGGCGCGCACGCAGGCCATGCACCTGCACGCGCCGCGCGTGCTGCGGCAGGGCGCGTACCCGGCGTGGGCCGTGTACGCCAACGTCTACATGGGCGAGGCGGACACGCGCGTGGAGTACCGGGTGGACGGGGGCGAATGGCGTGCGATGGTGCGCGTGGAACGGCCCGACCCCTGGCTCATGGCCGAGAACGCACGCGACGATGCCGCGCCCGCGCTGCGCGGCCGTGACCGCTCGCCCGAAGCCGAACCGTCCGTGCACCTCTGGCGCGGTGCGCTGCCGACCGACCTTGCGCCGGGCGAGCATCGCATCGAGGTCCGCGCCTTCGACCGCTGGCAGGGCGAGCAGCGCGCCGGCACCGGGTACCGCCTGGACGCCGGCTGAGTCGATCGCATGCCCAACAAGCGACCTCTTCCGGCCGGGCCGGCCAATCTCGGCCCGCTTGATCAGCTCAGGGCCGGAAAGATGCCCGAGCGCCTGCTGCGGCTCGCGGTCGGCCTGTGGCTGTATGGCCTTTCCGTCGCGCTGATGATCCGGGGCGCGCTCGGCGCGGCGCCCTGGGACGTGTTCCACCAGGGTGCGGCGCTGCACCTGCCGATGTCATTCGGCGTGGTCATGATCCTGACGTCGGTCGTGGTGCTGCTGGCGTGGATCCCGCTGCGGCAGATGCCGGGACTGGGCACCGTGGCCAACGCGCTCCTGGTCGGGCCGTTCGCGGACCTCAACCTGCGGCTGATCGCGACCCCGGACGGCCTGCTGCCGCGCTGCCTGTTGATGCTCGCCGGAGTGCTGGTATGCGCGTTCGCGACCGGCCTCTATATCGGTGCGCAGCTCGGGCCCGGCCCGCGCGACGGCCTGATGACCGGGCTGGCGCGCCGCAGCGGCCGTTCGATCCGCCTGGTGCGCACCCTCATCGAGCTTGCGGTGCTGGCCGCCGGCGTGCTGCTGGGTGGCGTCTTCGGCGTCGGCACCATCGTGTTCGCGCTCGGCGTCGGTCCGGTGACCCAGTTCTTCATGCAGCGGCTGATGGTGCCCCTGCATCCGCCGGTGGACCGGCCGCGGCCGCTGCCGCGGGAGCGGGGCTGAGCGCCGGGCCGCCGCGGGCTGCCGGATCGGCGCCCGCGCTGATGGCTCAGGCGGCGTCGACGTCGGCGAAGGATTCCGCGCGCGGGTGGCCGTTGGCGGCTTCACCGGTGCGCGCGTCGGGGTAGTCCTCGCGGCGGTCGACCAGCACGGTGCGCAGGCCTGCTTCGCGCGCAGCGTCCAGTTCCTCGACGACATCGGACAGGAACACGATGTCGCGGGCCTGGCGGCCCAGTTCGCCGGCGATGTTCGCGTAGCTTGCGGCCTCGCGCTTGCCGCCGACCGCAGTGTCGAAGAATGCCGAGAACAGCGGGCGCAGGTCGCCGGCGTCGGAGTGGCCGAAGAACAGGTGCTGCGCCGGCACCGAACCCGAGGAATACACCGCCAGCGGATGGCCCGCTGCGTGCCAGCCCTGCAGCGCGTCGACCGCGTCCGGATACACATGCGCGGTGAAGTCGGCATTGCGGTAGCCGCCGCTCCACATCAGCCCCTGCAGCGCCTTGAGCGCGGTGTGCTTGCGGTCCTCGTCGATCCAGCCCTGCAGCACCTCGACAATCATCGCGTCATCGCACATTGCGCCGTGTTCGGTCGCCACCTGGTCCAGCCAGCGCCGTACCTCGGGGTCCTTGCCATGCTCGCGAACGAAGCGCGGCAGCTCGCGGCGAGCGTAGGGAAACAGCACGTCGCGCACGAACGAGATGCTGCCGGCGGTGCCTTCGATGTCGGTGAGGATTGTCGGTTTCATGGAGAGCCATTTTTTGCCACGGATTTACGCGGATGGACGCGGATCAAGCCAAAGCCGCGAGCGTCGGGAACCGTGCGGTGTTGAAGATTGGAGGAAGAGCTTTTTGCCACGGATCACGCGGATAGGAGCAGATGGAAAATGGTTTCATGTGGCAATGTCCTATCTGCCTTTATCCGCGTGATCCGCGTGATCCGCGTAATCCGTGGCAAAGAATGCTTTTTCGCCTTATCCGCGTTCATCCGCGTAAATCCGTGGCAAAAAAGCTTCTTGGCTTTCAGCGAGCGCCTTTCTCGTAGCGCGGGAATTTCTGTGCGATGTCGGTACCGGTGAAATGGCCGACCCAGCCGTCGGGCTGCTGGAAGAAGCGGATGGCGACGAATTCGGGGTCCGGACCCATGTCGAACCAGTGCGTGGTGCCGTCGGGGACGGCGATCAGGTCGTCCTTGACGCACTCGATCTCGTACACGCGCTTGTCCACGTGCAGGGTGAACAGGCCGGAGCCGGCGACGAACAGGCGGACTTCGTCTTCCTTGTGGAAGTGTTCGTCGAGGAAGGTCGCGCGCATCTGCTCGCGCTTCGGGTTGTCCGGCGCGATGCTGATCACGTCGACCGTGGTGAAGCCGCGCTCGGCGCTGATGCGGTCGATGTCCTCGCGGTAGGCGGCCAGGACCTCGTCCTGCGACGCGCCGGCGGCGATCGGCCGGTTGGCCTGCCAGCGTTCGAAGGTGACGCCGATGGCGCCGAGTTCGCGGGCGATGGCGTCACCGTCGGAGGTGTCGAGCAGGGCGGCGCCGGGGGCGTCGTCGGCGAAGATGCGCAGGCGGCTCATGGCGGGGTCTCCAGTCAGTGGCCGGCGGTCAGCCGGCGCAGCTCAAGCTCGCAGCCGAGCAGGAATTCGAAGGCTTCCAGATGGCGGCGCGCCTCGGCCATATCGCGGCCCCAGGCGTACAGGCCGTGGCCATCGATCAGGTAGCCCCACATCGGGCCGCGGTCGAGCAGGGCATCCACCTGGGCGGCGAGCGTCGGCATGTCCTGCGAGTTGGGCAGCACCGGCACGTCGATCGCAGCTTCGTGGGTGGCGTTTCCGCGGAAGGCCTTGAGCAGTTCGTAGCCCTCCAGGCGCACGTGGCCGACGCCGGCATACAGCCGGGATGCGATGGTCTGCGCGCGCGAATGGGTATGCAGTACGCAGCCGACTTCCGGGAAGCGGGCGTACAGCTGCGTGTGCAGCAGGGTCTCTGCCGAAGGGCGATGGTCGCTGCCAACGGCTTGCCCATCCATGTCGACGACCATGATGTCGCCCTCGCACAGCTTGCCCTTGTCGCGGCCGGACACGGTGATCGCGGCATGGCGCTCGTCCAGCCGGTGCGAGAAGTTGCTGCTGGTCGCCGGCGTCCAGCCGAGCGCGGCCAGCTCACGCACGTTGACGATGAGCTCGCCGGCAAGCTCGCGCAGCCGGTGGCTGTCATAGGGCAGGGCATCGTTCATCCCGCGAGTTTAGCGCTGCCGGGCGACAGGGGCGGTCTTCAGCGGCAGGATCTTGAAGCCCGCGTAGGCCATGCCGAGCGCGATCAGCGGCCCCACGAGGTTGAAGAAGGCGTAGGGCAGGTAGTCCAGCGTGGCGACGCCGAGCGTGGCCGCCATGTAGGCGCCGCAGGTATTCCAGGGCACCAGCGGCGAGGTGATGGTGCCGCCGTCCTCCAGCGCCCGCGACAGGTTTTCCGGTGCCAGGCCGCGGCGGCGGTACTCCGGCTGGTACAGGCGGCCCGGCAGCACGATGGCCATGTACTGGTCGGCGGCCACGATGTTCGTGCCGAAGGCGGTGGCGATGGTCGCGGCGATCAGCGAACCGGTCGACTTGGCCGCGCCCACCACGCTGCGGATCATGCGTTCAAGCAGGCCGGTGCGCTCCATCACCGCGCCAAAGCCCAGCGCGGAGACGATCAGCCACACGGTGTTGAGCATGCTGACCATGCCGCCGCGGGTCAGCAGGTCGTCGACGGCCGGGTTGCCGGTGGCGGCCTTGTAGCCTTCGAACATCGCCTTCCATGCGCCCGACAGCAGCGCCATCGGCCGCGAGATCTCCGCGTTGTCGGCCAGCGCCACAGTGAGGCCGGGCTGGAAGATCAAAGCGAACACGCCGCCCAGCAGCGCGCCGACCATGATCGTGGGGTAGGCCGGGAAGCGCAGCACCGCCAGCGCGAACACCACCACCATCGGGATCAGCAGGTACCAGCCAAGCGTGAAGTGGGCGCCCAGCAGCTCCGGCAGGTTGCCGAAGCCGGCCTCGCCCGTGCCGCCGCCGCTGCCGCCAGCCAGGCCGATCACGGTGAACAGCACCAGGGCCACGGCCAGGCTGGGGATCGTGGTCCAGGTCAGGTGGCGGATGTGCGCGAACAGCTCGGCACCGGCCGCGGCCGGCGCGATGATCGTGGTATCGGAGATCGGCGACATCTTGTCGCCGAAGTAGGCGCCGGAGATGATCGCGCCGGCCGTGATCGGCAGCGACATGTCCATGCCCTGGGCCACGCCGATCAGGGCCACGCCGAGGGTGCCTGCGACCGTCCACGAACTGCCGATCGCGAGCGCGACGATGGCGCAGATCAGGCACGCGGCCGGGTAGAAGTACGCCGGATGCATCAGGTGCATGCCGTAGACGATCAGCGTCGGCACCGTGCCGCTCAGGATCCAGGTGCCGATCAGCGCGCCCACCGAGAGCAGGATGAAGATAGGCACCACCGCCAGCGCCACGCCGTGGACCAGGCTGCCCTGGATGTCGTCCCATGCGATGCCGTTGCGCAGCCCGACGATCGCGGCTACGCCGCTGGCCAGCATCAGCGCGACCTGGTTGGCGCCGTAGGACGCGTCGTCGGCGTACAGGTAGACCGCGCAAACCAGCGCCGCCACCAGGAACAGCAGCGGAGTGAGTGCCTGCAGCAGGCTGGGCTCGCGTGGGGCGGAGCCGTGTGGACGCTCGGTCGTCATCTGCCTTGTTCCCGTGCGGCCTCAGGCCTTGTTGAGCTTGCTGTTGCGGTAGCCGTAGCCGAAATAGATCACCTGGCCGATGACCGTCCACAGCACGAAGATCTTCCAGTGCTCCATGAACGACTGCATGAACAGGAACAGGCAGGCGACCACGCCCAGCGGGCAGACCAGCCAGAACAGCGGCACCCGGAACGGACGATGCAGGTCGGGGCGCGTGTAGCGCAGCACCAGCACGCCCAGGCACACGGTGGCGAACGCGATCAGCGTGCCCATGGACACCAGCTCGCCAAGCACGCTGAGCGGCATGAAGCCGGCCAGCAGGCTGGCGACGATGCCGACGAGGATCGTGCCGACGTACGGGGTGTGGAACTTCGGATGCACCTTGCCGAGCACCTTGGGCAACAGGCCGTCGCGTGCCATCGAATAGAAGATGCGCGGCTGCGCCATCAGCATCACCAGGATCACCGACGACAGGCCGGCGATGGCACCGATCTCGACCGCGGTCTTGAGCCATCCCAGGTTGGCGCCGGGGTTGTCGCGCATGGCGAGCTCCAGCGCGGTCGCCACCGGCTTGCTGGTGCCGAGTTCCGCGTAGGGCGCCATGCCCACCAGCACCGCGCACACGGCGATGTAGATCACGGTGCAGATCACCAGCGAGCCGAGGATGCCGATGGGCATGTCGCGCTGCGGGTTCTTGGCTTCGCCCGCCGCGGTGGAGACGGCGTCGAAGCCGATGTAGGCGAAGAATACGATGGTCGCGGCGCGGAACACGCCATCCATGCCGAACTGGCCCGGCCCGACGTTCTCCGGAATGAACGGCGTGAAGTTGGCGGGGTTGATGTACTGGAATCCGAAGGCCAGGAAGGCGGCGATGACCGTGACCTTGATCGCGACCACGATCGCGTTCACGAACGCCGACTGGGTCATGCCGACGTAGCACAGGCCGGTGACCGCGGCGACGATCATGACCGCGGGCAGGTTGATGACGCCTGCAGTGCGCACGAACCCGCCGTCGGCCCAGGTGATGGGTGCCGTGGCGAGCTCCGCCGGGAACGGCAGCCCCAGGGTGGTGGTCAGGAAGCTCACGAGATAGCCGGACCAGCCGACCGCGACCGTCGCGGATGCGAACAGGTATTCAAGCACCAGGCACCAGCCGATGAACCAGGCGGTGAATTCGCCAAGCGTGGCGTAGGAGTAGGAGTAGGCGCTGCCGGAGACCGGCATCATCGCCGAGAATTCGGCGTAGCACAGGCCGGCCAGTGCGCAGGCGAAGCCGGCAAGCATGAAGCTGAGCATGATGGCCGGGCCGGCATGGTTGGCGGCGGCCTGGCCGGTCAGCACGAAGATGCCGGCGCCGATCACCGCGCCCACGCCAAGCAGGATCAGGTGGCGCGCGGTCAGGGTCCGTTTGAGGGTGGCCTCGCCATCGAGGCTGCCTTCGACCGGTTCACCCGCATCGACGTGTGGCGCGGCCTCGACCGGCTTGACCCTCATGAGCCCTTTCAGCATGCGCAGCTTCTCCCCTCGTTGGTTGTTGCCGGAACGGCATCCCCGGGAGCCGTTCCGCTATGGAGGCGCAGCGCGCCGTAGCCGCCGTACCTTGCCAAAGCGCTTGCGCACACACAAGCGGCAGTGCAGCGCGAATGCTTCGGCCGGGCCGGCCGGTGGGGATGGGGCGCGAACGATTCGCGGGAGCCCATAATGGGTGCCGCTTCTTCCCATGGCGCCGCGGATGCGGTGTGCAGAATGACGCACCAGGCACTGGCTTCGCTCGAATCCGCATTCATGATCCACGCCGCGGCCTGCCCCGGCGAAGCGGGCGAGGCGCGCCTGTTCATCGAATTGCTGCGCGACCTCGGCGACCCCTTCGTGCGCGACCGGCTCGACGGCCATTTCACCGCCTCCGCCTGGCTGGTCAGCGCCGATGGCCGGCGCGCGCTGCTCACGCACCACCGCAAGCTCGACCGCTGGCTGCAGCCCGGCGGCCATGCCGACGGCGACGTCGACCTGGCGCGGGTGGCGCTGCGCGAGGCCGGCGAGGAGAGCGGACTGCAGGGCCTGCGGATCGAAGGCGGCATCTTCGACCTGGATCGCCACTGGATCCCCGAGCGCAAGGAGGTCCCAGGACACTGGCACCACGATGTCCGCTACGTGGTGCGCGCCGGAAGCCATGAAGACTTCGTGGTCAGCGAGGAATCACACGCGCTGGCCTGGCTGGAGGTTGAAGTGATCGCCGCCGACGAAACGATGGACCCTTCGCTGCGCCGGATGGCGCGCAAATGGCTTGCGTGCACATCTCCGTAGAAGGTTGCGCCCGTGGCGAGAAAGCTTTTGGCGCGGCCACCGCCGCAGCCGCTCCTTCAGGCTAGTAGAGGATCCGCGTGCGCAGCGTGCCGGTGACTTCGGCCAGCTGCGCGCGCAGCGCCCGGGCCTGCTCGGGCGTCGCCGCGACGTCGATCACCACGTAGCCGACGTTGGCATCGGTGCGCAGGTACTGGCCGTCGATGTTGAGCCCGGCCTGCGAAAACACTTCGTTCACCTGCGACAGCACGCCCGGCACGTTGCGGTGGATGTGCAGGATGCGCTGGCTGCCCTCATGGCCCGGCAGGGTGACTTCGGGGAAGTTGACCGCCGACAGCGTGCTGCCGTTGTCGCTGTAGCGCACCAGCTTGGCCGCGACCTCCAGGCCGATGTTGTCCTGCGCCTCCAGGGTGCTGCCGCCGACGTGCGGGGTCAGCAGCACGTTGTCGAAGCGGGTCAGCGGGGATTGGAAGGCCTCGTCGTTGCCCTTGGGCTCGACCGGGAACACATCGACCGCGGCGCCGCCCACGTGCCCGCTTTCAAGCGCCGCGGCCAGCGCGTCGATGTCGACCACGGTACCGCGCGACGCGTTGACCAGGTGCACGCCGGGCTTCATCGCCGCAAGCTCGGTGGCGCCGATCATCATCCGCGTGGCCGCGGTCTCGGGCACGTGCAGGGTGACCACGTCGGCGCGCGCGAACAGGTCGTCCAGGCCGGCGGCGGCGCGCGCGTTGCCCAGCGACAGCTTGGCTTCGACGTCGTGGAACAGCACCCGCATCCCCAGGCCCTCGGCCAGCAGGCCCACCTGGGTGCCGATGTGGCCGTAGCCGATGATGCCAAGCGTCTTGCCGCGCACCTCGTGGCTGCCGGTGGCCGACTTCAGCCAGCCGCCGCGCAGGCAGGCGGCGTGGCGCGCGGGCACGCCGCGCATCAGCATGATGACTTCGGCCAGCACCAGCTCGGCCACGCTGCGGGTGTTGGAGTAGGGCGCGTTGAACACCGGCACGCCCTGGCGGGCGGCGGCCTCCAGGTCCACCTGGTTGGTGCCGATGCAGAAGCAGCCCACCGCCATCAGCCGCCGCGCTTCGCCCAGCACATCGGCGCTCAGCTGCGTGCGCGAGCGGATGCCGACGATGTGCGCCTCGCGGATGCGCTCGCGCAGCATCGCCTCTGGCAGCGAGCCGGCGTGGGTTTCGATGTCGGAATAGCCGGCGTCGCGGAACGCGGCCACTGCGCTCGGGCTCAGGCCCTCCAGCAGCAGCACGCGGATGTCCTTGCGGGGATAGGAGGTCTTCATCGGGGGCAGCAGGCCGTGGGCGGGCCCTCAGTGTGCCAGCGGCAGGGCCATGCTGCACTGCAGCGCTGGACGCTGGCCGGTCCCGCTGGCAGGCTGCAGTTCCTACCCGGGCGGTTTGCGATGAGCGACGCGAAACTCGAATCCCTGCGCATGGCGGTGCCCGGCTTGCGGGTGCTCGTCGCGCCCGACGAACTGCTGCACTACGGACGCGACTGGACGCGGCGCTGGACGCCGGCACCTTTGGCGATTGCGCTGCCCGGCGATGTCGGACAGGTGCAGGCCGTGCTGCGATGGGCCAGCGCGGAAGGCGTGGCGGTGGTGCCCTCGGGCGGCCGCACGGGCCTGTCCGGTGGTGCGGTCGCGGCCAGCGGCGAGCTGGTGCTGAGTCTTGAGCGCATGCGCCGGGTGCTGGCCTTCGACCCGGTCGATCGCACGCTCACCGTCGAGGCCGGCGCGGCGCTGGAGGCCGTGCAGGAGGCCGCGCGCGAACATGGCCTGCAGTACCCGGTCGACTTCGCCGCGCGCGGCTCCTGCACCATCGGCGGCAACATCGCCACCAATGCCGGCGGCATCCGCGTGCTGCGCTACGGCAACACCCGCGAGTGGGTGGCGGGGCTGAAGCTGGTCACTGCCGGCGGCGAGCTGCTCGATCTCAACCGCGGGCTGGTCAAGAACTCCAGCGGCTACGACCTGCGGCACCTGGCGATCGCCTCGGAAGGCACGCTCGGCGTGGTGGTCGAGGCCACGCTGAAGCTTGCGCCGCCGCCGCCGCCGGTGGCCACGCTGCTGCTGGCGCTGCCCTCGTTCGAGGTGCTGCTGCAGGTGTTCCAGGCGCTGCGCGGGCGGCTGGCGCTGGAGGCGTTCGAGTTCTTCACCGACGTGGCGCTGCGGCACGTGGCAGCGCACGGGGCGCAGGTGCCGTTCGAGCGCGGGTATCCGTATTACGTGGTGCTGGATGCGGCGGCCACGGGGCCGGATGACGCGCAGTTGCTCGAGGCGTTCGCGCACTGTGCGGAGCAGGGCTGGGTGGAGGATGGCGTGGTCGCGCAGTCGCAGGCGCAGGCAGCGCAGCTGTGGCGCCTGCGCGAGGGCATCACCGAGGCGCTGGCGCCCTTCGTGCCCTACAAGAACGACGTCGCGGTGCGGGTGTCGGCGATGCCGGCCTTCCTGGACGAGGCACGGGGGCTGCTGGCGGCGGAGTATCCGGAGTTCGAGGTCGTCTGGTTCGGGCACATCGGCGATGGCAACCTGCATATCAACGTGCTGAAGCCGGCCGCTCTGGACCAGGACACGTTCGTCGCGCGCTGCGGCGATGTCACCGCGCATCTGGCAGGGCTGGTTCAGCGCCACGAGGGCACCATCTCGGCGGAACACGGTATCGGCCTGGTCAAGAAGTCGTACCTGGGTTCCACGCGCAGCACGGCGGAGATCGCGGTGATGCGTGCGCTGCGTGCAGCACTTGACCCGGCAGGTATCCTCAACCCCGGAAAACTTTTCGATCCCCCATCCAGGTAACCACGCATGATCCGTATCGCACTTGCCTGCGCGTTCGCGCTCGCCATCGCCGCTCCCGTCCACGGGTCCAGTTTCGCCGGTACGTCGGCGGGTGCTGGCTCTGCGTCCAGTGGGGCTTCGTCCGGGTCGACTTCGGGCAACGACAAGGTCGTGCTGCAGGCGCGCGAGGATGCGGCGGGCTTCGTCGCCAGTGATGGGCGGATCCGCGGGGCGCGGCTGGAGGCGGCATTGCGCCATCTGCGCGAGCATTCGGTCGAGGCGCGGGCGGCCGGTGATCTCGAGCTGGCGCGGGCGATTCTGGCGCGTTGATTTGGCGGCCCGCTGGAAAGCAACAGCCGGCATCGCCCCTGCATCCAGCATCGCCCCTGCCTTTGTGGTCCGCCTTTGTGGGAGCAGCTATAGCTGCGATTCCCACATGACGCGACGTCTCGCCAAAGGCGCGCGGTACGGCGGGTCGGTGGGTACTCCGTGGGCTGCCCCGCTGCGCGGGCCTTTATGCCCACTGCGCACCCCCCAACCCGCCTTGCAGCGCCTTCCCGCGGGCCGCCGGAAGGCAACAGCCGGCATCGCCCCTGCCTCCAACATCGCCCCTGCCTTTGTGGTCTGCCTTTGTAGGAGCAGCTATAGCTGCGATTCCCACATGACGCGACGTCTCGCCGAAGCCGCGCGGTACGGCGGGCCGGTGGGTACTCCGTGGGCTGCCCCGCTGCGCGGGCCTTTATGCCCACTGCGCACCCCCCAACCCGCCTTGCGGCGCCTTCCCGCGGGCCGCTGGGAAGCAACAGCCCGGATCGCTTCCCCTGCCTTTGCAGGAGCAGCTGTAGCTGCGCTTTCCACATGACGCGACGTCTCGTCGAAGCCGCAGCCGCGCTGGTGGCAGCGGGTTTGCTGTTGCTGGTGGCAATGCCCGTGTACGCGCAGTCGGTGAGCTTGGAGCCGGCAGTGGCGCAGCCGGTGGACGTGCAGTTGGAAGGCACGAGGCAGCACGCGGCTGGGCTCGGGATCGAGCCGGTGTCGGCGCTGTCGGTGTCGGAGGCTGCCGCCACGGAGATGCTGGTGGTCGAGGTGCTGGGGCTGCTGCCGCCGCGTTGGCGTGCGCGCGAGCGTGCGCTGCGGCTGTCCTGGCGCGATGACCTGCCGGTGGATGTGCACGGGCGGATCCGGGGCGACCGCATCGCGCTGTCGCGGGCGCTGCTTGACGGCTTGCTGGTCGACAGCATTCCGCCTGACAGCAGGCTGCCCGACGACATGCTGATCGCCCGGGACTGGGTCGATGAACAGGCCACTGTCGGGGGAAAGGGCAGCGATGTCGTGCCGCGCGCGGCCGTGGCGGCGCTCGTGCACGAGCTTGCACACGACTGGGACCGGGAGCAGGGGCTGTCACGGGATCCGAGGCTGCTTGATCTGGCGGGCTGGCAGGTGCGTCCGCTGTGGCCGGGGCGCAGTGCGGCCAATGCCTTCGGTGAGCGCAGTCCGGATGCCTACGAGCTGCACTCGCCGGCGGAATTCGTGGCGGTGAACCTCGAATACTTCCTGCTCGATCCCGGCTACGCCTGTCGGCGGCCGGCGTTGCACGCGCATTTCGCTGCGCATTTCGAGTGGGCGCCTGAGAGGCAGGACTGCGCGGCCACGCTGCCCTACGTCGATGCGGGCGCGCTGGCCGATGCGGACGCGGAGCCGCTGCTGGAACTCGATCCTGCACGCGTGGTGGCGGTGGACTACCTGTTGGCCGGCAACGGCGAGGCGATGATGAGCCGCTGGGGGCACACGATGCTGCGCCTGGTGGTCTGTGCGCCGGGCCGGGCGCCCGGGCCGGACTGTCGCCTGGATCTCGAGCATCATCGGGTGCTGTCGTTCCGGGCGTTCGTCGACGATCTGCAGCTGTCCAGCTGGCGGGGGCTGACGGGTGGCTATCCGTCGCGGCTGTTCGTGCTGCCGCTGCAGCAGGTGGTGGACGAGTACACGCGCGTGGAGCTGCGGCCGCTGGATTCGATCCCGTTGCGCCTGTCCGCCGACGAGATCACCGCACTGCTCGAGCGCGCGGCACGCGTGCACTGGAGCTATGACGGGCGGTATCGCTTCGTGGGCAACAACTGCGCAGTCGAAACGTGGAAGCTGCTGCATGACGGCCTGCCGCGCGCGGCCGCGGCGGACCTCGACAGCATCACGCCCAAAGGCCTGCTGCGGCGGCTGCGCCGCGAGGGCCTGGTGGATGACGCGCAAGTGCCGGCCGATCCCGGTGAGGCGCGCAGGCTGGGGTATCGCTTCGAACCCTGGAGTGCGCACTACCAGGCGTTGTACGACACCGCGCGCGAAGGTCTGGGGCTGGAGGAGGCCAACGTGGAGGGCTGGCTGCGCACCGATCCTGCGCAACGTGCGCGGTGGTTACAGCGGGGCGACATGCGTGTCTCGGCGGCGCTCTTGCTCCTGGAGGAAGCCGCGCTGCGGCGCGAGGAGCAGGGCGCGCGTGATGCGCTCAAGCGTCGCATGTTCCAGGCCGGAAGCCAGCGTGCGGCCGGCGCCACGGAGGCGGGTGTGGACGCGGATGCAAGTGCACGTGCGAGTGCGAGTGCAGGTGCGGGAGAAATGCTGCCCCTGCTGACCGAGGCGCTGCGCGAGGGCGGCGTGCTCGCAAGCCCCGCGGGACTGCTGTCGCTCCCGGGCTACGGCCTGCCGCAGGCTGCGGAGCGCGAGCAGGCTCGCGACAGTGCCGGAGAACGCGCCGCCCGCCTGCGTGACCTGGACACGCGCCTGCACGCGGCCGCACGCGATTGGTTGCCGCCCACGGCGCGCGAATCACTGGAACAGACCGAAGCCAACGTCGCCGCCCTCGGCGCGCATCTGCGCGAGCTTCACCAGGCCGAAGGCGGCCTCGACCTGTAGGAGCAGCTATAGCTGCGACCCGGCCAGTCCACGCCCTCCACCTGTGGGAGCGGCTATTGCCGCTCCTGTAAAAGCCGCTTGTGTCTTCGCTTTGCCTTGGCGTACAGGTGAGAGCGGCGGCGCTCAGTCGGCGCGGCCGGAGAACTCGCCGCTGGTGGTGTTGACCAGCACGCGCTCGCCGTTGGCGATGTACTCGGGCACCTGGATTTCCAGCCCGGTCGACAGCCGCGCCGGCTTCGGGCGCTTGGTCGCAGTGCCGCCCTTGAGCTCGGGCGGGGTTTCAACGACTTCCAGCGCCACCGTCTGCGGCAGCTGCACGGCGATCGGCATGTCGTCGATGATCTGCACGAAGCAGCCGCCGAGTCCGTCGCTGATGTAGCCCGCGTCGTCGCCGACCACGTCGGGGTCGAGGGTGTAGGGCGTGAAGTCTTCGTCGTCCATGAACACGAAGGCCTCGCCGTCCCTGTACGAGAAGCTGGCCTGGCGGCGCAGCAGCTCGACTTCCTTCAACTCGTCGTCGCCGTCGAACGAGGCGTCGGTCTTGTTGCCGCCGGGCACGCTGTACATGGTGAAGCGGAAGCGAACGTTGCCGCCGCGGCCCTGCGGCGAGCTGCGGTCGATGTCGCGCACCTGGTAGACGGTGCCGTTGTGCTCGACCACGTTGCCCTTCTTGACGTCGTAAGCCTTCATTGCCGGATCCTTATCGGGGTGCGAGGCGCACGGCCCCGTCGAGGCGGATGGTCTCGCCGTTGATGTAGCGGTTGCGGGCGAGGTACGCGACCACGTCGGCGAATTCTTCCGGGCGGCCCAAGCGCGAGGGGAACGGGATCGAGGCCGACAGCGACTGCTGCACCTCTTCGGGCATGCCTTCCATCATCGGCGTCCAGAAGATGCCCGGGGCGATGGTGTTGACGCGGATGCCGAAGCGGGCGAGCTCGCGCGCCATCGGCAGGGTCATGCCGACCACGCCGCCCTTCGACGCCGAGTACGCGGCCTGGCCGACCTGGCCTTCGTAGGCCGCGACTGAGGCGGTGTTGATGATCACGCCGCGCTCGCCGTCCTCGCCGGAATCGTTGTGCTGCATCAGCGCGGCGCCGGCCTTGGCGACGTTGAAGCTGCCGACCAGGTTGACCATCACCGTCGACTGGAAGCGGCCCAGCGGCATCGCCCCGTCGCGGCCGAGCACGCGGCCGGCACCGAGGATGCCGGCGCAGTTGACGACCATGTTCAGGCCGCCGAGTAACGCCTTGGCCGCATCGACGTTTGCGACCACGGTGTCTTCGCTGGTGACGTCGGTGCTGAAGTAGCGCGCATTGGCCTCGCCAAGCGATGCGATCGCGGCCGCGCCCTTGTCGTCGTTGACGTCGAACAGGGCGACCTTGCCGCCGTCGGCGACGATGCGGGTGGCGACGGCGAGGCCGAGGCCGGAGACACCGCCGGTGACGACGGCGCGGATCGAATCTGCTTGCATGGCGGGTCCGAAGATAGCGGAAACCGTGGATTTTACCGGACTGCGGCAAGTCACGACGGGCCCCGCATTTTGTGGGAGCGGCTATAGCCGCTCCCACAGGGGATCGGTGCCCGCTCCTACAAAAGCGGTGGATCGGTGCGGAGGCGCTTGGCGAGGTCTTCCGGCGGCAGCCCCGGGGCGAACAGGAAGCCCTGGCCCACCTGCACGCCGAGGTCGAGCAGGAAGCTGCGCTGCTCCGTGGTCTCGATGCCTTCGGCAACCAGCCCCAGGCCGAGGCTGCGGGCGATGCCGGCCACCGCCTGGCAAACGGCAACGTCGGACTGGTTGCGCGGCACGCCGGCCACGAACAGCTGGCTCAGCTTCAGGCCCTGGATCGGCAGGCGGCGCAGGTAGTTGAGCGCGCTGTAGCCCTCGCCGAAATCATCGATGGCCAGGCTCACGCCCAGCGCGCGCAGGGCCGCGAAGTTGCCCAGCGTTTCCGGCGCGTCCTCGATCAGCACCCGCTCGGTGAACTCCAGCTCAAGCGCCGACCCGGGCAGCCCGAATTCGCGCAGCAGGCCCTTCACGGACGCCACGAGGTCACTGCCCAGCAGCTGCCGGTACGACACGTTCACCGCCAGGCGCACGATGCCGAGGCCATCGTCGCGCCAGGCCGCGACCTGCCGGCAGGCTTCGCGCAGCACCCAGTGGCCGATGCGCACGATGTCGCCGGTGCCCTCGGCCTGGGCGATGAAATGGTCCGGGCGCATTTCGCCCAGGCGCTGGTTGCGCCAGCGGATCAGCGCCTCGGCGCCGACGATGCGGCCGCTGTAAAGCTCCACCTGCGGCTGGTAGACCAGATGGAACTCGTCGTTGTCGGCGGCGTGGCGCAGCTGGGTCTCGAACTGCAGCCGCTCGCGCTGCGATTGCGCCAGCGCCGGCGTGTACGACAGCCGGCCGTTGCGCGTGCGCCGCTTGCTTTCATACATCGCGGCGTCGGCGTGCTGGATCAGCGATTGCGTGTCGGTGCCGTCCTGCGGCGAGCGCGCGATGCCGATGCTGGCCGTGACCACGAACTCGTCCTTGTCGAAGCCGAAGCCCACCGAGAAGGCCTCGAGGATCGCGTCGGCCAGGCGCTCGGGGCGCCCCTGGTCGCCGCCGCAGTCGCAGGCGACCAGGAACTCGTCGCCGCCGAAGCGCGCGATCAGGCCCTGGTCGCCCACCGCCGCACGCAGGCGTCCGGCGGCCGCGGCCAGCAGGCTGTCGCCGGCGGCATGGCCAAGCACGTCGTTGACCAGCTTGAAGCGGTCCAGGTCGATGTACAGCACCGCCACCGGCGCCAGGTCGGCGCCGCCGAGGTGCGTGGCGATCTCCTCCAGCATGGCGTCGCGGTTGAGCAGCCCGGTGAGCGGATCGCTGCGCGCCAGCACGCGCAGGGTCTGCTCGCCGTGCTTGCTGGTGGTGATGTCCTGCAGGGTGCCGGTGACCCGCGCCTTGCCGGCTACGCCGGAACCGCTCTCGCCGATCACGCGCACCCAGAACGCCGCGCCGTTCGCACGCGCGCCCTCCAGGTCGAGTTCGAACCCGGTGCCGTCGCTGGAGGTGTCCAGCGCGCTGCGCAAACGGTCTGCGTCGGCCGGCTGCAGGCACTCCATCACCGCGTCCATGGACGCAGGGCGCTGCGCCTGCGACAGGATGTGCGCGGCCTCGTCGGTGAGGTAGAGCCGGCCGCTTGCGCGATCCCATTCCCAGCCGCCGATGCTGGCCAGGGACTGCACGCGGTCGAAGAGGGCGCTGTCGCGCTTGAGTTCGGTGACGTCGGAAAACATCGACAGCACCTGGTCGGGGCTGTCGGCTCCGGCGGCGAAGTGCGGCACCGCGGTCACCGCCAGCCACAGCAGGCGCCGGCGCACGCGGTGGTAGAGGCCGATCAGGGTACTGCCCACCAGGCGCCCCTCGCGCAGCGCGCGCATCGCGGGGAATTCCGACATCGGCATCTCGCTGCCGTCGGCGCGCAGCAGCATCCAGTGCTGCGGCAGGCTGCCGTCGCGCGGGACCCGCTCGCCCTGGTTCAGGGACAGTATCCGCAGCGCGGCGGTGTTGGCGTGCAGCACTGCCGCGTTCGCCGCCTGGATGACGATGCCCTTGTCCATCACCTCCATCAGGTCGTGGTAGCGCGCCTCCGCCTCGCGGCGCCGGCTGAGGTCGCGCGCCACGGCCACGACGCAGCGCTGGCCGCCGTGGTCGAAGCCGGCCGAGTGCACCTCCACCGGGAAGCGCGTGCCGTCGGCGCGCATGTTGCTGACCTCGATGACGAAGGTCTCGCCGCGGTCGAGCGCCTCCAGCACCGGCGTCATGTGGTCTTCGGGCAGGTCCGGGTTGAGGACGTGGATCGGCTGGCCCACGATCTCGTGGCGCGGACGGCGGTAGGCCGCCATGCCGGCCTTGTTGAGGTCGACCACGATGCCGTCGGCGCTGATCAGGCTGACCGGATCCGGCACGGCGTCGAAGAGGGCGTGATAGCGCAGCTGCGCATGCTGGGCGTCGGCGCTGGCCGCGCGCAGCGCCGCGGCGGCCTCGCACAGCAGTGCGCGCACGCGTTCGGGGATCAGGGGGTCGCCGGCGGCGGCATCGAGCGCGTCCAGGACCTGCGAATTGGCACCATCGGCTGATGGCTGCAGGGGCGGGTCCGGCGGCCGCGACCTGTTCACCGCGCGGACAGCGCCCTAGTCACTTTGCTGCCGGTATCACGGCCGAGGATGGCGGACAGCCAGGCCCCGGTGTCGGCCAGCGCATCGAGGTCGACCCCCGTTTCCACGCCAAGCCCCTGCAGCATGTAGACCAGGTCCTCGGTGGCCAGGTTGCCGCTGGCGCCCCTGGCATACGGGCAGCCACCCGTGCCGGAGACCGCGGCGTCGACCACCGCCACGCCTTCTTCGAGGCAGGCCAGCACGTTGGCCAGCGCCTGTCCCCAGGTGTCGTGGAAGTGCACGGCCAGCGCCGGCATCGGCACCTCGGCGGCCACCGCCAGCAGCATCTCGCGCGCCTTGCCCGGCGTGCCGACGCCGATGGTGTCGCCCAGCGAGATTTCGTAGCAGCCCATGCCGTGCAGCGCGCGCGCCACCCGCACCACGTCGGCCAGGGGCACCTCTCCCTGGTAGGGGCAGCCGAGCACTGTGGACACGTAGCCGCGCACGCGCACGCCGTCGGCGCGGGCGCGCTCGAGCACCGGGGCGAAGCGCGCAAGCGACTCATCGATGCCGGCGTTGGTGTTGCGCCGGTTGAACGCCTCCGAGGCCGCGGTGAACACCGCTACCTCGTCGGCCCCGGCGGCGTAGGCGCGTTCATAGCCCTGCAGATTGGGCACCAGCACCGGGTAGCGCACGCCGGCGCGGCGCGTGATCCCGGCGTAGACCTCGGCGGCATCGGCCAGCTGCGGGACCCATTTCGGGCTGACGAAGCTGGTCGCCTCGACGGTCTGCAATCCGGTGGCGGAAAGGCGGTCGATCAGCTCGACCTTGTCCGCGGTGGAGACCATCGCGGACTCGTTCTGGAGGCCGTCGCGCGGCCCCACCTCGACGATGCGTACCTGCCGGGGGAGCGTCACCCTCAGTCTTCCAGGGTGACCAGGACGGCGTCGGCCTCGACGAAGTCGCCTTCGCCGGCAAGCAGCTCCGCGACCACGCCATCGCGCGGGGCCTTGAGCGCAAGCTCCATTTTCATCGCTTCCATCACCAGCAATTCCTGTCCCTCGCTGACGTGTTCCCCGGGCTTCACCCTGGTGACCACGATACGCCCGGGCATCGGTGCCGCAACCCGGTTGCCACCGCCGGTTTCACCGCCGCGCGTGGCCTCATAGGCGGCGATCCGCTCGAAGCGCCAGCGCCGGCGCCCGTCATGGACGAGCACGGCAGCGCCATCGATATCGACCGGGAAACGCAGGCCCCGGCCGTTGAAACGTGCCTGCAGGATTCCAGAGGCCATCGTCGCGCCTTCGACTTCCAGCGTCCCGGCATCCTCGAATCCGATCCGGTAGTCGCCGGCGGCGCCGTGTGCGATCGCAACGTGGCGCGCATCGCCTTCGCCCAGCACCAGCCGGCGCAGGCCGGCATGGCCCAGGCGCCAGCCGTCGGCGATCGCCCAGGGCGAGCCCGGGTCGCTACTGCCGGTGGCGGCACGGCAGGCCCCGGCCTCGGCGCCCAGCAGCATCGCCACCGCCGCCGCGGCGCGGGCGTCGGCGTGGCCCTGGACGTCGCCGTCGTCGCCGATGAACTCGTCCAGGTGCCGGTCCAGGTAGCCGGTGTCGATGCGCCCCTCGACCACGGCCGGATGCCGCGCCAGGCGCTCGAGGAAGGCGATGTTCGACTTCGGCCCCTCGATCACGCAGGCCGCCAGCGCCGCGCGCAGCCGCGCCAGCGCACCATCGCGGTCGGCGGCGTGGACGATCAGCTTGGCGATCATCGGGTCGTAGAAGATCGTGACCACGTCCCCCTCGACCACGCCCGAGTCGATGCGCACGCCCTCGGCGTCGCGCGGCAGGCGCAGGCGCTGCAGGCGGCCGGAGCCCGGCAGGAAGCCGGCGTCGGGATCCTCCGCGTACAGGCGCACCTCGATCGCATGGCCGCGCCGTGGCACCGCGTCCTGCGCCAGCGGCAGCGGCTCGCCGGCGGCCACGCGCAGCTGCCATTCGACGAGATCGAGCCCGGTGACCATCTCGGTCACCGGGTGTTCGACCTGCAGTCGCGTGTTGATCTCCATGAAGAAGAACTCGCCCGAAGGCGCGACGATGAACTCCACCGTGCCCGCGTTCTGGTAGCCGATCGCGCGCGCGGCCAGCACCGCGGCATCGCCCATGCGCGCGCGCAGCTCGGGGGTCAGGAAGGGCGAGGGCGCCTCTTCCAGCACCTTCTGGTAGCGGCGCTGCGCCGAGCACTCGCGCTCGTTGAGGTGGATCGTGTTGCCCTGCGAATCCGCGAACACCTGGATCTCGATGTGCCGCGGCGATTCGATATAGCGCTCCAGCAGCACCCGGTCGCGGCCGAAGGCGTTGCGCGCCTCGCGCTGGCAGCTTTCCAGCGCCGGCAGGAACTCATCGGCCGCGCGCACGATGCGCATGCCCTTGCCGCCGCCGCCGAACGCGGCCTTGATCATCAGCGGGAAGCCCACGCGCCCGGCCTCGCGCGCCAGCAGCTCCGGCGACTGGTCCTCGCCGGTGTAGCCCGGCACGACCGGCACGCCCGCCGCGGCCATCAGGTCCTTGGCGCCGGCCTTGCTGCCCATGCGCCGCATCGACTCCGCCTTCGGCCCGATGAACACCATGCCCGCCGCCTCGACCGCATCGGCGAAGTCCGCGTTCTCGCTCAGGAAGCCGTAGCCCGGATGGATCGCCTGCGCGCCGCTGGCAAGCGCTGCCTCGATGATGGCGTCGCCGCGCAGGTAGCTGTCCTGCGGCCGCGGCCCCCCGATCGGATGCGCCTCGTCGGCCAGCTTCACGTGCTGCGCATCGGCATCGGCCTCCGAGTACACGGCGACCGTGGCGATGCCCATGCGGCGGGCGGTGCGGATGACGCGGCAGGCGATTTCGCCGCGGTTGGCGATCAGGATTTTGGAGAGCATTTTTTGGCCACGGATTTACGCGGATAAACGCGGATAGAGCAGAGTCTAGGAGAAAACGCGGCGGCGGAACCCGGGACGGGGGCCGAAGTTGAGGAGGAGGCCCACGCGGATGCGGGTGGCCTTGAGGTAGTTCAGGAGTGCGCGTCGTGGGTCGGGGTCAGGTGGCGGGCGGCCTTGATTTCGACGAGCAGGCAACCCTCAACCAGCATGTCGGCGCGGAACTCGCCCACGACCTGATCGTGGAAGCGGACTGCAATGGCCACCTGCCTCTCGACTCGGCGCCCACACTCATTGAGCCGTATCGCGAGCGCCGACTCGTACACGCTCTCCAGAAACCCATGCCCCAACTCGTTGTACGTATCAAAGAACGCCCCAATGACCCGTTCACTGAGCCCCCGAAGCACCAATCCCTTCCCACTCGCATCCATGCGCACCCATCCTTGGTTCTTGGTTCTTGGTTCTTGGTTCTTTCTCCTGCTCTTGCCCTATCCGCGTTTATCCGCGCAAATCCGTGGCAAAAATGCTCTTGATTCACTCCACCCACGAAGCCTTCCGCTTGTCGAGAAACGCGCCCAGGCCTTCCTGGCCTTCGGCGGAAACCCGCAGTGCGGCGATGAGTGCGGCGTTGTCCTGGTCCAGGCGGTCGCGGTCGGTGGCGGCGGCGGCTTCGCGGACCAGGCGCTTGGCATCGGCGGAGGCGTGCGGCGCGGCCTTGAGCAGCAGGGCGAGCTGGCGGTCGACCGCGGCGTCGAGGTCTTCCGCGGCGACGACTTCATGCAGCAGGGCGATGCGCAGCGCCTCGGCCGCGTCGAACACCTCCGCCGTGGCGAAGTAGCGCCGTGCATTGCGCGCGCCGATCGCGGTGATGACGTAGGGCGAGATCACCGCCGGCAGCAGGCCGAGGCGGCTTTCGGTCAGGCCGAATTTCGCCTCCGGCACGCCGATCGCGATGTCGCAGCAGGCCACCAGGCCGACGCCGCCGCCGAAGGCCGCACCGTGCACGCGGGCGACGGTCGGCTTGGGCAACTCGTCCAGCGTGCGCATCAGCCTGGCCAGGCGCAGCGAATCCTCGCGGTTGGCGGCTTCGCCCGCGGCGGCCATGCCGCGCATCCAGTTGAGGTCGGCGCCTGCGGAGAACGAGGCACCGGAGCCTTCAAGGACCACGGCGCGCACCGAATGGTCGCCGGCCAGGCCTTCCAAGGTCGCGGTCAGGTCGGCGATCAGGACGTCGTCGAAGGCGTTGTGCAGGGCCGGGCGGTCCAGGCACAGGCGGGCGATCGCGCCTTCGCGGGCAAGGATCAGGCTGGATGGCATCGGTGGGTCCCCAAGGGCAAAAACAAATGATAGCCGTGGCCCGCGGCTGCGTTATGATGAGAACAGTTCCCATTTGGACCCGCCCTTGAGGCTGACAGAACTCCCGCGCCGGGTCCGTGGCGTGGTTGATCGCGTCGAGGCGCGCTCGGACAACGACGCCACCGCACGCCGCCTGCGCGACCTCGGATTCGTCGCGGGCGAGGAGGTCAGGATCACCGCGACCGGCCCGTTCGGCGCCGAACCGCTGCTGGTGCAGGTCGGCTACACGCGATTCGCGCTGAGGCGCGAGGAGGCCGCGCGCGTGGTGCTGGCCGATATCGGCACGGACGCGGACGCGTCGGCATGAGCCCCCCCGCGCAGGCGGTGCCGCGGCTGGCCCTGGTCGGCAACCCCAACTGCGGCAAGACCGCGCTGTTCAACCAGCTCACCGGCAGCCGGCAGAAGGTGGCCAATTACGCCGGCGTCACCGTCGAGCGCAAGGAGGGCCGTCTGCTCGGACCGTCCGGCCGTGCCTACGCGGTGCTGGACCTGCCCGGCGCCTACAGCCTGGCGCCTTCGAGCCTGGACGAGGCGATCACGCGCGATCTCTGCCGCGGCTTCTATCCCGGCGAGCCCGCGCCCGATGTCATCGTCTGCGTGGTCGACGCCACCAACCTGCGCCTGCACCTGCGCTTCGCGCTCGAAGTGCGCGAGCTGGGCGTGCCGATGGTGCTGGCGCTGAACATGGTCGATGTCGCCAAGCGCCGCGGCGTGCACATCGACGGCGCCGCGCTGGAGGCCGAGCTTGGCGTGCCGGTGGTCGAGACGGTCGCCGTGCGCCAGGACGGCACGACCGCGCTGGTCGAGCGGATCGAGGCCATGGCGCAGGCCCCGCACGCCCCCGGCAAGCACCTGGGTGGCGCGGACGCGGCAGCTGGCGAGGACGCGCTGCACGCCGAGACCCGCCGCCTGCTGGCGCTGGCCGTCAGCATGCCCACGCGCACCGCGCACATCGACGACACGCTTGACCGCTGGCTGCTGCACCCGGTGTTCGGGCTGCTGACGCTGGCAGTGGTGATGTTCCTGATCTTCCAGGCGGTCTACGCCTGGGCGACGCCGGCGATGGACCTGATCGAGGCCGGCACCGCGTGGCTCGGCACGACCGTGGGCGGCGCCATGCCCGAGGGGCCGCTGCGCAGCCTGCTGGTCGACGGCATCATCGCCGGCCTGGGCGGCGTGGTCGTGTTCCTGCCGCAGATCCTGGTGCTGTTCGCCTTCATCCTGGCGCTGGAGGAATCCGGCTACCTGCCGCGCGCGGCCTTCCTGCTCGATCGCATGATGGCGGCGGCGGGCCTGTCCGGGCGCTCCTTCATCCCGCTGCTGTCGAGCTTCGCCTGCGCGGTGCCGGGCATCATGTCCACGCGCTCCATCCAGGACCCGCGCGACCGCATCGCCACGATCATGGTGGCGCCGCTGATGACCTGCTCGGCGCGGCTGCCGGTGTATGCGCTGCTGATCGGCGCCTTCATCCCGCAGCGGCAGGTGGATGGGCTGTTCAACATGCAGGGCCTGGTGCTGTTCGGCCTGTACGTGGCCGGGATCCTGAGCGCGCTGGGGGTGTCCTGGGCGATGAAGCGCTGGCGCCGCGACCAGCGCGAACACCCGCTGATGCTCGAGCTGCCCTCGTACCGGCTGCCGCACCCGCGCGACCTGCTGATCGGGCTGCACGAGCGCGGGATGATCTTCCTCAAGCGCGTGGGCAGCATCATCTTCGCGCTGACGGTGCTGCTGTGGGTGCTGCTGTCGTTCCCGGCGGCGCCGGCGGACGCGGTGGGACCGGCGATCGACTACAGCTTTGCCGGCCGCATCGGGCATGCGCTGGCGGTGGTGTTCGCGCCGATCGGCTTCAACTGGCAGATCTGCATCGCGCTGATCCCGGGGCTGGCGGCGCGCGAGGTCGCGGTGTCGTCGCTGGCCACGGTGTATGCGCTGTCGGCGGCGAACGATGACGCCGCCAGCGAGGCCCTGCTGCCGATCATCAGCGACGGCTGGTCGCTCGCCACCGGGCTGTCGCTGCTGGTGTGGTTCATCTACGCGCCGCAGTGCATCGCGACCTGGGCGGCGATCCGGCGCGAGACCGGATCGTGGGCGCTGATGGCGGGCAATGCGGCGGCCCTGTTCGCGCTGGCCTACCTGGCGTCGCTGCTCACCTACCAGCTCGCCGCGGCGCTGGGGGCGGGCTGATGGATGCCGGGCTGATGCTGCAGTACGTGGTGGTCGCGGCGGTGGTCGCGCTCAGCGCGTGGATGGTGCTGCGCCGGCAGTTCCCGGCCGCCACGCGGCGATTGCGCATGGCCCTGGCGATCCCGCTGGTGCGCGACGGGAGGCCGGAGTGGATGCGGACGATGGGCCGGCGGATCGCGCCGCCGGTGACGCACGGCGGGCAGGGGTGCGGGACGTGTGGAGGCTGCGACTGAGCGGTCAGTGCCGCGAGCGGGAGTTGGGCTTCTTTGGCGTGCGGCGCATGTCGTTGGTGGGCATGAGCTCCACCGCCAGGGTGAAGGTGCGGGCGTCGCCGGGGTGGATGGCGCCGACGCCAACCACCTGGTGCGAGACCTCGGTGCCTTCATCATCGCGGATGGTCAGCACCACCGAGTACTCCCAGGCGCCGCCTTCGGCTGGGTGTCGGATCTCGCCCTCCACCTGCAGCGCACGGGTGACCTGGCTGGGCTCGGACTTGTCGTCGAAGCGCAGGTAATGGCGGCACGACGGGCAGACCGTCGCGCTCTCCAGGATCATGGTCTTGCAGTGCGGGCAGGTGCGCGTGGCACCTGCCGCGCCGGGGCGTGAACTCACGAGACCAGGTCGAGGCCGGCCTTGTCCTTGTCCTTCTGCGACTTGTCGTCCTTGCCCTTGCCCGGGGTGGCGCCGTCGTCCCAGCCGCACTCCACGTTGCCACGGATGCGCGAGCCTGCGGCGACCGTCAGGGTGCCGGCGGAGATGTCGCCGATGACCACGGCGGAGGGCTGCAGCTCGACGCGGTCGGCGGATTCGATATTGCCTTCGAGCTCGCCGGCCACGGTCACGCGCTTGGCGCGGACGCCTCCGTTGAGGCGGGCGCCGCCATCGATGGTCAGGTCGCCCTCGACGTTGACGTCGCCCTTGAACTTGCCGGCGATGCGGACGTGGCCGCTGCCGGAGATCTTGCCTTCGATGGTGAGGTCGGAGGCGATGATCGATTCCCTGGCCTGCGGCGCGGCCGGAGCGGGCGCCGGCCGGCTGGCGGCCTGCTGCTGGAAGGGCGGTTCGACCGGCTGGAAATCGGCCACGGCGGGGTTGGGCTCGCGCGGTGCGGGGGAAGCATCCTTGCCGAAGGGCAGGGAGCTGTCTTTCTTGGCGGAGCCTTGCGGGAAGATGGCCATGGCGCGGGGGGTTCCTCAGGGACGGTCGGGGGATTCGTGGAGGCCGAACATAGCATGCAGGCGCCTTCGCGCGCCTGTGACAAGGCTCACCAAATTCGAAGTCCGACAAGGACTTACGGGTGCAATACGGGAAGCGCGAAAGACACCAGCAGGACGGTCAAGAATGCGACGTAGGATCCGATGCGGGTCCAGCGGTTGCCGAGCGTGGACCTGAACGGCAGCGAGTGGCGCCAGGCATAGGCCGCGTCGAGGGCCAGGAAGGCCGTCGCGGCCAGAGCCGTCCCCAGTACCGGCGCCTGGCCGTCGGGCGGGAGCAGCGCCAGCAGCGACCACGACGAAGCCAGATACATGCGCACGGCGTCGAAGATGCGCGAGCGGTGGCGCATCGCCAGCAGCAGTGCGGAGCCGCCGAGCAGCCACGCGGGAACCGGATTGGGCAGCCGCGCCGCCGGTACGGTCAGCACCGCCAAGGCCAGCGGCACTCCCGCGCCCAGCCACCAGTCGAGCTTCTCGCTGGTCATCATGTTTCCCCGCAGCCAGCGGTTGAGCGCGAGCACCGCCAGCAGCGCCGCCGCGACCACGGCGGTGATCGCGCCCACTCCCGCGATCAGGCCGGCCGGGGTCTCGCTACCGGTCATGGCCAGCACCGCGATGGTGGCGCCGGCGATGATGACGCCCCAGACCGGGGCCGTTACCGCGATCGAAAGCCAGCGCTCGCGGCCCATGAACTGCGGATCTGCGAGCCGGGTGTACCACTCGTACTGGCGCTGGTCGATCCCGGGTGGAAGCCCACCGAAATCGCGCGCCAGGCCCCATGCCAGCAGGCCCAGCCTCCGGTTCATGCCCGGCATGGCGCCCAGCAACAGCTCGCGCACCTGTGCGAAGGGTCGTTTCAGCTGCCGGATCGCGAACGGCCTGCGTTCGCCGTAGCGCGTGGTCTTCTCGCTGGCCACGGCCCAGCGGGCCGCGTTCAAGGGCACCAGCCGGCTGCTGAAGTCGAAGGAAAAGAAGCGGTCCAGGTCCTCGTACCAGCCCGAGCGCAGCATCGGTGCCTGGCTGTCGTGGACCAGCCAGTCATGGAGGATCGCAGCGACCTCCTGCTTGAACCCGATGTCGTACAGGGCTTCGATCGCATGCAGCCAGTCGAACAACTCCGCGGGATGCCTTTGGTGGCAGCGCACGGCGAACTCGCGGAGGAAGGCGTCGATGTCGAAGTCGCGCGCGGGTCCGGGGGCCGTCCGGGTCGCCGAAGCGGTCACAGGCATCGCCACCGGCACCGATATCGGCCCCTGTTCCGGCACCTGCATCTGGAACTGCACCTGCACCACCGGCCGCCCGGTCGCCGCCGTCCACGGCCCGGCGCCATCCTCCGTTCCTTGCGCCCGTGCCATCGCCAGCGCCGCCTGGTAGGCCTCGTTGAGGTCCTGGAACGCGACCGGGTCCTCGTCGGGGCGGGTCTGCTTGAGTGCCTTGGCATAGGCGCGCTTGATCTCTCGCTCGCCTGCCTCCGGGCCAAGGCCAAGCCGGTGGAACGGGCTCACGCGTGCCCCTCACGTTCGACTTCGTCGAGGAAACTGCCGAAGTGGTTGCGGTGTTCGGCGATCTGGCGCAGGTCCTGGCCGTCCAGTACGTGCCGAAACCTCGCAAGCGCCTCCTGCAGCGACCCGCGCGCCCACAGCAGCTCTTCGTAGAGGCGCTCGGCGCGCGCGATCAGGGCGATGTTCTCCTGCTGGTCGCGCGGATGGATCCTCAGGGCGGCGAGGGCGGCCAGCCGAGTGCGGATCTCGTCGGGGCCGAGCACGCCCGGGTTCCTTTCCAGGACGACCTCGCGGATGGCGCCGGTGGAGACCACCCTGGCCTCGACCTGCAGCAGCCCGTTGATGTCGTAGGTGAACCGGACATCGACCGGGTTGTCCTCCCGCCGCCTGGGCGGCACCGGCACCGTGATGCTGCCGAGGCGGACATTGCCGGAGACCAGCGGGCTCTCGCCCTGGTAGATCGTGAACTGGACTTCGCGCTGGCCGTCGCGGACCGGGTAGTAGCGCTCCACCCGGCTGACCGGCACCGTGCTGTTGCGGTCGATGATCGGCGAGAACAGCCCTTCCTCGAAGCGTTCGGGAGTGATTTCGCGCGAGGTGTCGACGCCCAGGGTGTACGGGCAGACGTCGGTCAGCACGATCTCCTCGAGCTGCTGGTTCCGCGCCTTCATCCCGGCGGCGACGCATGCCCCTGCGGCAACGGCCTCGTCCGGGTCGACGTGGCGCATGGGAAGCCGGCCGAACATGCGCGACACCAGCTTCGCGCACGCCGGCATCCGCGACGCCCCGCCGATCAGCACCACTTCGTCGAGCTGGGCGGGCCGCAGCCGGGCATCTCGCATCGCGCGCTCCAGCGGGGCGCGGAGGCGTTGCACCAGCGGTTCGCAGATCGATTCGAAGCGCGCCGCGTCCAGCGTCCAGCGGTGGATGTCGTCGCCGGCCTGGAGTTCGATCTCCACGGAGTCGCGCGAGGACAGGTCGCGCTTGGCCAGCTCCAGCCGTCGCATCAGCCCGGCAAGCCCGGTCGCCGACAGGGCCTCGCGGCGCATGCCCAGGTCGCGCAGGCAGGCGTTGGCCATCGCCTGCAGGAAGTCGTCGCCGCCCAGGAAGTTGTCGCCGGCGCTGGCATGCACCTCCATGACGCCGTCGAACAGCTCCAAGATCGAGACATCGAAGGTCCCGCCGCCGAGGTCGAAGACCAGGAAGCGGCCACCCTCGCGCTGCTGCAGGCCGTAGGCCAGCGCCGCCGCGGTCGGCTCGTTGACCAGCCTCTCCACCCGGATGCCCGCCAGCTCGCCTGCGATCCGAGTAGCCTTGCGCTGGGCGTCGGAGAAGTAGGCGGGCACGCTGACCACGGCCTCGGTCACCGGCGCGCCGAGCGCCGCCTCGGCGTCGGCCAGCAGCGACTTCAGCACCAAGGCCGAAAGCTCCTCGGGGCGGAACTCGTGGTCGCCGAGTCGGGTGTTGCGGTCGGTGCCCATCCAGCGTTTGAAGGATGAAACGCTGCGCTGCGGGTGCGAGACCAGCCGCTCGCGCGCGGCCTCGCCGACGAGGATGCCGCCATCGTCGCCGACGCTGACCACCGAAGGCGTCAGCCTGCTTCCGAGTGCGGTTGGAAACAGCTGCGCGCCCGACTCCCCGTACTGGCCGACCAGCGAATGCGTGGTCCCCAGGTCGATTCCAACGATCGTCATGCTGCAAGCCCCCTGCCTGCTTTGGTGTCCAGGAAACGCCGGGCTGGCTCCTACATCCGGAAGACGCCGAAGCGCGCCGGCTCGATCGGGGCGTTGAGGGAGGCGGAGACGGCGAGGCCGAGGACGCGGCGTGTATCGGCGGGGTCGATGATGCCGTCGTCCCAGAGGCGGGCGGTGGAATACCACGGGCTGCCCTGGTGCTCGTACTGATCGCGGATCGGGGTCTTGAAGGCGTCTTCGTCGCCGGCGCTCCATTCGCCGCCGCGGGCTTCGATGCCGTCGCGCTTCACGGTCGCCAGCACGCTTGCCGCCTGCTCGCCGCCCATCACGCTGATGCGCGCGTTCGGCCACATCCACAGGAAGCGGGCGCCATAGGCGCGGCCGCACATCGCGTAGTTGCCGGCGCCGAAGCTGCCGCCGATGACCATGGTGAACTTGGGCACGCTCGAGCACGCCACGGCGGTGACCATCTTGGCCCCGTCCTTGGCGATGCCGGCGTTCTCGTACTTGCGGCCGACCATGAAGCCGGTGATGTTCTGCAGGAACACCAGCGGGATGCCGCGCTGGTTGCACAGCTCGATGAAGTGCGCGCCCTTGAGCGCGCTCTCGCCGAACAGGATGCCGTTGTTGGCGACGATGCCCACCGGATAGCCGTGCAGGTGCGCGAAGCCGGTGACGAGCGTCTTGCCATAGCGCGCCTTGAACTCCTGGAACTCGCTGCCGTCGACGATGCGCGCGATCACCTCGCGGATGTCGAACGGGCGGCGGGTGTCCTTCGGCACGATGCCGTACAGCTCTTCGGCCGCGAACCGCGGCTCGACCACCGGCCGCGTCGCCACCGGAAGGATCTTGCGACGGTTGAAGGTGCCGACGATGTCGCGCGCGATCTGCAGCGCGTGCCGGTCGTCCTCGGCGAAATGGTCGGCCACGCCCGAGACCGAGGTATGCACGTCGGCACCGCCCAGCGATTCGGCATCCACCACTTCGCCGGTCGCCGCCTTCACCAGCGGCGGGCCGCCCAGGAAAATCGTGCCCTGTTCCTTGACGATGATGCTCTCGTCGCACATCGCCGGCACGTAGGCGCCGCCGGCGGTGCACGAGCCCATCACCACCGCCACCTGCGGGATGTTCTCGGCGCTCATCCGCGCCTGGTTGTAGAAGATGCGGCCGAAGTGCTCGCGGTCGGGGAACACCTCGTCCTGCAGCGGCAGGAAGGCGCCGCCGGAGTCGACCAGGTAGACGCAGGGAAGCTGGTTCTCGCGCGCGATTTCCTGCGCGCGCAGGTGCTTCTTCACCGTCATCGGGAAATAAGTGCCGCCCTTGACCGTGGCGTCGTTGGCCACGACCACGACTTCCTGGCCCATCACGCGGCCGATGCCGCAGACCATGCCGGCCGCGGGCGCGGCGTCGTCGTACATGCCTTCGGCGGCAAGCGGTGCGATCTCGAGGAAGGGCGAGCCCGGGTCAAGCAGGGCGGCGATGCGTTCGCGCGCCGGCAGCTTGCCGCGGGCGACGTGTTTCTGAAGTGCCTTCTCGCCACCGCCGTCAGCGGCACGCGCGAGCCGGCGGTCGAGTTCGGCGACCAGGGCGCGGTGGTAGGCGACGGTGTCCTGGAACTCCTGCGAGCGCGGATCCAGGCTGGAATCGAGTACGGGCATGCGGTGGCCGGCGAACTGTGGGGAAGCCGCCAAGCATACCGGGAGTGGCGACAGGCCCGCCGGAGCGGGCCTGCCGGGCATTGCGCGTGGATCAGTTGCGGATGTCGTCCGCGGCGTTGTCGGCGGCCTCGGAGGTGTTCTCCAGGGCGTCGGCGGTCGCTTCGCGCGAAGCGGCCTCGGCCTCGGCGGCGGCGGCACGCGCCTCTTCGGTCATGTTGCGCGCGGCGGCTTCGGCGTCGGCGGCGGCCTCGTCGGCGGCGGCCTCGGCTTCGGCGGCGGCTTCGCCGGTCGCGGCGGCGGCGGCGTCCCAACCTTCGGAAGCGGCATCGCCTGCGGCGGACACGGCGTCACGGGTGGCGTCGCCGGCGCGTTCCACGGCGGCTTCGGCTTCGTTGGCCTCCTGCTGCGCGGTGGCGGTTTCGTTCTGGCACGCGGCCAGGACCAGCGTGCAGGCGGCAACGAGAAGTGCGGTCTTCATCTTCATGATTGGTATGTCCTTGTCATCGAAGGGACCGGCGTCGCAGCCGGTGTTGGATACGGAAAAGCCGCTGGAATCCAGCGGCTCTCCGATCTTGCATGGTGCCTTGGAACAGTGGAGCAGCCGGTATTACTGGCCGTCCACGGCCTCGTCGGCAGCTTCTTCAGTGGCTTCGGCAGCTTCGTCGGCGGCGTCGGCGGCGGCGCCGGCAACGTCGGCAGCGGCGTCGGCAACCTCACCGTCGACCGCAACAGCGGCGTCGGCAGCGGCGTCGGCGGCGGCGTCGGCAGCAGCGGCGGCGCTTTCGGCAGCGGCGTCGGCGGCAGTGGTACCGGCCAGGGCGGCGTCTGCGGCAGCCTGGTCAGCGGCCTCGGCGGCGTCGGCGGCAGCGTTGGCAGCCTGGTCGGTGTTCGAGCAGGCGGCCAGACCCAGGCCCAGCGTCAGCGCGATCAGCAGCTTGTTGATGCTCATTGGATACATTCCTCGTCGTGAAATTGGCGAACGCACACAAGTGCGCCGGATAGCATGATGACAAGCCTCAAACGACTGTCAAGCGATAGTTTGAATCCGGACTTGTAAAGAGCGCGTTAACGGCCATGGCCGGTGTTCAGGCCAGCTCGACCGCGATCGCCGTGGCCTCGCCGCCGCCGATGCACAGCGCTGCCACGCCGCGCTTGCCGCCGCGGGCCTTCAGGGCGTGCAGGAGGGTCACCACCAGGCGGGCGCCGCTGGCTCCGATCGGGTGGCCCAGCGCGACCGCGCCGCCGTTGACGTTCAAGCGCTCGTGGGGAATGCCCAGCTCCTGCATCGGCGCCATGGCCACCACCGAAAAGGCTTCGTTGATCTCGAACAGGTCCACGTCTTCGACCTTCCAGCCCGCCTTGTCCAGCACGTTGGCGATCGCCTGGATCGGCGCGGTGGTGAACCACTCCGGGGCCTGGGCATGGGTGGCGTGGGCGACGATGCGGGCCAGCGGCTGCAGGCCGCGGCTTGCGGCCTCGTCGGCCGACATCAGCACCGTGGCGGCGGCGCCGTCGGAGATCTTCGATGATGAGGCCGCGGTCAGCACGCCCTCCTTGCCGAAGGCTGCGCGGAGGCCGGGAATCTTCTCCAGGTTGGCCTTGCCGGGCTCCTCGTCGGTGTCGGCCACGACCTCGCCCTTGCGGGTCTTGACCGTCACCGGGGCGATCTCGTCCTTGAACGCGCCGTCGGCGATGGCCTTCTGCGCGCGGCGTGCGCTCTCGGCCGAGAACGCGTCGACGGCCTCGCGCGTGTAGCCGTACTTGACGCAGGTGGCGTCGCCGAACACGCCCATGGCCTGGCCGTCGTCGGGGTTGGTCAGGCCGTCGTGGGCCATGTGGTCGAGGAACTGCGCGGTGCCGTAGCGGATGCCGGTGCGCGAACCGTTGAGCAGGTGCGGCGCGTTGGTCATCGACTCCATGCCGCCGGCCACGACGACCTTTGCGGAGCCGGCCTTGATGATGTCGGTGGCGAGCATGATCGCCTTCATGCCCGAGCCGCAGACCTTGTTGATGGTGGTTGCGCCGGCGGCGTCCGGGATGCCGGCCGCACGCGATGCCTGGCGCGCGGGCGCCTGGCCGAGGCCGGCAGGCAGCACGCAGCCCATGATCACTTCGTCGACCTGGTCGGCAGCCACGCCGCCGTGGCCGAGCGCGCCTTCGATCGCCGCGGCGCCGAGGGTGGGCGTGGGGACGCCGGTGAACTGGCCAAGCATGGACCCGATGGCGGTGCGCTTGGCACCCACGATGACGACGTCGGTCATGGGAAGACTCCAGAGAGGATGGGTGCCGCCATTATCGCACTGCAGCATGCCGCCGCCATCCGCCATTGGTCCGGCCCCCCAAGGCTTGGCCCGGCGCCGGTTTTCGCGTAATCAGGGCGTTGGGGAAACAGTCGGGGAGACTGCGATGGCGCGGAATGTGAAGTCCGGTGTGACCGGCGTGCTGGCCGCTGCAGTACTGGCGGCGTGTGGCGGCGGCGGGGGCAATACAAGGCCTGATCCGCCGCCATTGGCGCCGCCGCCCCCGCCGCCCTCGCCACCGGTGGTGGAGGCGCCGGATCCCGCCTACAGCGCGCACCTGTTCAACACCTCTGCCGGCACTGCGCACGCGGAGGGCCTGACCGGCGCCGGGATCCGCATAGGCATCATCGACAGCGGCGTCAATCGCAACCACCCCGCTTTCGGCAACCGCGTGGTGTCGAACTTCAACTACATCAGCGGCGGCAGCAACAACCTGTCGGTGGACGATGTGGTGGGCCACGGCACGGCGGTGGCGCAGGCGGCGGCGGGCCAGCCCTTCGGCAAGTGGCCCGGAGGCATCGCCCCGGGCGCCGAAATCGTCTCCGCGCGAATCATCAGCGACAATCCGCCCGAAGACGACGGTTCGGGCGAAGGCAACGAGGTTGATGGTCCGCTGGGGCTTGCGGGCATCCACCAGGAGCTGATCAACCGCGGCGTCGATGTCATGAACAATTCCTGGGGTGGCCTGTACTGGACCAACCCCGACGCCACCTCCGGCATCGCTGCCGAATACCGCCCCTTCATCGTCGGGCATGGCGGGCTGGTGGTATTCGCCAGCGGCAACTCCAGCTTCGCCGATCCGTCCAACATGGCCGCGCTGCCGAGCCAGGTGGGGCCGAACGGAAGCACGCCTGCGGCGGACCTGGTCCGGGGCTGGATCACCGTCGGCGCGCTCGACGCCGATGACCCGGGAAAGCTTGCCGACTATTCCAATGCCTGTGGCATCGCCATGGACTACTGCATGGTCGCGCCGGGCACCGTGGTGGTTACCGGGACCGACGACGCGCCCGACAGTCCGGAGTACTGGCAGTGGGCCGGCACGTCGCTGGCCGCGCCGCTGGTCTCGGGTGCGGCGGCGCTGGTGTGGGAAGCGTTCCCGTATTTCGACAACGATGCCGTGCGCCAGACCCTGCTGGGCACCGCGATCGATCTCGGGGCGTCCGGAGTGGACGAGGTCTTCGGCCATGGCAGCCTTGACGTGGGCCAGGCGGTCCGTGGGCCCAAGCGCCTGGACTGGGGTGAGATTGTTGCGGATTTCGACGGTGGCACGTCGACCTGGCGCAACGACCTCTCGGGCGATGGCACCGTGGTCAAGCGGGGCGGCGGCACGCTGGTCCTTGCGGGCAGCGCACACAATCATGGCGGCCTGCGCATTGAAGAGGGCCGGGTGGAGGCCGGCACCGTCTATTCGAACGTACGCGTGGATGCGGATGGATACTTCGGCGTCACCGGCCTGGTCGGGGGCGACCTGGACAATGCCGGAACGCTGCACGTGCGCGGGCTGTACGGCGGAAGCGAGCCCGATTACGTGGCGGTGGGTGGCAACTACCTGCATCGCGACGGCGCAAGGTTCGCGATCGACCTGGGGCAGCACCTCAATGTCGGTGGCCGTGCCGACATCGAGGGGGGCGATGTACACGTTGCAGGCGTGAAGGCGGGTTACACCACCACGAGCCGCGAACTGCTGATGTTCGCCCTGGAAGGAGTCAGCGGCGAGTTCGACGACTTGACCTGGGCCGATGGTGTGTTCCTGGAGGGCAGTCTTGATTACGACCTGCAGGAGGTCTGGCTGGACATCACGCGGCTGGACGTCGCCGCCACTGCCGCGGCCTTCGGCCGGATCACGCCGGCGGCGATGGCGTCCGCCAGGCGCGTCGAGCAGGCCTTCCAGGTCATCGACCAGCGGCATGGCGGCGGCGATGGCGCGGTCGCCGAGGGCTTCATCCGGGTTGCGGGCCAGCTGCAGCGCATCGATACCCAGGCGGCTGCGGCGGGGGCGCTGTCAAGCCTGTCGGGCGAACTGCATGCGGCTTCGGTCGCGATGACGCTGGATACGATCGACATGGGCCGGCGCGCGCTGTCGGCACGCTTCGGGGACTTCGACGGTGGCGTCCACGGCGCCGGTGCGTGGAAGCGCGCGCTGGGCGGTGGCGGCCGGGTGGGCTTCGCCGGCAACGGCTTCGCGCTGGACGGCTGGGTGATCGGCCGCGACAGCGAGCTCGGCAATGGCCACGTGGCCGGCTTCTCCTTTGGCGAGGTGCGCGCCCATGGCCGCGTCGCCGGCCTTGGCGATCGCTCGCACGATCGCCAGACTTCGGGCACGGCCTATGTCGGCCGGGTGCTGGGCGATGCCTGGCTGGTCGGCCAGGCCGGCGGCGGCCGTTTCCAGCGCGATATCGAGCGCCGGCTGTTTGGCGGTGACCGGACTTCGGGGGTCTCCAGCCGATATTCGGGGGATTACACGATGGCCAGCGTGGAGGCCGGCTACCGGTTCCACGCCGGCGGCTTCGCGCTGTCGCCCTACCTGGGTGCCGAGCACGTGCGCCTGCGCAGCGACGGCTTCAACGAGGGCGGCGCCGAAGGCTTCGGCCTGCGTACCGAGGCCTGGAGTGCCGAACGCAGCCAGGTTATCGCCGGCCTGCGCCTGCAGCGCGAGTGGAACGGCCTGGAACTGCAGGGCTACGGCGAATGGCAGCAGACCCTGGCGACGAGCGGCTTCGACGTGGAAGCAAGCTTCGTAGGCCTGGACGCATGGGCCCCGCTGGCCGGGCGCTCGCCGGCACGCTCGGGCGGCGTGGTGGGCCTGGGCGTGCAGTCGTGGCTGGGACGGAGCGCAACGTTGGGCTTCGGTTACGACCAGCGCTTCGGGCCTCGCGGCCAGGACCGCATGCTCTCGCTTCGCTACGTGCAGGGGTTCTGAGGGAGCCCTGCAGGAGCGGAACTGGAACCCTGTGGGAGCGAAGCCTCCCCGCTCAGCTGCGGCCTTCGAAGAGCTCCCGGCCGATCAGCATCCGGCGGATCTCGTTGGTGCCGGCGCCGATGGCGTACAGCTTGGCATCGCGCAGGATGCGGCCGGTCGGGTATTCGTTGATGTAACCGTTTCCACCCAGGGCCTGGATGCCTTCCAGCGCCACTTGTACCGCGGCTTCGGAGGCGTGCAGCAGGCAGCTGGCCGGGTCGATGCGCGAGCGGTGGCCGGCGTCGTAGTCGCGGGCGACCTGGTAGGCATAAGCGCGGCTGGACTGCAGCGCGGTGTACATGTCGGCGATCTTGGCCTGCATGATGCCGAAGGTGCCGATGGCCACGTCGAACTGCTTGCGCTCGCGCACGTAGGGCAGGGCGGCATCAAGCGCGGCCTGCATCAGGCCGATCGGCCCGCCGCTGAGCACCAGGCGCTCGGTGTCCAGGCCGGACATCAGCACCTTGACGCCCTGGTTGACCTCGCCCAGCACGTTTTCGGCCGGTATTTCGCAGTTTTCGAACACCAGCTCGCAGGTGTTGGAACCGCGCATGCCCAGCTTGTCCAGCTTCTGCGCAGTGCTGAAGCCCTTCATGCCCTTTTCGACGATGAAGGCGGTCATGCCGCGGCTGCCGGCCTCCTTGCCCGCGGTGCGCATGTAGACGATCAGCACATCGGCCTCGGGGCCGTTGGTGATCCACATCTTGTTGCCGTTGGCGATCCAGGCGCCGTCGCGCAGCTCGGCGCGGCAGGCCATCGAGCCGACCACGTCGGAGCCGGCGCCCGGCTCGCTCATCGCCAGCGCGCCCTTCCACTCGCCGCTGCACAGCTTCGGCAGGTACTTCGCGCGCTGCGCTTCGCTGCCGTTGTGGTGCAGGTTGTTGACGCACAGGTTCGAGTGCGCGCCGTAGCTCAGGCCGATCGAGCCCGAGGCGCGCGAGATCTCCTCCATCGCCACCAGATGGGCCAGGTAGCCCATTTCGCTGCCGCCGTATTCGCCCGGCACGGTCAGGCCCAGCAGGCCCATCTCGCCGAGCTTCGGCCACAGCTCCTGCGGGAAGGCGTTGTCGTGGTCGACCTTCTCCGCAATCGGGGCGATTTCCGCCTCGGCGAAGCGGCGCACGGCGTCGCGCAGTGCGTCAAGTTCCTCACCCAGCGGGAAGGTGCGCATGTCGGTCACTCCATATGTTGCGACCGGCGCGTCCTGCGCACGGCGCGGTGTGCTGAAACAACGACGGGGCACCAGGCCCCGTCGTCTTGTCTAAACCGCAGCTGCTTACGCGCCGCCGCGGATGCGGCCGTGGAAGCGCGGCGTGGTGCGACCCATCGGCAGCTTGAGCTTGCCCATGACATCGATGCGCTCTTCGGCCATGCGGTCGGCGGCCTTGTAGGTCGGGATGCCGTCGCGCTTGGCGATCTCGAAGATGCGCGACACGTTGTGATAGATCGAACGCATCTGGCGCATCGCGCGCTCGCGGTTGTAGCCGGTCATTTCCAGCGCCACGTTCATCACGCCGCCCGCGTTCACCGCGTAGTCCGGCGCGTACAGGATGCCGCGCTTCTCGACTTCGTCGCCGATCGCGTTGTTGGCCAGCTGGTTGTTGGCCGAGCCGCAGATGATCTTGGCCTTCAGGCGCGGCAGGGTCTCTTCGTTGACGGTGCCGCCCAGCGCGCAGGGCGAGTACACATCGGCGTCGACGTCGTAGATCTCGTCCAGGCCCACGGCCTCGCAGCCGTATTCGTTCACGGCCTTGTCGACCAGCGCCTGGTTGATGTCGGTGACGAAGATCTTCGCGCCGCGCTCCTTGAGCAGCTTCACGTACTCCATGCCGACGTGGCCGAGGCCCTGCACGGCGTGGCTGTACTTGCCGACTTCCTCGTCGCCGAACTTCGCGTTCAGCGCGGCCATCAGGCCCTGCAGCGTGCCGTAGGCGGTGAACGGCGAGGGATCGCCCGAACCACCGTGCACCTGGTGCACGCCGGTGACGAACTCGGTCTCGCGGTACACGTATTCCATGTCGTTGACGTCGATGCCGACGTCTTCGGCGGTGATGTAGCGCCCGCCCAGCGACTGCACGGCCTGGCCGAAGGCGCGGAACAGCGCTTCGGACTTGTCGGTGGCCGGGTTGCCGATGATCACGGCCTTGCCGCCGCCGATATCGAGGCCGGCGACCGCGTTCTTGTAGGTCATGCCGCGCGACAGGCGCAGCACGTCGTTGAGCGCGTCGGCCTCGGTCTTGTAGGGCCACATGCGGGTGCCGCCCAGCGCCGGCCCGAGCACGGTGTTGTGGATCGCGATGATGGCCTTCAGGCCCGCGTCCTTGTTGTGGCAGAACACGACCTGCTCGTGGCCGTAGGTATCGAGGTGCTCGAAGATCATTCCGGACTCCGCAGCCGGCGCGCGCTGCCGCGCTGGACGCGGGCGACTGCCGGTGGTTAGGGGTAAATGGCTGGTTTTCCAGTCGCCGGGCCGCAGGACACACAGGCAGGGGGCGACAGGCGCGGCATTCTACGCCGCCGCCGCCGCATTTGCCCGCGCCACGGCGGCGGAATCGGATGCCGCGGTGCAGCATCCGGGCACGGCCGGGGTTGACGGTGGGGTTGGGATTTCAATCGCAGCTATAGCTGCGACTCCACCGGCAGCCAGCGAAACACCGTGGCCTGGATCCGCCGCCAGCGGCTGGCCTCGGGTTCGTTGCGCAGCAGCCGTGGCTCCGGCCCGGCGGCATCCAGCCAATACAGATCGCCCGCGTCGTCCAGGCCCACCTTCCAGCTCAGCCCCGGTCCGGCCAGGTGCAGGTATTCCGCACGCAGCGCGGCCGCCAGGCCGGGGTCGTCGAAAAACACGCCCATCTCGGTATTCAGGTAGGCCGAGCGCGGGTCGAGGTTGTACGAGCCGATGAAGCCCCGGCTGCCATCGACCAGGAACGCCTTGGTGTGCAGGCTGGCGCCGCTGCTGCCCGCGGGCCCGGTGCGCGGGCGCACGTTGACGGCGCCGTCGCCGTCGCTGCCGTCGCTGCCGTCGCCGCGGGCATCGCCGCCTCCACCGGGGCCGGCCACCGCGTCCGGGCGCAGCTCGTACAGGTGTACGCCGCCGGCCAGCAGCCGCTTGCGATAGCCGGAATAACCTCCGTGCACGGCGGCCACGTCGTTGGCGGCCAGCGAATTGGTGACCACGCCCACGTGCATGCCGCCGGCCGCCAGTCCGGTCAGGAGGTCGGCGGTGTCGTCGCCGGGCACGAAATAGGGCGAGACCAGCAGCGCCGCCTCGCGCGTGTCGCGCAGCGCCGCGTCGACCAGGTCGACCAGCCAGCCCGAGGTGTCGTCGCCCCGGCGCTTGACCGGCGGATCGGACACGATGTGGATGCGGTCGCTCCAGAACGGCGACAGCGCCTGGCCCAGGTAGGCGCGGACGCTGGGCGAGGCCTCCACGCGCTGCAGGTAGCGCTGCGCCTCCGCGGTGCGGGCCTCGGTACCGATCAGGCCGAGCATGTCGCGGATGTCCTGCATGCCCAGCCGGCCGAGGTCCGACAGCGGCACCACCGCCTCGCTGTTCCAGAACCCGTCGAAGATCCGGCTCGCCTGCGCCACCTCCGGCCCGAACAGCAGCAGGTCGAGGTCGTGGAAGTTGCTGGCCGCCGATGCGCTGAAATATTCCAGGCCGATATTGCGCCCGCCCACGATCGCCACCCGGCCATCGGCAATCCAGGCCTTGTTGTGCATGCGGTGGTTGAGGCTGAAGCCGCGCTGCAGCAGCTCCAGCAGGCGCGCGATGCCATCGCGGTTGCGGAAGGGGTTGTACAGCCGCACCTCGATGTTGGGGTGCCCGTCCAGCACCAGCAGCGGCGTGTCCTTGCCGCCGGCGTTGATGTCGTCCAGGAGCAGGCGCACGCGCACGCCGCGCTCGGCGGCAAGCCAGGCCTCGCGCGCCAGCAGGCGGCCGGTGAGGTCGTCGTGCCAGATGTAGTACTGCAGGTCCAGGCTGCGCCCGGCCTGGCGCGCCGACATCGCGCGCGCGGCAAAGGCGTCGATGCCGTCGATGAGCATCAGCGCGCCGGTCTCGCCCGGGTTGCGCGCCAGCAGCGGCACCAGCTCGCGGTCGAGCGCGGTGTGGTCGGCCGCCAGCGGAAGCGCGTATGAAGGCGCGCCCGTGTTGGGCGGGGTCAGGTGATCGGCCAGCAGCAGGCCGCTGCCGACCAGCGCCAGCGCCGAGAACGCGCCCCACAGCACGATGCGCCGCGCGCGGCTGATCATCCGTTGACCTCCTGCATGCCCGTAATCCCCCGTGGATGCCGTCGGCCTGCCGCCCTATTGTAGGAGCAGCTATATAGCTGCTCCTACTGGGGGAGTGGCCCTCGGGGGCCTGGGGGCGCGTTGTTTTCGGGAACCGATGGAGGATCTACAGCATGGCTGCGACCAATACCGACACCGCAACCAAGGCCGCGACCAAGGCCGCGCCCCGCGCTCCGCCGCCGCCGGCGATCGCCGGCTTCGACACCGGCACCCGCCGGCTGTTCGACGCCCGGCCGGACACCGCGGACTTCCGCGACCGCATGTTCGAGCCGACCCTGGTCGACGTGCCGACCGCCGCGCCGCTGGACGACTTCATCGCCCAGGGGGTGCCGGTGCTCGACCAGGGCGACGACGGCGCCTGCACCGCCTTCGGCCTGGCCACCGTCGCCCACGCGCTGCTGCGCCGCCGCCGCCCCCAGGCCGATCCCGGCATCGTCAGCACCCGCATGTTCTATGACATGGCCCGCCGCTACGACGAATGGGAGGGCGAAGGCTATTCCGGCTCCAGCTGCCGCGGCGCGATGAAGGCCTGGCACCGCCATGGTGTCTGCGCCGAAGACCTCTGGCCCTGGACCCCGGGCCTGCACGTCGAGCCGTATACCGACGAACGCGCGCGCGACGCCCTGCGCAACCCGCTGGGCGCCTATGCGCGCGTCAACCACCGCGACCTGGTCGCGATGCACGCCGCCTTCGCCGAGACCGGCGTGCTGTACGCATCGGCCGCCGTGCACGAAGGCTGGCACGCGCCGCCCGACAGCGGCCGCATCGCGTGGGCGCGGCAGCCGGTGGTGGGCTGGCACGCGTTCGCCGTGGTCGGCTACGACCGCAGCGGCTTCTGGATCCAGAATTCCTGGGGCACCGGCTGGGGCCACGCCGGCTACGGCCACGTCAGCTACGACGAGTGGCTGGAGCGCGGCAGCGACGTCTGGGTGGCGCGGCTGGCGGTGCCGGTAGAGCTCGACCGCGCGAGTTCCGCCGCGGTCAGCAACTCGCCGCTGGGCCGGCAGTCGGTGGGTTATTCCCAGCCCGACCTGCGCCCGCACATCATCAGCCTGGGCAACAACGGCGCGCTGCGCTGCGAGGGCCGCTTCGCCTGCACCCAGGACGACGTGCGCAACATCGTGCGCCGCGACATGCGCGCGGCCACCGCCGGCTGGAAGAAGAAGCGCGTGCTGCTGTACGCCCACGGCGGCCTGGTGCCCGAGGACGCCGCCATCCAGCGCGTGGCCGATTACCGCGAAGCCATGCTGCGCGAGGAGATCTACCCGCTGTGCTTCGTCTGGAAGACCGATCTCTGGACCACGCTCGGCAACATCCTGAAAGACGCCGCGCGCCCGCGCAGCGAAGGCCTGTTCGACACGGCCCGCGACCTGCTGCTCGACCGCCTCGACGACACCATCGAGCCGCTGGCGCGCGCCATCGGCGGCAAGGCGGTGTGGGACGAGATGAAGGAGAACGCGCTGCTGGCCACCACCGCCGTGCGCCTGCAGGCCGGCGGCGGCACCATCGAGCACGGTGGCGCGGCGCAGGTCGCGCGCCTGCTCGACGAATGGCGGCGCGAAGATCCCTCGGTGGAGATCCACGTCGCAGCCCACAGCGCCGGCAGCATCCTGATGGCGCCGCTGGTGCAGCTGTTCACGCGCCCCGGCCAGGTCATCGGTGGCCCCGCGCGCGGCATGCTCGGCATGGGCGGGCGGTTGGCCAGCCTCACCCTGTGGGCGCCGGCGGTCGACATGGACACCTTCATCCAGGCCTATGTCCCGGCGATCTCATCACGCGCGGTGGCGCGGGCGTCGCTCTTCACCCTCACCGACAGCGCCGAGCAGGACGACCACTGCCTGCGCATCTACAACAAGTCGCTGCTGTACCTGGTGGCGCGCGCGTTCGAGAAGCAGCCGCGCAGCTGGATCGACAGCCGCCTGCGCCAGGGCACGCCGATCGCCGGCATGGCGCGCTTCATCGAGGCCGCGACACCCGCCGACCAGGCCTGGGGCCACGAGCGCGTGGGGGACCTGATCGCGCGCGGGCGGCTGGCGTGGGTGCAGGCGCCGAACGACCGGCCGCTGGGGGATGCCGGTGCATCGCGCGCCACCACGCACGGCGGTTTCGATGATGACCCGGCGACGGTGCAGGCCTTGATCGCGTTCATCCTCGGCCGGGCGGCGGGGGGTGCGGATGTGGGCGTGAAGCGCACGGCGGGTGCGCTGGAAGGGCATCGCAATCGGGTGCTGGAGGGGTCGGTGGAGGTGGGTTCGTAGGCGGGGCGGGGTTGGGTGCAGTCAGGGGCGCTCTGGCCGGCGCCGGCGGCTACCGAGCGTCGGGCGCGTCCTGCGCCCGCGCTGTCGCGGCTTTGCCCAGCGGCATCGCGTAGACACGGTCGTGCTCGTCGTGGGCGATCGCCGGCAGGTGCAGGTCAGCGCCCATGGCCTGGGCAAGCTCATTGAGCGTGTCGCCGGCCAGCGCCTGCCCCAGCGCGATCACATCGCGGGAGAAGCGTGCGTAGCCGCTGTCGGCCGGGTGCGTGCCCTTGGCTTCGCGGCTGCGGATCTGCCGCACCGCGACCAGGCGTTGCTCCGGCACCACCACGATGTACTGGCCCAGGTAGCCATTGGCCTCGTACGCCACCACCGGGCCCAGGGTCTCGTCGAACAGGTCCGCCCGCTTCAGGTCGCGCGCGGCGATACCGGGCATGTAGCGATCGGCGTAGTCGTCCCCAAGCGCGGCCTGCAGGGCGTCAGTCACGCTGCCGAAGATGCGGCCGTCGAGCGTTTCCAGGGCCGTGATGAGTCCGGCATCCACGCCTTTCGCGGCCATGCGATCGGCGGCGTCGTCGCGCAGGGTGACGCGCTCCCATTCCGGCAGGCGCCACCACAACAGGCCCACGCGCTGGGAGTGGGCGGACGGTGCGAACAGGTCGTCCACGAATCCTTCCGGCAGCAGTCGCGTGCCATCGGCAAGTCGGCCGCCATCGAGCAGCAGCTGGCCGAGCCTCGCCGCATCGCGCGCGCTCAGGGGCAGGCCGGCCATGGCATGCGGGTTGCCTGCGTCGTCGCGATGCCACTCACCGGCCTGCATGCCCAGCGGCGCGAACAGGCGCGATCCCAGGTACTGGTCCATCGGCTGCCCGGAAGCGCGGTGGATCACCCCGGCAAACAGGTTGGTGGCCTTGTTGTTGTAGGCGAACGCCTCGCCTGGCGCGGTGGTGAGCTCGGCAGCGAGCGCAAGCTGCACCACGTCCGGCGCGGGATAGATCTCGGCGCCGGCGTTGGGGCTGTTCTGCAGGCCCGAGGTGTGGTCGAGCAGCATGCGCACGGTGATGTCGGCCTTGCGGCCCTGGCGCCACTCCGGATACCAGGTGGACACCGGCGCATCGAGCGAGTCCAGATGGCCATCGGCCAGCAGCAGGCCGATGCCCAGCGCCACCACCGACTTGGTGGCCGACATCAGCTCGATCGGCCCGCGCTTGCCTTCGCCGTACTGCTCGAGCAGGACGTCGCCATCGCGCATCACCAGCAGCGCATCGCTGTGGCTGTCGCGCCCGGCGCGTTCGATGGCGGCGAGCGCCTCGGTGGCTTCCACGGACAGGGGCTCGGGCGGGGCGGCGGACGCCGGAAAGGCGGCCGTGACGAGCGCGCCGGCTACGGCAAGGGAGCGCAGGAGCGACGTGAGGGTCATCGGCATGTTCCGGACGGGAGCAGGCGCCACTCTAGGCAGGCGGGGCAGGCCGTTTCCCGGGCCGATCGTCACGCGGAAGCGCCTGCAGGGGCGCGGGTTACAATCGAATGAATCCGTTTTCGCCCCTGGAACTGCCTCATGAGCGTCCCCGCCAGCCACCCGATCGCCACCGCCCGCGCCGAAGCCGCACCGCTGCGCTTTGTCACCGCCGCCAGCCTGTTCGACGGCCACGACGCCGCGATCAACATCATGCGGCGCCTGATCCAGTCCCAGGGCGCGGAGGTCATCCACCTTGGCCACAACCGCTCGGTGGAAGACGTGGTGCGCGCTGCGCTGCAGGAGGATGCCGACGCCATCGCGCTGTCCAGCTACCAGGGCGGGCACGTCGAGTACATGAAGTACATGGTCGACATGCTGCGCGAGCACGGCGCCGGCCACATCCGCGTGGTCGCCGGCGGCGGCGGCACCATCACCCCGGAAGAGATCCGCGAGCTGCAGGACTACGGCGTCGAGCGCATCTATCACCCCAACGACGGCATGAAGCTGGGCCTGGTGGAGATGATCGAGGACGTGGTGGCGCGCGTCACCGCCGCCCGCGAGCAGCGCGGGCAGGCGCACCTGCCACCGGTAAGCGACGTTGTCGCCCGCATCGGCCCGTCGCACGCGGACCCGGACCAGGTCGCCATCGGCCATGCGCTGTCGGCGATCGAGGCCGGCACCTACAGCGAGTCCGAATTGACCGCCCTGCGCAAGCAGTGGGACGTCGGCACGCACGCGCCGGTGATCGGCATCACCGGCACCGGCGGCGCCGGCAAGTCGTCGGTGACGGATGAACTGCTGAACCGGTTCCTGGCCAGTTTCCCCGAGCTGCGCATCGCCGTGGTCTCGGTGGACCCGACCCGCCGCCGCACCGGCGGCGCGCTGCTCGGCGACCGCATCCGCATGAACTCCTTGCGGTCCCATCGCGTGTACATGCGCTCGATGGCCACGCGCCGCCAGAACGTGGCCACCAACGCCGTGCTCAAGGACTGCATCGCCTACCTGAGGGGCCTGGGCTTTGGCCTGGTGATCGTGGAGACCGCCGGCATCGGCCAGTCGGACTCGGAGATCGTCGACATGGTCGACTTCCCGATGTACGTCATGACCTCGGACTACGGCGCCGCCAGCCAGCTCGAGAAGATCGACATGATCGACTTCGCCGAGCTGATCGTGCTCAACAAGTACGACAAGCGCGGCGCCGAAGACGCCCTGCGCGACATCCGCAAGCAGTGGAAGCGCAACCGCGTCGCGTTCAAGACCGCCGACGAGGACGTCCCGGTCTATCCCACCATCGCCAGCCAATTCAACGACCCCGGCATCAGCTGGATGTTCGCCAACCTGTGCCGCCTTCTGCGCGAGAAGCTGTCGCTGCCGGCCGAACGCTGGACCCCGAACCTCGACACAACGCTGAAAGAGCCGCGCGCCACCGTGCTGATTCCCGGCGCCCGCGTGCGCTACCTGGCCGAAATCGCCGAGCAGGGCAGGGCCATCAACGCCAGCATCGAGAAGCAGGCCGAGGCTGCGGACCGCGCGCAGGCGTTCTGGCAGTCGCTGCACGAGCTCGGCGATGAGAGGCTGCCGAACGCGCTGGACCTTTACGCCGCCGCCGACGTGGCGCCCGAAGGCGCGAGTGACCGCAGCCTCCTGACGCTCCGCCAGCGCTACAACGACGCGCTGCAGTCGCTCACGCCGGATTCGTTGAACCTGCTGCGCGCCTGGCCGCAGCGGCTGAAGTCGATCACCGACGAGGTCACCGAATACGAAGTGCGCGGCAAAGCGATCCGCGTCGAGAATTACCGCGAGTCCCTGAGCCACCAGAAGATCCCCAAGATCGCCGCGCCCACCTACAAGAGCTGGGGCGAGCTGCTGACCTTCCTGGGCAAGGAGAACCTGCCCGGCAGCTACCCCTACACCGGCGGCGTCTACCCGTACCGCCGCGTTGGCGAGGACCCGATCCGCATGTTCGCCGGCGAAGGCACGCCCGAGCGCACCAACCGTCGCTTCCATTACCTCTCCGTCGGCCAGCCCGCCGCGCGCCTGTCCACCGCCTTCGACTCGGTCACGCTGTACGGCGAAGACCCCGCGCCGCGCCCGGACATCTACGGCAAGATCGGCAACTCCGGCGTCAACGTGCCCACGCTCGACGACATGAAGAAGCTGTATTCCGGCTTCGACCTGTGCGCGCCGACCACCAGCGTGTCGATGACCATCAACGGCCCCGCGCCGATGATCCTGGCGATGTTCATGAACTGCGCCGTCGACCAGCAGGTGGAGAAGCATCTGAAGGCCGACCCCGCGCGCTGGGCCGCCGCCGAACAGAAGCTCGCAAAGGTGTTTGAAGGCAAGGAGCGCCCGCGCTACCACGGCGAACTGCCGCCCACCAACGACGGCCTCGGCCTGGGCTTGCTGGGCGTCACCGGCAACGAGATGGTGGATGCCGAAACCTACGCCCGCATCAAGGCCGAAACGCTCAAGACCGTGCGCGGCACCGTGCAGGCCGACATCCTGAAAGAGGACCAGGCGCAGAACACCTGCATCTTCAGCACCGAGTTCGCCCTGCGCATGATGGGCGACATCCAGCAGTACTTCGTCGACAACGGCGTGCGCAACTTCTACTCGGTGAGCATCAGCGGGTACCACATCGCCGAAGCCGGCGCGAACCCGATCAGCCAGCTCGCCTTTACGCTCAGCAACGGCTTCACCATCGTCGAGTACTACCTGGCGCGCGGCATGAAGATCGACGACTTTGCGCCCAACCTGTCGTTCTTCTTCTCCAACGGCATGGACCCCGAGTACACCGTGATCGGCCGCGTGGCCCGCCGCATCTGGGCGCGCGCCATGCGCGAGCGCTATGGCGCCAACGAGCGCAGCCAGATGATGAAGTACCACATCCAGACCAGCGGCCGCAGCCTGCACGCGCAGGAGATCCAGTTCAACGACATCCGCACCACGCTGCAGGCGCTGTACGCGCTGTTCGACAACTGCAACTCCCTGCACACCAACGCCTACGACGAAGCCATCACCACGCCCACCGAAGAGAGCGTGCGCCGCGCCGTGGCCATCCAGATGATCATCAACAAGGAGCTGGGGCTCAACTTCAACGAGAACCCCTGGCAGGGCAGCTTTGCCGTCGACTACCTGACCGGCATGGTGGAAGAGGCCGTGTACAAGGAGTTCGAAGCCATCAGCGAGCGCGGCGGCGTGCTGGGCGCCATGGACACCATGTACCAGCGCGGCAAGATCCAGGAAGAGAGCCTGTACTACGAACACAAGAAGCACGACGGCAGCCTGCCGCTGGTGGGCGTGAACACGTTCCTGCCGAAGGAGCACGCCGGCGAGATCGCCACCGAGATCGAACTGATCCGCAGCACGGAAGAAGAGAAGGGCCAGCAGATCGCCAACGTGGAGCTGTGGCAGCAGGGGCGCAACGCCCTGGCGCCGGCCGGCGAAACGTCACATGCGCATCAGGCGGCGGCGGATGAAGAGCCGGAGGTGGTGCATGACGGCCATGGCCTCGCGTACCTTCAGAACACGGCGCGGGAGAGGCGCAATGTGTTCGAGGCGCTGATGGAAGCGGTGAAGACGCATAGCCTGGGGCAGATCAGCCATGCGCTGTATGACGTGGGTGGGGAGTATCGGCGGAATATGTAGCCCAAAGCGCGGTAGCCACCGCATCAATCCACTAACTAGTACCCTTCCGACGATAGTAGGTTCGACAGAGCGTCGTGCGGTTCCTTGAAGTTCTTCTCAAACACCGCATTCCGGTGATAGTCGAGATAGGACCTTTGTTCGCCGCTGAAACCGCCGCAGCGGCGACCTTTGTTCAGGTCCAGTCCGATGCGCTCAATCACCTCTTTGGGAAGGTGATCTGAACGCACAAGCGCGCCACTGTCCTCGAAGGTGATCCAGCCCCGGTCGAAAAGCAGATCTGCGTGCGGGGTTAGCAGCAGCCCATTGGCACCATCCACACGTTCGTCCCCGCTTGTGCATTTCGACCAGGGCTTGATGTGGCTCGCGCGGAGAAAGCGAAGGTCTGCAACGCCAGTAAGACGGCATCGCTTTTCAACGTCCAAAAGCCGTCGTTTGAAAAGTGATTGCTTCACTCTGATCGCGCTCAGCTGGACGGAGACGGTTGCCGAGAGGTCGATGCCAGTTCGGGATTGCTCCGCCACAACGTCCAGGAATGGGCTGAAATCCGCCTCTACGGGTTTCAGTTTGAAAACGATGGCTTTGCGCGGAGGACCCCGGGTCGCCGGGACGTTGTCTTCCACGTAGGTATGGATGCAACGAAATTCGCCGAGGAATCGGTAGGGCTGTCCTTTCCCGAGGCTCTGGAAGATGAGCAGCCTTTGGTTCTTCTCCACATGCTGACGGATCGCGCGGTTGCCGCGCGTATCCTGCATATCTCCCTCTTGGCCCTCGCCGTAGTAGTGGAGAATGTTCTCGCCCGATTCGTCCTCCCAGTGGTCGCGGTACCCATGTTGGGCGCCCGCCTCGCCGGTGAACAGGATGACAAACGGTGAGTTTGCAGGCGTTGAGATTCCGCCCTGCATCTGCCCGCCAAGGCGGCCATGGATCTCCTGTTGGCGGTTGTAGAGAGCGCCAACTTCATAAGGCAGGTCTAAGAGCGGTTGAAGCCGTTGCATGGCGCTGCGAAGGTCCTACTGCTGATTTGAATCGGTAGGTGTTTCGCGCAGGGGGCGCTGGGCATGGCAAATGCCGCCTTGCGCTTCGTGCTCGCGCGTCTGCTTGTGGTTGATCCACCAATACCCCATGGCGCTCCCCTTTTGCCGCCGCGCCAGGGTACACCGATCGGCGGATAGAAAAAGGCCCGGGGCCGAGCCCCGGGTCGCACGTTCTGCGACCGCACCTGCCCAAGCTTGCCCGTTCTGACAAAGGGGATGGAAATGAGCGGTGTCATCGGGACAGCGAGTTTCAGCATCTTCGAATACATGTACCGCGACGCCGGCAACTTCAAGACGCACGGACGGCTGCTGCTGGCCGGGGCCAGCGATGAGGCAGAGGCCGCCATCCGCGGCTGCCTGGAATGGGGCGACCAGTTCGTCGCGGAGCAGGTGCGGGTGCCGTCGCTGTGCGGTGAGCACTGGGAGGCGGTGGGCGAGGGGCCGTCGGAGCTCGACCATGCCTTCCATGAGTTCGTTGGGCTGCGGGCGATCCACGCGGGAGAGGCGAAGCCGCCGCCGTGGGGCTCGCTCGAGGTGCTGGTGGCGCGGATGCGCATCGCCGCCGGCCGCTGGGACGCCTCCCTTTCGCCGAACTGTGAGTTGTAGCGGGATTACACGTTGTCCTGTCGCTTTTCCCGCACGCATCCGGGCGGTGCTGCGCATTTCATAAGGCATTGCGTGCCTAGGAGACTGGAGCTTCGCTCAGTGTGGTGGCTTCGTGTGTCACGCGAGGCTTGCCCCGTGTTTAGGCGTCCGTAGCTTCTTCTTCATCTTCTTCTTCTGGTCCGCGCCACCACACATGTCCGTCCTCACGCGATGGGGGCTCGACTTCACGAGTCTCGATGCCCTGGATGTAGCGGTTCCGGCCCGACGCGGCCCAGTCTCCAAGCAGCTTCTCCACCGATTTCCGGCTCTGCGAGGCGATACCGAGGTTCCGGTCGGGCTGCCAGTCCTTCTCGTCGTCTCTGTCGTGTCGATGCGGGGCACCGTAGCTGCAGCGCATGCAGTAATGGCGCACGGTTTCCGTCCAGTCCTCCGTGTACCCGATGCCGGGAGCAGTGGCTTCCAGCAGCGGGCGCAGCTCCTGACTGCTTTCACAGTTGACGAACGCCACGAATGTCTGGAAATCAGACGGGATCAGGCGAGAGAGTTCATTGAACACGGGGACCTGGTGTTGTCCATCGAAACGATGGCCGGTGGTCGCGCCGTCGTGCAATACGATGTCGCCGAAGCGGTGGCCGCTCTCCTGGAGCGGCACGTTCAGCAGCCGCGCGCGCGCCGGGTCGATCCGGCGGGCAAACACGGTTTCTCCGCCGTGCCATGGATTGAGCCGGACCACGGCGATGCCGTAGTCGTCTTCGATGGGCCCTACGCCCTCGGGAACATTGATGCCGCACGCAGCCCAGAGCTTTCGCGCCTCGGGCCAGTCGCCAAGGCCTGTGGCTGCGATCGCTGCGTTCCAGAGCGGCGCTTGGTTCGCCTCATCGGCCAGTTCGATCGAACGCAGGTTGTGCCTGAGCGATATCGCCCAATCCAGCATGTACTTGTGTGCGAGCCCGCGCATGTAGTGGTAGTGGACGTCGCTGGGCTCAAGCTGCAGCAGGGCGTCGAAGTCGCGCGATGCGTCGACCAGCGCTCCGCGGTCCATCGCCGCGTAGGCGCGCTCGTGCAGCGCCTTGAAGTCATCATCCGTCATGCTATCGCCGCGTACGCGCCACTGAGGGCATTGGTGTTCTTCATCGACATCGTCCACTCCCCTGATCCTGCGGGAAGGATACCGCCCTTCGATGGGGCGTCCGCTGGCGGCACTGTCCGCCTGTCCGTAGCGCGGCCACTTTCCGTCCGCCGGCACGTTGTCCAAGCCGAGCGCTGCTGCCCCCACGCCGCACCGATGCCAACATCATCGTCGGCACCTGGAACATCCAGAAGTTCGGCGGCTTCCATCCCGACTGGTCGGAGAACCCCGACAGCCCCAAGCGCAACTTGCGGGCGCTGGCCCTCATCGCCGAGGTGGTCCGCTGCTTCGACGTGATCGCGCTGCAGGAGGTGCTGCGCGACACCACCGCGCTGCACCATCTGATGACGCACTTCCTCGGGCCGCACTGGGCGGTGCTGCTCACCGACGTCCCCGCCGACCGCCTGCCCGAGCTGCGGCGCATCGCCCGCTTCACCGCGCAGGAGAAGCCAGGTCTCACCGCGCATCAGCGACCACCTGCCGCTGTGGGTGGAGTTCGCGACCGACCGCAGCGAGGAGGGCATGGCGCGGGTGCTGGGGGTGGATATCGATGGGCCGGAGCCGTTTGGAGGTGTGGCGGATTGAGGGCCTACTCGCGCTCCAACCGCGCAAGCACCTCCGCCGCATGGAACACCCGGTTCCTGCGCTGTGTCGGTTCCCTCAGGATCTTCCGTTCCACCAGCTGGTTGATGGCGCGGCTGGCTGCCACGAACGAGATGCCGTGCGCATCGGCCACCTTGTTGACGGTGACGACCGGGTGGCCCAGCAGGTACGTGGGCAACCGGTGCGCGGTGGCATCGGCTCGCAGCCCGCTGAGTCGGCCCGCCCAGTCTGCCCGGATCAATTCGAGGTCGTTGGCGATCGTGATCGCGCTGTCGCAGGACTCGAGCACGGCGCGGCCGAGCAGCCTCAGCCAAGGCGTCCAGTCCCAGCGCAGCTGGATGTCCGCCAGGGCATCGTAGTACGCGCGCCTGTGTCGCAGCAGGGTGCCGGACAGGTACAGCGGCGGGTATCCCTCGGCTGCCAGCATGACCGGCATGAGCAGGCGCCCGGTGCGGCCGTTGCCGTCGGCAAAGGGGTGGATGGTCTCGAACTGTGCGTGCGCGATGGCGATCTGCGCCACCGGCGACAGGGTCCACTGTTCATCCTCCCGGGGTGCGTACTGGAGCATCGAGGCTTCAAGCTCTTCCATGCACGCGGTGATTCGCGAGGGCGGTGCGGGAACGAACGTGGCGTTCTCGATCCGCCCGCTGCCGATCCATGCCTGGATGTCCCGGAACTGGCCGGGACGCACGGCTGCGGGCGCGTCCTGCATCAAGGTGCGGTGCATCGCCCGCACCAGGTCCAGATCCAGCGCCTGGCGGGCGCCGGCCCGGCGGACGGCGCCGAGGCCGAGATCCAGTGCCTGTACGTAGCGTTCCGTCACCGTGGTGTCGGCGGGCAGCCCGTCGCTGGAGTGCGTGGCCTCGTACTCGAACAGCTCCTGCAGCTGCGTGCGCGTGCCTTCGATCTGGGAGCTCTGCACCGCTTCGCGACGGGCCAGGGTGCGCGTGATCATGTCCACGTTGGGCAGGTGGCGGACGGTGGCCTTCAGCCGTTCCAGCGCCAGCATCGCTTCTGAAAGCTCCCGACCGACCGCGGCCCCCTCGGGCAACCGGCGCGGGGTGGGCGGGGCGACCAGCGCGTGGCAGTGCGGAAGGTCGTCGCACTTGACCAGGTGGGGATGCAGCTTTGGGGCGAAGTCGGATCTGCGCATGAGGGTGGGCCAATGTTTAATAGGCCAAGGCGTTATTAAACTATATGCGGGCATCGTTCAACAACGATACCGCTTGTTCAACCTTGTGAGGCGCATTCCGGCTCTGATCAATCTGTCCGACCACCAGTCGCTTCAATGAACTTCCCGGCCAGGGATTCCGCTGATACCCGCAGCAGCGACGCATTGACCTCCATCGCAAACCGACCGGTGTCCGGATGGCCGCGGGACAGGACAACGCCCTGCTTTGCGAGACGTTCGCGGAAGAGGTCCGGCGTGATACCTGTCGCTGTCATGAAGAAGCGGCTGGTGCCCTGTGGGAGCTTTTCGAACGAGAACCGGCTGTCGTCCTGCAGCAGTGCGATCAGCCGGTCAGCGACCTGCCAGGACTTCGCGTAGTCCTCCACGTAGCCGTCGACGAACCGCAATGCCACCGCGGCCGCAGGCCAAGCATGCGGCAGGGCGCCGCCGAACATGCGCCGCTGGTGGTGCAAGCCGTCGATGAACCCGGCATCCCCTGCGAGGATCGCGCCGGAGGCGGCGTTGAAGTGCTTCCACAGCGAGACGTACACGGTGTCGAACAGCGCGCTGTACTCGTGGAGACTCTTGCCCGAGTGGAGTGGCAGGTTGAACATCCGCGCCCCGTCCAGGTGCAGGCGGATGCCGCGCTCGCGGGCGAGGCTGCTGACGCGGCGGAGTTCATCGAAGTCGGCCATTTCGTGATGGCGCCGACGCACCGGCGACTCGATAGCGATGACGCCGACGCGGGTCTCGACCCGACCGGTATCGGAGCGCGCCAGCCAGCGCTCCACTTCCTCGATGGGAAGGGTGCTGCCTCCTTCGGCCAGGGGCACGAGGTTCAGCCCGCTCAGGGTCTGCGCGCAGTCGCCGCTGTCGTTGTAGAAGTGGCTTTCCGCCTGCACGAGCACGCGACGATCGTCCCCGGCGAGCTTGCGCACCGCGAGGTGGTTCGCCAGCGTTCCGGTGGGCAGGTAGATCGCGTCTTCCTTGCTGAGCAGCCGGGCGAACTTGCGCTCCAGTTCACGGATGACGCCGCCTTGGGAGTAGTAGTCGGGTTTGAAGCCGTCCTCCGCCACGACCTCGCCCAACAGTGCTGCGTACTCGGCGGGGCTGAGCCCAAGCCCGTCGGACGCGAAGTTCACGCGCTTGAACAATGTCGCGGTGGCGCTTGCCGTGGCGGGTGTGCCGAGTGCGGCCAACATCGGCGACGCGGCGGCAGCTCCACTCACGCCAAGGAAGCGGCGACGATCCATGTGTAGTCCTCAGGGCAGGGCGTGGCGGCAGCGACGCCTCCCATGAAGCATAGCCAACGCCGTGGTCACCTCACCGGCAACGTTGCCGTGTTCTCGCGTGATTCAAACGGGCCACGGCGCAGCGCTATCTGATGACGCCGGCAGCATCGACTTCGCCGGGAGCCGTTTGCGGGGGTGTTGGATTGAAGGCGCGCCCGGGCGTCGCGCATCAGGCATGCTTCGGGACGCTTTCACTACCCCCAAGGCAAGGTCATGTCCGAAGGCATCCTGGTGTTCTACGGCTCCTACCGCAGCGACCGCATGGGCATCCGCCTGGCTCACTACTGCGTGCGCACGCTGCAGGCGCGCGGCATCGACGCCGAGCTGATCGACGCCAAGGCGGTGGGTCTGCCGATGCTCGACCGCATGTACAAGGAGTATCCGAAGGGCCAGGCGCCGGAGGCGATGGAGGCGCTGGCCGGCAAGATCCGCGGCGCCGACGGCTTCGTGTTCGTCACCGGTGAGTACAACTGGGGCATGCAGCCGGGCCTGAAGAACCTGACCGATCATTTCCTGGAGGAGTGGTTCTGGCGTCCCGCCGGCGTGGTCAGCTATTCGGCGGGGCGTCTGGCCGGTGCGCGCGCGAACGTCGCCTGGCACGGCACCTTGTCGGAAATGGGCATGGTGGTGATCTCAAGCACCGTGGAAGTCGGACCGATTGCAAAGACCCTGGACGATCAAGGGCAACCAGTCGATGCGGCCGGCAAGTCGCTTGAAAGGAGCTTTGCCCGCTTCGCGGATGACCTGGCGTGGTGGACCGAGGCCGCGCGGCTGCAGAGGGAGCGCAGGGCGACACCTTATTGAGCAGGAAACCACGGTGCCGGACATCACTGGCGTGACTTGGAGCGCGCGGGAGATTCCGACTCTGCTGGCCCTCTCATTGGCACGTTGCCTGCTTCCCGCTAAGGGAAGACCGGGGGGGAAGCATGGACATCGGGCTGAAGCGCGTCAAAGCGCGCCGCAAGGATGCTCTGGCAGGGGAAGCCTGGGAGCGGATCGAACAGCTGTTGGCGGACTATTACCGCGGCCAGGGCTACGCGGTCGATCACTGCGGCACGGGGGCGCGGCGCACGCGCTTCGACGGTGGGGTGGACCTCCGGCTGCGCCGGGACACGGACATCATCGTTGTCCAGTGCAAGCATTGGAACGCGTACAAGGTGCCGCACAACGAGGTCCACCAGCTGCTCGGCATCATGGTGAACGAGCAGGCCACTGGCGCGATCCTGGTGACCAGTGGCGAATTCACAAAGGCCGCCATCGAGGCAGCAAGTCGCCACGGTCACGTCCAGCTGATCGACGGCGACGACTTGCGCGAGATGTTGGGGCCGCTTTACGGAGATGGCCGAGGCGCGCCCGGACAGGAACGGGGGCAGCTCGATGGATGGCGGGCTTCGCCCGCCACATTTGGTTCCTACGCCGCCGAGCGGTTGATCTCGGCCGCCGAGGATCGCGTCCGGCACGGCGGAAAGGGACGTGGAAGGTCAATTGTTGCCGCCAGTGCATGGGCGGGGCTGGGGGCGATCCTGATCAAATTCGTTCTGGCATTGGCGCTCATCTACTTCGGGACCATGTATCTGCAGCGGGCGGTTCGGAACATGGCGCCGGCGTCGCACGCTGCCACAAGCCGCTCTGCACCGCAGGAGTCAGCTCCGCCAAGGGCGGACAGGCAAAGGATGCAGCAGCGGGAGGCGCAAGCGGCGATTGTTCATCAGCCGGCTCCGCGGGATGTTCAAGAGTGGCGTCGGCGGAATGCCGAGTCCATGGAGATACTTGGCGAAACCACGCCCGAGCTGCCGGTGGATCCGCGGCGGCGTGTGCATGGCACGCCATAGCGACGTGATTGATTTTGTTGCTTCTGCCTCTACGCGGGCTCTTTCAATTCTCAATGGGGAAAATCATGCGATATCTTGCTATTGCCACCGTGACGACGGCCGCGCTTGCCCTGTCTGCCTGTGCGACATACCAGCCGGGCGACGCCAGTCGTTCCGATCACCTGAAGCGTTTCGAGCCCGTGGCCGGCAAGACCAGCCTGTACGTGTGCCGCGAGTCGGCGCTGCTGGTAGCGCGCGGCGTGAAGACTGTGGTGTTTGTCAACAACACCCCGATCGGCACCTTGAAGACGAACAGCTTCGTGCATGCCGAGCTCGAGCCGGGACAGCAGGGCGTGCTCCTGCGTCATGACGGAATGAGCTCGGGCAGCGGCGGCTTCATGACCATCAACACCGAGCCGGGCGAAGTCCGCTACTTGTGGGTCGGGGTGACAGGCAACGGCTGGGGCGTTTTGACCGTCGACGACTTCGACAGCCTTGATGAGGCGCAGAAGTGCGTGCGCGATGCCGAGTATTCGGTCCTCGGGCAGGAGCCGGATGACGATTGATTGCCCGAGCTAGCCCGGCGCGGAGTGTAAGGAGGCCGGAGCGTCATTAAGCTATATGCCGGCATCGATCCAGTGTGTTGGTGTCGGAAGCCGGAAACGGGATCCGGGTCATGCTTGTCATCGATATTTCATGCGTTGTGCACGGTTCGCGCCATTGGCGCTGGATTAGGGTGGGGGCTCCCAACCAAGCAAGGAGAGTGCGATGAACAAGTGGACCCTTTCTGCGGCGGTCGTCCTGATGGCCGCCGGCTACAGCGCGGACGCGATGGCTGCGCGGCACTACATCCAGGTGATCGGCGAGTCCTACGGTCGCAGCGCCGAAGAGGCGGTCGACAACGCGTGGCGCGACGCCGACAGGAAGTGCTACCTGAGCTGGGGCCAGTCCGACCAGGACATCACCGTCCTCGATGAATGGATCGACCCGGCGACCGGCTATCCGCATGCCCGGGTCTCGCTGGGCTGCACGCAGGACGACTGACCGTCACCGGGGAGGGCGGGCATCGGCCCGCCTTGCCCCCGCGCCTGCACCCGGCCTCACCGCGAGATTTCGAACACCGCCGACACCCCGTTCCCCGACTGGAGAATAGCCCAGCCCGCCCCCCGGTCGGTTCCGGCTGTAGCCTGCGGGCGGTTAACATCGCCTGCATGGATGCTACCCAGATCGTCGAACTGTTCGACCAGCAGGCGCCGGGCTACGACCAGCAGTGGTCGCGCACCGCCGCCATCCGCGACTGCCTCTACTTCCTGCTCGATCCCATGCTCGCCGGGCTGCCTGCCGATGCACGGGTGCTGTGCGTGGGCGTGGGCACGGGCGTGGAAATGGCGCACCTGGCGCGGGCGTTCCCGAAGTGGACCTTTACCGCGCTGGAGCCATCGGGTCGGATGCTCGAGGCCTGCCGTGCGCGCGCCGCGGAGGAAGGGTTTGCCGATCGCTGCCACTTCCACGAAGGCTTCGTCGACTCGCTGCCGGCCGGGGCGGACTACGACGCCGCCACCTGTTTCCTGGTGTCGCAGTTCCTTGTCGACCGCGTGCAGCGCGTGCGCTTCTTCGCCGACATCGCCGCCCGCCTGCGCACCGGCGGCCTGCTGGCGAGTTCGGACCTCGCCTCCGACGTGGCTTCGCCCGCTTACGGGGTGCTGCTGCCGGCCTGGCTGCGGATGATGTCCGCGGCGGAGGTGCCGGCAGAGGCCATCGAACGCGCCCGCGTCGCCTACACCCGGGACGTGGCGGTCCTGCCGCCGGCGGAGGTGGCATCCATCATCGCTTCCGGCGGCTTCGACACGCCGGTCCAGTTCTTCCAGGCCGGGCTGATCCATGCCTGGGTCTCGCGGCGCGGCGCGGTCGCCTGATCGCTGCTTCTGCTTCGCCAGCCAACCCGGCGAGGCTTGAGTCGATATGCCGGCCCACTGATTGCAGACGCTGGGAAGCGGCTATCTGTGGGCGATTCGCTGTAGGTCTTGGCGCGAATCAGTGAAATCAGGGGCGCCGGCCCTGCGGTATCGTCCCGTGACCATCCCGGAGAAACCCATGCCAAGAGTGCTGCTGTTCTTGCTGATACTGCTGACTGGTGGCGCGGCCGCGTCAGGCCCCGTCTTCGACGTACACGTGCACCTTCGCAATGGCGAAGCGTCGCTCCAAGAATACCTGGCGGGCGTCGAGGCGTCCGGACTGGAGCTGGCCGGCCTCGGTGCGATGTGGTTCGGCGGACCCCACCAGGCCCGCCAGGGCGATCTCGACGCGATCCGCGCCGGCAACGACAGCGTCATCGCACTGGCCAAGGCGCATGCGCAGGTGGTGCCCATCGCCACCGTCCATCCCTACGACGAAGCCGCGGCGATCGCCGAGCTGGAGCGCGTCGCCGCCGCAGGCGTACGGGTGCTGAAGCTGCACGCGCACACGCAGGACTTCGACGTCTCCGATCCCAGGGTTGAGACGTTGGTACGGCGGGCCGGGGAGCTGGACATGGTCGTGCTGACGGACAACGCCAACATCCTGCCCGGCGACAGCGAAAAGCTGTTCAACCTGGTGCTGCGGGTCTCGGGCACGAAGTTCATCCTCGCCCACATCGGCGGGATGAACTTCCGCTACTGGAACATCGTGGCGCTGGCGCGGACCGCCGACGGGTTCGCGATGGACAACCTGTATTTCGACATCTCCGGGCCGGTGCTGCTGGCGCCGGGCTCGCCGATCGAGGACGAGTTCGTCTGGACCCTGCGCAACGTGGGCATCGACCACGTGCTGCTGGGCTCCGACTATCCGCAGATGGGCCTGGGCGCGGCGGTGGATGCGCTGGAGCGGCTGGATCTGACCAGCGCGGAGAAGGAGCAGGTTCGTCACGGCAACGCGGCCCGCCTGTTCGGGCTGTGAACCGCAACCTGCCATCGACGCCGCCGCCGGCGACGTCCTCCACTGTCAGTAGGCAACTCCAGGTCCGAAAACGGCCAGCGCATGGGCTCGCACCGCGCCGTTCGAGCCGCGGTCACAGCTACCTCGCCAGAACCGCGCGCCTGTCGGCCGCGGGTCGCGGAGTCACCACGCCGTCGCCCGGCATGTCTTCCGGCATCTCCCTGCGCTCGTGGAACTGCGGCCGCGACACGACGGTGGGAGGGAGTGCGTTGCCGGAGCTATCGGTACCGCCGTAGTAGTACATCTCTTCGATGCCATGGATGCGGTCGCCGACCCGCGCGAGCGGCCGGAAGTAGCGCACCATCTGCGGTTGGCACTCGTCGGACGGCGCCTGGCAGTTCGAGCTGGAGTACCGGGTGGAATACAGGCGGCCCCCCGCGGTCGTCCAGCGCTCAAGCGATCCGGTGTAGCCGGCCTCCCATTGCACGGAGCTGCCCGAAGCATCGCGCAGGATGCGCACCTCGCTCGCCTCGCTGTCGATATGCGGCGTGGTGAGGCGATCGTAGGAGGCATAGCCCCATGCGCCTGGCACGTTGGCCGCGTTGTAGCTGTCCGTCACGCCAACGCGGATCATCGGGCTGTAGCCGGCAAGGCTCGCGTGGCCGGTCTCGCGTTCGGCATCGGCGACATGGACCACGCCCAGCGCCGTGCGGTCACCGCCATCGAGCACCCAGTAGCGCGTGCGTTCGTCACCGGCCTGGACGTGCATGGCGCCATCGGTCCCCATCGTCCACGAGAACGGCATCCGCCCGTGGGCCTGGACGGGCTGCAGGTGGAAGTCGACCTTGTTGCCCAGTTCGACGACCTCGCCGCTGCCATCGCGCGAGAAGCGGTGCACGGCATAGCCGCAGTCGCCCAGCGGAACACCGTTGTGCTCGCCCGCGGTGCTGCAGAACATGGGCAGGGCCCGGTCGCCAAGGAAGCGGCGTGCGTTGGTCAGGACGCCGGTGTCGGCCAGGTCGAAGGCCGGCATGAAGCTTGCCCAGCGTTCGACGTAGCCCGGCATGTCGGGACAATCGGGGAAGCTGACCTCGCTCTCGCCGACCCGGCGCCAGATCTCCAGGCCTTCGCTCGCCCACTGGCGCTGCAGGACATCCCTGGTTGCTTTCCAGTGTCGATCAGTCCTTTCACCCGTAGTGGGGCATATGTAATTCGGGTTGACCAGGGCGATCTCGCCGTCAGGCACCATCACCAGGGCATTGTCGTCCACGGTGCCCACGTGCGAGACGCCAAAACTGCCCGAGGCGGCGTGCATCCGGAACGCGTTGCCTTCGCGCTCGAGCACGACGGCGGTGGTTGCTGTCGGCCTGCCGACGTCCAGCGCCGGCCCCAGCAGCGCGAAGCGCTCGGGCAGGTCGGGGCCGCTCACCGCCGCGGTCGGCAGCGACTCCAGCGCGGTCGCCGGGTCATCGATCAGCATGAAGTGCGTGCCGTACAGAAACTCCACGAAGGCGGGCCGGTCGCGCAGGAGGGCGAGTCCGGTGCCGTGGGTGGGCGGAAGCTGCGAGGGGTCCGCGGCCAGGCGGGCCAGGGCGGTCGTCGCATTGGTCAGGTCATTCCCGACCTGGCGCGCCGCCCTGCGGAACTCCGCATCATTGCGCGGCGGATGGCCGAGCACGATGTCGGCGGCGTGCTGCAGGGCGGTGCTGAACGCGGAGATGCGCGTGCATTCGCACTCGTCCCGCGTGAGCCTGCCATCGGCGCCTGCCATGCGGACCAGCCGGGCATACGAGCCCAGCGGCGAGATGAAGTGGATGCCAGGCTGGGCATACTCGAGCGTGACCATGCCCGACGGCGATGCCGGCACGTCGACGACAAAGCCGTCGGCTGTCGCCGCGACCTGTCCTACGACCTGTCCGTCGACATGCACTGTCAGCGTTCCGCTCTCTCCGGCCGCCACGCCAACCACGTCCCCGTCGATGCGGATGACAGGCGTCACCGGCGGACGCCTCCGGAGCGTTTGCGGAAGCGTTGCCTGCTGCGTCGCCGGCTGCGTCGCGGGCGGTGGCGCCTCGGTCTTCGCGCGTCCCATCGAGGTTCCGACCACGATGACACCGGCCAGCCCCAGCCATACGATCGATCTCAACATGGAAGTCCCCCTGACGATGATGGCGTCCCGCGCCGGTGGGCATCATACCGGTCTGACACATCGTGGACGGCACAGCTGCCGTCACGTTCCCGGAATGAATGGCGCGATAGCTTCCCATGCCCCAGGTACTGAAGCGGATCGCCCGATGTCAGACGTGCAGCGATTGATCGGCGTGGGCAAGGCGTCGCGCAGCGCCCTGCTTGCCGCGGTGTTCGCAGTGCTCATGGCCGGCTGTTCCGGAGCCGACACCACGGCCAGCCAGCCGACGCCCCTGCCTGGCGACGCGACGGTCGGGGGCGATGGCTCCGACATCGTGCTGACCCCGCTTTCGGCTGCGGAGATCGAAGAGGCCGCGCTTGCCGGTGAACTTGGCTGCAGCTTCTTCATCGAAGGCGAGCCGCTGCTGTTGGCGAAGGGCAACGTGGCTTCTGACGCGCCGAGCCGCGGCGTGGTGAAGGTTGGCAGCTACGTGGAGGCCGTGGCCGCGCCCGGTGGCTACGACGCCATGATCGAAGGTGCGAGCTTCAGCGGCGCGGGCAAGACCGTGCGCATCACGCCCACGGGCCCTGCGACGGCCGGCGGCGAGTCGCCACCCAGGCCCGCCACGCTGACCTATGACCGCGCCGACGGCGCCCGTCGCGACTTCGACGGCCAGTGGCAGTGCGGTCCCTGAAGCCAGCACGAGGGTCGCGACCGCTTCGGCGCTTCATTCGCCCAGGTTGGCGAGGTGCAGGGACAGCAGTCCGTCATCTTTGGCTCCCCTGTCCTTTGGGCAAGAATACAACCCGCGGGTCACGAATGGCGATCGGTTGGCGTCCTTGACATGGCACGACGCAAAGGAGCGGCGAATGAAGACGAGAGGGATGATGCAGTCGATTGCGTGGGCGGTGGCGGCGCTGGTGGCGCTCCCGGTCATCGCGTACCTGGCACTGCTTGCCATCAACTGGAACGACGAGCCGCCATCGGCGGATGCGGCGCAACTGGTCGCCATGAAGCGCGATCGCCCGCCGCTGGCCAACGCCGCGAACGGATACATCCATGCGCTGGGTATCGCCGCCACGGCGGACGTGGATCCGGTGGCGCTGGGCAGCGCCCGCAATGCATACATCGAAACCTTCGTTTCAACATCGGCCCCGGACGGGTATCCCGCGTTGCCCGGCAGGAATGCGGAATACCGCGCAGCCCGGAGCCCGGCGGTCGTCGCTCTGGCCGCGGCATGCGGAGACGACTTCCCGGCATGCGCGGAGGCGTTGGACGCCGATCCGGGCGCGTTGGCGCAGTGGCTGGCGTCGGAGCAGTGGCTGCTGGACCGGTATCGCCGGATGCTCGCCACCGTGGCCTGGCGGGAGGCGATTCCGGGTGATGCGAACACGCCACTGGCGGGCTATCAGCACGTGTTGGAAGGCCAGAAGCTGCACCTGCTCGCAGCGTCGCAACCGGCACAGGCGCGGGACCCGGCGGCGGTGCGGGATCTCCTGGAGCGGGATCTTGTGTTCTGGCGCGAGGTGCTGGCCTCGTCGGACCTGTTGGTTTCGAAGATGGTTGCCGTGGCCGCGGTAAGGCGCAATTTCGCGTTCGGCAATCTCGCCCTGCGCGAACTTCCGCAGGATCTCGCCAACGCGGCCGTGCCGCGGTCCTGGCGACAGCCGCTGACGTTGGCCGAGCGCTCCCTTGCGCGCCCTCTTGGCGGCGAGTGGCAGGTCATCGGCGCCGCGCTGCGGATGGCCATGTCGCCCGAAGCGCAGGCTGGTGCGTCGGGGGAGCTGGCCGAGCGCTTGCAGCGCCCGTTGTTCCAGGAGCAGGCGACGCTCAACCTGTTCGCCGCGCGCATGGTGCACCTGGGCGCGATGTCCGAGCTACCGTACCTGGAAGTCGGCCAGGCCCTCGAGCGCCTGCCCGAGCCGGAGGAGGGCGGGATGCAGTGGTTGCGGCCATACAACCTGGTCGGTGTCGTCCTGGCCTCCGTGGCGCCGCCGACCTATGCGAACTACATCGCGCGGACATCAGATCTCGAAGGCGAACGGCGCGCCGTGCTGCTGGCCGCGAACCTGCGCGGCGCCGGCATCCAGCGCGACGACATGGCGGCCGCCGTGCGCGACGCGTCATTGCGCAGTCCCTATGACGAAGCGCCCTTCGAATGGGATGCCGACGGCAGGGCAGTGGTATTCCGCGGACTTGGGTCACGCGTGTCCACGCGGCATGCGGCCTGGCACGTTGCCGTACATTAGTTGATCCGCACCCACCGGACACCGTATGCGCAAGCTTCCACCGAATCCCGACGAGCTCGGTCGCCTCGACCTGGACGACATCCTCGGCACCATCAACGAGGAGGTGCGGAAACGCTTTGGCGAGGGTGAGGTGGCGGACTACATCGCGCCGCTGGCCGACGTGCCGAAGGACCGCTTCGGCATGGCGCTGGCGATGCTCGATGGCCAGGTCCACGAGGTGGGCGATGCCCGCGAGCGCTTCTCGATCCAGAGCATTTCCAAGGTGTACACGCTGACGCTGGCGCTGGAAGCGATCGGCGACGAGCTGTGGACACGGGTGGATCGTGAGCCCTCCGGTGATCCCTACAACTCGCTGATCCAGCTGGAACTCGAAAAGGGCATCCCGCGCAATCCGTTCATGAACGCCGGCGCCCTGGTGACCGCGGACGTGGTCCTGTCGAGCTTCAAGGATGCGGAGCGCACGCTGCTGGAATTCATGCGGGCGCGCTCGGGCAATCCGCAAGTCGGTACCGACGAGGTGGTCGCGAAGTCGGAGCGCGAGAGCGGCTACCGCAACGTGGCGATGGCCAACTTCATCCGCAGCTACGACAACCTGCACAACAGCGTGCAGGACGTGCTGGATTTCTACTACCTGCAGTGTTCGCTGTGCATGGACTGCGTGGACCTGGCGCGCAGCGTGCAGTTCCTGGTCGATGGCGGCCGCTGCGGGGCGTCGGGCGAGCAGGTGACCACGTCCGAAGGCGCCACGCGCATCAACTCGGTGATGATGACGGCGGGCACGTACGACGCCGCCGGGGATTTCGCCTTCTATGTCGGCCTGCCCGCGAAGAGTGGGGTCGGCGGCGGCATCGTCGCCGTGGTGCCACGCGTGATGGGCCTGTGCGTGTGGTCGCCTGGTCTGGACGAGAAGGGCAATTCACTGCTTGGGCGCTATGCGCTGCATCGCTTCACGCGAATGACAGGACTGTCGATGTTCTGAAACCGGAAACGGAAGGGGTCGTCCAGCCGGCGTCTCGCGCGATGAGACCGTCATGCTGCAGGCTGCTCCGTTCCGATAAGGAAGCACTGATGTCCTTGCGCATCCCGATCTTCATGGCGTTGTTCGCCCTTGCAATGCTGTCGCCGCCCGCAACTGCGTTTGACAGCTATGCGTTCCCCCGCGGCGTCGTGGTCAAGGGCGACAGCACGGCCGCACTGATCCAGCGCGGCGGTCGCCCCGATCGGGTCGTGACGCTGGAGAATCATCGCGTGCTGGCATAAGCATGACGGTCCGCTAGGCTGTCGCGACGCCCACCGGCGCTTCCCGCGACCGACTTCAAGGACCGGCACAATGAAGCAATCCCTTGTGCAGACCGTCCTGGCAGGACTGCGATGCTGCAGATGATGGTGGGCTTCTCGCTCGGCATGGCGCTGCTGCTCGCCGCCGCATTCGCCAGTGGCTACCGGGACGTGCCGTTGCCCTGGCAGTCGAGGGTGGCCGGGTTCGTGATGTTGGCAGGACTCGCGCTGACCCAGTGGGGACACGTGGACATGGTCGCGCAGGCGGGTATGGCGCTGCCTGCGCGCCGCTACGTGGTCGTCCTGTTCGTGCAGTCGCTGGGGTTCTACTGGCTGCTGCTGGGTGTGCTGCGACCTGACGGCGCCTGGCATCGCATCGAATGGGCACAGCCGGTGCTGGTGTTGGCGGTCGCGCTCGTGGTGCCGCTTGCCTGGGCCATCCCGGCGGCGCTGCTGATGGGCGCCGCCGCCGCGCTGCACCTGTCCTCGCTCGTCTACCGCCTGCGCGCGCTGCGGCGCTGGTTCGCGCTGGAGCTGAAGGTGCTGGGGCTGTTCGCGGTGATGGCGGTGGTGGTCGCGGCGGCGGGCGTGCTGGCGCCCTGGGGGCTGGGCTGGGATATCTACGCCCGCACGTACGCGACGCTGATCGCCCTCGGCTTCGGCCTGGTCGGCTGGCTGCTGCTGGCGGTGCCGGACGTGGTGCCCAAGGCGCGCGAGGCGGTGGCGGTGGCCTACGCCCAGTCCACGCTCGCCCGCGTGGACCGCGAGGCGATGGCCGCGCGGCTGCGGCAGGTGTTCGAGCAGGACCAGGTGCACCGCGCCGAGGCGCTCAGCCTGGCTGCCGTGGCCGACCTGCTAGGCCTGAGCCCGCACCAGCTGTCGGAACTGGTCAACACCGAGTTCGGCATGGGCTTCCCCCGGCTCGTGCGCAGGTACCGGGTGGAGACCGCGCAACGCATGCTGGTGGAGGAGCCGCGTGCGTCGGTGCTGTCGGTGGGCATGGCCTCGGGCTTCAACTCGCAATCGAGCTTCTACGTGGCGTTCAAGGAGCAGGTGGGCGAGGTGCCGGGCGCGTACCGGCAACGGATGCTGGCGGGCGGGGGCGCGCGCGGCGTTCCGGATTGATCATCCGGGACAGTGGCAAGTCATTGATCCTGCGTGGTTCCGGCGGCTCTTTCCGGATGATCTGCTCCGGAATGATCTTTCAGGAGGCCCGGAGACGGGTGCCCGGTTGAAGCTGGCGTCGTTCCAGACCCGGAGCGACACCCATGCTTGAACTCGGAGACTTCGTCATGACCCACCTTGCCTACGGCCTCTACCTCACCCTCTCCATCGGAATGACCATCTGGGTGGCGCGCGCGCTGTCCACCAACGGAGAGGTCTTCCTGGTCCGTTGCTTCGGCCAGGACACGGAGTTGGCCGCCTCCACCAATCGCCTGCTGGTCATCGGCTTCTACCTGGTCAACCTGGGCTTCATCAGCTATCGGCTGGGCGACTGGCAGGTCGACACCGTGGCCCTGATTCCCGAAGTCGGCTCCCGCGTGGGCATCAGCGTGCTGGTGCTGGGAGTGATGCACTTCTTCAACATGGTCCTGATCGCGCGCTTCGGCCGGGCGGTGAAGGCGTGGGCGCGGGATGGCGGCGCCGATGCCGACGCCAGGCTGGACGCCGGCCTGCAGCGGGTCTCCGAGTAGCGAAACCTCGGAGACCGTCGTCGGCGGTGTGTGCAAGGTGACCGCGCCGCGTGCCTGCTGCAGTGCAAAATGCACACTTGTGCAGTTTGTGTACAGTCGTTCATGAGCTGCCCGTGAGTCCCCCCGTGGGACGCCAGTCCGGGGACATGTGTCGGGAGCTCGAAGTCGAGTTGCTGCTTGGTTGTCCGCGTTCCAGTGGTCCAACAACACACTCTTGGGGAAACACACATGAATCGCATTGGCAGGATCGCAGTCTGCATCACGCTGGCCACGGGCATGGCCCTGGCCGGTTCCGCCGGCGCCGGCAACGTCGGCAGCGGCGGCATCGACACCGCGTCTTCCCGGGGGAACGTCAAGTTCTTCCTGGCCGATCCGGAGTTGGGCCTGGTTGGCGTCTACAACGTCAACGGCACCGAGCTGTATTTCGAAGCGCGCAGGTCGCTGGACGAGAAGACCGGTGCGCCCGGCGCATTGAGCGTTCGCGTCATCGACGCCGAGGCGCGCACCCTGGCGCTGGGCGGCGAGCCGTACGCGAAGCACTGGGTGCCGCAGGCGGGCGAGTTCACGGACAAGGAGGGTTCCGCCCATATGCAGCTGTTGTCCGGGCTGGGCGAGGCCCTGGGGACATCCGACCTGCATGCCTCGTTGTCAGCCGAGCGGTCGGCGCTTGCCGCGTTGGCCAGGCAGGCCGCCGGTGCATCGGACCTCCCGCTGCGCGTCACCGTCGATGCCACGACATACGCCGCGCCCGATGCGGCGCAGGTGTCCGATTTCTACCTGCAGTCGGCCAGGGACGTGAAGCTTGATCGCCAGAAGGACGGCGTGCTGGTGGCAAGCCTTGGCAACGGCATCGAGCTGCAGGCTTCGCAGCAGTTCGTCGCCGACGAACCCGACGCCGAGGGCCGCATGGGTCGCTTCGATACCTACTCGATGGTGACGGCGAGCGATGGCTACGTCATGGCGACCGAGCTGGGCGGCGACGCGATTCCCGAGGACTGGTCGAAGGCCATGGAGCTCGATAACCGCCGCGAGCACAATGCGTTGGCCGCGGACTTCGGCCGCGCGGCATCGGCCTTGAATGCGCTGGCCTACGGCGCCATGAGCGAAGGCACGGCGCTCAGCGAGGACGACGAACAGGCCTCGATGCAGCGCCTGGCGCAGGGGCTGGCCACGCATCTGCTGCCGGTGCGTGACGAGGCGACAGACAGGGATGTCGCGCGCGCGGCCGGCGGCCGCTACCAGACCTACATCCAGGTGTGGCGCAAGCCCTTCGTCGTCATCGCCGAGCATTCGGGCACCCGGGTGGGCAAGTGGCGCTACAACAGCGCGACGTCCAGCGTGAAGACCCACCAGGGCTGGACCAGCTACTGCAACCACGGCACCTGCGCAGCGTCCAGCCCCATGACCCACAAGTGCACGTTCACCGGGCCGCGCCTGACGTACTACCGCGTGCCCTCGCGTCGATCCGATGCTGGCGGGCACACGTGTTCCACGGGGTATTGGGCAGTCGCGATGGGCGGGCGCCACAACTGCCATGACGATTCATCGGTCCAGGTCAGGGCGGTGCGGGGGCAGGCCTATTCGGTCAGTTCCGGCCGCTGCAATGACTGGTCGAGCTGGACGTACGCGCCGACCTGCAGCGCGCAGTAAGCAGCGCGGCACTCCCGGCCGCGATTGCGCCGGGATATCGCGGCGGGACGACAGCGCCGGACGAGGGTCCGGCGCTGTTGCGTCGGGGGATCAACCGATAGTCGCGGACGCGCCGGTGCTGGTGCTGGCGCTGGCGTGCATCCCGCGTGCACCGATGACGATCATCTTGACCATCGACGTCAACTCGTCGATCTGTTCCGCATCGCGTTCGGGCGGGAGATCCATCGCGCTGGCACCGACCGCGAACACCAGGCGGGTGATCGCGCGCGCCACCAGCTCCGGTGCGTGCAGCGGGATACCGGTGGTTTTGGCAAGCCGGATGAGATCCGCGTGCAGCTCTTCTTCGAAGAAACGGAGCTGCGCGTCCACCGCCTGCTTGTAGGCGTCCGACCCGGCCAGGCCTTCGCGCAACAGGAGGTTCAGGAACTTGTCGTCGGCGCGCAGCCGGTCGAAGAACGCTTCCACGGAGCTGCGAACGACACCGCGCCCGGTGCTTGCGCGGTGGCGTGCCTGGCCGATGATCGTGCGCAGCGAACTGCCGGCGCGATCGATGAGGGTGACCGCCAGCTCGTCGATGTCGCGGAAGTGGCGATAGAAACTGTTGGGTGCGATCCCAGCCTCGCGGGTGACCTCGCGCAGGCCCAGGGTGGACACGCTGCGGTTGGGACCAAGAAGCGCAAGCGCCGCGGCGATCAGGTCCTCGCGGGTGATCGAAGGCCTGCGGCCAAGGCCGCGGCGTTGTGACGGATTGGAAGGGGGCACGGCGCGGACGGCAGCTCGGGCGGGGAGCTGCCATCATCGCTCAAACCGTGGTCCGGCGCGTGCGCGCAGCTCAATCCGGATCGTAGTACAGCTCGACCCGCAGATCGAAGGCATTGAGCAGCGAGGCGTCACCGTCGGACATGGCGTTGCGGAAGATGCGGCTGAGGTCGAGCGTGCCGCCGGTCACTTCGTCGCCGCGCGCGATCTCGCCCGAAGACAGCCAGTCCGTGATCTCACCCCAGATCTGGTCCACGAAGTTCTTCCCTGCCTGCGTGCCCGTGCTGCGGACATCGCCCGCCGGCAGGCCTTCCGCGCCCCTGCTGATCAGCTTGTCGGTGAGCTTGTCGGTGAAGAAGCGGATGAACTCGATCTTGGCAGCGGCGCTGCCCTGGGCGTTGGCGATGAAGTCGGCGGTGGCCCACTGCAGCGATCCCATGATCGTGCCCAGCGTGCTGGCGGCGTTCTCGTGCGCGTCCGGTGACAAGTCGGTATTGCCGATCTCCACCGTCAGGTCGTACATCGTCTCCGCCATCACCTCGTTGGTCCGGTCAACGCGACCGTAGTCGGAATCAAGCAGCACGTGGCGCATGAAGTCCTTGACCAGGCCATGGTGGAAGTCGCCGGTGTTGTCCTTGCGCCAGTCGGTTTCCGCCAGGCGGGAGAAGTTGTCCTCGAAATACTCGCCAATTTCGTTCAGCGCCGGGGCACGCTCGCCGCCGTTCTGGTCGATCCCGCCGATATAGCCGTCGTCGCCTGAGCGCACGAGCGCGGCGAACAGGCGGTCCTGGGCTTCCTGGTTGCCCGCGGTGGTGCTGCTGGAGTTGAGCAGGGCGGCCAGGGCGCTGAAGCCGTCGCGTCCGGACAGGTTGGTCTGGCCGTCCGCGCTGGTGGCCATCATCGCCTGCACCAGGGTCATGTCGGCGGCCACGGGCCCCGCCGTCATGACCCGGTCGATCTCGGCGAGCACGACGTCGGCGGCGCGGCTGTCACCGTGCGCGGCCGCCATGTTCGCGATGTCGACCGCTGCGGTCAGCAGTTCCGGGCCCCTTTGGTGCTTGTTGATGTCGTAGCCTTCGCCACTCGCATCATCGACCAGGCGCTGGGAGACGTCTGAAAGAAGGCTGCCGTCGCCGATCCCGGTCAGCAGTTCCCGCGCGCCGGCGGCGCCGGGTTCCTTGACCAGGCCGTAGATTTCGTCGCTGCCAAGGCGCCCATCGGCGACGCCGCGGGCGATGGAGTCCGTCACCTGCTGGCGCAGTCCGTTGTCGCCGTTATTGGCAGTGCCGATCTGGTTGAAGGCGCTGTTGATCGATCCCGCCTGGTCGCCCGAAATGGTCTCGCAGCCGTCGGCCCCGTTCGCCATGCCGATCAGAGCGGCGATGTACTCGTCCTTCTGCTCCTGCGTGAGCGAAGGATCGTTCATCGTCTGGCTGATCTGGTAAGCGACGGCCTTGTCCGGCTCCGGGCCGCCGCTGCTCACGGCGATCGTGCGGTCGAGCGCTTCCTGGACCTGGGGATCGTTGCTGGAGCATGCGCCGGTGCGGCTGGCACCGCCGGAGGCGATCTCGAAGGTATAGCGGGCAGCGGGGCTCATGAAGCCGGAAGCAGGGGAGATGGGCATGCGCGGTCTCGCGATCCGTGGACGGTGCCTCATTTTTGGCGCCGTGGAGGGGCGCCGGCCATTGGGGGCGACCCTGACCTGAGGTAAACCCGTGGGTGGTCGTGCGCTGCGACGGACCTCGATCAGACCGCGGTCGGGGCCCGGTCGGGCTGCCAGGGCCGGGGTTGGAGGGCTATGCTTGCCGCAGGCGTCGGGGGAGCGCCGCAGTCTTCGCAAAGGGGGAAGAGACCATGGCCACCTTGGACAACAACCGGCTCGACCGCATCGTTGCCGACGCGCGGCGCAGTGCAGATCAGCGCGACAAGGGGTACCGCGAGCGTGCGCTGAAGATGTACCCGTGGATCTGCGGCCGCTGCGCGCGTGAGTTCACCCGCGCCAACCTGCAGGAGCTGACGGTCCACCACCGCAACCACAACCACTCCGACAATCCGGCCGACGGCAGCAACTGGGAGCTGTTGTGCGTGTACTGCCACGACAACGAGCACTCGCGCCAGCTCGACCACACCGGGGTCAGTGCCCTGGACGTGGAAGATGCTCCCGCTTCGGCCACGTCCAATCCATTCGCCAGCCTGAAATCGATGCTGCAGAAGGGGCCGACGGGCAGCTGACGCCAGCCCGTCGATCGTCAGGCGTCTGGAGCGCCGCGCTGAAACGTCCAGGCGACGAACCGGCTCTGCTTGCTGCCCTGGGCCATGGGCACCTCGCGGACCTCGACGGCCTCCACCTGGCGCAGCTGCCTGCGCAGTGCAGGCAAGTGTTCTGATCGGGCGACGAGGCTGCTGAACCAGCGCACCTGATGCTGGACTTCGGCGCTTTCGCGGATCATCCGGCGCAGGAATTCGGATTCGCCGCCGCGGCACCACAGTTCGTGGTCGTGGCCGCCGAAGTTGGACGCCAGCGCTGGTGCCGGCGTCGGTCGGGAGGCCGGCGCGGATGCCACGCCGAGCTGGCGCTGCTTGCGCTGGTTGGCGCTTGCGGCCTCGCGGGCCGACGCGTGGAAGGGTGGATTGCACATGGTCATGTCGAAGCGGTCGTCCTCGCGCACCACGCCGCGGAACACGTTGCCGGGCCGCGGCTGGTGGCGCAGTGCGATTGCCTTGTCGAGCCTGTTTGCGTGGACGATGGCCGCGGCGACCTGCAGCGATGTGGCATCGATGTCGGACCCGACGAAGCGCCATCCGTACTCGGCATGGCCGAGCAGCGGATAGATGCAGCTGGCGCCGACGCCGACATCGAGCACGCGGATCGAGGCGCTGCGCGGGATTACACCGCCGGCGGATTCGGCGAGCAGGTCGGCCAGTCCGTGCAGGTAGTCGGCGCGCCCGGGAATCGGCGGGCAAAGCGCACCGTCGGGCAGGTCCCAGTGGGCGACGCCGTAGTCACAGTGGAGGATGGCGCGGTTGAGTTCGCGTACCGCGGCGGGGTCGCTGAAATCGATGCTGGTATCGCCGCGCGGCGTGGTCAGCAGATGCGAAGAGAGGGCAGGGCACGCCCCCACCAGGCGCGCGAAGTCGTAGTGGCCCTGGTGCCGGTTGCGCGAGTGGAGCTGGGGGCGTGCCTGCGCCTTGGCAGGGCGTGCGTGGATGGGCGGCGTGGACTTCATGGACGCGGCGTGCTCGGTGCCAGGGGATCGGGGCGGAGCAAGGTACAACGGATCCCGGGCTGGGCCGCCGGCGCCATGTAAACGGCTTCATGGCGATCTCGGACTGAAAGCGCATTGCCGCCATCCATGTGGATGGTGCTAGGATGGCGCACGCCTTCAAGGACCGCATCCTGTGACCGCCGACCCCCGCGCCCGTGCCATTGCCGACAGCGAGAAAATCACCATCAACCTCGGGGTCGTCGACCTGGGCCAGATCGACCTGCTGGTGCAGGAGGGCTTCTATTCCAACCGCACCGACCTTATCCGCACCGCCATCCGCAACCAGCTCACGGCGCATGGGGACACGCTGCGGCATACGGTCGCCCGCCGCACCCTGGTGATGGGACTGCAGCATTACGGTTGCCGCGAGCTCGAGGCCGCGCGCGATGCCGGCGAGCGCCTGCGGATCCAGGCCCTGGGCCTGGTGCGTATCGCCGAAGACGTCACGCCGGAGCTGGCGCTGGAGGCGATCGAGTCGATCACCGTGCTCGGCGTGCTCCAGGCAAGCCCGAAGGTCAAGGCCGCGCTGGCCGGCCGCATCCACTGATCAGGACACCCATGAACCCCGACAACGACACCATGCGCCAGGCGATGCGCCTGATGCATGCCGGCGATCCTGGCTGCGCTGACCCGGCAGCTGGTGGCCAGCCACCGACTGGACGCCACGCGCGTGTATGTGGCCGGTCTGTCCGCCGGTGGCGCGATGGCCGCGGTGCTCGCAAGCACCCATCCGGATGTCTACGCCGCGATCGGCGTGCACTCGGGCCTTCCGACCGGACTGGCCAGCGACGTGCCTTCGGCCTTCTCTGCCATGCGCAAGGGCGGTGTGCGACGGCGGCGTCCGCACGCCACCGACGCTGCTTCCGTGCCTGCGATCGTGTTCCATGGCGACAGCGACACCACCGTGCACCCGGACAACGGCCGAGGGGTGGTCGAACAGAGCCTCGGCAACGGTAGCGGGACGGAGGGCGTTGCCACGTCCAGCACCGTCGAGCGCGACACAAGTCCGGGCGTGCGCAGCGCGACCCGCACCGTGCACCGCACCGGCGATGGCCGCATCCTGGCCGAACACTGGGCCATCCACGGTGCCGGCCACGCCTGGTCCGGCGGCGATGCTGGTGGCAGTTACACCGATCCGCAGGGGCCCGGCGCATCGGCACAGATGCTGCGGTTCTTCGCAGGTTGCAGGCGCTCCTGACGTCGGGCTTCATCGCCCACTGATCCTGCGTTCACGGGCGCGGAGGCATATGGAACTCTCCAACGACCTTGGGAGCGTCCCATGCGCCACACGATCCGCGGCATCGCAATGGTGCTTGCCACAGGCGTCCTGCTGCTGCTCGCCGGCTGTGTCAGTCCGGGCGGCCATGGCGGGTATGCCGGCGGCTATGGGCAGCCCGATCAAGGCTATCCGGCGCAGTACGGCAGCCAGCTGCAGGGCACGGTGAACGGCCTTGATCGCGGCTATCAACGCATCCTCGTGGTCGTGGACGACCCGCGCAGCGGCCGCACGCAGCAGACGGAGGTGCGTTACGACCAGCGCACGCGGCTGTTCTACCAGGGACGCGAGAGTGCGGTGGAAGGCCTGGAGCGTGGCGACGTGATCCGGATCGACGTGGCGGAGTCAGGACGCGAGCTCTGGGCGCGTTCGATCGAGGTCGTGCGCAACGTCCGCGAGAGCGGCTACGGAGGCGGCTACGGCAATGGCTACGGCAACGATTACGGCAACGATTACGGCAATGACCTGCGCGGTCCGGTTGCTCATGTCGACACCCGGTCGCGGTTGATACGCCTTGACGCCGATGGGTACGGCAACAGCGTGCAGTTGGCCTACGACGGCCGCACCACGGTCGAGTACCAGGGCCGTAGCTATCGCCCGGAGGACCTGGAGCGTGGCGACCTGGTGCGGGTCCAGGCGCGGCAGGTGGGAAACAACCAGTGGCTGGCCGAACGCATCATCGTCGAGCGCTCGGTCGGGCGGTAGGCAGGGCGGCGGCAGCGGTAGAATTGCAGGCCCCTTGGTCGCATGATGGATCCATGATCAACAACGACGTCCTGCGCAGCATCCGCTACATGCTCGACCTGAGTGACAACAAGGTGGTCGAGATCGCCCAGTTGGCCGATCCGGCCTTCGTCATCGAAAAGGATGACGTGCGCGCCTTCCTGCTGAAAGAGGAGGAGCCCGACTACCTGGCCTGCAGCGACACCGTGCTGGCGCATTTCCTGGACGGGCTGATCGTCCACCTGCGCGGCAGGGACGAGAGCGTGCCGTCGCGACCGGTGGAGAAGCGCATCAGCAACAACGTGGTGCTGAAGAAGCTGCGTGTCGCGTTTGAGCTGAAAGACGTGGACATGCACCAGGTGTTCGCGGACGCGGGTTTCCCGGTATCCAAGCCGGAGCTGTCGGCCCTGTTCCGGCAGCCGGGGCACAAGAACTTCCGCGCCTGTGGCGACCAGTTGCTGCGCAATTTCCTGAAGGGGCTGACGCTGCGCGTGCGTGGCGGTTGAGGCGAGCGCGCTGGTGGAACCGCACCAGCACCGCCGCCCGACCTTGTAGGAGCGGCTATAGCCGCGATAGACGGTTGGTCGCAGCGATAGAGGGTCGGTCGCAGCTATAGCTGCTCCTACAATGGCTCCTGCAGGGTTAGGGCTCCAGGATCCCTCAGCGCTGGTCCAGCTCGTGGTGGATCAGCACGACGCACTGCGATGCGAACAGCATCGTGCGGCCCAGGGTGATCTTCCTGGCGCCCATGCGCTCGAGGCCCGGCAGGGCCTTCTTCGGCATCGGGATGTGGTCGGTCAGCAGGAAGCAGGGATTGCCCTCGAAGGCCTGCTCGCGGATCGGCGCGCCCTTCCTGTCCATGATGTAGAGCTGGTGGTCTTCGGCCAGCGCCTGCACCAGGCGCTCGAAGCTCAGCGTCTGCACGGTGACGCCGGGCTCGACCGGCCGCGAGTCTTCCTTGCCCATGCCGCGGGACGCGTCCAGCGCGGCCGCGACCTTGCCCAGCAGGGCGCGCTCGTCAAAGCCGCCGATGTCGGTCATCGCGTTGGCATCGAAGCGGATGGTGCGCGAGAAGTCCTGCGTGCTTTCCAGCACCAGGTACACGACCACGTCCGGCCGGTGCGACTGGGCCACGAAGATGGCGTTCATCAGCGTGTGCGCAAGGATTTCCGTATGCGCGGCCTTGCCGACTGACGCCAATAGTGCCTGGCTGTCGGTGGGCGCCGCGCGCGCCCTGAGTACGAATGTCCGCATGTATCGCCCGGTAGGTGGCTAGTTGAACGCGTCGGCGACGATATCAGCCGCCGGCTGGCTGAAGTGGTCCTGCAGGTACTTTTCGCCCTCGTCGCAGAACAGGGTCACGACGGTGGCGAACTCGGGATGCTGCTCGCGTACGCGGCGCGCCGCAAGCAGGTGCGCGCCCGAGCTCGGGCCGCAGAGCAGGCCGTGTTTGCGCGCCAGCTGCCGCATCTCGGTGATGGCATCCTCGCTGGAAACCGACAGCGTCGAGTCCACGAGCTCGGAGTGCCGGGCGAAGATGCCGGGCACGAAGCCGTCGGAGATGCCTTCGATGTGGTGGGTGCTGATCTCGCCGCAGAGGATGGTCTGTGATTCCGAAGGCTCCATCGCGAACAGGCGCACCTTCGGGTTGACCGCGCGGAAGGCCTGGCCGACGCCGATCAGGGTGCCGCCGGTGCCCACGCCCATCACCAGCGCATCGGGCAGGCGGCCCTGCAGCTGCGCCAGGATCTCCGGCCCCAGGATCTCCCGGTTTTCCTCGACGTTATATTCGGATTCGAACTGGCTGGGCGCGAAGTATCCCGGCTGCGCGCCGAGGCGCTTCGCTTCATCCAGCGCGCCGTTGACGTGGAAGTGGCCGACGAACTTCACTTCGGCGCCATAGGCGCGCGAAATCGCCACGCGCTCGTTCGACAGCCCTTCGGGCATCACGACCAGCATCCGGTAACCCTTTACAGCGGCGACCATCGACAGCGCGTTGCCGGTGTTGCCACTGGTGGCTTCAACGATGGTGTCGCCGGGCTTGAGCAGGCCCTGCTGCTCGGCCTTCTCGACCATGTACCAGGCGATGCGCGCCTTGATCGAGCCGGAGGGATTCATGAACTCGAGCTTGGCAAACACACCGTCGATCTCGAGCAGGGGCGTGTCGCCGATGGCGTCGAGAATCGACTTGGAAATGCCGGTGTAGCGCATGGTCAGGGCACCTCTGGCGCGGGGACATCATAGATACGCCATTGCATCGCGGGGCTCCAGCACGAAAGGGCGTGTGCTTGAGCCAGGTCAAGCGCGCAGCCGTGAGCGCAGCCGCAGCCGCAGCCGCAGTGGAGAACGGGTCACCGGACATTTTGTGGGAGCGGCTATAGCCGCTCCCACAAAAAAGGGCGGCTATGCCGGGTGTCCAGGGCTCAGAAGCGTTCGCCGACTGGCAGGTAGCGCCAGCTGCCGACGGGCATCTTCGCCAAGGGAACCTTGCCGATGCGGATGCGCCGGATCGCGACCACGTCCAGGCCGACCTGGGCGCACACGTCGCGCAGCTGTCCGCCCTGCACGCCCTTCAGGGCGAAGCGCAGGCGGACCTCGTTCTGCCAGCTGACCTTGCACGGCGGCAACGCCCGGCCGCCATAGGACAGGCCGTGGTTGAGCTTCTGCAGGCCGTAGGGCGCGATCTCGCCGCTGACCTCGACCACGTATTCCTGCTCGATCTCGTCGCGGTCCTCGGTCAGCCGTCGCCACACGCGGCCGTCCTGGGTCAGCACCATCAGGCCGCTGGCTTCGGCATCCAGCGGCACCAGCGGCGTCAGGCGGTTGAAGTGCCGCTCCAACATGCGCACGCCCGAGGAATCCCCGGGCCATCGGGTCTCGGGATACACCAGGTCCGCGGCGGGGCCGGGGCCGCTGATCGCGTCGTAGCCCACCGGCTTGTGCAGCAGGACGGTGGCTGGTTCGACGGCTTCCAGCCGTGCAGCGGGATCGATTTCGACGGCCTCGGTCGACACTGGATACGCCGGATCCTCGACTACGCGTCCGTCGACCGAGACCCAGCCACCCTTGATGTACTGCTCCGCGTCGGTGCGTGAGCAGCGGGCGAGGTCAGTGACACGTTTGGCCAGGCGAACCGGTTCGGACATGGATCAGCGCCGCGGAAAATAAGGAATGCAGTGTACCGGTTGACCGCGCCGGGCTGCCTGCCGCACTCGTCCCGTCGCGCATCCGCAGATTGCAAGATTCGGCCTGCTCGAACGCCAGGCGGCTGCAGTAGACGCGGGAAGTTTGGATAGACTGCGCGCATGGATACGACAGGCAACACCGCGCACGGCGAATACAAGGTCCCCGGCGGCAAGCTGGTGGTGGTGGATCTGGCCATCGTCGACGGCCGGATGGCGGCTGTGCAGGTCAGCGGAGACTTCTTCCTGGAACCGGCCAGCGCGCTGGATGCCATTGATGCAGCCCTTGAAGGCCAGCCCATCGATACCGGCGAGGCCGCGCTGGCCGCTGCGGTGACCGCGGCGCTGGGGCCGGCGCCGCAGCTGTTCGGCATCACGCCCGAAGGCGTCGCGATCGCGGTGCGCCGCGCGCTGGATTCCGTGGCCACGGATGCCGCCATGGATGCAGGCGAAGGCGACGCACCTTGAACGGGTCGGATCGCACCGGCTGGGACGACCACGCCTGGCACCTGGTCCATGCCGAACCCCAAGCGCCCGCGCTGCACATGGCGCTGGACGATGTGATGCTTGACGACGTGGCCGCCGGACGCCGCCCGCCCACGCTGCGGATCTGGGAGTGGGGCGGGTCCGCGGTGGTGATGGGCCGCTTCCAGTCGCTGCGCAACGAGGTCGATGCCGAGGCCGCGCATCGCCATGGCATCCAGGTGGTGCGCCGGATCAGCGGTGGCGGTGCGATGTTCATCGAGCCTGGCAACACCATCACCTATTCGATCATTGCGCCGGAAACGCTGGTGGCGGGCATGACGTTTGAGCAGGCCTATGCGCACATGGACCAGTGGGTGATCGAGGCGCTTGCCGGCCTGGGGGTCAAGGCCTGGTACCAGCCCCTGAATGACATCACCTCAAGCGACGGCAAGATTGCCGGTGCGGCCCAGACCAGGCGCCGCGGCGCGGTGCTGCACCACGTCACGATGGCCTACGACATCGATGCGAACAGGATGCTCGATGTGCTGCGCATCGGCCGCGAGAAGCTGTCCGACAAGGGGACGACCAGCGCGGCGAAGCGCGTCGATCCCCTGCGCCGGCAGACGGGGCTGCCGCGCAGCGCCGTGATCGAACACATGATCGAAACCTTCCGCAGCCGCCACGGCGGCCTGGTGCCGGACGTGCTGCGCGCGGATGAGCTGGCACGCGCCGAGGCGCTGGCGCGCGAAAAATTCGCCACCGCCGAATGGACTGCGCTGCTGCCGTAAGCGCGGGGCGGGCCGGCGGCGTCAGTGGCGCTGGTCATCCAATGAAAAAGGCCCGGGCAATGCCGGGCCTTTTCTCGTCCTTCGGGTGGCGCGCGCTCACGTCGGTGCAAATGGCTTGGAGGCGTTTTTGTCACGCTTCTCGGCCTTTTTTTCCTTCATGGTCTTGAGCGGCTTCTTTTTCTGTTCCTTCTTCTTGTCCAGTCCCTTGCTCATCCCGGTCTCCTCGGCGCCTCAGCGTTGGACTGCGGCTGCAGTCGGCCCGGGCAGTATGCGCCAGCCGCGGCCTTCCGGGCTGCGGGCGGGTTCAGGTTCGCGGCTGGCCCCGGTCTGTCGACAGCGTGCCCGCATCCGGACACCATGGCTCCGTGCCAAACCTGCATCTCCAGAGGATCACGCCATGGCTACCCTGCTCCAGCGCAGCACCTTCCTGATCACGCTCGCGCTTGTCGCGACAACCTTCGCAGCCTGCCGCGCCGGTGACTCGCCGGTCGCCTTCGAACGCGCGGAAACCCGTACAGCCACTGCCGCCGCCCTGGCGCTGCAATCGCAGGCGTTCGCGGACGGCCAGCCGATCCCGCTGCGCTACAGCGCCTATGGCGACGACGTGTCGCCGCCGCTGGCCTGGCAGCCGGTGGAGGGCGCGAAGTCGTACGCCCTGCTCATGGAGGATCCCGATGCCGATCGGCCCGAGCCCTATCTGCACTGGCTGGCCTGGAACATCCCGGCCGGCGTGACCTCGCTGCCGGAAGGCCTCGCGACCGACCCGCGCCTGGCCGAACCGGATGGCATGCTGCAGGGGACCAACGACCGCGGATCGGTCGGCTATTTCGGGCCGAGGCCGCCGGCTGGAAGCGGCATACACCACTATCACGTCCAGGTCTTCGCCCTGGACACCATGCTCGAGGTCGACCCCGGTGCAGGCCGCGATGCCCTGCTCGGAGCGATGCGGGAGCACGTGGTGGACAAGGGCGTGCTGGTGGGGACCTATGCGGGCCCGGAAGGGGCTGCGCAAGGCGAATGAGGATCAGGGCGGGCTAGGGTCGGCCCCGGATTGCCCGCTCCTCCGGTCACTCCTAGTTTCGGGTCGTCTCCTCACCTGCGTGGCCCGCCATGACCTTCGTCGACATTTCCAGCCGCATCTCCCATGCCGCGCTTGACGCGGCGAACGGGCGCCCGGACGCGATGCAGACCAATTTGCAGCGCGCGCCGGTGGCCGATGGCGTCGAACGCATGTTCGACACGGTCCGCGAGGCCGGCAAGGCCGTCGCCGATGCCCTGGGCCCCGAGCGGTTTGGTGGCAAGAGCGGCGCGTCCGGTGAGCGCGAACTGGTGGCGACCGAGGACAGCGTCGACGTTGGCGGGCATCGCGATGCATACGAGCTGCACCTGTACCGCGAGTCGGACGGCAGCTACACGCTCGAGCTGCACATGAAGATCGAGTTCAACTTCGAGGATGGGGCGGACGGTCTGAACTGGACCCCCGAGGAAAAGCAGGCCTTCATGGACGACTACGTGGCCGAGGTTGAGAAGGCCTGGAGCGGGCGCACCTTCACCACCGATGACGGCATGGACGTCACCCTGGACGTGAAGCTCGACGTCAGCGAGCAGGAAAGCGGGTTCATGGGCCGCTTCCGCGACATGATGGACCCGAGCGAGAACTACAACATCAACGTGCTGCGGATCCCCGATGGCGACTTCCATCGTAGCTCGGTCGGCCCGGGCAACATCTCGCACCTCGACAGCGAGGACAACCGCGCCGTCAACAAGGGCGCGGACATGCCGCAGGTCGGCACCGCGCACGAGTTCGGCCACATGATCGGCCTGCCCGACGAATATCACGACGGGCACGAACACCAGGGTGACGACAACAGCATCATGAACTCGGGCATGGAAGTGCGCGACCGCCACCTTGACCTCGTTGAGGACTGGGTGGAGGACAACACCTGACGCACGTCGCGGACGCAACGCATGAAATCGATCGCACTCGCCTGCGCACTGGCCCTGCTGCTAGCCTGCGGGAACCAGGCAGCCGGAGGCAGCATGACCACAGCCAGTGAGTTCGACAGCGCATGGGAGCGGGTGCGCGAGGCATCCGATGCACAGGCGCAGCGCGATGAAGTGATCGCGTTCCTGCGCCGCAACGAACAGGCCGGCGCGCCGGCGCTGCAGGTGTCGGTCGCCCACCGCGATACTGGCGCCAAGGCCGCCATCGACGACGCCCTGTGGCAGCAGCCCGACCGCTATGAGGTGACGCTGCGCTTCGGCGAGCGCAGCCACGTGTTCGTGCCGCTGTCGCGCGAGAGCCTGGTCCCGCTGTTCCGCGAATAGGGTGGCGCTGGGCTCAGGGCCCTGCCGCATCCACGTCGCCCGCCAGGGTCCAGACCACGTCGCGGCCCTGCGGGTCGCGGCTGAGGTGGAAGTACGCCGGCATGTCCGGCGCCAGCGACCTGCGCGCCTGGCCCGCGGCTTCACCCGACGGGTCGAACGGCACGATGTACAGCCCCGACGCATCGATGCTCCGCCGTGCTTGCACGCCATCCAGGTCGCCGATGTCCGCGATGGTGCCGCCGCGTTCGAGCAGCGGCTGTTCGAAGTCCACCAGCAGGTCCACCCGCGCCTGCGGCTGCCCGGGCAGTGCAAGCGTGCCGCCGGCGACCAGCAGGTCCGGCCAGACCCTGCCGTTTTCCGGCAGCTCGTCGTAGTGCTCGCGCGGCAGGCCGGCATGCGCTCCGGTGGCGATGGCGTCCAGCGCCCCGACCAGGGCAAGGAAATTCAGCTTGCGCAGCTGCTGCTTCTGCAGGTCGCCCTCGATGCCGCCGGATTCGATCAGCACGGTCGATACGCCTGACTTCGCCGTCAGGTCGCCGAAAGCGCGCGGGTTGAAGGTGTCGTCCCACTTGGCGATATGGCCGGCGATGTAGGGCTCGAGCACCGCGCGGATGGCCACGCTTACTTCGATGGCGCGGGCGCGAGTGGCGTCCACCTCGCGGGATGCGTTGAAGGCGGGGGCGAGCAGGGCGATGGCGGTGCCGCGATCGGAATCGCCGGCGCGGTAGCCCACCCGCTGGTCGTGCAGGTTGAAGCCGAACGCGGGCTTCACCCGCTCGCGCAGCGCATGCAGGGCGCGCGCCTCGGGGCTGGCGAGTGCGCGTGCGTCGCGGTTGATGTCGATGCCCTGCGCGTTGCGGCGCTGGAAGCGCGCCGCGCCGTCGGGGTTCACGAGCGGCAGGACGTGCAGCGTGGTGCCCTGGCGCAGGCGCTGCACCAGCGGATGCGCGGGTTGCCCGCCGAGAAAGTTGAACAGGTCGGCGAGCGCCATCGACGCGGTGCTCTCGTCGCCGTGCATCTGCGACCACAGCAGCACGCGGGTGTCGCCCTTGCCCCATGACACGTGGCGCAGGGGCCGGCCCTCCGCGCTGTTGCCAAGGGCTTCGGTCCGGAAGCCGGCCGCGCCGGAGGCCAGCGGCCCTGCCACATCCCACCAGTGCTCTGGCGAAAACCTGCGGTCTTCCAGTCCCGGCACGCGGATGTGGCTGTCGTACAGCGCGTCCAGTTCGTCCAGCCACGTGGGCGGAGGCGGCATCGCGGACGCGGTGAGCGGTGGCGACAGCAGCAGGAGCGGGAAGAGAAGCAGGAACAGGGCAGGGAATCGACGCATGGTGGCGATGCTTCGTGGAGGGCACGCCGCATGGTATGGCAACGGCAACCCGGGAGCGGGCAGCGGGCAGCGGCAAGACGGAAATCGACCCGGGTTCGCGCTGCATGGGGATCACGCCAACCCCGCGGCAAGCCGATTTGCAGGTCTTGGGGCGCAGTTGCGACGCCAAGCGTCACGCTTTGCCTTTGAAAGGCCCTGCGCGCGTGCGTCATCCAGCCGCCCGCGCGGCCCGTGGATGTGGCACGCAACCTGCTCACTGTTTCCCGGATCGAAGGCGTGCAGGAGCGCGCCCATCACGTCCATCAAGGAGGACACATGAGCAAGACCCTGTCGACGGTTGCAATGGCTGCCGTGATCGCGAGTGCCGTATTGGCATCCACCGCTGCACACGCACAGACCAAGCCGGTCAACACCGCGCCGCCGCAGCCGCGCGAGCTGGATCCGGCCAAGCGCGTGCCACCCCCGGCCGGCCATCAGCACGCGCCGCAGACGGCCCCGCAGCCCGCCCAGTCGCAGCCAGCTGCACAGGCGCAGTCGTACGCGGCGCCGCAGCCGAACTCCGGACCGCAGCCGGCCCGCGCGTCCCATGAAGACGGCCGCGGTGGCTTCTTCATCGGCGTGCAGGGTGGCAAGGGCTGGGTGTATGACGATGTCGACCAGTCCGCGCTTGCGGTGAACGCCGGTTACCGCTGGCAGGCCGGCGCGGTGACGCTGGTGGGGATCGAAGTGGCCGGCGGCAAGCTGGACAGCACCACCGACGGCGGCTGGCACTATGCCAAGGTCGACTACGCCAGCATCGGCGCGAACGCGCGCTTCAACTTTGGCCGCAGCAGTCCGGTGTATGCCCTGGTCCGCGCGGGTTACTTCAACGCCGAAGAGTCGGGCTACGCTGATGCCGATGGCGGCTATTTCGGCGTGGGCCTGGGCGTGGACTTCAACCGCCACTTCAACATGAACCTGGTCTACACGAACTATGCCTACTTCAATGGCTACGGCTACCGGTACGAAGACATCAACAGCGCCGACACGCTGATGCTGGGCGCCGAAGTCCGGTTCTGAGTGACATCGCGCAGTCGCCCGGACAAGCGACTGCCCGATGCCGCGACTCGGCCTCTGCCGCAGCGCAGGGGCCGCGCGTGCACGCGGCTTTGTCGGACGGATCTGTAGGGTTGGGGTCATGGCCGAACCTGGCCAAAGACGCCCGCTGACAGGAGCATGCCGTCCAATGAAGTCCCTCGCCGCTGCGCGAAGCGCCACCGATGCAAACTCCTCGCCCGCCGATTCCCGGTGCCCCCAAGCACCTGCAGGAAGCGGCGGCCGCCTTGCCGCCGCATTCCTTGAATACGTGGGCGAGGCGTCATTCCCCTGCGTCGGGTCCAAGGCCGCGCTGGCGCGCGACGCGATCCAGGCGCACGAATTCAGGTCGCTCGGTGATCGCGCCAATGACGCGCCGCTGCTGGATGGACTCAGTGCCTTCGCGGCGATGCTGGACGCGGCCGACCCCGAGGATCCCACGGTCCACTCGTTCGTGGCTGTGTTCGAAGGCCCGCGCGATACCGACGAGCGCCGCTTTGAAGCCCTACTGTGGGCCCAGCTGCAGCGCCTGCACGACCTTGACGTGCGTCGCGGCGCGCGTTGGGCCGATGACGTCAGCCGCAGCCCCGACAGCCCGAAGTTCAGCCTCAGCCTTGCCGGGCATCCGTTCTTCCTGATCGGGCTGCATCCCGGCGCTTCGCGCACCGCGCGCAGGTTCGGCTGGCCGGCACTGGTCTTTAATTCGCATCGACAGTTCGAGCGCCTGCGCGCCGATGGCCGCTACCAGAAGATGCAAGCGGCAACGCGCGAGCGGGACATCGCGCTGCAGGGAACCATCAATCCGAACCTGGCTGATTTCGGCATGGCCAGCGAGACGCGCCAGTACAGCGGCCGCGAGGTGGAGCCAAACTGGACCTGTCCACTTCGAGTAAGGGGATCGCGTTGACCATAGACCAGGCCACGCAGCGCATCCCGCCATGCTCGGGGCGTGCGATCGAACTCGACGCGGGTGATGAGCTCATCGTCATCGACCCGATGGGCCAGCAGGTCAGCGACCTGACGGCGTTCGCCCGCGACGACTTGGCGGAGTACCTCTCGTCCGGCCGCTCGATCGACTACGCATCGAAGCTTTGGTTGAGTACCGGCGACGTGCTGCATTCCAACCGCAGCCGACCGATGTTCACCATCATCGATGACACCTGCGGGCGGCACGACTTCACACTCACGCCGTGTTCGAAGCGGATGTTCGAGATCCTCTATGGCGAGGCCGAGGGCCGGCCCGGCTGCGAGGGCAACCTGGCCGGGGCGCTGGAGCCCTATGGCATCGGCATCGACCGCATTCCCGTCGCCTTCAACATTTTCATGAACGTGACGGTGGACGGCGACACCGGTGCGGTCGCCGTGCTTCCACCGTTGAGCCGCGCCGGCGACTTCGTGCGCCTGCGTGCGGAGATGCCGCTGGTGGTGGCGATGACGGCGTGCTCGGCCGGGCAGTCGAACAACTTCAGCTACAAACCGATCGACTTCAGGGTGGAGCGTCAGGCCGAAGTGAGCCGGGCCAGGAACACCAGCAGCGTGGCGAACGTCAGCATCACGAAATAGGTGTTGCCGATCACCAGGTACTTGAGCACGGTCAGCCACCAGGCCTGCCGGTATACGCGCTTTTGCATCAGCAGCAGGTAGACCGGCATCCACAGCACCACGGCGGCGAAGGCGAGATCAAGCAGGATGCCAAGCGGCCTGGACGTGACCAGGCCGTCGAGCGCCGACAGCAGGAATGCCAGCGTCAGCATGATCAGCAGGAAGGTGTGGCTGTAGAGGGCGACCACCAGGTGCTCGAGGTACAGGCGCCCCGTGAACAGATAGGCCAGCTTCAGCAGCAGCGCGAACACCGGCACCAGCAGGAACAGCGCCGAGGGCGCCGCCGCCATCGCCCCCTGCAGCCATGCGTCGATGGCGGCGCCGTCGAAGGACTGCATGTTGGTCTCGAGGTTGCCGACCTTGCGGTTGAGCCAGTCATTTGCGAACTGCGGCCACCAGCCGATCACCAGCGGGTTGGTTTTTGCGTCCCATTCGCCCTTGTGGCCGAACAGGTTGATCTGCATGCGCCGGCGCTCGGCCTCCGCTGGCGCGCCTGCCGCGCGCTCGGATGCCGGCCTGCCGGTCAGCTCGACCACGCGGCTGGCGGCGGCACCACGTATCCGCGCCTCCGCCGCTACCAGCGAGGGATCTACCCCGGGCGTGTTGCCGGCATCGGCACGCGCCTGCTCGATGTCGGCAACCGCCTGGTCGCGGATGCGTTCGACCTCGTCCACCGTGCCCGCGGCGTTGATTTCGCTGAGCCCGCTGGCGCTGACGGGGCTCTCCTCCACGTGCACCGCCAGCGCACCGATGAAGAACGTGAGCAGGCTCAGGATCACGAACAGGCGCAGGGGCGCGATGTAGCGCGCACGATGCCCGGCCAGGTAGTTGATCGCGACCCGCCCTGGCGACATCAGGTCGCGCAGGGTGCGGAAGACGCGCCCGTCGAGATGCCAGAACGCCTCGAAGAATTCCTCCACGGCGTGCGCCGCGTGGCGGATCGGGTTGTGCACGGACTGCCCGCAGGCGTGGCAGAACTCGCCGTGCAGTTCGGCGGCGCAGTTCTCGCACCGTGCCGGCGTGGCATGCGCGTCGGTACCGGTTGCTGGCTTGCTCACGCTGGCGCCTCGTACGGAGTGGTCACGGCGGGCGTTACGATAACGGGTCACGGCCAGGTGCGCGCGCGCTTTCGTCCGTGATTCCCCATCAGAGCGAGGTGAGCATGTCCAGACCGCGATTTTCGATGATGCCCGTGGTGCTGGGCCTGGCCCTGGCCAGCGCCGGCTGTGCCGGTGTTCCAGTGCCGGCGACATCCTCCGGGATGGGGGCGATTTCGATCGAAGGTGCGATCGCCTCCATCGACACCCAGCCATGGACCTACGACGGCAATGCCGTGATCGAGGTCGACACGGCTGACCGCGGCCGCGTGGCCGTGCAGCTGCCAGCGCGCTGGAACCTGTGCCAGGCGACGCCCGTGGACGTGGAAGCATTGGCCGTGGGCCTGCGCGTGCGCGCTGTGGGCGCCGCGGCCGGGGAACGCCGCCTGGTGGTTTGCCAGGACCCGTCGCACCGCCTGGTGCCCCTGCTTTAGTTGATCGGAGGACAACGTGGACAGACGGACATTCATCGAACGCGCCGCATTGATGGCCTTGCTGCTTCCGCTGGCGGGTGGCCGCGGGGCGATGGCGGCAGCCGCCGGCGGGCGCCTGCTGCCGATGGCGATCAAGGCCGGCGACACCGTGGGGCTGGTCAGCCCGTCATCGCCGGTCGAGGACGAGTTCACGCTTCAGCTTGCCCAAGAGGTGATGGAGGCGCTCGGCTTCAAGGTCCGGACCGGGGCGCACTACGCGGCCCGGCGCGGCCATCTGGCGGGTACCGACCAGGAGCGCGCCGGCGACCTCAATGCGATGTTCGCCGACAGCGAGGTCAAGGCGATCATCGCGGTGCGCGGCGGCTCCGGGGCCGCGCGCCTGTTGCCGCTGCTGGACTACGACGCCATCCGCGCCAACCCCAAGGTGCTGCTCGGCTATTCCGACATCACCGCGCTGCACAACGCCATCCACGCGCAGACCGGCCTGGTCACCTTCCACGGACCCAACGGCTCCGGCAGCTGGAACAGCTTCAACGCCGACCAGTTCAGGCGCCTGTTCTTCGACCGCGAGCTGATGCGGTACCGCAACGTGGCCGATGCCGGCGACGAACTGGTGCAGCGCCGCAACCGCACCGTGACCATCGCCGGCGGCACCGCCCGCGGCGAGCTGGTGGGGGGCAACCTGGCGGTGCTGAGCGCGCTGGCCGGCTCGCCCTACCTGCCGGATTTCAGCGGCAGGATCCTGTTCCTCGAGGACGTGTCCGAGGCGCCGTACCGCATCGACCGCATGCTCAGCACGCTGAAGCTGATGGGCGCGCTGGACAAGGTGGCCGGCGTCATCTTCGGCGAGTGCACCGACTGCGAGCCGGGCGACGGCTATGGATCATTGACGCTGGGGCAGATCCTCGACGACTACATCAAGCCGCTTGGCATCCCGGCCTATCGCGGCGCGATGATCGGGCATATCCGGCAGCAGTTCATCGTGCCCGTGGGCGGCCGCGTGGAGATGGACGCCGATGCCGGCACCTTCCGCCTGCTGGAGCCGGTGTTCCGGGCATAGCCGGCCGTCGCACCGAATGTCCCGCATGCCACGCCCGGTTCGCAGCGGAGTCCCCGCAAGCCGCCTGCAGCTGTCGCCCGGCCCCTGGGCGACGCTGCTGGACGCGCTGTGCGCCCGCTTCCCGGCGATCGATCGCGACACCTGGCGGCAGCGTTTCGCGCGCGGGATGGTGCTGGATGCCGATGGCCGCCCACTGAATGCCGCCGCGGCCTGCCGGCCCGGCGCGGAGATCCACTATTTCCGCGAAGTGGCCGACGAAGCGCCCATTCCATTCCTCGAATCCGTGATCCACGCCGACGAGCACCTGGTGGTGGCGGACAAGCCGCACTTCCTGCCCGTCGCGCCCACCGGTGCCTTTGTGCGCGAGACCCTGCTGACCCGCCTGGTCGAACGCCTGGGCAATCCCGATCTGGTGCCACTGCACCGCATCGACCGCGACACTGCGGGACTGGTGTTGTTCTCCGCACGCCGCGACAGCCGCGCCCGCTACCAGGCACTGTTCCGGGAGCGCCGCATCGACAAGGAATACCTGGCCCTGGCGCCGCCGCTGCCTGGGCTGGCGTTCCCGCACGTACACCGCAGCCGGCTCGAACGCGGAGAGCCGTTCTTCCGCATGCATGAAGCGTCGGGCGAAGCCAACAGCGAAACGCATGTCGACGTGGTCGAACGCGGTGCCGCAGCGTGGTGCTATCGCCTGCAGCCGGTCACCGGACGCAAGCACCAGCTGCGCGTGCACATGGCGGCGCTGGGCGCACCGATCCTCAACGATCCCTTCTATCCGCAGGTGCTCGAACGCGGCGCCGATGATCCGGCACGCGCGCTGCAGCTGTTCGCGCATGCGCTGGAATTCGATGATCCGATCGACGGCGGCCCGCGCCGGTACGTCAGCACGCACCGCTGCTAGACTGCCGCCCCATGTCAGTCGCCCTCACCGAATTCGCACGCAGCCGGCTGTTCCGCGAACGGCGCCGCAACACCATCCAGGACGTGACGCCCGAGGCGTTCGAGCAGCATCTGAACGCAGTGCCGCCGCTCAAGGTGCTCGACGGCTACGCGCCGTTCTGCAAGCTGCACGTGCACCGCAACTGGACCTCGACCCGCTGCCTGGCGGTGCCCGTCACCGATGCCAACCGCCACCTGCTGCGGTCGGACTACGAGGCCCGTACCCGCGACGAACTGCCGGTGCTGGTGCGCTGGTTCGAAGGCCTCGAGCCGCCGGTTGCCGACTATCTGGTCGCCATCCTCTACAGCCGTGAACAGCTGGCGAAGGAAGGCACGGTGATCGACGCCGACTGGGGCGTCGTCGGCTGCATGTACACCGCGGAGCCGGAGGAAACGCCGATGGCGCCGATCACGATGATGCGCAACGCGCTGGGCGTGGAGGAGGGCGGCTCGGGCGTGCCGGTGGACCGCGAGGCCTATCGGCGCAGCGTGGAGTTCTGGCGCACGCATGCCAACTGGCGGGGCGCGCTGTAACACGCACATTCCGCCTTCGATGCGGCAGGCGGCACCGCGCGTCGTGCTTATTCGGTTCCGATGTGTCGTGCCAGGAACGCTTCCAGGCGACGGTAGAAGGCGATGTTGTTCTCATCCTTGTAGAAGCCGTGTCCTTCCCGTGGCACCGACATCCACTCCGGTGACGCCCCCGCGGCCTCGAGCGCCCGCTTCATCGCAAGCGCCTGCGAATAGGGCGTGCGTTCGTCGATCTCGCCGTGGGCCATGAACACCGGTGCCTTGAGCTGCGCGGCCAGCGCGACCGGTGAATTGGCCCGCATGGCTTCGTCGCTGTCGCCTATGACGCGCGAAATGTACCTGCGCCCGGAGGCCCTGGATGCGACATCGCTCTTGCCGGCGAAGACCTTCAGGTCGTACAGGCCGGCCAGGCCCGCTACGCACTTGATGAGCTCTGGCGCGCGGATCGCGGTCATCATTGCCGAGTAGGCTCCAAAGCTCGCGCCATAGGCGCACACGCGCTGTGGATCGGCATGCCCCTGGGCGATCGCCCAGCGCACGCCGTCGATCAGGTCGTCCTGGATGCGCGTGCCCCAACTGCGGTAGCCGGCCACCGTGAACCGGTCGCCGCGCCCGAGGGTGCCGCGGAAGTTGACCTGGAGCACCAGGTATCCGCGGCTGGCGAGGAACTGGGCATCGGTGTCGAAGGTCCAGTCGTCGCCCCCGACGTGCGGGCCGCCGTGGGGCAGCAGCACCATCGGCAGTCCAGCCGGCTCTTGCCCCGCGGGAATGGTGAGGTAGCCATCGAGTTCCATGCCATCGCTGGCCTTGAAGCGGAAGTAGCGCCGCTCGCCCATGCGTTCGGGGTCGATTCCCTCGCGCGATGCGAACAGCAGCTTGGCCGTGGCCTGCGTCCGGTCGTACAGGTACCACATGCCGGGATCGCGGTCACTGACCACGCGCAGCAGTGACAGCTGGCCGTCCACGCTGTGGTTGGCGTAGCTCATGTGGTGCCCGGGGAACAGGCCGCTGAGCGCGCGGTGCTCCTGCGCATCGCTGGAGTGTTCGTCGAAATAGACCACGCGTGGCCGGCCATGCACCAGGGTGGCGGCAAAAGGCTGCCAGGAAGCGTTCCATTCCATTCCGCCAACGCTGCCGAAGCTGTCGCTGGCAAGGGTCACGCGCGAGGCGCCGGTCGGGTCCGACTTCACCACCGTGGAAGGCCCGTCGCCGATGTTGTGCCGCGCAAACACCCCACCGGCGTCGGCGGTGAAGGCGAGTGGCCGGAAGTGGCCGCCGGTGCGTTCCGTGGCCACGGGCTGCCAGTCCTTGCCGCGGGCATCGGCTTCGTACAAACGGTAGTCGTCGTTATCGTCGTAGCCGCCGGCAAAGCGCGGCACGCCGGCGGGATCGAGCACGAAGCCGAGGTCCTTGACGCCGATGTCGGCGATCAGCCGGTGCGTCGCCCGCTCGGCATCCACGTCGTAGAGCATCGAGCGGCTGGTGTCGTTGGACAGCCTGCGCATGTAGAAGTGGCCGTTGGGCGTTGGCGGCAAGCCTTCGATGTAGCCGTAGCCGCGGTCGATGCCGGGCATGCGCGTGGACTGCTGGTATCCATACACGTACTTCTGGTTGCCGCCGTCGTAGTCGGTGGCGATGATTTCGCCCATGGGGATCGGTGCCTCGCGCGCGCCGATCAACCGTCCCTTGGCCACCAGAAGCCGCTTGTTACTGACCCAATAAATCTGCGATGGCAATTCGTAACGCGGCAGCGTCAGCTGCGCCGTCTGCACCAGGTCGGATACCCGGCGCACCTCGATGGCATAGCTGCCTTCACCCAGGTGGGCGGTCGCCGCCACGTGCAGTCCGTCCGGCGACAGGCGCGGCGCGCTGGTCCTGTCCGCCACTGCGAAGGCTTCGATCGGGACCGGTTCGGCCGCCTGGACACATGTTGCGGCCAGGCCCATTGCCACTGCGATCGTCGCCGTGATTGCATGCTTCATGCGTTGCTCCCCCAGACCCCCCGGTCTGCCGGCACAGCGTAATCCAACTCGTGGGCGCCGGGGCGCCATCCGACCGGGTACTGTTGGCTGCCGCCATGCTCGACTGGAATGACCATGCTTGAATCGAAAGACTCCCGGCGCAGGTTCCTGGGCGCAATGGCGGCGGGCGCTGCCTGCGCGATGTTGCCGCTGCATCACCTGCGCGCGGCATCCGGCGGGCACGTACCGGGCTGGGTGCTGCGCGACGTGCTGCTGGTAGACGGCAGCGGCGCACGGGGGCAACGCACCGACGTGCGGGTTCGCGGCGATCGCATCGACCACATCGGCCGCCTGTCAGACACTGACGCGCGCGGCCTGCGCGTGGTCGACGGTGGTGGCCGCGTGCTGGCGCCGGGCTTCATCGACCTGCATACGCACGGCGATCCGCTCAAGACCGTGTTCACGCCTTTCCTCGCCATGGGCGTGACGACCGTGGTGTTGGGCCAGGACGGCGGCAGCCCCGCGCTGCCGGGTACGCGCCACGATGCCGGCGGCCTGCCATCCTGGATGGACGCGGTGGAGCGCGCGGCATCGGATATCAACATCGCCACCCTGTCCGGCCACGGCACGCTGCGCCGCCGCGCCGGCATCGACGACGGCACGCGCCAGCCTTCCGACGCGCAGCTGGCGCGCATGCAGGCCATCCTTGAAGCCGACCTGCGCGCCGGTGCCTTCGGCATGTCCACGGGGCTCGAGTACGTACCCGGCCGCTATGCCGAACAGCGCGAGCTCGTCGGCCTGGGCCCGGTGATCGCCCGCTACAACGGCGTGGCCATGAGCCATATGCGCTCCGAGGACGTCGACGAGGTGCGTGCGTCCATCCGCGAGCTGGTCGCCGCCGCCGGCCCTGCGCGCGCCCACGTTTCGCACCTCAAGATGGTCTATGGCAAAGGCGAGGCCGCCGCGGTAGAGCTGCTCGCGTTCCTGGAGTCGCTGCGCGGGCCCGGCCAGCCGCTGACCGCCGACGCCTATCCCTACGAGGCCAGCTACACCGGGGTCTCGATCCTGTTCCCGGAATGGGCGCTGCCGCCGAGCGACTACGCCGCCGTGCTGGAGGCGAGGCGCGACGAACTGCGCGCATACCTGCAGCAGCGCATGACGCAGCGCGGCGGCCCCGGGGCCTTGCTGTTCGGCGAGGGCCCGCACGCCGGCAGGACGCTGCTGCAGGTGGCCGAAGCCCGCGACATGCCGTTCGCCGATGTCCTGATCGATATCGGCCCCGGCGGTGGCCAGGCCGCGCACTTCGTCATGGATCGGGCGCTGCAGGACCGGCTGCTGCTGGACTCGCGGGTAGCGGTGGCCAGCGACGGCTCGCCGGGCGGCAGCCACCCCCGTGGTGCCGGCACCTTTGCCAAGTGGATCGAGGACTTCGTGGTCAGGCAGCCGCGCGTCACGCTGGAAGAAGCGGTGCGCAGGGCGACCTCGCTGCCGGCCTCGATCCTGGGTCTTGCCGATCGCGGCACCATCCGCACCGGCGCAAAGGCCGACCTGGTGCTGTTCGATCCGGCGCGCGTGCGGGCGCGTGCGGATTACGTGAACCCGACCGCGATGGCCGAAGGCTTCGATCTGGTGATGGTGAACGGCCAGCCCGCGCTGGAGGACGGCGAAGTGCAGCAACACCGCCCGGGGCGGCTGCTGCGCAGACGCTAGCCGTGCTGGGCGGTCAGGCCGACGATGTCGCTCCAGAGCGGCACCAGTCGATCCATGTTCCGGCGCAGCACATCGGCCGACTCCGGCGGCAGCTGATCCAGCGGGTCGCTTGCCATCCGCTGGCGGAATTCAGGGCTGGCCGCGTCCAGGTCGATGCTGCGCGGCGGGCCGATCTTGCCCTGGAAGTTGAGGGTGGTGAACACCGGATCCACCAGCGTCCGCACTTCAAGGTACTGGCGTGCGGTCATGCCGGCGGCTTCCAGGACCTCGCCTGATTCGCCGCCGCTCACGCTGCCGGTGACAGTGACGCCGTAGTGCGTGCCGCGGCCAGGCCGGCGGATGATCTCGGCCTCCTTGACCAGCCCGCGCGCGTAGCGCTCGAGCACGGCGTCGGTAAGCACCAGTGGCTGGACGTCTTCCTGCGCTTCCGGCTCGCTGGCGGGCCGGGTGCCAGGTTCGGTGGTGGGAGTGGCGTGGCGGCTTGCAGCGGTCGGAGCGGTGGCAGCGTCGACAAGGTTGGAATGACGGCTGTCGCTGGTGTCGTTGCTGCATCCGGTCGCCAGCGCGATCGCAAGAGTGGCGGAAAGAAGTGCCGCGGCTGTGACTGTCTGGCTGTCCATGGCGTGTCTCGTGGTGGTTACGGAACATGTCGAAGGAAGGTGACGGGAACCGCCAACGGTCGCGGCCATCCCTGATTTAGAATCCGGCCGTGGGCGGTGCTAGGCTCGGTGCGCTGTTGATGGTGACCGAATGGACCAGTACGTCCAATGCGATCGGCCCGCGTGAGCCCTGACGAACACTCGGGTGTTCCTGATCCTTGAACCGGAGTGCCGGCGTGTCCCCATCGACAGGTTCCGGCAGCCAGGCGTCACGGATCATCCTGGCGCGTGCGGTGTCCATCGTTGGTCATCCCGCCATCATTGTTCCGGCCATCATCACGCTGGCTGCAGCCCGGGGGGATTCCGCACCAGCAACGGTTTGGGTCGCCATGCTCGCGGCATTGGCGATCGCTGCTGGCGTCCTCGCCTACAGTTTCGCGCAGGTACGGTCGGGGAAGTGGACCCATATCGATGCGTCCGTCCCGAGCGAGCGCAGCCAGCTCAACCCCTTGCTCGCCTTGATGCTCATGGTCGTTGCCGTGGCGCTGCTTGCGACCGGCCAGGACGCGCAGGTCTTTCTGGGGTTCGCAATGGCAGCCGCTATGGTCATGGCCGGCCATGTGCTGCGCGCCCACGCCAAAGCGTCGCTGCACGTTGGCTTCATCGTGTTCTCCGCCTTCCTGGCGTGGCCCTTGGCTTGGGTCGCGGCGACCCTTCTGGTGCTGGCGGCAATCGTGTCGTGGTCACGCCTGGCGCTGCACCGTCATACCGTCCGGGATGTGGTGGCCGGTGTCGCGCTGGGCGCGGCGGCGGGCACGGGGTTTCTTGTGCTGGGGTTTATGTGGCGCCATTAGGCAGGTGATGCGCGTCCGGCAGGTGTCCTACAATTATTGCTTGCAGCCGAACCACGTTCGGGTCATTCATCCAGGGGGATTCATGCAGGACAACGACTTCGAATACGTGGGTTTCTGGCCGCGCGTCGGCGCGACGATCATCGACTGGATCCTGCTGATGCTGGTGTCGGTCCCTCTTCTGGTCTCGATATACGGGTGGGGATACTTCACTGTCGAGGATGGGCCTTTGATCGCGGGCCCGGCGGACTTCCTGATCTCCTGGGTGCTGCCCGCGATTGCCGTCGTCCTGTTCTGGCTCTACAAGCGGGCCACTCCAGGCAAGATGGCGGTCAAGGCCCAGGTGGTCGATGCGAGGACCGGCAGCAGCCTCACCGTTGGCCAGGCCATCCTTCGCTATGTGGCGTACTTCGTGGCGACGCTGCCGCTGCTGATCGGCATCATCTGGGTCGCATTCGACCCGCGCAAGCAGGGCTGGCACGACAAGATCGCCGGAACGGTGGTGATCCGTCCGAAGCACAGCGGCCCCGAGTCCGTGAGCTTCGAGCAGTAAGCATGGTTTGCATCGGTTTTTCCGGAGTGCGACATGCGGTCCTCCGCACCTGACTCCGGCGAAGACCTCGCGCGAAACTGGCGGGCGATGGCGCGGCGGCAGCGATGGGTGAACCTGGGCATCATCGTTCTGGCCTTCGCCCTGCTCTGGTTGCTTGACTACGAGGAACCTGGCGACGGCATGCTCTCGCGCGCCAACTGGCCGATGCTCATGCCCGTGGTACTCATTTTCGGCAGCATGCTGGTGACCGGCCGGCATGCGCGTGGCGGCGGCACGTACTATTTGCTGGCGGGATATCTTGCCGGTGACCGCAGCGTGGTCGAGCGCTATCCGCCGGTGGTGCAAGCGGCGCTGCTGCACGCGACGGAGGCGGGCGCCGCCAAGGGTTCACTGCTTCCGCTGACGCACCGCCTGCTTTGGCGGCTTGGACTGCCCATGCCACCAGTGGCGTTTTCGCCGGCCTGGCTGGACGCGCTGATCCTGTTCGCAACGATGTACGCGGTCGTACCACTTTGGCTGCAGGTCCAACTGTGGTGGAACCCGGGCTTCGGCGGCGAGACGCTGCGTGTGTCCGTCGGAGTGTGCACCGTGCTGTTTGCCATGTTCGCGGTGCTGCTGGCCGCGCATCGCGCCAGCGAACGCCGCCGCCTGGGGCTGCCGACCTGGCGTGAGTTCCGCCGCGACTGGGCGCGGGACAGCACCCGCTGAGTCCGGATTCCGGACTCAACAAAGCGCGAGGCCGCCGTGCACGGCACCATCGTGGCCAGCGACCACGCGCCGACCTGGTTGGAGGTCGGCGCGCCGAAGTAGACACCGTTACAGCATCGCGAGCTCGACGTTGCGCAGGCTGCCACCGTACTGGTCGCGCAGGCGGACCTTGCGCGCGAGGTCGCTGATGATGTGGCCGCTGAAGTCCACGCCGGTCAGCTCTTCGGCCATGTTGATGCCGCCGGGCGTGTCGACGTTCACTTCCATCAGCTTGTCGCCGACGATGTCGAGGCCGGTCATGTACATGCCGTCGCGGATGAGCTTGGGCGCGACCAGCTCCGCCAGCCGCAGGGCGTCGGCATCGGGCTCGACGAGCTCGATCTTGCCGCCGGCGCTGATGTTGCTGCGCGCGTCGCCGCTGTCGTTGTAGCGGCGGAAGCAGGCGTACTGGCCCTCGACCTTCAGCGGCCGGGCGTTGAGGGTGATCAGCCGCAGGTCGCCGTCGGCGGCCTTGGGCAGGTACTCCTGCGCGATGGCGTACCCGTCGCGGATCACCGCGTCGATCATCTGGTTGAGGTTCGCGCCGTCGTCGCCGTCGAGCACGAACACGCCCTGGCCGCCGGAGCCCTGCAGCGGCTTGATCACCCCGCGGCCCTGGTGCGAGGTGATGAAGGACTTGAGCTCGTCGGCGTCGCGGCTGATGCAGGTGACCGGACGCACCGCTTCCGGGAAGTGCTGGAAATAGGTCTTGTTGGAAGCGTCGGTCAGATGGGCTGGATCGTTGAGCACGATCACGCCGCGATGGGTCACAAGCTGCGCGAACAGAAGCGCGCTGTTGGGCGCCCAGGGGCGGTCCACCAGCTCTTCGGCGGGGTCGCTGCGCAGCATCAGCACGTCGAGCTCCTCGACGTTGATGCGGTCGGTGTCGGCGCCTTCGCCCTGGATTTCCGCCAGCAGGGCGTCGTCGTCGGCATAGCTGTCGCCGCGTGGTACATGCGCCTTCGCGCGCACCGTGCCGTTGGCGTCGTACAGGAAGTCGCCCAGGCCGATCAGCGCCACCTGGTGGCCCATGTTCGCCGCCCGCCGCGCCAGGCGGATGGTGGTGTAGTTGTTCTTCTCGGTCGCGACGTCGTTGACGACGAAGCCCAGGCGCATCGGCCGGCCGCTCATGGTGCTTGCTCCTGGAGGGAGGTCGGGGGGAGGTGGGGGTGGTAGAGGGCGTCGACGCCCAGCGTGCGGCAGTGCGCCAGCGCGTCGTCGAAGCCGTCGGCGCTGGCGTACCGCGGCAGCAATGCCGGCGGTGCCGCCCAGCCGGAGTCGGCCAGTTGCTCGAGTACGGGCAGGTGCGCCAGCGCGAACTTGCCCGCAAACAGGGCCTCGAAGGCGCCGCCACCGCGGAGATGGTCGAGCAGGTCGCGCAGGCCGCGCAGGTACACCGCATCCTTGGTCAAGCCGCCGCCGCGCCGCGCGCGCACCGCGATGTCGAAGGCGTCGTCGGTGGGCAGGTCGTGCTGCCCGTGCAGGCAGGCGAAGATGGCCGGAATGTCCTCATTGCGGATCGCCATGTCAGCGGCGACCACGCGTGCGGCAAGGATGCGCAGGCGTTCACCCGGCAGGTAGCCGGACAGGAATTCGGCCAATACGCCAAGGCCCTCCTGCAGCGGGTCGTATTGCGCCAGGCCGACCGCGAGCTGGCGCAGGGGCTGGCGCAGGCCGTTGTATCGGGTGACGACGTGGGTGCCGACCTCGTGCTGCACCAGCGGCTGCAGCCGCGCCTCGGGCAGGCGCAACTGGGCGTCGAGGTACAGCGTGCCGTGCGAGACCATCATCAACGAGCCGACGTCGGCATCGACCACGACCTGCAGGTCGAAGTCCGGAGCCTGCCCGCGATACCACGCGACTTCGTCCTCGACAGCCGCGAGCACCGCGTCCACGCCGATGTCGCCCGGCAGCGGGTCGCCCACGTCCACCGTGGCGAGGATGCCGTTGGCAAGCTCCAGCAGCCCGGCCTCGACGCTGCCGAACAGTTCGATGCTGGCGCCGAGGAAGCCCTCGGTGCCGCGCAGGCGAACCAGCTCGATGGTGCGGTCGAGGTCGCGCTGCTTTTCCGCCAGCACGCCGGCCAGCAGCGGGGACTCGATCCGCTCCGTGGGCAGCGCGAACAGCTGCTTGCGCATCGCCTCCAGGTCGCTCGCAGGCTCGGCATAGCGCAGGGCCGGCACGTCCGTGCGACCGCTGGCGTCGAAGTGGTCCCACAGGGCGTCGCTGTCGAGTGGATTCAGTGCAAGCAGCCAGTCGAGCTCGGCATCGATCGCGACAAGCGCGGCGTCGACCTCGGCGGCGACCGGCGGCAGCGGCTGCAGCGCAGGCGTCCGGGTCGTGCTCGGCGCGGGTGTCCCGGCGCTCATCGCCGCGCCTCGAATGCCGGGCGAACGGCGTCGACCGCCGCCTGCAGCCCGTCCCGGAGTGCATACAGGGCGGCGATGTCGGCCTGGCCCGTCCACTCGTCCATGAAGATCTTCTTGTACTCGGGCGAGATCGTGCACACCCGGGCGCCCCAGCGTGCATACACCCATTCCGGGAAGTGGCCGCCGGTGGGAAAGCGCACGTTGGCGCGTACGTCCAGCGCACGGCCATCAAGCGGAGCAGCACGCAGGGCGTCGGCGAAGCGCGCCGTGACGTCGCTCCAGCGATCGGGATCCGCGGTGGTCAGGCCAAGCTCGATGTCGGGATTGCCGGCCTGCGGCGCCGGTTCGGCGTCGGGCCCGTCACGGCGGTGGTTGTAGCTGTGCAGGTCGATCAGCAGCACCGCCTCCCAGCGCTCGAGCATGCGTTCGATGCGCTGGGCGACCATGCCGTAGAAGCGGTCCCAGGCATCCAGCGAGCGGGCGATTCCAGCCTCGGGGAGCGGCGCGTTCCAGACGTCCAGGCCCCAGCAGTCCTCCGGCCGTGCATACACTGCGCCGTCGCGGGGGCGGTTGAGGTCGACTTCGAAACGCGAGGTCGGCACCCGGATGCGCACGTCACCGACGGTCGTGAACAGACCGGTGAGCGGATCCTCTTCGCGCAGTCGTTCGTCGTCGGGCAGGGCCAGCAGAGGCTGCAATTCGGGCCGGACGGCATGGCCGTCGTGGATGGCGGTCGCGATCACGGGGCCCTCGCTCGCCGTGATGTCCCATGATGCGGGGTTGGGGGCTGTCTGCATGCGAAGTGATGCTCGCAAGCGTGCAATGACCGGCCCGTGATGGATGTCCGTTTCAATCCCCGGACATCGTCTATGGATGGTTGGGGAACCAGCCGCGGCTGTCCCATCGATAACCGGGGAGCGGTACATGCAGGGAATTGGACGTGTCGCGATGTGCGTAGTGCTGGCGCTGCTCTCGGGCTGCGCCACGATGACCCGGGATCAATGCATGGCGGGGAACTGGGAGCGGGTCGGTTACCAGGACGGTGCCGCCGGCCATGCGCCTTCGCGGCTGGCCAACCATGAAGCGGCCTGCATGGCCCATGGCGTCGGCGTGGACGCGCGCCTGTACCTGGCGGCGCGGGAACGCGGGCTGGAGGAGTACTGCACGCCGTACCGGGGCTTCGAGGCCGGAAGCAATGGCCGCAGCTATGCCGGCGTCTGTCCGGCCTACGCCGAGGCGGATTTCCTCGCCGGCTATGCCGATGGCCGCGTGGTCCACGACGCCCGGCAGTACGTCGAACGGGCACGTTCGGATATCTCGACGCAGGAAAACAGGATCCGCCAGCTGCGCAAGGACACCGACAAGACGCGCGACCGGATGGGTCGTGACGGGGTCTCCTCCGAGGAGCGCAAGGAACTCGAGCGGGAGCTCCGCCGGCTGCGCGACGACACGCGGCGTGCAGAGGATGAACTTGGGCATGCTCACCGCCGCCACGGCCTCGCCGAGCGTGACCTGGACCACGTCATGCGCAGGGTTCCGTCGGTATATCGCGGCGGGGGCTGGTAGCAGTCCAGCCATGGGTGTGCAACGGCCCTGTGTTAATGTCCGTCGCTTCGGGGTGGTGGCTGTTCAAAGGGAGAGGGGACATGTCCAAACTGCTTGAACTGATGAGGAACCTTGGCAGCGATGCCGCGCTGGCCATGGACTACGCCAAGGACCCGGGTACGGTGGTCAAGCGTGCCGGCCTGTCCGACGAAGAGTGCAAGGCGATGCTGGACTGCGACTATGCTGCAGTGCAGCGCCTGACAGGCCTGCAGGCCGGGCAGTTCGCCACCAACCACATCATCAAATCGTACGAAAAGTAGGCGTGCCGCCCTAGTCATCGCCCGTGCATGTACCGGTTGGTTTCCATCGCGTTCCTGTGGCTGGCCTTCAGCGCGCCGGCCTTTTCCGATGTGCTCGAAGCCGACGTCGCGGAGATCGAGCGGCTGGCGGTCACCGAGCACTGGGAGCAGTCCAACGCACGCATCCAGGGCCTTGCCCCGCGGATTGACGAACTCACGCCAGGGCAGCGCCAGCGCCTGGACTTCGTCCGCCTGCGCAACCTCGGACTGGCCGGCGACCAGGCGCCCGCGATCGAGGGCCTGGCCGACCTGCTGCAGCAGGAACTGGTGCCGCGACTGCGCATGCGCGTCTACATCACGGCCATCAGCATGGCGGCAAACGTCGAGGACTGGCCGCGGGCATTCGCCTGGCTGGGCGAGGGGCTCTCGTACTTGCCCGAGGCGCCCAGCGAGGCGGCCGGCCTGCTTGGCGTGGCCAGCTACCTGCACACCCTGGTCGGTGAAACCGGCAAGGCGCGCGAGTTGGCGCTGCGCGCGCTGGAAGTCGTCGAAACCGGGACCGACGCCCGCGCCCTGTGCCTGGCCCTGGCCGACATGGCGCTCGCCGAAGACCACGCGCACAACTTCCGCGAAGCCGAAACCTGGCGACGTCGCCAGATAGACGCCTGCACCCGCGCCGGCGAGCGGGTGTTCGTGGCCAACGGCAAATATGGGGTGGGCAAGATGCTGGCCGGCCAGGGCCGCCACGATGAGGCCCTGGACTGGGCGCGCGAGGCGCTGGCGGAATTCCAGGCCGCAGGCTTTGCCGCCGGTGCATGGAGTGCCAAGCTTGTGGTGGCGGAAAGCCTGATCGAGTCCAACCGGGGACTCGATCAGGCACAGGCGCTGCTCGGTGACACCCTCGACTATTACCGCAAGCAGGAGTCCCACTTCGCGATTGCCGAGACCGAGGGCCTGCTGGCCAGGCTGGCGGAACAGCGCGGTGAGCTTGCCCAGGCGCTGGTCCACTTCAGGACTGCGATGGGGGCCTCGGAAGCCGCGGAGCGCGACGGTCGCGAGCGCCGGCTGGCGTACCTGCAGGTGGAGTTCGATACCCGCTTGAAGGAGCACCAGATCGCCCTGCTGGAAGCCGGGAGGGAGCTTGCGGCGGTGCAGGTCACCGCCACCAAGCGCACGCAACTGCTGCTTGCCGTGGGCATGGCCGGGTTGCTGGTCACGGCCATCCTGCTGTGGGGCCTGCTGCGCCGTTCCGCTCGTGAGCGCCGCCGCTACCGCTGGCAGTCGGAGCACGACAGCCTCACCCGGCTGTACAACTACCAGCAGATCCGCAAGCTCGGCGAGGCGGCGTTCGCGTCCGCCCGCAGCGCAAGGCGGCCGTTCACGGCGATCGTCGCCGACATCGACAGGTTCAAGCAGGTCAACGACAGCCACGGCCACGCGGCCGGGGACGAGGCGCTGCGTTCACTGGGGTGCTGGATCAGCGAGGTCGTGGGCGGGCAGGGCATCGCCGGACGCAGTGGCGGCGACGAATTCACTGTCCTGCTCGATGCCGACGCGAACGAAGCCGAAGCGCTGCTGCAGCGCCTGGGCGAGCGCATCGAGGCGATCACGGTGTTCGGGCAGACCTTCCGCTTCAACCTCAGCTCCGGGATCTGCCAGGACGACGGCCGCATCGATTCGCTGGAGCAGCTGATCCACCAGGCCGACCAGGCGCTGTACCGCGCCAAGCACGATGGCCGGGACCGGGTGGTGCGCACGGACATGGCCACGCCCTCCATGCCCGGCCTGGTGGTGGTCGGCAGCGGCATCGAGTTCGGGCGCCACGTCAGCGAACGCTGCCTGTCGGAGATCCGCGAAGCGCAGGTGGTGTTCTGCCTGACCGATCCCTTCGCGCTGGCGATGATCTCCAGCTTCCGCCCCGACGCCATCAACCTGGGTGCGCACTACCTGCCGGGCAAGGACCGGCGCGAGATCTATCGCGAGATCGACGCCGCGATCATGGCCGAGGTGCGCGCCGGCAAGCAGGTGTGCGCTGTGTTCTATGGCCACCCCGGCGTGTTCGCCGACGTGCCGCACGCGGTGATCCGCAAGGCGCGCGCCGAGGGCATCCCGGCGCGCATGGAGCCCGGCGTTTCCGCCGAGGCCTGCCTGTACGCGGACCTCGGCATCGACCCCGGCCGGCGTGGCGTGCAGTCGCTGGAAGCGACCCACTTCCTTGTCTACGACCGCACGCCCGACACTGCCGGCCTGGTGCTGCTGTGGCAGGTGGCACTGTCCGGGGACCTCAGCTGCACCCGCCTGCATGCGGAGCGCGAGGGGCTGCAGGCGCTGGTCGACAGGCTGCTGCGCTGGTACCCCGCGGACCACGAGGTGGTGCTGTACGAAGCGGCCCGGCTGCCGATCGAGCAGCCGCGGGTCGAGCGGCTGCGCCTGGCCGACCTCCCGGGGGCGCGCTACGAGGAATACACCACCCTGGTCATCCCACCGCTGGGCGAGCTGCGCGACGGCCAGGGTCTGGTCTGCGAGCACCACGTAGTGGCCGGGGACGCCCACAGCCGGCCGCGGGCCTAGCTCACCGCGACCTGCGTGGCTCCGCACCGTCGGCCAGCATGCCCGGCGCGATCCTGCATCGGATCGCGGGCCTGTCGTGCCGGGATGCCACGCCGTGCTTTGCGCGTGGAACTCCGGGACGCAAGATAGACTTCGCTGGTGAACAGGCAACCACACGGGCGAATCGAATTGGACTCCAGGACAGCAGGCATTCCGGGCGTGGCCCACGGATCGGAAACGGGACAATGACGGGCAGCAGGGCAGTGCCGTTGGAGGCGGTTCGGGCGTCGGCAACCACCGGATGGACGGCGATGCCGGCGGCCGCGGGTGGCAAGGAGGTGTTTCGATGATCCACACGCTGCGCGCGGGCTTGATCCTGTTGCTGATCGTCCTCAACACCCTGCTGCATGCGCTGCCGCTGCTGATGGTGGCCCTGTTCAAGGCGCTGTTGCCCATCGCTCGCGTGCGGCGGGGCTGCAACCGGATGCTTGCCGTCCTGGCGGAAAGCTGGATCGGTGCCAACTCCGCGATGATCGACCGGTTTACCGGTACCCGCGTCCACCTGCAGCTGCAGGGCGAAGCGGCGCTGCATGCCGACGGACACTACCTGGTGCTCGCCAACCACCAGAGCTGGGTGGACATCGTGGTGTTGCAGAAGGTGTTCAACCGGCGCATCCCGCTGCTGAGGTTCTTCCTCAAACGGCAGCTGTTCTGGGTGCCGGTGCTCGGCCTCGCGTGGTGGGCGTTGGATTTTCCATTCATGGGCCGCTATACCCGGCGCGAGATCGCGAAGAATCCAGAGCTCGGCAAGCGCGACATGGAAGCCACGCGACGCGCTTGCGATAAATTCCGGGCGATGCCGGTCGCGGTGATGAACTTCGTGGAAGGCACGCGGTTCACGGTGGAGAAGCATGCCGTGCAGTCATCGCCCTACGCGCACCTGCTCAAACCGAAGTCCGGGGGCGTGGCCTTCGTGATCGATGCGATGGGAGATGCGCTGCACGCGGTGCTGGACGTCACCATCGCCTATCCCGCCGGACGCCCGACCATGGTCGACCTCATGGCGGGGCGGATCCCCGAAGTGCGCGTACTGGTGCGGCAGCGGCCGATCCCGACCGAGGTGATGGGGGGGCGCTACCAGGATGATCGAGCCGTCCGCGCCCGTTTCCAGCAATGGATGAACGGGCTGTGGCAGGACAAGGATGCCGACATGCAGCGCCTGCTGGAGCCCGACGGGCGCAGCTGAGGCGGCTTTATTCGCCGGGCGGCGGTGCAGGCTCGGCAGCGGCCTTGGCGGCTTCGCGCTCGGCGCGCTTCTTGGCGTCCTTCTCGTCCTGCTTCTTCTTCTTCGCGAGCTCGCGCTGGCGCTTTTCAAATGAGTAATTGGGCTTGGCCATGGGTCACCGGTCAGTTATGGAAGCCCCAGTGTAACGCCCCGGGTCAGAACATCTGCAGCGGGATCCCGCGCGCGTTGCGGTCGGCGTAATCTTCACGCACCGCGCGACAGTAGGGGCCGCCCATTGGAAAGCGGCGGCAGACGTCCGGGCGGGACTCGTAGATCGAGCAGCCACCCCCGGCCGGATCAACCGCAACGCACCAGCCGAATTCGTCGCGCGCCATCACGTGAAGCCCGGCAGCGGTGTAGTCGGTGAGGTGTTCGGCGACCCTGTCACCCGCCTGCAGCACGACCGTCATTCGACAGCAGACGGCATCGCAGGATGCGCAATCGATCGCGCCGCCCGCGGGTTCCGGCGTCCCGGTCTGGATACTGGAGGGCATGGATTCGCACGCTCAGGGAACTCCATCTTAGCGTGCGACGCATGAACGGCCGCGGCTCGGTGTCGCCTGGCCCTCACGTCTCCGTGCCGTGCTCCATGCCGGAATTGTCCCGAACGATCCCCACCTTGCTATGGAGCCATGCATGATTGCCGCACGTCCGCTTTCCGTTTTGTCCGTGATCCTTGCCGCCGCTCTGGTTCCTGCGACAGCCGCCCATGCGCAGACCGGTCCCGGGAGTCGCCTGAACATTGCCGTGGACGCCGTCGACCTGGAGCGCTACGCCGGCACGTGGTACGAACAGATGCGGCTGCCGATGTCGTTCCAGCGCAAATGCGTGGGTGATACCACGGCGGAGTACGGCGGCAATCCGGACGGCACCATCAGCGTGGTCAACCGCTGCCGCACCGACGACGGCAGCTTCGAGGAGTCCCGGGGCATTGCACGCAAGGTGGATGGCAGCACCTCGATGCTCGAAGTGCGTTTTGCGCCGGCCTGGCTGTCGTGGTTGCCCGTGGTCTGGGGGGATTACTGGGTGATCGCGCTCGACCCCGAATACGAATGGGCCATGGTGGGTGCCCCCGATGCCGACTACCTCTGGATCCTGTCGCGCACGCCGAAGCTTGATGATGCGGTGCGTGACCGGTTGGTCACCCAGGCCAGCGACATGGGCTATCCGGTACAGGACCTGGTGGCGACACCCCAGCGCCAGGCCGGACCGCGGTCGAACTGATGGTTGACGCGCCTGGCGCCGCCCAGGCCAGGTACCGACCGGAGAGGGCGCAATCCGGACCTGCTTGACCGGCATCAAGGAAGGCGGCGGGGGCGGCCGACATCATGGTTGGGCCGGGCGTGCCGGCACTTGCCTGAGGAGACCGCAATGCAGTTCGACCTGTCCGCCGGAAAGTTCGACGTCGCCATGCTCACCACCGCGCTTCGACCGCTTGATCCGGATGCGAAGATCACCCTCGACAGCGGCAGCGGGCGCCTGGACGTGGTGTCCGTCGCGAGCCAGGAGCAGATCCTGGAAGCCCTGAAGAAGGTCGGTTGCCAGGCCGAACCGGCGGTGCACGAACTGCACGTCAGCGGCGGCAGCACCTGCTGCGGCGGGTGCAGCTGAGCACACGGGTCTACAATCGCGCCTTTACTGAAATGGCGCGCACATGGCCCCCAATGCCACGATCTACCGGCTCGACCTCCAGGTCAGCGACATGGACCGGCACTATTACGCCGGCCACGCGCTGACGCTCGCCCAGCATCCGTCGGAAACACCGGTGCGGCTGATGGCGCGCGTGATGGCGTTTGCCCTGAACGCGCACGAAAAGCTGGAGTTCGGCCGCGGCCTCAGCAACGAGGAAGAACCCGACCTGTGGCGGCGCGACTATACCGGCGACATCGAGCACTGGATCGACCTCGGCCAACCCGATGAAAGCCGCATCCGCAAGGCCTGTGGCCGCGCCCGGGAAGTCACGGTGGTGAACTACGCCGGCGGCGCCGCCGAGGTCTGGTGGAGCAAGGTCGGGAGCGGCCTGTCGCGGCTGAAGAACCTGGCGGTGGTGGACCTGGATGCCGCAGCGGTGGAGGCGTCGGCCGACCTGCTGGAGCGCAGCATGAGCCTGACGGCGATGATTGAAGACGGCGAGCTGCAGCTGCTCGGTAGTCGTGGCACCGTCGCGATCAGGCCGCGCTGGCGGATGGGACAGCCAGGCGCCTGAGCGACGGGGCGCCGATCGCTCACGTGCGAAGGACGCGCGGTCTGGAATGATGAATGCCGGCCACCTGGAGCCTGCACCATGTCCGACAATCCAATCACCGGCGAAGTGTCGAACAGCAAGCTTGCGGCGGTGTTCGACACTGCTTCCGCGGCCCGCGACGCCGCGGCGGCGCTGGTCGCCGAAACCGGCCTGCAGCCAGCCCAGGTCAAGGTGATCGAACCCGGTGAGCCTGACGCGAACATCAAGCTTGAACCCGAAGGCCGCGGCATCTGGCACACGATCATCCTGGCGCACGTGCGCCTGGGCATCGCCGGCGCGGTCGCGGGTGCGCTCGCATTCGGCATCATGATGTGGATGGGCGTCCCCTTCGTGGCCCGCTCGCCGGTGGCCGCCGGCCTGGTGACGATCTCCTTCGGCGCGGTTGGCGGGCTGTTCCTGGGCGGCCTGGTGTCGATCCGGCCCGATCATGATCGCTATATACAGGCAACCCACGACGCGATGGATGCGCGGCGCACGACGGTGATCGTGCACGCCCTGTCCCGGGAGGAGCAGTCGCGCGCGAGCGAGTTCCTTTCCGGACGCGGTGCCGAGGTTACGAGCACGCTGTGAGCGGGGTGTCCGTGGTCGCCCCGTGCGGGCGATGGAACAGCGTGATCCCCCCAGTCGTGCCTCCAGTGCATTGGAGTTGGATCATAGTGGCCCCCACGCATTCCACGAGGGCTTTGACATGGGCCAGGCGCAAGCAGGCAGCGGACACGGATCCCGGATGCCCGTGCTGTTCGTTCCCCACGGAGCGGGTCCCTGCTTCTTCATGGAGTGGAGTCCCGCCGACACCTGGCAGCGCCTGGGCGCCTGGCTCAAGGGCGTTGCCGGAACCCTGCCGGCGCGGCCGCGTGCCATCGTCCTGGTCTCGGGCCACTGGCTGGAGCCGGAGTTCCGTCTTGGCGGCCACCCGCGCCCGCCGCTGATCTACGACTACAGCGGTTTCCCGCCGCACACCTACGAGCTGACATATCCGGCGCCCGGTGATCCGGAGCTGGCTGCAGGGGTGGCGCAGCTGCTGGAGCAGGGCGGCCTGGCGGCGGGCGTTGACGGCGAGCGCGGCTTCGACCACGGCGTCTTCATCCCCTTGAAGATGATGTTCCCCGATGCCGACATCCCCGTGGTGCAGCTGTCCCTGCGCCGCGACCTCGACCCGGCCGCACATATCGCCGCCGGTCGTGCGCTGGTGCCGCTGCGCGACCAGGGCGTGCTGGTGGTCGGCAGCGGGATGAGCTTCCACAACATGCGCGGCTATGGCGATCCGCGTTTCACGCCGATCTCCGCCGAGTTCGACGACTGGTTGACCGCCGCGGTGGAAAGCGCGCCGGCCGGCCGCGATGCGCTGCTTGCGGACTGGGCCCGGGCGCCCCATGCGCGCCTCTGCCATCCGCCCGGTGCTGAAGAACACCTGCTCCCGCTGCTGGTGGCCGCAGGCGCCGCGGGCAACTCCGAAGGCCGCAAGGCGTACTCGGAAAAAATCATGGAGACCACCATTTCCGCGTTCCGCTTCTCGCCGCAGGCCGATGCCACCACCGGCGCCGCGCTGCGCGTCGAGGGCGGCATCGTGGAAAGCATCGCCTGAGAACACGGCGGACCCAACAGACTTCCAGGAGGAAGGAATCATGAAAAAACGTCAGCTTGGCCGTTCCGGCATTGAAATCGCGCCGCTGGTCTTCGGCGGCAACGTCTTCGGCTGGACCGCCGACGAGGCCCGCTCGTTCGCGCTGCTCGACCGTTTCGTCGAACAAGGCTTCAACGCCATCGACACCGCCGATGTCTACTCGGCCTGGGGGCCGGGTCTGTGCGGCGGCGAATCCGAAGCCGTCATCGGCAAATGGCTGGCCCGCCGCGGTCGCCGCGACGACGTGGTGCTGATGACCAAGGTCGGCAAATGGGAGCCGCGCAAGGGGCTGTCGGCGGACAATATCGCCGCGGCCGTGGACGATTCGCTCAAGCGGCTTGGTACCGATTACCTCGACGTCTATTTCGCCCACTTCGATGACCAGGACGTACCGCTGGAGGAAACCCTGGGCGCGTTCGCGAAGCTTGTCGAGGCCGGCAAGGTGCGCGCGCTGGGTGCATCCAACTACGACGCCGGCCGCCTGCGCGAGGCGCTGGCGATCTCGGAGGCGCAGGGCCTGCCACGCTACGAGGTGATGCAGCCGCTCTACAACCTGTACGACCGTGCCGCTTTCGAATCGGACCTGGCCGTCGTCGCCGACGAAAACCAGCTGGGCGTGGTGAGCTATTTCTCCCTGGCCAGCGGCTTCCTGAGCGGCAAGTACAAGGGGGTCGAGGACCTGCAGGGCAAGGCGCGTGCCGGCTTCCTGGAGGGCTATTTCGACGATCGCGGCCTGGAGCTGCTGGACGTGCTTCGCAAAGTCGCCACCGATGTCCGCGCCACGCCGGCGCAGGTCGCGCTTGCGTGGCTGATGGCGCAGCCGGCGGTCACCGCGCCGATCGCCAGCGCCACGAGCCTGGAGCAGCTTGACGAGCTGGCCGCCGCCGCCGGGCTTTCGCTTCCACAGGTGGCGCTCGCCGAGCTGGGGGCCGCCGGCCGCTGACGCAAATCCCGCCGCCAGGCCGCAATTCGCACGCACCCCGGGATGGCCGATGGCATCATGTCGTCGTCAATATACCGCCAGCGGGATCCGGACCGGCTGTCATTCCAGCGGCCGGTACTGTCCAGCCAGCCAGGGAGCAACAAGTGAGCAAAGACACCAAAGAGCGCTATGGCACCGTGTCCCGGGTCCTGCACTGGACGATGGCCGGCCTGATCTTCTGGCAGGCCCTCAAGCTGTTCGACCGCATCGACGATGGCGAACACTGGGTCGGGCAAACGCTGGTGCCATGGCACATCTCGATCGGCACGCTGTTGCTTCTGCTGGTGCTGCTCCGCATGGTGTGGACGGCGCGCAACTTCAGCAGCCGTCCCGAAGCGCCGCAGCCGCCGCTGCTCGGCTTCGTGGCCAAGGCCGGGCACGTGCTGCTTTACGTGGCGATGCTGCTGATGCCGCTCACCGGGATCAGCCTGATGATCGGCAACGGCTACGGGCTGACCGCTTTCGGCATCGAGCTCGCGGCGAGCGGTGAGGAGATTCCATGGCTCGCCACCATCGGCACCCTGCACCCGCCGATCGCCTGGCTGTTGCTGCTCATGATCATCGGCCATGGCGGCATGGCCCTGGTGCATCACTTCGTCAAGAAGGACGGCGTCCTGCGGCGCATGCTCTGACGCGTTGCACCCCGGGCCGGCACGCCGGCCCGGGGCTGCGGCACGCCTGCTTCAGTCGCCGGAATCGAACACCGGCTCGAAGCCCGCCCACATCATCCGCATGCCGTCGAACGGCATCTCGGGCGTCTTGCTCCCGGCCGCCATTTCCGCCTCCATGGCCTTGGCCGCTGCGTCGCACGTAGCCTGGTCCGGCCAGGCGATCCAGCTGAACACCGGCACCTCGCCTTCGACTGCCTTGGCGGCGCGATAGAAGTCGGTGCGTTTGCCGTGCGGGACGTCTTCGCCCCAGGCCTCGACCATGCCGAGCGCGCTGCCCTTGGCGAACATGTCCCAGCCTTGCTTCGCCATGTCGATGTACGCGGTCTTGTTCGCCGCCGGTACTGCAAGCACGAAACCCTGGTACCAGTCGGCGCCGGCCGGCTCACCCGGCTCGAACAGGGGCGCGAAGCCGCCGTAGACCATGCGGCTGCCGTCGAAGGGCATTTCGCCCATCTGCTGCATCGCCTCGTCGGTTTCCATCTTCTGCCAAGCGGAGTCGCAGGTCGCGCGGTCGGGCCATGTGATCCACGAAAAAACGATGCTTTCGTCGTCCTCCGCATCCACTGCGCGATGGAAATCGGTGACCTTGCCCCTGGGCACGTCGACGCCCCAGGTTTCGATCATGCGGGTGGCGCCGTATTTCCGGAATACGGGCCACGTTGCTGTGGCGTGGTCGATGTAGTCCTGCTTGCGGGCAGTCGGGACGGCCGCGATCAAACCGGTGTAGTAGGTCATGGGCACCTCCGTGGGTCGCAGGGGGGCAGGTGGCGGCCCGCCCTTGGGAGGTCCGAACATACGCCTGGCGGCGTCGCCATGCGACCACGCGCCCCGCCGTCCGTCGGCAGCACAACGGGCGGATTCAGTGGACGCTTGCGCTCCAGCTTGCGTCCCGCGCGCAGCCCGGGCCCTCGAACCAGTCCAGCACCACCGGCGCCAGCGCGTCGAGCCGCATCGGCAGGCTGAGGTGGTCTTCGCCCGGCATCTCGATGTAGCGGGCATGCGGGGCCGAGGCGGCAAGGGCGCGGCCATGCGCGACCGGCACGTGGCGGTCGGCGTCGCCGTGCACCAGCAGCGGGCAGGGCACGTCGGCGAGCGCGGCCACCACGTCGACGCCGCCGAGCGGAAGATCAAGGCGGGTACCGGCCTCGGCGATCGCAGCCTCCAGCACGGCGTCGCTCAGCCGCCATCGCATCCACTGCCGGGGCAGCCACGCCGACGGTGGGGCCGGGGCATCGCCGAGCATGTAGGGGACCATGTCGCGGATCGCGTCGTCGGCGATGGCGAAGGACTCCATCGCCACCACACTCTCTGCGCCGAGGCGCGGGTCCGCGCCGGCGAAGATCGCGGTGGCCGCGCCGTAGGACACGCCGAGCACGTGCAGCGGACCGGTGATCTCGCCGCGTTCGCGCAGTGCGGCGACCACGTCCACCACGTCGTCCGCCTCGCGCGTGCCGTAGCCCGACGGTGCGTCGCCCGAGCGGCCATGATTGCGCAGGTCGATGGCGATCGTCCGGTAGCCGGCCTCGCCCAGGCGCAGTGCCCAGGGCAGCATGGAATCGCCATGCATCATCCAGCCGTGGAGCAGCACCACGGTGCCGCGTGGTTCCGGTGCAGGGCTGGACGGCGCCAGGAAATCGAGGGTCGGGAAGGTGTCGGCCACCGTCGTGCCTTCGGGCCAGGACATGCGCAGGCGGTAGTCGCCGGGGTCGATCGCGCGCCAGAACACATCGACGCCGTCGCCCGTGGTGACGTGGCCGTCGCGGTCATGCAGGCGCGCGAGCGCAGCGTTGATCGGTCCAGGCGGGAGCAGCGACGACGTGCCGCCGGGCGCGACCAGCTGCGTGGCGAGGGCGTCCGCGATACCGGGCCAGAAGAAGCCTGCGAACAGCAGGCATGCGGTGGCGAGCAGTGCGGCCAAACGGATCATGAGGGACCGGTGGACTTTGGCCCTTCAGGCTATCGTCGCCTGGCGGTGCCTGCTACCGCATGGATATGACGCAGTGATGACAGTTGCCCGACCGTTCAGGCCGGGACTGCAGCGTCGGCGCCGGGCAACGCGCCGGGCGCGTCGGCCCGGCGCGGATGCGCGTGGTTCAGTTGACGCTGATCGTGCCCTTCATCAGCGCGGCGTGGCCGGGGAAGCTGCAGAAGAACTGGTAGGGGCCGCCGTCCTTGATCTTCGAGACGTCGAAGGTGACCGAAGTGCTTTCACCGCCGCCGATCATTTCGGTCGCGGCGATGATGCGGTCGTCGCCTGCCTTCAGGTAGCCCGCCGAGGCGCCGGCGGAGATCCCGTCGGCCGCGACGCCGGCCATGTCCGAGGATGCGGTCACGACCACGTTGTGGCCCATCGCGGCCTCAGGCAGCTGGCCGGTATGGGTGAGGCTGATGGTGAATTCGCTGCAAGTCGACGGCACGCTGACCGACGACAGGTTGAACTTCATCATGTCGTTGCCTTCGATGGCGACCGCGCAGCCGGAACTGCCGGCCGCCATGGCACCGGCATCGGCGGTGGCGTCAGTGGCGCTGTCAGCGGGGGTCGCGACGTCGCCGGTCTCCGCACCCTGGCCGTCACCGCCGTTGCCGGCCGAATCGCCAGAGTCGCCGGTGCCAGCCAGCGAGCCGGACGCCGGCACCTGCCCCCACGGCGCTTCGGGCTCGGACGCCGGATCGACCTTGGCGTCTTCGTCGGCAGAGGCGGCTGGTGCCTGGGTCGGAGTGCTGGCGGCGGTGTCCTGTGACTGCGGGGACTCGCCGCCGCAGGCGGACAGGGCCAGGGCGCAGGCGGCCGCGAGCAGGGAAGCGTGGAGTTTCATCTTGCACCTCATTGTGTGGGATCTGGTTGATGATGGACTGCAGTGTCCTTCAGCGTGCGTGAAGGGTGGCCTGCGAAGTGTGGTCGACGGGACGTCCCTCCGCATCCACCACCAGCCGCATCCGCCGGCCCTCGTGGTAGAAGCTGGCGCGGTAAAGGCCGGCGTCCTCGCCGGTACCGCGCTCGCAGAGCACGCGGATCTTGCGGGTGGACATCAGTTCGCGGAAGCGCTCCACGTCCAGGCCAAGACCTTGCGCCACCATGGCGCCGTCGACTTCGATGTCAGGCTGGTCGGCAAGCTGAAGGGAGATGGCATCGCCCATGGTGTCCTCCATGCGTCGGAAACAGCCGTCAGGCTCCCATTGGCACGCAGCGTGCGCATTGACCTGGGTCAGACCGGCGCACTCGCGCCGCGGGACCCCTATCATGGCGCGCTGCCGCTTTCCGGAATCCTCGAGTCCATGTCCATCCTCCCGTCTTTCCTGCGCCGTCCGAGCCTGGTCACCCAGATCGTGATCGGCCTCGTGGCCGGCGTTGTGCTCGCCCTGGTCTCGCCCCGCGCGGGCGCGACAGTGGGCCTGTTGGGGACGGTGTTCGTGTCGGCGCTGAAGGCCGTGGCGCCGGTGCTGGTCCTTGTGCTGGTGGCCGCGTCGATCGCCAACCATCGCCAGGGACAGGACACGCGCATGCGACCCATCCTCGGGCTGTACCTGGCCGGCACCGCACTGGCGGCGCTGGTGGGCGTGTTGGCCAGCTTCCTGTTCCCGACCACGCTCAGGCTCGATGTGCCTGCCGACATTGCGCTCAGCGCGCCGGGCGGCTTCGGCGAGGTGCTGCGGACGCTGGTGCTGCAGGTGTTCGACAATCCCTTCAACGCGCTGGTCGACGCCAACTACATCGGCCTGCTGGCCTGGGGCGTCGTCACCGGCACGGCGCTGCGCCACGCCGGCGAAAACACGAAGCAGGTGCTGTCCGACTTCTCGGACGCGATCACGCGCGTGGTGCGCATGGTGATCCGGCTGGCACCGCTGGGCGTGTTCGGCATCGTCGCCTCGGTCCTCGCTGAAAGCGGGTTGGTGGCGCTGCTCGATTACGCGCACCTGCTTGCAGTGCTGCTCGGGGCGATGCTGTTCATGGCACTGCTGGCCAATCCGCTGATCGTGTTCGCGGTGACGCGGCGCAACCCCTATCCTCTGGTGCTGCGCTGCTTGCGGGAGAGCGGGATCACGGCGTTCTTCACCCGCTCGTCGGCGGCCAACATCCCGATCAACCTGGAACTCTGCCGCAAGCTGGGGCTGCATCGTGAAACCTGTTCGATCGCGGTGCCGCTGGGCGCGACGGTCAACATGGCGGGCGCGGCGATCACGATTTCGGTGCTGTCGCTGGCCGCGGTGCACACGCTGGGCATCCCCGTGGACCTGCCAACGGCGCTGCTGCTGAGCATGGTCGCCGCGATCGGTGCCTGCGGCGCCTCGGGCGTGCCGGGTGGCTCACTGCTGCTGATTCCTCTGGCCTGCGGACTGTTCGGGATCAGCGCCGACATCGCGATGCAGGTGGTGGCGATCGGCTTCATCGTGGGGGTGGTCCAGGATTCGGCGGAGACGGCGCTGAACTCGTCCACCGACGTGGTGTTCATCGCTGCGGCCTGCGACGCGACTTCGGGCCGTGACGCGGTGGCCGGGGACGATGTCGACCCGGCCGCGATCATCGGTGGCGGCGTGGTTACGGGGAGCGGCCCGGACGCTTGATATGAAAGCGGCGCGCGAAAGTCGCGCGCCGCATGGTCCGACGGTCCGGGAGGCCGGATGGACCGGTCAGGACTTCTTGGCCTTCGCCACAGGTGCCGCCGGTGCCGGCGCCGCAGGCACAGCTGCCGTGGTCTTGCGGCTGGTCGTGCGCGAGGTATAGGGGCGCAGTGGTGTGTTGCCCAGCACCTCGATGCGCCCGCCGGACTTCTTGAACGAGGCAAGGTCGGCAGCGATGCGCTGGCTGGTCAGGTGCGCGGTCGTGCTGTTGGCGCGGCTGCTGGAGGTCCGGCGGAGCGGCGCGGAGGTCCTGGCGCGCGCGGGAGTGGCGGCGGTGGAAGCGGTGGCGGGGGTCTTCTGGGTGCTGCTGCGAGACATCTCGACTCCTGTCGTTTGTGGCCCGGCCAGCGCCGGCGGCGCTTGGCGGTGGACCGGCGGAGGGCGGTCGTGGGCAGTGGACGGCTTACTCCACGTGCTTGCTTGTGCACGCGCGACGGAGAAAGGACTGCCGGATCGGGACGCGACATACCATGACTGGACGCGAGTCCTTGCATCCATTATACAAATCCCACATTAACAAAGTGTTTGCAGGTACTTGACGCGCCCTTAACGCCGTGTCAGCCCTCAGCGCCGGAAATGCAGCAGGCGCCCGGTCTGGACACCGGCTGCATCGCCTTCCAGCGCCCCGCGCGATCGCGAGAGCGTGAAGCCCAGGGCGTCCAGCAGCCTGGCCAGCACTGCGCTGTTGCCGCGACCGGGGTCGGCGACCACGACCTCGGCGCGTTCGTGCGCATGCCGCTCCACGACCCCGGCGAGGAGGGCCGCGTGGTCCCGCTCGTACAGCACGTCGCTGGCGACAATCATGTCGAAGCTGCCCAGGGTCGGCAGTTCATTCTCCCAATCCAACTGCCGGTAATGCACGGCGGGCAGCTCGTTGAGCGCCGAGTTGTAGGCCAGGAAGGCTTCGGCGAGCGGGTGGATGTCGGACGCGACCACGTCGGCACCGCGGCGCTGCAGCACGAGGCTCGCGAGGCCGATGCCGCAGCCGGCCTCGAGGATGCGCTTGCCTTTGACAGGGAGCATGTCCATGGCCGTGGCCAGGAGGCGTCCCGACGGCCAGAGCTGGCCGAAATGGCTCCACTGGGCCGAGGAGATCCCCAGGCGCTCGCCGTGGCCGTCCGGGTCCGCGAACTGCTGGCGATCGCTGAGCACGCGCAGGCGATAGCGATGGGCGCCGATCGCCACCGTGAGGGTGCGGGTGGAATAGCCGGGCACGGAGGCCTCCCGGGAGGGGCGTCGCTCCTTGCGGAGTCGTGCGCGAGGGAGGGTGCGTACCGGCCGGGGCCGATGCGCGCAGGGCACGCAGCTGGCCGCGGGCCTTCCCCAGCGTAGCAGGAAGCAACCCGTCGGCTCAGTCCTGCGCGCGCAGCAGTGCCAGGAATTCGGCGGGCGGCATGGGGCGGGCGATGACGAACCCCTGGCCGATGTCGCAGCCTGCCTCGAGGAGCCATCGCCGCGTGGCTTCGTCCTCGATGCCCTCGGCGGCCACGCTGGCGCCGAGTTCGTGGCCCAGGTCGATCGTGGCGCGGACGATCGCGCGGTCGGAGCGCGACGCCCGCAGCGCATGCACGAAGGAGCGATCGATCTTGAGCTCCTCCGGCGCCAGCCGGCGCAGGTTCAGCAGCGAAGAGTGGCCGGCGCCGAAGTCGTCGACGGAGATCCCGATCCCGTGCCTGCGGAGCCGCGGAAGGGCTTCGGCGACGCGTTCGGGTTCGCGCATCACTTCAGTTTCGGTGATTTCCAGCATCAGGCAATGGCCCTGTTCGCCACTGGCTTCGATGATCGCATCGACGAGGCGCGGATCGGCGAGGTCGTTGGCCGATACGTTGATCGCGATGTGCAGCGGGTCGCCGGTGTCGGGCCAGCTGTGGCACTTGGCGACGCCGTGGCGCACCAGGTAGAGGGTCATTTCGCCAATGGCGTGCGCCCGTTCCAGGATCGGCACGAAGTCATCCGGCGCCAGCGCTCCCAGGCGCGGGTGCTGCCAGCGCACCAGCAGTTCGGCGCCAAGCACCCGGCTGCTGCGAAGATCGATCTTTGGCTGCAGGGCGAAATCGAGCTCCTGCCTGGCGATCGCATCGCGCAGTTCGGCAAGGATCAGGGCGTCGTCGGTGCCCGGCACGCCGGCGGCCCTGGGGGCGATTGCGCGCCCGGTCGTCGGTCGCCTCCTGCGGCGCCAGGCGAACAGCACGATGCCGGCAACCAGCAGCGCGGCAAGCAGGGCGAATGCCGCGCGCGCGGGCAGGGCCGCCGGGGACGCAGCCGGGGAGGGCACCGCGTGTCGACGCGGTTCCCCACCGGTGGCGGCGGGATTGCCGAGCCATTCGATGTACAGGCGGTTCTGCTCCCCGTTCCTGCGCAGGCGTACAAGCGACTCGTTGAACCTGGCCACCAGCGCCGGCTGCCCGGGCCTGATTGCGAACACATACTTGCGCTCCAGCAGCGGCGGGCTGAGCGCGACGATGTCTTGCAGGCCGGAGTGCTGGATCGCGTAATAGCCGATGCCGGTGGGCACCAGGGCGTAGTCGACCTGGCCACTCGTGACAAGCGCCAGCGTTTCGGACTCGTTGTCGATGGCGACCAGCCTGACGCCGGGGCGGGCGAGTTCGCGCATCGTCTCCCATGCCAGGCCGGCGTGCTGCACTGCCACCCGAACGTTGGCAAGCGTCTCCAGCGAGGTGACGGTCGGGGTTTCGTACTGCCCGAACAGGGCATGGTGACGGAGCAGGATCGGCTCGCTCAGTCCATACCGGCGCTCGCGCTCCGCCGACCAGAACATCGGCACGACATCGAGTTCACCGCGCGACAAGCGCTCGAGCGCAGTGTCCCATTCCCCGAGTTCGAACACCGGATCAAAGCCCAAGTCGGCGGCGATCCCGCGGGCGAGCTCGACGTCGAAGCCGTCGGCCTGACCGTTGGCGTCGATGAAGTGATAGGGCGGGTAGTCGGCGTCGCCGCCGAAACGCAGGCTGTTGCGGGAGGCGTCGTTGTTGGTGGAGGTATCGGCTGCAGCGGGAGCAGCGATGGCCAACGTGACTGCAAGCGTCGCTGCCGCCACCGCCAGCCGTACCGCGTGAACCCGTCTTCCGCCCCGGCCTTCCGTTTCCATCCTTCCCGTCCGGTGGCCACCTGCATGGACTATTAGCACGTTGCCGCGCGGTTTTGGGAGGCCGGAGACGCTTCACGCTCTCCGCATGCGGACAACAATGACCTTTTCGATCACCGCGGTGTGCGTTCCGGCGACGATGCCGGCGGTGGCGGTCGTGCCTCCCGGCGTGACGATCCCGGTCGCGGCGTTGGTGGTCGTGGGGCAGCGGCCGCTGCGGCGTCGCGGCCGCCGTGGTCAGCTTGCGTGTTCAGCCGCCGGCGTCGCCGGGGATGCTTTCGAGCATGTGCTTGACGTGCTGCGCGGGATTCATGTCCGAATGCACGGCAAGGATGCGGCCGTCGCTGCCAATCAGGTAGGAGGTGCGGCTGGACATCTCCGGCTTGCGCTCGAGCGCCGCGTGGTAATCCGCGGCGATCTTCGCGCCCTCGTCGGCGGCCACCGGGAATTTCCCGGCGCAGGTCGCCTTGTCGGCGGAAAATTCGCGCAGCTGCCCGGTGTTGCCTGCAGTCACGCCGATCACGGAAACGCCGCGCGCCTTGAAGTCATCGACGGCCTGCGAGAACAGCGAAGCCTCGATGTTGCAGCCCGGAGTGTTCGCGGCCGGGAAGAAGTACAGCACCACCGGCCCGTCGCGCAGGGCATCGGCGAGCGAGTATTCGAAGGCTTCTCCGGCAAGCCACGCTGGTGCGGTGAAGTCGGGTGCCGCGTCCCCGGGCTGGAGCGTGGCGCGCGCCTGTGGTGAACAGGCCGATGCCACGGCGAGGGCGGCGAGTACGATGCTGCGCTTGATGGGGTGCATTGAAGGCTCCTGGGTTGCGGCGATTCCAGCGGCGGGCACGCTTCAGCGTGGCACCAGCCGGGCGACCAGATCGACAAAGCCGTCGACGTAGGCCTGCAGGAAGGCACGGGTGTCGGCGCTGGCGAAGTCACCGTCAGCGCCGATGAGGTCGGGTTTGAACTGGATGTAGGCTTCGCCGCCCTGGACCACCGCACCGAGGATGCCGAGGATCTGGCGCAGGTGCTGCTGGCCCACCGCGGTGCCGATCGCCCCCGGCGTGGTGCCTGTGATCGAGGCCGGCTTGCCGCGCCAGACGTTCCTGTCCATCGGCTTGGAGCCCCAGTCGATGGCGTTCTTCAATACCGCCGGCAGCGAGCGATTGTGTTCGGGCATGACCACGGCGATGGCATCGGCGGCGGCGACTTCATCGGTGAAGCGGGCCACTTCGGCCGGGCGCGCGCCTTCCAGGTCCATGTTGTACATCGGCAGGTCGTCGATGCGTGGCCAGCTGACTTCAAAGGTATCGGGCAGCAGCCGGGCCATGGCTTCGGCAAGCTTGCGGTTGATGGAGTCGCGGCGATTGCTGCCGACGATGATGGCGAGACGGTACTTGGCCATGGCGGGTGTCCTTGGGGATGGATGGAAGCGTCTGTCGGCCAGCGTAGGGGCAGGCGCGCCGGTTGGAAGCATGGCTGGCCGCAACGATGCGTTGCGGGACGGGCGCGCGGCGTGATGGCCGTCCGCGCGGGTCCAGGGCGGTCTCAGACGTCCAGGATCTGCCCGGGCCGCTTGCGCGCCTGCAGTGCCAGGCGCCGGTCCTCGGCGCTGCGCCAGCGGCGTACGCTGCGCTGGAAGAACAGGCTGTTGGGCACGCGCAGCACGCTGCCGCGCGGCTCGCCGGCGTCGTCGGTTTCCTGCAGCGTGGTGTAGACGAGGTTGATGTCGGTGACCCGACCGCCGAGCCCCGGCTTGTCGCCACTTTCGAGGAGTTCGACGTGGTCGTGCAGCCGGAACGGGCGCGTGGCCAGGATCAGCATCGTGCAGAAGATGTTCGACAGCACGCTCCATGCGGCGAAGAAGGCCACCGCCGCCACCGCGGCAAACCCGGTGAACGCCGTCCACAGCACCGTGCCGGATACGCCAAGCCGCTGCAGCACGAGCAGCAGGGCCGCGGCCGAAATCAGGAAGGTGACCACGCGCTGCGATCCGATCACCAGCTCCTGCGGCGCGTCATAGCGCTTCCAGATCCGGTCGCCGATGCGGCGCGCGAGCAGGCGCAGCAGCCAGGCCCCGAGGATGATCAGCGCCACCTGCCCGAACGGCACGATCACGCCCAGCCATTCCTGGACCCACACAGGCAATTGCTCCCTCATCACGGCTCCCTGACGGCACCATGCCGGCGTGGTCGCGATTGTCCCAGATCGCGCGGTCGGGGCGGGCAGTACGATGGCTGCCCCGACCGGGTCGGCTGCCTGATCGCAGGCGACCCGGCGGTGTTGGGTATGCTTGCAGGGTTGGCGTCCGCACGGCGCCCATCCATCGCATCCAGTCCGGAGATTTCCAACTTGAAGATCAGCCTTCTCACCGCGGCGACCGCGCTCGCGCTGTCGCTTGCCGCCCCCGTATCCGCCCATGACGTCCGCGCCGCGGCCGACTGCATCGACATCGCCTGCGACGCCAGCCTGCTGTTCGAAGCGGACGACTCCGCCGCTGGTGCCGGCGACACCGTGGCTGCCACGCGCTACGGCACCTGGGGCATCGACACCGCGGGCATGGACCGGGACGTGCAGCCGGGCGCCGACTTCTTCCGCTACGTCAGCGGCACCTGGGCGGACAACACCGAAATCCCTTCCGACAAGTCGATGTACGGCTCGTTCCTGGTCCTGCGCGACCTGTCCGAGGCGCGCGTGCGCGGCCTGGTGGACGGCTATGCCGCGCTCGGCGACGCCGCCACCGGCGACACCGCCAAGGTCGCGACCCTCTACCGCAGTTTCATGGACGAGGCCACGATCGAAGCCCTGGGCGCCGCCCCGCTGGCACCGCACCTCGACGCTGTCCGCGCAGCGGCCGACAAGGATGCGCTGGCCGATCTGATGGGCCGCGCGGCCGGCGGTCCGGGCGCGACCCTGTTCCGCGTGGGCGTCTCCGACGACCAGCGCGATCCCGATCGCTACACCCTGTACATGAGCCAGTCCGGCCTCGGCCTTGGCGATCGCCAGATGTACCTGGACGAGAAGTTCGAGCCGCAGCGCGAGCGCTACGTCGCCTACATCGCCCAGCTGCTGGAACTGGCCGGCTGGGACCAGGCGCAGGCGAACGCGCAGCGCGTGTTCGACTTCGAGAAGGCGGTGGCCGAAGCGCACTGGACCCGCGCCGAAAGCCGCGACCGCAGCCGCACCTACAACCCGGTCGAGCGCGCCGCGTTCGCGACCACCGCACCGGGCTTCCCCTGGGAGCGTTATTTCGCCGCGTCCGGTGTCGGCGATGCGCCGCGCGCCGTGGTCCGCCAGGGCACGGCGATCCCGAAGCTGGCTGCGATCTTCGCCGGGGCCGACCTCGATACGCTGAAGGCCTGGCAGGCCTTCCACGTCACCGACCAGGCCGCGCCGCTGCTGTCGAAGGACTTCGTCGACGCGCACTTCGACTTCCGCTCGAAGTTCCTCTCCGGCCAGCCCGAGCAGCGCGAGCGCTGGAAGCGCGGCGTGGCCTACGCCGAGGGCGCGATGGGCGAGGCGATCGGTCGCGACTACGTGGCGCAGTACTTCCCGCCGGACGCCAAGGCCAAGATGGACGACTTGGTGGCCAACGTGAAGGCGGCCATGGGCGCGCGCCTGGACCAGCTGGAATGGATGGGCGAGGACACCAAGAAGGAAGCCCGCGCCAAGCTGGCCGGCTTCGGCCTGAAGATCGGCCACCCGGAGGAGTGGCGCGACTACGCGGCGCTCGAGGTCAAGGACGGCGACGTGCTCGGCAATGCCCTGCGTTCGGCGGCGTTCGAATGGGATTACGACCGTGCGCGCATCGGCAAGCAGGTCGACAAGGCCGAGTGGGGCATGACCCCGCAGACGGTCAATGCGTACTACTCGTCGGTGAAGAACGAGATCGTGTTCCCGGCCGCCATCCTGCAACCGCCGTTCTTCGATCCCGACGCCGATCCGGCGGTGAACTACGGCGGAATCGGCGGCGTGATCGGCCACGAGATCATCCACGGCTTCGACGACCAGGGCCGCAAGTCCGACGGCGCCGGCCTGCTGCGCGACTGGTGGACCGCCGACGACGCCGCCAAGTTCGAGGTCCAGGCCGCGAAGCTTGGCGCGCAGTACGAGGCCTACGAGTTCCCGCAGCTGCCGGGCATGCACATCAACGGCAAGGTGGCGATGGGCGAGAACATCGGTGACCTTGGCGGCCTGACGATCGCGCTGGAGGCCTACCGCCGTTCGCTAGACGGCACGGAGGCGCCGGTGATCGACGGCTTCAGCGGCGAACAGCGCTTCTTCATGGGCTGGTCGCAGGTCTGGCGCACGCTGTGGCGCGACGATGCACTGCGCCAGCAGCTGGTCAACGGCACGCATTCGCCGGGCCATATCCGTGCGTTCGCGCCGCTGCGCAACATCGATGCCTGGTACGAGGCATTTGGCGTGACCGATGCCGACGCGCTCTGGATCGCGCCCGAAGACCGGGTCCGCATCTGGTAAGCAGAAAAGAGGGGGCGGATTTCCGCCCCCTTTTCTTTGGTTCTTCTCCTGATTGAGGGAGAGATGTACAGCCGACCGGCGGAGTGGCTGGTTCTTCTCGAGGCTCCGGGTGATGACGTGACAGTTGGGGCCGGGAGCTGCTCCGTCCCGGTGCGCGCTGCCCGTCCCGCACACAGGGGGTGTGCTCCCCCGGCCTGTCCGCGTCCTGCTCCCAAGGCCGGCCGCCGGCCATCCATGGCCGGCTGTCCGCACACCCCCTGTGCACGGGACGGGCCCGGACGTTTTCCGGCTTCGGGACGAAGATCAAGAGCGTCGCGCTCGTCGCCGTTGCCGCTTGTCCGGTGACGATCCGAGCGGTTTCGCTGGTGACGGAGGCCTTCGCCCCCGACCGCGACGAAGGTCCCGGCCCGCCGTGCATCCACGGCGGGCAGCGCGCACCCTCCCGGAGCAATCACCCGCCCCCCTCAATCGGGAGAAGAACCTTTTCTTTGGCTCTTTGTCACGTCATCACCCCGGAGCCTCGAGAAGAACCAGCCGGGCCGGCCGTACGTCTCTCCCCCAGTCGGGAGAAGAACCTCTTTATTCGCGCGCCGATCCGTGGCGTAATCGACGCACCCCACGTCGCCCATGTATCCACGAGGTACGCAATTCCGCACGTCCACAGGAGCCAGGCACGCAATGCAGCCGCAAGTGATCAGCGAGGAGTATGGAATTCCCCCGGCGCAGGCACGGGAGATCATCGGGCGTGAAACCAGGCGTGCGCTGTTCGGGCGCTGGCAGGCCTGGGCCTGGCTCGCACTGACACTGGGAGTGGCACTGGTGTTGCACCTGGCCCAGCCGGGCAACGGGCTGTGTGCGCTGCTGATCGCCGGCGGCGCGCTGCTGGTCTGGTTCCAGGTCGGGCGCTTCCTGGCGGAGCCGGCGGTGCACGCCGCGGCGCGGAGCTGTTCCAGCACTTGATTCCGGTCAGGGCGCCCGCCGCCCGGACAGCGCAGGCTTGGGCGTTCCAGTCGAATCAGGAAGTGCAATGTCCGAGCCGTCGGTCCTCGTCATCGGTGCCGGTCCCGCCGGCCTTTGCCTGGCGCGCGCGCTGTCGCAGCGTGGCCTGCGCGTCGAGGTGTTCGAGCGCCAGTCGCGTGGATCCGTTGCCAGGCCCACGTTCGACGGCCGCGAGATCGCGCTGACCCAGGCCTCGATGCGCATCCTGCGCGAGCTTGGCGCATGGCAGCGGATCGCAGAAGACGCGGTGTCGCCGCTGGTGGGCGCGCGCGTGGCCGACGGCGATGCCGGGCACGGATTCGAGGTCGACGCCGCGCCCCTCGGGCATCCGGCCCTGGGCGCGCTGGTCGCGAACCGCGACATCCGCGCGGCCGCATGGCAGCTGGTCGAAGGCGATCCGCGCATCCGAGTTCACTTCGACGCCGTGGTTGCCTCGGTGGCGTCGGACGCGCGGCAGGCCAAGGTGGTGCTGGAGGACGGCCGCCGTTTCCAGGCCCCGCTGCTGGTGGCGGCCGACAGCCGCTTCTCATCCACCCGCCGCGCGATGGGCATCCCCGTGGCCATGCACGATTTCGGCAAGACCATGCTGGTATGCCGCGTGCGTCTGGAGAAGCCGCACGATGGCATCGCCTGGGAGTGGTTCGGCAAGGGCCAGACGCGGGCACTGCTGCCGCTGCGTGGGCAGCTGGCTTCGGCGGTGGTCACGGTCACCGGCGCCGAGGCGGAGCAGCTGGAGTCGCTGGACGCCGATGCGTTTTCGCGCGAACTGCAGTCGCGCTACCGCGACCGCTTCGGCACGATGGCGCTGGAAGGCGAAGTGCATGCGTATCCGCTGGTGGCGACCTGGGCGCACCGGTTCGTCGGCACGCGCTTCGCGCTGCTCGGCGACGCCGCGGTGGGCATGCATCCGGTCACCGCGCACGGCTTCAACCTGGGCTTGGCCAGCGTCGAGCGACTGGCTTCGGCGGTGGCCGACTCGGTCGCGGTGCACGATGACCCGGGGCACCCCGCGCTGCTGGCGCGCTACCAGCGCCGCCATCGCGCCGGCTCCCTGCCGCTGTTCCTCGGCACCGCGCTGGTGGTCCGGATGTTCACCGACGACGGCCGGCCGATGCAGCCGCTGAGGCGCGCGATCATGCAGGCCGGCAGGATGCTGCCGCCGCTCAGGCGCGCGCTGGCCGACACCCTGCTCGACGACGGACCGGTCGACCCGTCTCCGTTGCATCGGCTGCGCCGGGGTCTGGCGTTGTTGAAGCCGGCGACGGTTGGAGACGGCGTGCACGTTCGCTGACGCGCCCGGGCTTCCGGAGGGCTGCCACAGGGCTTTGGGAACCCGAGGCTGCAGCGGGCGGCCCGTTCGAGCGCCGGTCGCTACAATACGCAGCCCACGCAAGTCCTTGGAGTCGCCATGTCCGCCATTCCCGCCTGTCCGCAATGCGGGCTGGAAAACACCTATCCCGATGGAGCGCTGTACGTGTGCCCGGACTGCGGCCACGAATGGGCCGCCGGGGACGGTGAGACCGCCGACGGCAAGGCCATGGTGGTGCGCGACGTCAACGGCAATCCGCTGGAAGCGGGCGACACCGTGGTGGTGATCAAGGACCTCAAGGTCAAGGGCTCGTCGATCCCGCTCAAGCAGGGCACGATGATCCGCAACATCCGCCTGATCGAGGACGACGCGGAGAATATCGAGGGGCATTCGGACAAGATCCGCGACCTCGTGCTGAAGACCTGCTTCCTGCGCAAGGCCTGAGAGCGATGACCGCGGCGCCCGCCGCTGGAACCTTGCCGACCGGCGCCCGCCGCGTCGCTGTCGTCGGCGGCGGCCCGGCCGGGCTGTTCGCCGCCGAACTGCTGCGCGCGGCCGGCTGCGAGGTCCATGTCTTCGAGGCCAAGGGCTCGGTCGGGCGCAAGTTCCTGGTCGCGGGCAAGGGCGGCCTGAACCTCACCCACTCCGACCCGCCGGCCCTGTTCGCCAGCCGCTATCGCGAACGCAACGCCGAGGTCGGTCGCTGGCTGTCCGCGTTCGATGCCGATGCGCTGCGCGCATGGGCGCGCGGGCTTGGCATCGAGACCTTCGTCGGCAGCTCCGGACGGGTCTTTCCCGTGGACCTCAAGGCCGCCCCGCTGCTGCGCGGCTGGGTCCGCAGGCTGCGCGCGCAGGGCGTGGACATCCACGTCCACCATCGCTGGCTGGGATGGAACGACAGTGGTGCATTGCGGTTTGCGACGCCGGATGGCGAAACCGGATTCGAAGCCGACGCCACCTTGCTCGCGCTGGGCGGAGGCAGCTGGCCGCAGCTGGGTTCGGATGGCGCATGGCAGGACCTCCTGCGCGATGCCGGCATTGAGGTCGCGCCGCTGCAATCATCCAATTGCGGCTTCGACATCGCCTGGTCCACGCATTTCGCAGGGCGCCATGCGGGTGCCCCGCTGAAGCCGGTCGTTGCGCATTGGCGCGGTGCGGACGGCCGCGCGCATGCACTGCAGGGCGAGTGCGTGGTTTCGGAACACGGGATCGAAGGCAGCCTGGTCTATGCGATCTCCGCCGACCTGCGCGAACTCGTCGCCCGCGACGGGCATGCGGTCCTCGAGCTCGACCTGGCGCCCGGACGCGAGCTTGCGCGGCTGCAGGCCGAGCTGTCGCGGCCGCGTGGCAAGCGCAGCCTGTCTGAGCACCTGCGGCGTGCAGCGGGGCTCGACGGCGCCAAGGCCGGCCTGCTGCGCGAAGTCCTCGATGCCGACGCCTTGCATGACCCGGCAGCCGTGGCAGTCGCCACCAAGCGCCTGGCTCTGCGGCTGGTCGCGACGCGCCCCCTGGCGGAGGCGATCAGCAGCGCCGGTGGCGTCCGCCTCGAGGCTCTGGACGACGGGCTGATGCTTCGGGCGCGGCCGGGCGTCTTCGCTGCGGGGGAGATGCTCGACTGGGAAGCGCCGACTGGCGGGTACCTGCTGACCGCCTGCTTCGCCAGTGGATGCGTGGCCGCCGAAGGCGCGCTGCGCTGGCTGGATAGCGTCCCGTCAGCCGGCATGCGGCATGCTGTCGCCCTCACTTCCCCGGAGCACGGATAACGATGGATTCCAGACTGATCTCGATGCTGCTCGTGCTGGCCCTGCCGTTGGCGGCCTGCGAGCAAAGCGCGCCGTCGCCGGACGCGGCCGATGACGGCACGAACGCCGCGGCTGCGGAGCAGGCCCCGCCGGCCGGCGAGGCCAGCCTCCCGGCCGAGTTCGTGGTCCTGACCAACGAGCCTTTCTGGCAGGCGAGCGTGGAAGCGGGCGCGGTGGTGCTCAGCGGACCCGACCTCGAAGGCCGGCGGTTTGGCATCGATACTGAAAACGAGGTCGAAGGCGCCAGGCTGGTGCACGCCAGCGACGATGCCGGGACGATCTCGGTGACGCTGACGCCGGGACCGTGCGAGGACACCATGTCGGGTGCCGTATTCCCCCAGGTGGCCGAGCTGGTCATCGACGGGATCGGGCCGGTGTCCGGCTGTGCGCGCCCCGCTGGCACGCCGCCGCCCGCACCGTCGGGCCTCTGACCGGCCACGGGGCCCGTGGCGAGGGTCAGGCGCGCGAGGAGTGAAGCGCCGGGCCGGGCTCCACGAGCAGCGTGTCGCCCCAGCCGGTGGGCATGGTGATGGTGACGGCCCGGCCGGACAGGGTGGCATCACCGAGTGCGACGGCGTGCGCCGCCATGGTGGCCTTGAAGCGGCTGTGGAAGACCTCGTCGAAGCTCGCGCCCGAGACCCGGAACCCCGCCGCGACCTGTTTGATCTCGACCATTGGCGCGCCTTGGTGGTGTAGGTGTGCCCCGGCCCAGCTTCACGACTTGCTCAAGGTCGCGGCCAGTTCCGTTGCTGAGCGGCATCCGTGACCGGTGCAGGGCCGTGCTGCCGGGGCCCCGATATCATGCGCTGGGATGGCTTGGCTGCCTGTCAGTGACTTGGCGGTTCGAGGGTAGGGAAAATCCGAAACGCCGGCTGGCCGGAGCCCGGGCGGACAGCAGCAAGGCCTTTCAGGGCGCCGTGTGCGCCGGCGAGGCTTCGGGTTCCACCGGAAGCAGGTCTTCGCTGGCGTGAGCCTGCTGCTCGGCGGCAATGTGCTCGTCAAGGTCGCGGTTGACCGAGGTGTCGGCCGTTGCCTCCTCGGCGGGTGGCGCCTGCACGGCAAGCTCGGCCGCCCTGGCCGGGGGACCTTCTTCCGGGAGCGTGGCGGCATATTGGATCACGCGCGGTGTGTTCACTCCGGCCTCGGCCAGGCGCGTACGCACCGAATGGATAGCCTCGCTGCGCACCTTGCCAAGGTCACTGCTGCGCTGGTCGACCCAGGCGAAGAAGCGCAGCGTGATCCCCGACGCGTCATAGGCGTCCACCGTCCAGGAGGGCCCGGGATCCGCCAGCACGCCATCGACCCCGCGAATCGCCGCCAGGGCGACGTCCTGCACGCAGCGGATCGATTCCGCCACGTCGACCGGGATCGTGAATTCCAGCCGCCGCCGCGCGTTGCTGGAGAAGTTCAGCACCACCGACTTGAACACCAGCGCGTTGGGCAGGGTGAGGCGGTTGCCATCAAAGGTCACGAGTACGGTGGCGCGCGGCGTCAGCGCCGCGACCTTGCCTTCATGGCTGCCGTCGATGCGCAGGGAGTCGCCCGGCGCGAACGGGCGGCGGATGCTCAGCAGCACGCCGGCCACGTAGTTTTCGGCGATGTCCTTGAACGCGAAGCCAAGCGCGAGCCCGATCACGCCTGCCGAACCCATGACCGCGCCCACCAGGGCGGTCGCCCCCAGCAGGTCGAGTGCCACCAGGACCCCGCCCAGGAGCACCAGCCACTGCACCAGCTGCTGCACCAGGCTTGCGAAATAAGGGTTCTCGGACTGCCAGTTGCGCCGCTGGATGCGTTGTCCGAAGCGCCGCCCCAGCCATTTCCCCAGCCACCACGCCAGGGCGACCACCAGCATCGCCACGATGAGCAGCGGCAGGGCGGCCACCAGGCGCACGATCTTGTCCAGCGCGAGCGTGGACGCGGTGCCGATGCGGTCGGAGATGCGGGTGCTCACCATCACGCGGTTGTCGACCCGGGTGATCCCGGGCTGCTGTTCGGCCACCTGGACGGCGCGCTCGCGGTCCTCGGGTGCGAGGACCACGCCCTGCAGTTCGGCCACGCCGTCACGCACGGTCACGGTGACGTCGGCCAGCCCATCGGTCTCCTGCAGGCGCTCGGCAACGCGCCGACTGTCGGCAAGGTCGCGTCCGGCGTCCGCGGTGTCCACGCCTTCGGCGGTAACGGGCGAGGTGACGCTCTCAGCGGCCGTGGGTGCCGCGGCCGGAGCGCTTGCCTGAGCGTGGGCCGGAGCGCCAGCGACGGCTGCCAGTGACAGCAACAGCGACAACAGGGCGGCGAGTGGAGCAATCGTGTTCACGCGCATGCCGCAATGGTCGCACGGCGCGGTGAAACCCGCGCAACGCCGCGAATCGGCGTGCAAGTCCGATGGTGTGGCGTATGGGCCGGCGGCAGGGCTTGCAAGGCAGGGGGCGGACCCCGATAACAGGCGGTATCCAGCATCCGCGGAGAAACAGCATGGCCACCGGCTGGGCCGGCGACGGCGCCGTACAGGACCAGATCGACGCAACCGTGAAGGACGCGATCGAGCGTGCACGCAGCCGGCTGGGCACCGGACCGGGGCGCGAGGACTGCGAAGAATGTGGCGAGCCGATTCCGGAAGCGCGACGCAAGGTCGTGCCCGGCGTCCGCCTTTGCATGCCGTGCCAGGCCGCGCAGGACGAGGAAGCGGGCCTCGCCGGCTATAACCGGCGAGGCAGCAAGGACAGCCAGCTGCGCTGAAACAGGCGGATCAGAGGTGCTGGAAAGCGAGGATTGCGGACAGCACAGCGGCCAGGATCAGGTACTCGCCCTTGTCGTTCCGCTGCCCGTACTGGCTGCGTCCGTAGTAGCCGTCTTCATATCCGCGCTGGAACCCTTGGCGGAAATAGTGGATGTACTCCGAGCGGTCGACGTACCAGCCGTTGTAGCCGTAGCTGGCGTCCTCCCAGGCGTGGCTGTTGCGGTAGTCGGGCTGCCAGCCATCGTCGTAGTCGGCGCGGCCGGCCTCGCGGCCTTCCCTGTAGCCGAGGTCGACGGCCTGCTGCAGCAGGTCGGCGCCGTACTGGTTCACGCTGTAGTAGTGGCCTGCGCGCTGGTAGCGATAGCTGGCGGGCGCGCTGTACCAGGCGGCGTTGTAGCTGCTCCAGCGCGGGTCGCGCGCGTGGACACGGGAGTAGTAGTTGCGCAGGTAGCGCTGCTGGTGGACGCGGCGTTGCTGGGCAAGGCGCTGCTCGTGGCGACGCTGGGCATCACGCAGCTCGCGTCGATGACGCTGGTGCTGGGCTTCGCGCTGGCGCTGCTGGGCGACGCGCCGTTCGCGTTCGCGCTGGTCGACGCCCCGGCCCTGGCGCCGGTCGGCCTGGCGACGCTGGTCGGCATTGCGACGCTGGTCGGCACTGCGACGCTGGTCGGCATTGCGACGCTGGTCCGGGGCGCGGGGCTGGTCCGCAATGTGGCGCTGTCCGGCATCCCGACGCTGTTCCGCAATGCGCTGGCGCTGCTCCGCAATGCGGCTCCGTCCGGCATTGTCGCGTTGATCCGTGGCGCGGCCCTGCGCTGCTTCGCGGCGCCCCGCGGCTTCCCGTTGCGGCACCTGGCGTTGCTGTGCCTGGCGCTGTGCGGCCTGGCGCTGCTGCGGGTGTTCGCGCGCAGCCGACGGCCTCTGCTGCCCGGCATCGCGCTGCCGCGCCGGCGTATCACGGCGCTGCCGGGATGCCTGTTCTGGGCCACCCTGGCCCTTGCCGGCGCGATCGCCGCCACGCGCGGCCTGGTTGCGCTGGCGCTGTTCGTCCGGGCGCTTGCGCGCCTCGCGAGCCGCCTCCTGCCTTCGGGGGCGGTTGTCATCGTTCTGATGCGTGCGCGCCTCGCGCGGACGCTCCAGCGCGTCGGCCGTTGCCGGAAGCGCGATCCCGATCGACAGCATGATCGCGAGGAACATGGGGACTGGATGCAAGGTCATTGTGGTGCTCCCTGGAGTCGTTCGCCTCCACTTCACGGTGCGCACGCTTAACGCGCTCTGAGAATGACGCTTCCGGGCGACAGCTGTTCAGGCGGCGTACGCTGTAAACGGTTTCAACCGCGCCGGCGCAACCGCTACGGTGCGCAACGCCCATGAATGTACAAGGTGGAGGTGCGGGTGGAAGGCGACAGGGGCTGGTTCGGAAGGCTGGCGGAGGCGTTCGCCCGGCTGCGCGGGGCAGGGCCGCTCGACCCCACCGGGCTGCGGCTTCCGCCGGCACGGCTGCACCAGTACAAGGGCTATGTCTCGCTGCACTTCCGGCGCGGCCAGACGCAGAGCCGGATGCGCGGCGACACGCCCGATCGGCTGCTGATCGACTACACCAGGACCATGCTGGCAGCGCTGTTGTGGCAGCCGCGGCCGCGACGCATCGGGATCGTCGGCCTGGGTGGTGGCTCGCAGGTGAAATTCCTGCACCGCCAATTGCCCGGAGCGCGGCTGGAGGTGGTGGAGAACCATCCGGGCGTGATCGCGCTGCGTCGCAGCTTCGGGATTCCCGATGACGATGCGCGGCTGGAAGTTGCGTTCGACGACGGCGCCCGCTTCATCGCCGCACGGCCCGGACGCTACGACCTGCTCCTGGTCGACGGCTACGACGCCGCCGGCATTCCCGAAGCCCTGTCGACGCCGGCTTTCCTCCGCGCCTGCCGCGATGCCTTGGCCGCGGGCGGCGTGATGGCCGCGAACCTGCACGGCGACGGCTGCGCGCCGTACATCATGCAGCTCCGGGAGGCGTTCGGCGGCGACCGGGTGCGGGTGGTGCAGGAGGCGGAGATGAGCAACCGCGTGGTGTTCGCGTGGACCGGCGACGAACCGTGCGGCGACAGCGCCACCCTGGATGCCGCGCGCGCGGTGCTCGGCGACGAGGCCTGGCAGGAGCTTGCCCCGGCCTTCGAGCAGGTGGCGCGGGAACTGCGGCTGGGGTCGGAGATGGCATGCGCCAGGTGATCCCGCTGCCGCCGGCGATGCTCGAGCGGCTGCATGCCGCCTATGCGACTCCGCCGCGCGCCTACCACCACTTCGGCCACGTCGAGGCGGTGCTTGGCCATTTCGACGAGGTCGCCGCGGGACCGGGCTGGGCGCGCCCGCACGAAACCTGGCTCGCCATGCTCTACCACGACGCCATCTACGACGCCGGGCGCAGGGACAACGAGGCCCGTTCGGCACGCTTGGCCGCGCAGGAGATCGCACGCTGGCTGCCCGATGCCGGGATCGACGTGGGCCACGTCGTCGATCTGATTGAATTGACCGCCCGCCACGGGAGCCTGCGTCCGGAAGCGCTTGGCGAAGGCCCGGATGGCGACGACCGCCGCCACTTCCTGGATTGCGACATGGCCATCCTTGGTGCCGACGCCGCTGCCTTTGACGCCTATGACCGGGCTATCGCCGAGGAATACAGCGACGCCGTGCCGGGCGTGCTGTATCGCATCAATCGACGGCGCTTCCTGCGTGGCCTGGTGCGCTGCGATCGCATCTACCTCAGCGCGTTCTTCCACGAGCGCCTTGATGCCGCGGCACGCGCGAACCTGCGCCGCCGCCTGGGCGTGGCTGGCTGAGCCGCGGCAGCCGGCCGGCGTGGCCGTCTGCGCCGGGGCCATCGTTTTCGTACCACGGTCAAGGGCGGCGGGTATCCTTCGACACTATGGCCAAGCTGCTGCTCAACATGAGGATGGTCCCGGAGGACGAGGCGGACGAGGTCCGCGAGTTCCTGGGCGCCAACGACATCGGGTTCCATGAGACCCGGCCCAGCCGCTGGGGCATTTCATACGGCGGCATCTGGGTCAGCGACGATGCGGACTATCCGCGCGCGCGCCGGCTGATGGACGAATACCAGGCCGCGCGCCAGGCCCGCGCCCGCGCCGAGCGGGCCGACGCATTGCGCACGGGCAGCGGCGAGACCTTTGCCGACGTGCTGCGCAACGAACCGGGTCGCGTGGCGCGCGCGGCCGCGGGCATCGTGCTGTTGCTTGCACTGGCGGCGCTGCCCGTGGTGCTGCTGTGGCAAGCCTGGACGTGAATCCGGAACGCCCCGCGAAGGCACGCTGGCCGGATCGTTCGGCGCATCGCAGGAAGCGCCAGGGCCGCCTCGTCTTCCGGATCGCGGTGGTGCTGGTGCTGGTGCTGCCGTGGTTCGGATACCGGCAGGTCCGCGACTGGCTGGGTCCGGAGGCAGGACCGTCCGCAGGGCTTTCGCAGGCGACCGACGCACCGACGGTGCCGACAGCGGCACCTGTCCCTGCCGCCGCCACCTTGCCGCAGGAGCGCCCGCGATCGCTGGTGGCGGCTCCGCCGGCCGCCGCTGACCGCCATGCGGAAGCGGCCGCGGCCGATGAAGTCGAAGCCATCGGCCGCGACGCACGCGCCGGCGACGGCGAGCGTGCGGCTGCGCGGCTCGCGGATCTCGGTGCCCAGGTGCATCGCGAAATCCTGCTGGCCGACCGCGGCAGCGCCGTGCGCCGCGAGGCTGCGCGCCGCGATGTCGCGGCGATGCCAGGCGTGAGTGGTGCGGGCTGGGTCGATCGCATGACCATGCTGCTGGTGGTGTCCGGGCGCGGGGCGGGGCATTCCACGGTGGCATCGGCCTGTCGGCAACTGGCCAAGCACGGCGACGTGTCCGGGCTCGCCGTGAGGGTGCAGGAAGTTGCCGGCGGCAGCGTTGCAGCCGGTTCGATCCAGGTTGAATGCAGGCAGGACATGGCCACGGCCGAAGCCGGGCCGCAGCGTTGGTTTTCAGGCACATCGATGCAGCCACTCTCTCCTGCCGACGCCTATGGCGCGCAGGAAGCGGAGGATCCCGATGCTGTCGCCGAGCGCCGTCGCCGCGAAGAGGAGAGCCTGCGCATCCTCAGCGACAGCACGCCCGAGCTTCCGTCTCCACCGCCCGACCTCGGGTCAGCCCCTGACGCGCACTGAACGCCGGGCGATTATCATTGGCTCCTGTGCTTCTGAACGCCGGATCCCCGATTGAACCTTCGCACCTGCCGCTCCGCCATCGCCTGGACCCTGTTCGCCTGCTCCGCGGGCTTCGCGGCGGTCGGCTGCGCGCGAGACGACGGTGCTGCCGCGGCAACGGGCGACGCCCAGCCACCGGCCACCAGCGCGCCGCCGCCGGCGCCCCGCGCATCGCTGGAGCCGGATACCGCCAACGCGCCCATCGAACGCGCCGCACCTCCCACCCTGCAGCCGGTGGCGATCGGTCGTTTCGTCGCGGCCGACCGCGTGGGCGCCGCCATGACCGGTACGCTCGAGATCGAGGACTCCCGGATCAGTGGCGCCGACGGCGTCGTCTTCGTCACCGAACGCGTTGCCATCGTCCACGGTGGCGACGAGTTCAGCGCCGGCCAGCGCTACGCGGACGTGATGATGATCGACGCCCGGCATCCAGTGGAGCTCCGTCGGGTGCTCGACGAAACCCGCGCCGATGATGGCCAGGCGTTCTGCGGCAGCATGAAGACCGGCTTCCTGGCGCTGGCCAGCTACGTCGAGCAGGACCTGCGGGTGGTCAAGCTGATCGCCCTGCAGGGGGACGGCATTCCGGCCGCTGCGGCCCAGGACACGCAACTGTGCGCTGCGGCCAGCTACGAGGCCGAGGCCTGAGCCTGGAAACCCGCGGGCGGCCAAGCCTGGTCAGGCCACGCCACCGGCTGCGCGGCCCGATGCCCAGGCCCACTGGAAGTTGTAGCCGCCCAGCCAGCCGGTGACATCCACGACTTCGCCGATGAAGAACAGCCCCGGCACCTGGCGCGACATCATCGTCGACGACGACAGGCCGTCGGTGTCGACGCCGCCCAGGGTGACTTCGGCGGTGCGATAGCCCTCGGTGCCGCTGGCCACCACCGGCCACGCCGACAGCGCGGCCGCGGCGCGCGCCAGCGCCGGCTCATCGAACTGCCGGAGCGGCCGGTCGCCCAGCCAGTGTTCGCACAGGCGCTGGGCGAAGCGGCGCGGCATGCGCTCGGCCAGCACGTTGCGCAGCTCGGTGGCGGGGTGCGCCGCGCGCTGTTCGCGCAGGAACGCCAGTGCGTCGGTGCCGGGAAGCAGGTCGATCGACAGCGGTTCGCCGGCATCCCAGTAGGACGAGACCTGCAGGATCGCGGGACCGCTGAGGCCGCGATGGGTGACCAGCATGGCGTTGCGGAACGATTGCCCACGGCTTGAGGCCTCCACCTCCAGCGCCACGCCGCTCAGGCCCTGCAGGCGCTCGGAATGGCTGCCGGTGAGCACCAGCGGCGCCAGCCCGGCGCGCGTGGGAAGCACCGCGTGCCCGAACTGCCGCGCCAGCGCATAGCCCAGGCCGCTGCCGCCGAGGCTGGGGATCGAGAGGCCGCCGCTGGCGACCACGAGCGATCCGGCGGCGACCTGTCCGCGCGCGGTGTCCACCAGGAACCCCGTGTCCGAGCGGGTGACGCTCTGGACATCGCAGCCGATGTCGACGTCGACGCCGGCATCGGCGCACTCGTCCAGCAGCATGCGCACGATGAGCTTGGCCGAGTCGTCGCAGAACAGCTGGCCGAGTTCCTTTTCATGCCAGGCGATGCCATGGCGGTCGACCAGTTCGATGAAGTCGGCGGGCGTGTAGCGCGCCAGCGCCGACTTGCAGAAGTGCGGGTTGGCCGAGATGAAGTTCGCGGGCCCGGTGCCGGTATTGGTGAAGTTGCAGCGGCCGCCGCCCGACATCAGGATCTTCTTGCCGGGCTTGTTGGCGCGCTCGACCACGCGCACGCGCCGGCCACGCTGGCCCGCGGTCATCGCACACATCAGCCCGGCGGCGCCGGCCCCGATGACCAGCACGTCACAGGAAATCGTCATCGCGACAGGATAGCCCGGGGGCTTTGCGTGGCGAGGCATGGCACCGGCATGAAGGCGTGAAAGCGGCGTCCGGGAGAGTCCGTGCCCCGAGAGATGGCTCCGCAAAGGCTCGCGCGGTGCAAGGCGGTTTCACCCGGATGGCCCGCGCCGCGGGAGGCGGCTGGCGGGGGAAGTGCTGTGCCCCGAAGCCAACAGACTCCAACCCGCCGAAGCGACACGCTCCCCCACGAAGCCCCGACATCGCGCGTGCGTTCGTGCGGGAGCGCACCGCCCACGTAGAATGTGCGGATGCGTGACCAGACCCTCAATCCTTGCCATCTTCCGTCCAACGCCGCGGCGCGTGCCCGGGTGCGACCGTGACCTGGCTCGGCCTGGTCGCGATCGTCATCGGCCTGTACCTCGCGTTCAAGGTCGCAGGCGTGGTGCTGAAGATCGCCCTGTGGCTGCTGATCGTGGTGGCTGCCTACTGGTGGCTGGCGCCGATGCTGGGCTGGCCACCGCTGGAGGAAGTGATCCACGTCCTCGGCCCCTGAGGGGTCCCAGCTGTCGACGGCAGAAGCGTCCACCGTTGCGACCAAGCTGTGCTTTCGTGGGAGCGGCCATGGCCGCGATCGCCGCTATGGCGGCTCCCACAGCGGCAAATGCAGCGGGCGGCACAGGCAGCGGCGAGGACAGCGACTCCAAGCGCGTATCCGGCCGCGTTACTCCGGCTGCGGGCCCTTGCGGTGCGGCTTGCGCGGCGGGAACGGCTTCTTCGCGAAGGGCTTCTTCTCGAACGGCTTGCGGCCGGCGCCCTTGCCGCCCGCGGTGTCCGGCGCTTCGCCGTCGCGGGTGATGCGCAGCTGCTGGCCGGCGCACCAGACGCCCTTGAGGTGGGTCATGGTCTGCTCGGGCATGCCTTCGGGCAGCTCGATCAGGCTGTGGTCCTCGAAGATCTCGATGCGGCCGATGTGCTTCGATTCGAGCGCGGCCTCGTTGGCGATCGCGCCGACGATGTTGCCCGGCTTCACGCCGTGGTCGTAGCCGACTTCGACGCGGAAGGTCTGCATGCCCGGCGACGGCGCGCGTGCGACGCGCTCCTTCTTCGGGAACGCGGGGCGCTCGCCGCGGTCCGCGCGCTCGTGGCGGGCAGGGCGCTCGCGGTATTCGCGATCCTGGCCGAAGGCCGTCGGGGCGGGCGCAGGCTTCGCCCGCGGCGGATCGAGCAGCAGCGGCACGTCGCCGCGCGCCATCTTCGCCAGCGCCGCGGCGACTTCGATCGCGGGTACGTTGAATTCGCGCTCGTAGTCCTCGACCAGCGACTGGAACAGGCCGAGCTCGCCGGCCGCGAGGGTATCGGTGATCGACTGCTTGAACTTGCCGATGCGGGCGTCGTTGACGGTCTCCACGCTCGGCAGTTCCATCTGTTCGATCGGCTGGCGCGTGGCGCGCTCGATCGAGCGCAGCATGTTGCGTTCGCGCGGGGCGATGAACAGGATCGCCTCGCCGCTGCGCCCGGCGCGGCCGGTGCGGCCGATGCGGTGGACGTAGCTCTCGGTGTCGTAGGGCACGTCGTAGTTCAGCACGTGGCTGATGCGGTCGACGTCGAGCCCCCGCGCGGCGACGTCGGTCGCCACCAGGATGTCGATCTTGCCGTCCTTCAGCTGGGCGATGGTGCGCTCGCGCTGGGCCTGGACGATGTCGCCGTTGATGGCCGCGGCGGAGAAACCCCGCGCCTGCAGCCGCGAAGCCAGGTCTTCGGTGGCGAGCTTGGTGCGCGTGAACACGATCATGCCGTCGAAGGGTTCGGCCTCGAGGATCCGGGTCACGGCGTCGAGCTTGTTGGTGCCGCTCACCATCCAGTAGCGCTGGCGGATGTTGCGCGCCGTGCTGGTGGACGACTTGATTGCGACCTCGACCGGGTCGCGCAGGTATTTCTGCGCGATGCGCCGGATCGGCGGGGGCATGGTGGCCGAGAACAATGCCACCTGGCGCGTCTCGGGGGTGCGGGCAAGTACCGCCTCGACGTCGTCGATGAAGCCCATGCGCAGCATCTCGTCGGCCTCGTCGAGGACCAGCATGCGCAGTTCGGACAGGTCCAGCGATCCCTTCTCCATGTGATCGATCACGCGGCCGGGCGTGCCCACGATCACCTGCACGCCGCGGCGCAGGGCCTGCAGCTGCGGGCCGTAACCCTGGCCGCCGTAGATCGGCAGCACCTGGAAGCCGGGCAGGAAGGCGGCGTAGGTCTGGAACGCTTCGGCGACCTGGATCGCGAGCTCGCGGGTCGGTGCCAGCACCAGTACCTGCGGCTTGCGCGCGGCCGGGTCAAGGCGCGCCATCGCCGGCAGGGCGAAGGCGGCGGTCTTGCCGGTGCCGGTCTGGGCCTGGCCGAGCACGTCGCGGCCGGCCATCAGCGGCGGGATGGTCGCGGCCTGGATCGGCGAGGGGGCTTCGTAGCCAACGGCGGTCAATGCCTGCAGCAGCGGCTGCGGCAGGCCGAGATCGGTGAATAGCGGAGTGGGGGCGTCGGAACTCATCAAGCGGCCTCTGGCGGGCCGGATGGCCTGGTGGGGTGTGGGATTCTACGCTCCGCAGCGCCTTCGCGGCGTCAGGACGTGCGCGTGGCCAGCCGCTGGCCGAGCCGTACCGGGGCTTCGGCACCGAGCGTGGGCGCCAGTTCGGCCACGCCCGGCGGCAGCAGCACGATCACGGTGGAGCCGTAGTTGAAGCGCGCCATTTCCGCGAACCGCGCGAGATCCACCGTCTCGCCCACGTAGTCCTTGCTGGCCACGCGGTCGCCATAGGCCGGGATTTCCTCGCCGCTCCAGACGGTTTCCACGCCCGATACCAACAGCGCGCCGACCATCACCACGGCCATCGGCCCGAAGTCGGTGGCGAAGTGGCAGACCAGGCGCTCGTTGCGCGCGAACAGCCGCGGCACGCGGGCCACGGCCGCCGGGCCGACGCTGAACAGGCGACCGGGAACGTGGACCGTGCGCAGGAGGCGACCGTCCCAGGGCATGTGCACCCGGTGGTAGTCGCGCGGCGAGAGGTAGACGGTGGCGAACAGGCCATCGGCGTAGGGCGCGGCGGCGGTTTCGTCGGCCAGCAGTTCGGCGGCGGTGAAGGACTGGCCCTTGGCCTGGAAGATCCGCCCGTCGCGGATCGGGCCGCACTGGCTGATGCGGCCGTCGGCCGGCATCAGGATGGCGGCCGGGTCGGGGTCGGCCACGCGCGCATCCGGGCGCAGCGCCCGGGTGAAGAAGGCGTTGAAGGTCGGATAGGAGGCGGCATCGGCATTCGCCGCTTCCGACAGGTCCACGCCGAAACGGCGCACCACCGTGTCGATCAGCCAGCGGCGCAGCCGTGGATTGTCCGAATAGGCGAGACGGCGCGCGGCCCCCGACAGCAGGCGGTGGGGCAGGACATGGCTGAGCCGGGTGACCAGGCTCACTGTGGCGATGCCGCGGTCAGGGTGGCCAGATCGGCGGCGATCGCCGCCGGGTCGAGCGGCCCCTGGATCACGCCCGCCATCCGTCCGGCGGGATCGAGCAGGGCCAGCGCGGCCGAGTGATCGATCGTGTACTGGTCCGCGGGCGCGTCGTCGGCGGCCGGGACCTTCATGAACACCAGCGACAGCGAGCGCGCGAATTCCTCCAGCGCGGGGATGTCGGCGGTTGCAGCGAGCGTGTCGCGATGGAAGAAGGCCGCGTATTCGCCGATGCGGTCGGGGCTGTCGCGCTCCGGGTCGACCGAGACGAACAGGACCCGCGGCCGCTTGGCCTCGGGCAGCGGCTCCCATTCCTTCTGCGCGCGCGCCAGGTCGGCCAGCGTGGTCGGGCAGACGTCCGGGCAGTGGGTGAAGCCGAGGAACACCAGGGTCCAGTGGCCGTGCAGCTCGCCGGGAACCAGCTGGGTGCCGTCGGACTGCTGCAGTGCGAACGGCGGCAGCTCGCGGGCCTGCGGGAACAGGCGCACGGTCTCCAGTTCCGGATGGGCCGGGGCGCGGTCGCGGCCGAACCATTTCTGCGAGGCGACGAGGCCGAGGCCTGCGGCAAGCGCGGCCACGAGCACGATCAGGACGGTGCGGTTGAACATGGTGCCTCGGACGCCGGGAGTGACCGGACATGATAACGGGCCGCGCCGGAGTCCGCGGCCGCTTCGCTATACTGCCCGCCCCGGCGAAAGCGCCGTGAACGCGCGCCATGACGACCCAACAGCTCCAGACCATCATCGACCTGATCCGCTACGGCGCCAGCCGTTTCAACGCGGCCGGCCTGACCTTCGGCCACAGCTACGACAACGCCCTGGACGAAGCGACCCAGCTCACCCTGCATGCGCTGCACCTGCCGCACGACCTGAGCCCGGTGTACGGCACCGCGCGGGTGACCGAGGCCGAGAAGGAAGACGTGCTTGCGCTGTTCATCCGCCGGATCGAGGAGCGCGTGCCCGCGGCCTACCTGTGCGGCGAAGCCTGGTTCGCGGGCCTGAGCTTCAAGAGCGACAGCCGCGCCCTGGTGCCGCGTTCGCCGATCGCCGAGCTGATCGAATCCGGCTTCGAGCCCTGGCTTGCCGGCCGCGAGGTGCGTCGCGCGCTGGACCTGTGCACCGGCTCCGGGTGCATCGCGATCGCCATGGCGCATTACAACCCGGACTGGCACGTCGACGGCGTCGACCTGAGCGACGAAGCCCTGTCACTGGCAGGAGAGAACGAGCGCCGGCTGATGGCCGACAACGTCCGCCTGCTCAGGTCCGACCTGTTCTCGGCCCTGCAGGGCGAGCACTACGACCTGATCGTCAGCAACCCGCCCTACGTCACCAACGACGAGACCGACGCGCTGCCGCGCGAGTACGCCCACGAGCCCGAAATGGGCCTGCGCGCGGGTGACGACGGGCTGGACCTGGTGCTGAAGATCATGCGCGACGCGCCGCTGCACCTCTCCGATGAGGGCGTGCTGATCTGCGAGGTCGGCGAGGCCGAGCGCGCGTTGACGAAGCTCCTGCCCGAGCTGCCGCTGATGTGGGTGGAGTTCAAGGTCGGGCAGATGGGCGTGTTCGTGGTCGAGCGCCATGACCTGGTGAGCCACAGCGCGCGCATCACCGCGCTGGCGGCGGAGCGCGAGGGCGGCGTGGCCGCGGCTCCCGCGATGGCCGCGGGCGCGCCTGCAGCGGACGCGGGCGGCACCGGCAGCGAGCCGGACAGCCTGTTCTGATGCGCGCGCCAGCGGGCCAGCGGGATCCTTGCGGGGCGCGGCCCTGAACACCTTCGGCCAGCTGCTGCGCGTCACCACCTTCGGCGAATCCCACGGTCCGGCGATCGGCTGCGTGGTCGATGGTTGCCCGCCGGGCATCGCGCTGGCACCGGAAGACTTCGCGCACGACCTGGTGCGTCGCGCCACCGGGCGGTCGCGGCATACCTCCGCCCGCCGCGAGGACGACGTGGTCGAGATCCTGTCGGGCGTGTACGACGGCCTGGCGACGGGCACTCCGATCGCGCTGCTGATACGCAATTCGGATGCGCGCAGCAGGGACTACGCGCGCATCGCGACGCAGTTCCGCCCCGGCCACGCCGATTACACCTATTGGCAGAAATACGGCATCCGCGACCCGCGCGGCGGTGGCCGCAGCTCCGCGCGCGAAACCACGATGCGCGTGGCCGCGGGCGTGATCGCGAAGAAGTGGCTGGCCGAACGCCACGGCGTCACCGTGCGCGGCCACCTCGCGCAGATCGGCGACCTCGTGCCGCAGGCCCATGACTGGGGCGCGGTGGAGGACAACGCCTTCTTCTGGCCCGACGCGGCGCAGGTTGCGGAACTCGAGGCGTACATGGATGCGCTGCGCAAGTCCGGGGATTCCGTCGGCGCACGGGTTGCCGTGGTCGCCGACGGTGTGCCGCCCGGCTGGGGCGAGCCGGTCTACGGCAAGCTCGACGCCGGCATCGCCGCGGCGATGATGTCGATCAATGCGGTCAAGGGCGTCGAAATCGGCGCCGGCTTCGCGAGCGTGGCGCAGAAGGGCAGCGAGCACCGCGACACGATGACCCCGGACGGCTTCCTGTCCAACCACGCCGGCGGCGTGCTGGGCGGGATCAGCAGCGGCCAGCAGCTGGTCTGCTCGGTGGCCTTCAAGCCGACCTCCAGCCTGCGCCTGCCGGTGCCGGGCATGGACGTCGGGGGCGAAGTTGTCGACATCGTCACCACCGGCCGCCACGACCCCTGCGTGGGCATCCGCGCCACCCCGATCTGCGAGGCGATGCTGGCCCTGGAGCTGATGGACCAGGCGCTGCGCCATCGCGCCCAGTGCGGCGACGTCGCTGCGGTCGCGCCGCGCATCCCGGCGTCGCCCGGCGGGAGCGGCCATGGCTGACGCACGGCCGCGGGTGTGGGTATCGCAGCCCCTGTACCGCGACATCGAGGCGCGGCTGGAGCAGTGGTTCGACGTCACCCGGACGCCCGCCATCAGCGACCACGCCCCGGAGGCGATCGCGGCCGCGCTGGCGGACGCCGACGGCGCGCTGGTCACGCTCAACGACCGCATCGGCGAGGCCGAAATCGCCGGCGCCCCGAAGCTGCGCGCCGTCGCCAACGTCGGCGTGGGCTACAACAACCTCGACGTCGCGGCGCTGGCCGCGCGCGGCATCGTCGCCACCAACACCCCGGACGTGCTCACCGAAACCACCGCCGATTTCGGTTTCGCGCTGATGATGGCTGCGGCGCGGCGGATCACCGAGGCCGAGCACTGGCTGCGCGCGGGGAACTGGCAGGGCTGGGGCTTCCACGAGCTGCTCGGCGCGGAAATCCACGGCAGCACGCTCGGCATCCTCGGCATGGGCCGGATCGGGCAGGGCATTGCGCGCCGCGCCCGCGGCTTCGACATGCGCGTGCTGTACCACAACCGCGGCCGCCTGCCGGACGCGGTCGAGCGCGACTGCGCCGCCACCTGGGTGGAGCGTGACGCGCTGCTGGAGGCAGCCGACCACCTGGTTCTGGTCCTGCCGTACACGGCGGCCAACCACCACATCATCGACGCCGCCGCGCTGGCGCGGATGAAGCCCGGGGCCACGCTGACCAACATCGCCCGCGGCGGGCTGGTCGACGAGGGCGCGCTGGCGGAAGCGCTGCAGGGCGGGCGCCTGGCCGCCGCCGGACTGGATGTCTTCGAGGGCGAGCCCGCGGTGGATCCGCGACTCGCCGCCTGCCGCAACGTGGTGCTGACCCCTCACATCGCCAGCGCCAGCCTGCCCACGCGGCGCGCGATGGTGTCGCTGGCGGTGGACAACCTGGTCGCGGCGCTGGGCCGCGGTCCCGACGCCGGACGGCCACCCAACCCGCTTCCGTAGAATGCGGCCATGTACACCAGCATCGCCGCCTATCACTTCGTCGCCATCGACGACCCCGCCGCCGCCGTCGCGCGTGTCCGCGCCTGGGCCGAAGCACATGCGCTCCTCGGCACCGTCCTGGTCGCGGACGAAGGCATCAACCTGTTCCTGGCCGGCAGCGGCGCCGGCATCGACGCCTTCCTCGCGCTGCTGCGCGGCGATGCGCGCTTCGCTGGCCTGCAGGCCAAGGTCAGCCACAGCCTCGCGCAGCCGTTCGCGCGCCTGAAGGTCAAGCACAAGCCGGAGATCATCAGCTTCCGCCGCGACGGGATCTCGCCCCTGGACGGTCGCGCGCCGGCGGTGGCGCCCGAGGACCTGGCACGCTGGATCGAGCGCGGCTGCGACGACGATGGCCGGCGCCTGGTGCTGCTCGACACCCGCAACCGCGAGGAGGTCGGCCACGGCACGTTCGCGGGCGCGCTCACGCTGCCGATCGACAACTTCACCGAGCTGCCGGCCGCCCTCGAACCGCACCGCGAAGCGCTCGCAGACGCCACCGTGGTCGGCTTCTGCACCGGCGGCATCCGCTGCGAGAAGGCGGTGCGCTGGATGCGCGCGGAGGGCTTCGAGCACGCACTGCAGCTCGATGGCGGGATCCTCGGCTACTTCGAGGCCATGGGCGGCGCCGGCTACGAAGGCCGCTGCTTCGTCTTCGACGGGCGCATCGCGCTGGACCCGGGGCTGCGCGCCGCCGCGGACGACGACGCGACGTCGGCCTGAGCCCCGCGCCGCGGTGCCGCCGCGGACTCGGGGTGAACCGCGTCAGCGGCCGCCGCCCCGCGCCGCAACCATTCCCGCCGGCCACGCGCGATAATGCCCCGCTGCGCGGCACCGGTCGCGCCCTCAACGAACGGAGTCCCCCATGGGCAGGCAGTACAAGGTGGCCGTGGTCGGCGCAACCGGCGCGGTGGGCGAAGCGATGCTCTCGATCCTTGCCGAGCGCGAGTTTCCGGTCAGCGAGCTGGTGGCGCTGGCCAGCGACCGCTCGGCAGGCGGGACGGTGGCTTTCGGCGACGACGAGGTGGTGGTCCGCGACCTGGCGACCTTCGACCCGGCTGGCGTCGACATCGCCCTGTTCTCCGCGGGTGCAGCGGTGTCCAGGGAGTACGCGCCGAAATTCGCCGCCGCCGGCGCCGTGGTGATCGACAATTCCTCGGCCTTCCGCCAGGACGACGACGTGCCGCTGGTGGTCAGCGAGGTCAACCCCGAGGCGGTGAAGCCGCGCCCGCGCGGGATCATCGCCAACCCCAACTGCTCGACCATGCAGATGCTGGTGGCGCTGGCGCCGATCCACCGCAAGGTCGGGATCGAGCGCATCAACGTCGCGACCTACCAGTCGGTGTCGGGCGCGGGCCGCGTGGCGCTCGAGGAGCTCGGCCGCCAGACCGCGTCGCTGCTGGGCTTCCGGGGCGCCGAGCCTGCGCATTTCCCGGTGCAGATCGCCTTCAACCTGATCCCGCAGATCGACGAGTTCATGGACAACGGCTTCACCCGCGAGGAGATGAAGCTGGTCTGGGAGACACGCAGGATCCTGGGCGACGACAGCATCCAGGTGAACCCGACCGCGGTGCGGGTGCCGGTGTTCTACGGCCATGCCGAGGCGCTGCACATCGAAACCAGGGAAAAGATCAGCGCCGCCGAGGCGCGCGCGCTGCTGGAAGCCGCGCCGGGGGTCGAGGTAGTCGATGAACGCGTTGCCGGCGGCTATCCGACGCCGGTCACGCACGCTTCGGGCAGCGACGCGGTCTTCGTCGGCCGCATCCGCGAGGACCTTTCGCACCCGCGCGGGCTCGACCTGTGGGTGGTGGCCGACAACATCCGCAAGGGCGCGGCCTTGAATGCGGTGCAGGTCGCGGAACTGGTGGTCGGCGAGCGCTGATGCAGCTCCCGCGTTGCCATTCGAGGCCACGGGCCGCTAGAGTCCACGCGATGCAACGGGGGAACGAGTGCACACGACACCGCGAATGATGCGAGCAATCCGCTGGGCCGCCATGTGCGGCGTGCTGTTGGCGCTGTTCGCGGGCCAGGTGCTTGCGCTGGGCCTGGGCCGGATCGAGGTCAAGTCGCGCGCCGGCCAGCCGCTGCTGGCCGAGATCCAGGTGATTTCCAACGATTCCGCCGAACTCGACCAGCTGCGCGCGGGCCTGGCGTCGCCGGACACGTTCCGGCGCATCGGCCTTCCGGCGCCCGACAGCGTGGTCGCGGGGCTGGAGTTCAGGGTCGCGCTCGACGCCCGCGGTGAACCGGTGATCCGCGTCACCACGCGCGAGCCGGTCACCCAGCCGATGCTGACCTTCCTGGTCGAGGTCGACTGGGGGCAGGGGCGCCTGGTACGCGAATACTCCGCGCTGGTCGATGCGCCGCAGACCGTGGCGGCGCCGGCACAGCCGGTCATCGAGGCGCCGGTGGCCGCGCCTGCGAACACCGTCCTGCGCGCGCCCGAGGCCGCCGCCGTGCCAGCGGGCGCCGCCGCATCGGCCGATGAAGCCGACGCAACCGACGACGCGGTCGCGGCTGATGGCGCCGTTGCCGATGAAGACGGCGCTGTCGCCGAACGCGCTGACGCCGCCGCAGCCGACGAACCTGCGCCCACTGCCGCCATCGCGCCCGCACCGGTGGCGACGCAGGCCCCAATGCCGGCGGCACCACCTGCGCAGGCATCCACGCCCTCCGGCGAATATGGCCCCGTGCAGGCCGGCGAGACGCTGGGCGCGATCGCGGCCCGGCTTGTCGGCGATGGCGTCACCCGCGAGCAGGCCATCGTGGCGCTGTTCCGCGCCAATCCCGAAGCCTTCATCGCCAGCAACCTCAACCTGGTGCGCCAGGGCGCAGTGCTGCGTATCCCGGATCGCAGCGAGATCGCCGGGCTGGACCTGCGCGAGTCACGGGCGCTGATGCGCGAGCAGGTGGCGGCCTGGCGCGACATGACGAGTCCGGCACCGCAGCCCGACGTTGCCGACGTTGCCGAGGGTGCGACCGCCGACGCCGCGCCCGCGCAGGCGGGTGAGGGCGAAGCGGAGACGCAACCGGCGACGGTGGCACGGACCGCGGACGCACGCCTGGAAATCGTGCCGCCGTCGGCGGCCGGCGGGCTTCAGGCAGGCATACGATCCGGCATCCAAGCCGGTGGCGAGGGCGAAATGCTGCGACAGGAAATGCAACAGGAGTTGCACCAGAGCCAGGAAACCCTGGCTGCACGCGAGGCCGAAGTGGACGAACTCAAGGCCCGCGTCGCGGACCTCGAGCGCCTGCAGGCGCAGCAGGCACAGCTCATCACGATGAAGGACAGCGAACTGGCCGCGGTCCAGGAGCGCCTTGCGACCTCGTCCGAACCTGCCGCGGAGCCACCACCGCCGGCCGCGACCGAGGCTGGCGGCCTGCCGTGGGCGTGGATCGGCCTGGCTCTGCTGCTGGTCGCCGCGGTCGCCTGGCTGCTGATCCGCCGCGCACCGAAGGCCACGCCCCGGCCGCGCTTCGACGCGTCCACCCTGGCGGCCGAATCGTCGTCGCCAGCGGAAGGCGAGTCGCTTGCCGACGCGCCGCAGCAGGTGCGGGCCGCGCCGCTTCCCGCAACGCCGGCATGGCATGCGGGCGCTGCAGGCACCGACGCAGCCGTGCCCGTGGCCCAGGTCGCGCCGGAGCGCGTGCCCGCGCGCGCCGGCACCGACATCAGCACCGGCACCGGCACCGGCACCGACGTGGATGCCGACGATGCGGCGGTGATCGCATCGCTCAATCCGGCGCCCGGTGGTGCGGAGCGCATCGAGCTGGCCCGCGCCTACCTCGACCTCGGCGACGTCGCCACCGCCCGCGACCTGCTGCAGGAAGTCGTCGATGCCGGCGACCATGCCGCGCGTGCGGAGGCCTCGCGCCTGCTGGAAGGAATCGCCTGACGCCTGTGCCGCCGCCGCGACTGTGCGCGGCGCGGCCGGTCATTGCACACCATGCGCTACGCACTGGGCACCGAATACGACGGCAGCGACTTCCTGGGTTGGCAGCGACTGGGTGGCGCCGGCGCCGGGAACGCGCGGACCCTGCAGGCGACGCTGGAGGCGGCGCTGTCGAAAGTGGCGGATGCGCCGGTGGCCACCATCTGTTCCGGCCGTACCGATTCCGGGGTCCACGCGCGCTGCCAGGTCGTGCATTTCGACAGCGACGCCCTGCGCGATCCGCGCAGCTGGATGCTGGGCACGACTTCGCTGCTGCCGCCGTCGATGGCGGTGCGCTGGTGTCGCGAGGTTGACGACGACTTCAGCGCGCGGTTCTCCGCGCGCGCGCGCCGCTACCGCTACAGCATCCTCAACCGCCCGGTCCGGCCCGCGCTCGGCCACCAGTACCTGGCCTGGAGCCGGCACCCGCTGGACGCCGATGCCATGCACCGCGCCGCCCAGGCCCTGGTCGGCGAGCTCGACTTCACGTCGTTCCGCACCGTGCATTGCCAGGCGCCACACGCCCGCCGCGACCTGCAGCGGATCAGCGTGACGCGCGAGGGCGACGTCATCGTGGTCGACGTCCAGGCCAACGCGTTCCTGCATCATATGGTCCGCAACATCGTCGGATCGCTGCTGGAAGTGGGCGGCGGTCGCCGTCCGGAGCAGTGGGTCGCCGAGGTGCTGGCCGCGCGCGACCGCCGGCATGCCGGCCCGACCGCGCCCTCGGGCGGCCTGGTGTTCCTCGGCCCCCTGTATCCCGCGGACTGCGGCCTCCCTCCGGAAGTCACGCTGGATTGCCCCGGCGCTGCGTCCGGACCCCTTCCCCTGCCACGCCCCTGACATGCCACGCACCCTCTTCCGTACGCGCATCAAATTCTGCGGCCTGACCCGCGCCGGCGACGTCCGCCTCGCGAGCGAGCTCGGTGTCGACGCAATCGGCTTCGTCTTCGCACGGGGCAGCACGCGCCGGCTCCACGTCGCCGAGGCCCGCGTCCTGCGCGAGGCGCTGGCGCCGCTGGTCGATGCGATCGCCGTGTTCCGGGACAACTCCGCCGACGAGGTCCGCGAGGTGGTGAAGCAGGTGCGGCCGAGCCTGCTGCAGTTCCACGGCGATGAAGACGATGCCTTCTGCCGCCGCTTCGGGCTGCCCTACCTCAAGGCGGTGGGCATGGGCGCCGGGACCCCGGTGGAGGGGCCGGCCCTGGCGGCCGCGTTCCCGGGCGCGTCGGCGTTCCTATTCGACAGCCATGGCGGCGGCCATGACGGCGGCAGCGGGCGCGCATTCGACTGGTCGGCCCTGCCGCGCACGCTGACCCGGCCGCTGCTGTTGTCCGGTGGGCTTTCGCCCGGCAACGTCCATGATGCCGTGGCCGCGACCATGCCGTGGGGCGTGGACGTGAGCAGCGGCATCGAGTCCGCCCCCGGTCAGAAGGACGGTGACCTGATGCGCGCCTTCGTGGCCGAGGTGCGCCGCAGCGATTGCCGTACGGATGATGATGAAGCAGCAGTTCTGGAGGAGATGCGCGATGAGTGACATGCCGGCCGATTTCCACGCCTTCCCCGACGCCCGCGGCCACTTCGGTCGCCACGGCGGCCGCTTCGTCGCCGAGACCCTGGCCGGGCCGCTTCAGGAGCTGGCCGCGGCCTACGACGCGGCGCGCGGCGATCCGGCCTTCATCGCCGCGTTCGAAGCCGACCTCGCCGACTACGTCGGCCGGCCGAGCCCGATCTACGAGGCCGTGGGCCTGTCGCGCCACGTCGGTGGCGCGCGCATCCTGCTCAAGCGCGAGGACCTGAACCACACCGGCGCGCACAAGATCAACAACACCATCGGCCAGGCGCTGCTCGCCAGCCGCATGGGCAAGACCCGGATCATCGCCGAGACCGGCGCCGGCCAGCACGGCGTGGCCAGCGCCACGGTCGCAGCGCGGCTGGGCCTGGAGTGCGTGGTCTACATGGGCGCGACCGACATCGAGCGCCAGAAGATCAACGTCTACCGCATGAAACTGCTGGGCGCGACGGTGGTGCCGGTGACCAGCGGCTCGGCGACGCTCAAGGACGCGCTCAACGAGGCGATGCGCGACTGGGTGACCAACGTCCGCGACACCTTCTACATCATCGGCACGGTGGCGGGCCCGGATCCGTATCCGCGCATGGTGCGCGACTTCAACGCGGTGGTCGGCAAGGAGGCGCGCGCGCAGATGCTGAAGCGCCACGGCCGCCTGCCGGACGTGGTCACCGCCTGCGTCGGCGGCGGCAGCAACGCGATCGGCATCTTCCACGCCTTCCTCAACGACCGCGACGTGGGCCTGGTCGGCGCCGAGGCCGCGGGGGAGGGCATGGACAGCGGCCGGCACGCGGCCTCGATCTCGGCCGGGCGCGTGGGCGTGCTGCACGGCAACCGTACCTATGTGCTCTGCGACGACGATGGCCAGGTGATCGAAACCCACTCCGTCTCCGCCGGCCTGGACTATCCCGGCGTCGGTCCTGAACACGCCTTCCTCGCCGATACCGGCCGCGCCACGTACGTCGGCGTGAGCGACGACGAGGCGCTGGAGGCATTCCATCTGCTGGCGCGCACCGAAGGCATCCTCGCCGCGCTGGAATCCAGCCACGCGGTGGCGCAGGCGATCAAGCTCGCACGCGACATGCCGAAGGACGCGCTGGTGCTGTGCAACCTGTCGGGTCGCGGCGACAAGGACGTGCACACCATCGCCGCGCGCGAAGGAGTGGAGGTATGAGCGCCGTCGAGGTCGCGCCGCGAATCGCGCGCCGCTTCGCCGCGTTGCGCACAGCCGGACGCAAGGCCCTGGTGCCCTTCATCACCGCAGGCGATCCGGGGCTGAAGGACACGGTGCCGGTGATGCACGCGATGGTCGAGGCCGGTGCCGATGCGATAGAGCTCGGCGTGCCGTTCTCCGACCCGATGGCGGACGGCCCGACCATCCAGCGCAGCTCCGAGCGCGCGCTGGCGCGCGGCGCCGGCATGGCCTGGGTGCTGGAGCGCGTGCGCGAGTTCCGCGAGCGCGACGACGACACCCCCGTAACGCTGATGGGTTATCTGAACCCGGTGGAGATCCGCGGTGCCGCGGCCTTTGCCGCCGCCGCCGCCGATGCCGGGGTGGACGGCGTGCTGCTGGTCGACCTGCCCCCGGAGGAGGCCGCGGAGTTCCGCGATGCGTTCTCCGCCCGCGGCGTGGCGCTGGTGCTCCTGGCATCGCCCACCACGGATCCCGAGCGCGTGGAGATGCTCTGCTCACTCGCGCAGGGCTATCTGTACTACGTCAGCTTTGCCGGCGTGACCGGCGATTCCGCACGCCTGGACTCTGCTGCCGCGGCCGCGCACCTGCGCGCCATCCGCGCCCGCAGTCCGGTGCCGGTGGTGGCCGGCTTCGGCATCCACGACGCCGCCAGCGCCGCGGCCATGGCAGTGGATGCCGACGGCGTCGTGGTCGGCAGCGCCCTGGTCAAGGTGATGGAGGCTGCCGGCAGCGGCGCGGCCGCGGCGGCGGCGGCCGCCTTCCTGGCGCCCCTGCGCCGGGCCCTGGATGCCGGCGCCGGCGGGGCAGTGGGCTAAACTCCACGGGTTCGCGGCCCAGTCCGCAAAGGATCACAGCAAACGCATGTCCTGGCTGAAGAAAATCATGCCCGCCCGCATCCGCACCGAGGGCAGCCCCGCACGCAAGCGCAGCGTGCCCGAGGGGCTGTGGGAGAAGTGCGACAGCTGCGGGGTGGTGCTTTACCGCCCGGAGCTCGAGGAAAACCTCGAGGTCTGTCCGAAGTGCGCCCACCACATGCCGATCCGCGCCCGTGCGCGCCTGGCGGCCTTCCTCGATGCCGGCAGCGGCCGCGAGATCGGCGCCGCGCTCGGCCCGGTCGACGTGCTCCGCTTCCGTGACCAGAAGCGCTATGCCGACCGCATCAAGGCCGCGCAGAAATCCACCGGCGAGCGCGACGCGCTGATCGCGATGGAAGGCCGGCTGAAAGGCAGCCCGATCGTTGCCAGCGCATTCGACTTCGCCTACATGGGCGGCTCGATGGGTTCGGTCGTGGGCGAGCGCTTCACGCTGGCTGCCGAACGCGCGCTCGAGATCGGCTCGCCCTTCGTGAACTTCTCCGCCAGCGGCGGCGCGCGCATGCAGGAAAGCCTGTTTTCGCTGATGCAGATGGCCAAGACCTCGGCCGCGCTCGGCCGCCTGCGCGCGGCGGGGCTGCCCTATATTTCGGTGATGACCCATCCGACCACCGGCGGCGTCTCGGCCTCGTTCGCGATGCTCGGCGACATCAACCTCGCCGAGCCCAAGGCCCTGATCGGCTTCGCCGGCCCGCGGGTGATCGAGCAGACCGTGCGCGAGACCCTGCCCGAAGGCTTCCAGCGCTCCGAGTTCCTGGTCGAGCACGGCGCCATCGACCAGATCTGCGACCGCCGCGAGCTGCGCGGACGCATCGCCTCGCTGCTGGCGATATTGATGCGCCAACCCGCGCCGCCCGCGGAGCAGGCCGACGAGGTCGCGTCATGAGCACCCAGCGCAGCGCGACTGCCGGCGGCGTGCGCCGCTGGTTCGGCACCGACGGCATCCGCGGGCGGGTGGGCGAAGGCCCGATCTCGGCCGACTTCATGCTGCGCCTGGGCAATGCCTACGGCCACGCGCTGACCGCGCGCGTCAAGGACGGCGGCGAGTGGCGCAAGCCGATGGTGATCATCGGCAAGGACACCCGGATCTCGAACTACATGTTCGAGGCCGCGCTGGAGGCCGGCCTGGTCGCTGCAGGCGTCGACGTGCAGCTGATGGGACCGATGCCGACGCCGGCGGTCGCGCACCTCACGCACTCGATGCGGGCCGACGGCGGCATCGTGATCTCGGCATCGCACAATCCGCACCACGACAACGGCATCAAGTTCTTCTCGGCCATGGGCGAGAAGCTCGACGACGCCACCGAACTCGCCATCGAGTCGGCGCTTGACCAGCCCTTCCGCACCGTGGCTTCCGACAGGCTCGGCAAGGCGATCCGCACCCGCGATGCGGTCGGCCGCTATGTCGAGGCCTGCAAGGGTTCGGTGCCGCGCAGCTTCGATCTCGACGGCATGCGCATCGTGGTCGACTGCGCGCACGGAGCCACGTACCAGATCGGACCGATGGTGCTGCGCGAGTTGGGCGCGCGGGTCGAAGCCATCGGCGTCGACCCCAACGGCCTCAACATCAACGATGGCGTCGGCTCCACCTGGCCCGAAGGCTTGGCCGCACGCGTGCGCGAGTCCGGCGCCGAACTCGGCATCGCTTTCGATGGCGACGGCGACCGGGTGGTGTTCGTCGATGCCGACGGCCAGGTGCGCGACGGCGATGACCTGGTCTACCTGCTGGCCTGCGACTGGAAGGAAAGTGGCCGCCTGCGCGGCCCCGTGGCAGGCACGCTGATGACGAACTTCGCGCTTGAGCAGGCACTTGCCGCCCGCGACATCGGCTTCATCCGCACGAAGGTCGGCGACCGTTACGTCCACAAGGCGCTGGTGGAGCGCGGTGGCGTCCTGGGCGGCGAGGCGTCCGGCCACCTGCTGTGCCTGGACAGGTCCACCACCGGCGACGGCATCGTCAGCGCCCTGCAGGTGCTGGAAGTGCTGCACCGGCGCGGCATGTCCCTGGCCTATGCACTGCGCGAACTGCGCAAGGTGCCCCAGCGCACGATCAACGTGCGCGTCGCCAGCGGTTCGCGGCCGGTGGAGGTCGACAGCGTCAAGGCGGCGCTGGCAGAGGCCCAGCGCGCGGTGGAGGGGCGGGGCAGGGCATTCCTGCGCCCCTCGGGCACCGAGCCCGTGGTCCGCGTGACCGTCGAGGCCGACGACGAGGCGCTGGTGACGGCGACCCTGGAACAGCTCGCCGCCGCGGTGCGCGCCGTCGCCTGAGCAGTGCACATGTGGGAACAGCTATAGCTGCGACCGATCACTCCACAACCGCCTCCCAACCGCGCATGACCGCGCCCACGCCCGCCCGATCCGCTACTGCGTGCGCGGGCGCTATCATGCCCGTCCAGCATCCCCGCCCCGGGGACAATGCGCTTCCGAGTGAGCCATGGCACCGCGAATCCCGACCCTCGACATCCGCCGCTTCACAGATCCCGCCAGCCCCGAAGACCGCCAGGCCTTCGTTGACGAGCTGGGCGCCGCGTACCGCGAGTGGGGTTTCGCCGGAATCCGCAACCACGGCATCCCGCAGGGCTTGATCGAAGAGGCCTACGAGGCCTTCAAGGCCTTCTTCGCGCTGCCCGAGGAGGCCAAGAAGGCCTACCACGTGCCAGGTGGCGGCGGCGCCCGCGGCTACACGCCCTTTGGCGTGGAGACGGCGAAGGACTCGAAGCACTTCGACCTGAAGGAGTTCTGGCACATCGGCCGCGAGATCGCCGACGACTCCGGCTACCGCGACGTGATGCCGCCCAACCAGTGGCCGGCCGAAGTGCCGACGTTCCGCGAGAAAGGCTATGCGCTCTACCAGGCGCTGGACGGCCTGGGCTCGCAGGTGCTGCGCGCGCTGGCCCTGCACATCGACCTGCCCGAGCACTGGTTCGCCGACAAGACCGATTTCGGCAATTCGATCCTGCGCCCGATCCACTATCCGCCGATTACCGCCGACGACATCCCCAACGTGCGCGCCGGCGCCCATGGCGACATCAATTTGATCACGCTGCTGGTCGGGGCCAGCGCCGCCGGGCTCGAGGTGCGTTCGCACGAGGGCGAGTGGGTGCCGTTCACCGCCGACGCCGACACCATCGTGGTCAACATCGGCGACATGCTGCAACGCCTGACCAACCACGTGTATCCGTCCACGATCCACCGCGTGGTCAATCCTCCGGGCGAGCTCGCGCGCCAGCCGCGCTATTCGGTGCCGTTCTTCCTGCATCCGAACCCGGACTTCCTGATCGACGTGCTGCCTTCCTGCGTGACCGCCGACAATCCCAGCCGCTACCCGGAGCCGATCACCGCCCACGGCTACCTGGAAGAGCGGCTGCGCGAGATCAAACTGGCCTGAGTGCGGGCGCTGCGCGCGCATGCAGGAACGCGCGCGAACGCCTAGACTCTGCGGCCCCGCCATATCCCGAGGTTTGAAAATGCGCGCACGCATCGTCGCCGGCAACTGGAAGCTCAACGGCAGTCGCAGCTCCGCCGCAACCCTGCTGGCCGACATGGCCGCGGGCCTGCCGGCAGCTGGCGTGGATGTGGTGGTGCTGCCGCCGGCGACCCATCTGGAAGGCCTCGTGTCCGCCTGGGGCGCGCGTGGCATCGGCTTCGGCGGACAGGACGTGAGTGCCCATGCCGAAGGCGCATACACCGGCGAAATCTCGGCCGCGATGCTGGCCGACGTCGGCGCGCGCTTCGCGCTGGTCGGTCATTCCGAGCGCCGCCAGTACCACGCCGAAGACAGCGCGCTGGTAGCGCGCAAATTCGCCGCGGCGCTGGCTGCCGGCCTGCGCCCGATCCTTTGCGTCGGCGAGTCGCGCGAGGACCGCGAAGGCGGCTCGACCGAGTCGGTGATCGCCGGCCAGCTGCGCCCGGTGCTCGATCTCGTGGGCGCGGAAGGCTTCGAGACCGCCGTGGTCGCCTACGAGCCGGTGTGGGCCATTGGCACCGGCCTGACCGCCACGCCGCAGCAGGCGCAGGATGTCCATGCGTTCATCCGTAGCGAGGTTGCCGCGCGGGGTGCTACCATTGGAAATTCACTGCCGATCCTCTACGGCGGCAGTGTGAAGCCCGCCAACGCCGCCGAGCTGTTCGCCATGGCCGACGTCGATGGAGGCCTTATCGGCGGAGCCTCGCTGGTGGCCACGGACTTCATGGCCATCGTAGCCGCGGCGGCGCACTGACCGCCCGGCTCAAGAGAACGGAACCATGCTGCAACTCATCCTCAACATCGCCTTCGTGCTCGTTGCCCTCTCGCTGATCGCGCTGATCCTCATGCAGCGCGGTGCGGGCGCACAGGCCGGATCGGGTTTCGGCGGCGGCGCATCCGCCACCGTCTTCGGCGCGCGTGGCGCGTCCAACTTCCTCAGCAAGTCCACCAAGTGGCTGGCCATCGTGTTCTTTGCGCTGACCCTGTTCATGGCCTGGCAGGCCACGAACATGGCACGCGAGGTCGGTCCATCCGCGGTGGACCTGGGCGTGATGTCCGAAATCCCGGCCGCGCCCGCGGCCCCCGGCGAAGTGCCTGCGGCTCCGGGCACGGCGCCCGCGGCGCCCGGCTCCGCGGTCCCGGCTGCGCCCGAGGCCCAACCGCCCGCCGCACCGCCCCCCGCACAGGGGGAAACGGGGCAGGAAGTCCCGCAGGGCGGCTGATAGCGATTACAATGTCGCGCCTTCGTACAAGCGTACGGAGAGAGTGTAAAAATTTGCCCAGGTGGCGGAATTGGTAGACGCACTACCTTGAGGTGGTAGCGGCTTAGGTCGTGGGGGTTCGAGTCCCCCCTTGGGCACCATACAAGCGTCAGGCGCGGCCGGTCACGGTCGCGCCTGGCACCAGCTAGCAAAGGGGCGTGCATGTGCCCCGTAGCCGAGGGAACACCGTGCTGGCCGAATATCTGCCGACCCTGCTGTTTCTGTTTGTCGCAACCGGAATCGGCATTGCCCTGGTCGTAATAGGCAATGCCCTGGGCCCGAAGTTCTACAACGCCGAGAAGCTCACGGCCTACGAATGCGGCTTCGCCCCGTTCGAAGATTCGCGGATGCAGTTCGACATCCGCTACTACCTCATCGCCATCCAGTTCATCGTCTTCGACCTGGAGATCATCTTCATCGTCCCGTGGGCCACCGTGTTCCGCGAGCTGGGCGTGCTCGGCCTGGTCGAGATGGGCATCTTCGTCGGCATGTTGCTGATCGGCTTCATTTACGTGTGGAAGAAGGGAGCGCTCGAATGGGAGTGATCCAGGCGGCCCGCAGCCTTGCGAATGCCGCAAGCAACCCGCTGCCCGAGGGGCGCGTCGACGACATCCTGCGTCCGGAAGGCGACAACCCGCTGCTGGAACAGGGCTTCGTCACCACAAGCTCGGACATCCTGCTCAACTGGGCGCGTACCGGCTCGATGTGGCCGGTGACCTTCGGCCTGGCCTGCTGCGCGGTGGAGATGATGCACGCCGGTGCGGCGCGCATGGACCTCGACCGCTACGGCGTGGTGTTCCGCCCGTCGCCGCGCCAGTCGGACGTGATGATCGTGGCCGGCACCCTGGTCAACAAGATGGCCCCGGCGCTGCGCAAGGTCTACGACCAGATGCCCAACCCCAAGTGGGTGATCTCCATGGGCAGCTGCGCCAACGGCGGCGGCTATTACCACTACTCGTACGCGGTGGTGCGCGGCTGCGACCGCGTGGTGCCGGTCGACATCTACGTGCCGGGCTGCCCGCCGACGGCCGAGGCCCTGGTGCACGGCATCCTGCAGCTGCAGCGCAAGATCCGCCGTTCCAGCAACTTCGGCGATGAAAAGACGGGACAGCGCAATGTCTGAGTCCGCGACGGCGTTTGCCACGCGCCTGCACGCGCGCTTCCCGCAGGGTTTCGTCGAGGTCGCGCTGCCGCGCGGCGAAGTCGGCCTGGTGCTGGGTGCCGCCGAATGGCGCGAAGGCTGCCGCGTGCTGCGCGACGAGTTCGGCTTCGAGGTCCTGATCGACCTCTGCGGCGTCGACCACCTGGGCTACGGCACCGACGAGTGGGACACCAACGCCTCGTCGGAGGGCTTCAGCCGCGGCGTCGAGGGCAAGGGTCCCGGCCGCTTCCGCTACGGCGAGACGCCCAGCCAGCAGCTCGACGACCCCGATGGCGTTGGCGCGATCCCGCTGCCCGAGAATCGCTTTTCGGTCGTGGTACAGCTGCTTTCGATCGCCAACAACCGCCGCCTGCGCGTGACCTGCCATGCGCCGGATGATGCGCTGCCGATCGTCGATTCGCTGTGCGATGTCTGGGAGGGCGTGAACTGGTTCGAACGCGAGACCTTCGACCTGTTCGGCATCGTGTTCCCCGGCCACCCGGACCTGCGCCGGCTGCTCACCGACTACGGCTTCATCGGCCACCCGTTCCGCAAGGATTTCCCGCTGATCGGCAATGTCGAAGTCCGCTACGACGCCGAGAAGCAGCGCGTGATCTATGAGCCGGTGACCTCGGTCGAGCCGCGCGTGCTGGTGCCCCGCGTGATCCGCGACGACGCCCATCTTGCGACCGCGCGCGGCGAGGCGCGCGACCTGAAGGTCGGTCCCGTGCGCGGTGTCGCGCCGGCAGGAGACGCCAAGTGAGCATGCAGCCCCCAAGCGAACTGCTGGCCAGCAACCAGGCGGAAGCGCGCCAGGAAATCCGCAACTACACGCTGAACTTCGGTCCCCAGCACCCGGCCGCGCACGGCGTGCTGCGCCTGATCCTGGAAATGGACGGCGAAGTCGTGCAGCGCGTCGATCCGCACGTGGGCCTGCTCCACCGCGGCACGGAGAAGCTGGCGGAGTCCAAGCCGTTCAACCAGTCGATCGGCTACATGGATCGCCTCGACTACGTGTCGATGATGTGCAACGAGCACGCCTACGTGCTCGCGATCGAGAACCTCCTCGGCATCCAGGCGCCCGAGCGCGCGCAGTGGATCCGCACGATGTTCGACGAGATCACGCGGCTGCTGAACCACCTGATGTGGATCGGTTCCAACGGCCTCGACCTCGGCGCGATGGCGGTGATGCTGTACTCGTTCCGCGAGCGCGAAGAGCTGATGGACGTCTACGAGGCGGTCAGCGGCGCGCGCATGCACGCGACCTATTACCGCCCCGGCGGCGTGTACCGGGACCTGCCCGACCAGATGCCGAAGTACCGCGAGTCGCCGTGGCGCAAGGGCAACAAGCTCAAGCGCTTCAACGAGTGGCGCGAAGGTTCGATGCTGGACTTCCTGGAAGCCTTCACCAGGGACTTCCCGTCGCGCATCGACGAATACGAGACCCTGCTGACCGAGAACCGCATCTGGAAGCAGCGCACGGTCGGCATCGGCGTGGTTCCGCCGGAGCAGGCCATGGCCCTGGGCATGTCGGGCGTGATGCTGCGCGGCTCGGGCATCGAGTGGGACCTGCGCAAGAAGCAGCCCTACGCGAAGTACGACCAGGTCGATTTCAAGATCCCCGTGGGCACCAACGGTGACTGCTACGACCGGTATCTCGTGCGTGTTGCCGAGATGCGCGAGTCCAACCGGATCATCGCCCAGTGCGTGGACTGGCTGCGCGCCAACCCCGGCCTGGTCATGGTCGACAATTTCAAGGTCGCGCCTCCCTCCCGCGAGGAGATGAAGGACGACATGGAAGCCCTGATCCATCACTTCAAGCTGTTCTCGGAAGGGTATTGCGTGCCCGCCGGGCAGACCTACCAGGCCGTCGAGGCGCCCAAGGGCGAGTTCGGCTGCTACCTGGTCTCGGACGGTGCCAACAAGCCCTTCCGCGTCCACCTGCGCGCACCCGGCTTCGCGCACCTGTCGTCGATGGATGCAGTGGTGAAGGGACACATGCTGTCCGACGTGGTGGCGATGGTTGGCACCTATGACCTCGTCTTCGGAGAAGTGGACCGATGAAAGCAACCGGCAACTTCGAGAACGCGCGCAATGTCGACCCGATGGTCGTGCTCAGCGACGAGACGCGCGCGCACATCGACCATTGGGTGGCCAAGTTCCCGCCTGATCGCAAGCGTTCGGCCGTGATCCAGGGCCTGTTCGCCACCCAGCAGCAGAACGGCGGTTTCCTGACCGACGAGCTGATCGCCGGCGTGGCCGGTTACCTCGGCATCCCGCCGGTGTGGGCGTACGAGGTCGCGACCTTCTACTCGATGTTCGAGACGAAGGAAGTCGGCCGCCACAACGTCGCCTTCTGCACCAACATCAGCTGCTGGCTGAACGGCGCCGAGGACCTGGTCGCGCACGCCGAGAAGAAACTCGGCTGCAAGGTGGGTGAATCCACCGCCGACGGCCGCGTCTACCTCAAGCGCGAGGAAGAGTGCGTGGCCGCGTGCTGCGGCGCTCCCGTGGTCGTGATCAACGGCCATTACCACGAGAAGCTGGACACCGCGAAGGTGGACGAGCTGCTCGACGGATTGAAGTGAGGCTGGACGCAGGCATGGCGCATCACAACACCCACGTCTCGGAAGGCTACGGCCCCGTCGGCCCTGCGCCGAAGGAACACCAGGCCGTCTACACCACGTTGCATTTCGACAAGCCGTGGTCGTACGAGAACTACCTGAAGACCGGCGGCTACCAGGCGCTGCGCAAGGTCCTGGGCGAGAAGATCCCGCCGGCCGATGTCGTCGAGATGGTCAAGCAGTCGGGCCTTCGCGGCCGCGGCGGCGCGGGCTTCCCGACCGGCCTGAAGTGGAGCTTCATGCCCAAGGGCGACGTGCAGAAGTACATCCTCTGCAACTCCGACGAGTCGGAGCCGGGCACCTGCAAGGATCGCGACATCCTGCGCTACAACCCGCATTCGGTGATCGAGGGCATGGCAATCGCCTGCTACGCCACCGGGTCCACGGTCGCTTACAACTACCTGCGCGGCGAGTTCCACCACGAGCCCTTCGAGCACCTCGAGGAAGCGCTGGCCGAGGCCTATGCGCACGGCTGGCTGGGCCGTGACATCCTCGGCAGCGGCGTCGACATCGACATCCACAACGCGCTGGGCGCCGGAGCCTACATCTGCGGCGAAGAGACCGCGCTGATGGAGTCGCTGGAAGGCAAGAAGGGCCAGCCGCGCTACAAGCCGCCGTTCCCGGCCAACTTCGGCCTGTACGGCAAGCCGACCACGATCAACAATACCGAGACCTATGCCTCGGTGCCGGCGATCATCCGCAACGGCCCCGAGTGGTTCGCGGGCCTGGGCAAGCCGAACAACGGCGGCTGCAAGATCTTTTCGGTGTCCGGCCACGTGATGAAGCCGGGCAACTACGAAGTCCGCCTTGGAACCTCGTTCGCGGACCTGCTTGAAATGGCCGGCGGCCTGCGGCCGGGGCGCACGCTCAAGGGCGTGATCCCGGGCGGCTCGTCGATGCCGGTGCTTCCGGGCGACACCATGATGGGCCTGACCATGGACTATGACGCGCTGCAGAAGGCGGGTTCCGGACTGGGTTCGGGTGCCGTGATCGTGATGGACGACAGCACCTGCATGGTCCGCGCCTGCCAGCGCATCTCGCGCTTCTACTGGCAGGAATCCTGCGGCCAGTGCACGCCCTGCCGCGAAGGCACGGGCTGGATGTACCGCATGGTGTCGCGCATGGTCGAGGGCAAGGCCACGATGGCCGACGTCGAGATGCTGCGCGAGTCCGCCGGCCAGATCGAAGGCCACACCATCTGCGCCTTCGGTGAAGCGGCCGCATGGCCGGTGCAGGGCTTCCTGCGCCACTTCTGGCACGAATTCGAATACTTCATCGAGCACGGCCGCTCGATCGTCGACGCCAACCCGGAGATCGCCGCATGAGCGCGCAGCCGGTGAACCCAAACCTGCCGCCCGACCACGTCACCGTCTTCATCGACGACGTGGAAATGGCCGCGCCCAAGGGCTCGATGATCATCCAGGCCGCCGACAAGGCCGGCATCCCGATCCCGCGCTTCTGCTACCACGACAAGCTCGCGATCGCGGCGAACTGCCGCATGTGCCTGGTCGACGTGGAGAAGATGGGCAAGCCCGCGCCGGCCTGCGCCACGCCGGTGATGGACGGCATGCGCGTGCAGACGCGCAGCGAGAAGGCGCTGAGGTCGCAGCGCAACGTGATGGAGTTCCTGCTGATCAACCATCCGCTCGACTGCCCGGTCTGCGACCAGGGAGGCGAGTGCGAGCTGCAGGACCTGTCGCTGGGCTATGGCCGCTCGGTGAGCCGCTTCGTCGAGCGCAAGCGTTCGGTCGCCGACGAGGACCTCGGCCCGCTGGTGGCCACCGAGATGACCCGCTGCATCCACTGCACGCGCTGCATCCGCGTCACCGCGGAAATCGCCGGCACCTACGAACTGGGCGGCATGCAGCGCGGCGAAAGCCTCGAAATCGGCACCTACGATGGCAAGCCGCTGACCACCGAGCTCTCGGGCAACGTGATCGACGTCTGCCCGGTGGGCGCGCTGACCAACAAGGTGTTCCGCTTCCGCGCGCGTCCCTGGGAGCTGATCGCGCGCGAGTCGCTGGGCTACCACGACGCGCTCGGCAGCAACCTGTTCCTGCACACCCGCCGCGGCGAAGTGATGCGCACCGTGCCGCGCGACAACGAGGCGGTCAACGAGTGCTGGCTGTCCGACCGCGACCGCTATTCGCACCAGGGCCTGTACGCCGAGGATCGCGCGATGCGTCCACTGCTGCGCGTTGCAGGCAACGGTGACGACGCCGACTGGCGCGAGGCGAGCTGGGACGAAGCGCTGGCGAAGGCCGCGCAGATCCTGCGCGACAACGCCGCCGACGACCTCGGCATCCTGGTACACCCGGCGACCTCGAACGAGGAGGGTGCCCTTGTCGCCCGCCTGGCCGAGGCCCTGGGCACCGGCAACCTCGACCATCGCATCGCCCAGCACGACCTTTCCGACGGCGCAGTGGCCGAGGTCTTCGGCATGCCGGTTGAAGACATCGAGAAGGCCGACGCCATCGTCATTGTCGGCAGCAACCTGCGCACCGAGCTGCCGCTGGTCAACCAGCGCGTGCGCAAGGCCTGGCTCGCGGGCGCGAAGGTGCACGTGGTCAATCCGGTGGACTTCGAGTTCACCTTCGACATCAGCCACAGGTCGATCGTCGCGCCGTCGAAGATCGCCGATGCGCTGGCGTCCGCCGAGCTGGCCGATGCGCTGCAGGGCGCTTCGCGGCCGGTCGTCATCGTGGGCGCGGTTGCCGAGTGCGGCATTCACGCCGCGGCGATCCGCGCCGCCGCAGCCGGTTTCGCCGGTCGCATCAACGCCGCGCTGTGCCGCGTGCCGCAGGGCGCGAACGCGGTCGGGCTTGCCCGCCACGGCGTGCTGCCGGCCTCGCGTGACGCCGCTGCCATGCTGGCCCAGCCGCGCGCCGGCTACGTCATCTACGGCATCGAGCCGGGGCTGGACTTCGCCGACCAGGCGAAGGCGATGCAGGCTCTGGGTGGTGCGCAGGTGGTGGCCTTCAGCCACTTCGCGTGCGAATCCACGCGTCGCGTTGCCGACGTGATCCTGCCGATCGGCCTGCTGCCCGAGCTCGACGCTACCCTGACCAACCTCGACGGCCGCGACCAGCGCACCGTCGCCGGCGGCAAGCTCCCGGGCGAAGCACGCCCGGGCTGGAAGGCGCTGCGCGCGCTTGGCGGGCTCCTCGGCCTCGAGGGCTTCGACTTCACCGATTTCGCCGGTGCACGTGCGCTGATGGTGCCGCGCCAGGTCGACGTCGCGCGCAGCGAAGCCGTTGCAATCGCGGGCGAAGGCCTCGAGCTGGCGGTGTCGCAGGCGATCTACCGCGTCGACGGCGTGACCCGCCGTGCGGCCGCCCTGCAGGCGCACCCGCTCACGGTCGGCCCGCGCATCACGCTCAACGCCGACGACGCTTCCGCCGCCGGCCTGCGCGAAGGCGCCATGGCGCGCGTATCCAACGGCGCCGGCACGGGAACCCTGCTGGTGGCCGTCAGCACGGGCGTGGCCCGCGGCGCCGCCCTGATCGAATCCGGCTATGGCGCCACCGCGGCGCTCGGCGCCGGCGCGGTGCGGGTGGAGGCCGCATGAGCACGACGACGACCAATACGAGCACCGTGCTCCTCGGCTGGCTCGAGCCCTTCCGCGCCTGGCTGGACTCGCTTGGCCCCATCGGCACGGTCATCTGGCTGGTGTTGCTGATCCTGACGATCGCGATGCCGGTGATCATCACCGTCGCCTTCTACGTGGTCTGGGAGCGCAAGCTGATCGCCTGGATGCACGTGCGCCACGGGCCGATGTACGTCGGCTTCGGCGTACTGCAGGCCTTCGCCGACGTCTTCAAGCTGCTGTTCAAGGAAGTCATCCGGCCAAGCGCCGCGCACAAGGTGCTGTACTTCCTGGCACCGCTGATCACCCTGGCCCCCGCGTTCGCGGCCTGGGCGGTCGTGCCCTTCGATGCACAGCTGGTGCTCTCCAATGCCAACGCCGGCATCCTGTACCTGCTGGCCATGGTTTCGCTGGGCGTGTACGGCGTGATCATCGCCGGCTGGGCCTCGAACTCGAAGTACGCGTTCCTGGGCGCGATGCGTTCGGCAGCGCAGGTGGTGAGCTACGAGATCGCGATGGGCTTCGCCCTGGTCGGTGTGATGGTTGCCGCCGGCAGCCTCAACCTCAGCGAGATCGTGATGGCGCAGTCGGGCAACTCGGGCTTCCTCGAGTGGTTCTGGCTGCCGCTGCTGCCGCTGTTCATCATCTACTTCGTATCCGGCGTGGCCGAGACCAACCGCGCGCCCTTCGACGTGGTCGAGGGCGAGAGCGAGATCGTCGCGGGCCACATGGTGGAATACTCGGGTGCGGTGTTCGCGCTGTTCTTCCTGGCCGAGTACGCGAACATGCTGCTGGTCAGCATCCTCACCGCGACCTTCTTCCTCGGTGGCTGGCTGTCGCCGATCCCGGCGGCGTGGATCCCGGACATCCCGGTGCTTTCGGTGCTGCTGGGGGACGGCTGGTGGTGGCTGTTGGCCAAGACGTTCTTCTTCGCCAGCTGCTTCGTCTGGTCCCGGGCGACATTCCCGCGCTACCGCTATGACCAGATCATGCGCCTCGGCTGGAAGGTGTTCATTCCGCTGTCCATCGCCTGGATTGCGGTGACGGCATTGATGGCGTACTTCGGCGTCTTCGAGGCAGGTGCGTGATGGGCAAATTCGTTTCCTGGGCCAGGAGCCTGCTGCTGATCGAGATCATCAGCGGCCTGAAGCTGACGTTCCAGTACCTCTGGCGTCCGAAGTACACGATGATGTACCCGATGGAGAAGATCCCGCAGTCGGCGCGCTTCCGCGGGCTGCACGCGCTGCGCCGCTACCCCAACGGCGAAGAGCGCTGCATCGCGTGCAAGCTGTGCGAGGCGGTGTGCCCGGCGCTGGCGATCACCATCGACTCCGAGCAGCGCGAGGACAACACGCGGCGCACCACGCGCTACGAGATCGACCTGTTCAAGTGCATTTTCTGCGGCTTCTGCGAGGAGTCGTGTCCCGTGGACTCCATCGTCGAGACCCACATCCACGAATACCACTTCGAGAACCGTGGCGAGAACATCGTCACCAAGCCGCAGCTGCTGGCGCTGGGCGATCGCCTCGAGGCGGAAATCGCAGAGCGTCGCGCCGCCGACGCCGCATACAGGTAAGCCATGGACTTCGTACAGCTCGCATTCCTTGCATTCGCGGCCGTCGCGGTGGCCGCCGCGGTCGGCGTGATCGGCGCGCGCAACCCGGTGCATTCGGCCCTGTTCCTGGTGCTGACGTTCTTCAGCGTGGCGGTCACCTGGATCATCGCCGGTGCCGAGTTCCTGGGCGTGGCGCTGGTGCTGGTCTACGTCGGCGCGGTGATGGTCCTGTTCCTGTTCGTGGTGATGATGATCGACGTCGACCTGGCGCCGATCAACGAGGGCTACGTGCGTTACCTGCCGGTCGGGCTGGTCGTGGCGGTGGTGATGCTGCTGGAGCTGCTGTCGCTGATCGGGATCATGGCCTTCGTGGAGACTCCGTTCGCGGCGGATCCGATCGACGCCGAGGGCGCGTCCAACACCGCATGGATCGCGCGACGGCTGTTCACCGATTTCCTGCTGCCGTTCGAGGTTGCCGCGGTGATCCTGACCGTGGCCGTCATCGCCGCGGTCACGCTGACCCTGCGCCGTCGCGAGGGCACCAAGCACCAGGTTCCCGGTGAGCAGGTGCGCACGCGCCCCGGCGACCGCCTGCGCATGGTGGACATGCCGAGTTCGGTGCACGTCGCCGACGACGCACCGGCTGCCGGTGCCAGCACCGACGGGGAGGAGAAGTAATGGAGTTCCTCGGCCAGGGCCTCGCCCTCGGACACTATCTCGCGCTCGCCGCCGCGCTGTTCTGCATCAGCGTCGCGGGCATCTTCCTCAACCGCAAGAACGTGATCATCCTGTTGATGTGCATCGAACTGATGCTGCTCTCGGTGAACATCAACTTCGTCGCGTTCTCGCGCGAGTTCGGCGACGCCGCCGGGCAGGTGTTCGTGTTCTTCATCCTCACGGTGGCAGCGGCCGAGGCCGCGATCGGCCTCGCGATCCTGGTCACCCTGTTCCGTAACCGGCGCACGATCAACGTCGCCGAACTCGACACGCTGAAGGGCTGACGGAATGCCTGGCATGGAAATCGTTCTCTCCAAGACCGTACTGCTCGCGATCGTCCTGGCGCCGCTGCTGGGCGCCATCGTCGCCGGCCTGTTCGGCCGCCAGGTGGGGCGCGTCGGGGCGCAGTCGGTCACGATCCTCGGCGTGGCGATCAGCTGCGCGCTGTCGTGCTACGTGCTCTGGCAGCTGATGGCGCAGGGCGCATCGCCCTTCAACGAAAACCTCTACACCTGGTTCCAGGTCGCGGGCTACGAGATCCACATCGGATTCCTGGTCGACCGGCTGACGGCGATGATGATGGTGGTGGTGACCTTCGTGTCGCTGCTGGTGCACATCTACACCATCGGCTACATGGCCGACGACCCGGGCTACCAGCGCTTCTTCAGCTACATCAGCCTGTTCACCTTCTCGATGCTGGCGCTGGTGATGGCCAACAACTTCCTGCAGCTGTTTTTCGGCTGGGAAGCGGTGGGCGTGGTGTCGTACCTGCTGATCGGCTTCTGGTTCAAGCGCCCGACCGCGGTGGTCGCCAACCTCAAGGCCTTCCTGGTAAACCGCGTCGGCGATTTCGGCATGCTGCTGGGCATCGCCGGCGTCGCGTACTGGTTCGGCACGCTCGACTACGCGACCGTGTTCGCCAATGCCGGCCCCACCATCGGCGGCGGCCAGGTGGTCGAGGTCTTCGAAGGCCATGCCTGGTCGGTCGCGACCCTGATCTGCATCTGCCTGTTCGTGGGCGCCATGGGCAAGTCGGCGCAGGTGCCGCTGCACGTGTGGCTGCCGGACTCGATGGAAGGCCCGACCCCGATTTCGGCGCTGATCCACGCCGCGACCATGGTCACCGCCGGCATCTTCATGGTGGCGCGCATGTCGCCGCTGTTCGAACTCAGCCAGACCACGCTGCAGTTCATCCTGTTCATCGGCGCCACGACGGCCTTCTTCACCGGCCTGATCGGCATCGTGCAGAACGACATCAAGCGCGTGGTCGCGTACTCCACGCTGTCGCAGCTGGGCTACATGACCGTGGCCCTGGGCGTGTCGGCTTACTCGGCGGCTGTGTTCCACCTGATGACCCATGCCTTCTTCAAGGCGCTGCTGTTCCTGGGCGCGGGCTCGGTGATCATCGCCATGCACCACGAGCAGGACATGCGCCGCATGGGTGGCCTGCGCAAGTACATGCCGGTGACCTTCATCACCATGCTGGTCGGCACCCTGGCCCTGGTGGCGACGCCGTTCTTCAGCGGCTTCTACTCCAAGGACACGATCATCGAGGCGGCGAAGTTCGGTGCCGAGGGCATGGGCTGGGTCGGCACCTACGGCTATTGGGCCGTGCTGCTGGGCGCGTTCGTGACCTCGTTCTACAGCTTCCGCCTGCTGTACATGACGTTCTTCGGGCGCGAGCGTTTCCGCGAGGAGGCGCATGGCGAAGCTGCGCATGGCAGCCACGCGCACGACCATGGCGCGCACGAGCCGAAGGAGTCGCCCTGGGTGGTGACCCTGCCGCTGGTGCTGCTGGCGATCCCGTCGATCGCGATCGGCTTCTTCACCGCCGGCCCGATGCTGTTCGGCACGAGCTGGAGCGGCAGCGGGCAGGTGATGCCGTTCTTCACCGGCGCGATCGACCTGCTGCCGGAGAACGATACGCTCGCGCGCGTTGCTTCCGAGCTGTGGCATGGCCCGGTCGCGTTCGCACTGCACGGTTTCCTGACGCCTGCCTTCTGGCTGACCTTCGCCGGCTTCGTGCTCGCGACCGTCATGTACTGGTGGCGTCCGGAGCTGGCCACCAGTGCCCGCCGCGTGTTCGCGCTGCCGGTGAAGGTGTTGGAAAACAAGTACTGGGCCGACGATTTCTGGATCGGCGGCCTCGCAGGCGGCAGCCTGCAGCTTGGCAAGGCGTCGAGCGTGGTCGACAACCGCGTGATCGATGGCGTTGCGGTGAACGGTACTGCCGGCTTCGTCGGTCTGCTGTCGGGCGTTGTCCGCCGCCTGCAATCCGGCCGCATGTACGACTATGCATTCGCGATGATTCTCGGCCTGATCGTGCTCCTGGCCGTGCTCATCCACTACTGGACCTGACGGAAGACGATACGTGTCGAATTTGCCTCTCCTCAGCATCCTCATCTGGCTGCCGATCTTCGGCGGCGCGCTGGTGCTCGCGCTTGGTAACCGTGCCGGCGCCGCGCGCTGGCTGTCGCTGGCGATCGCCCTGGTGGTGTTCGTCATCAGCATCCCGCTGCTCACCGGCTACGACGCTTCGGCGGCGGTGGCAACGATGCAGTTCGTCGAGGCCAGGGAGTGGATCCCGGCCTATGACATCCAGTACCACCTGGGTGCCGACGGCATCTCGGTCGCGCTGATCCTGCTCACCACGCTGGTCACCACGCTGGTGGTCATCAGTTCCTGGACCTCGATCGACAAGCGCGTCAGCCAGTACTACGCGGCGATGCTGATCCTCGAAGGCCTGATGATCGGCGTGTTCTCGGCGATGGACGCGATGCTTTTCTATGTCTTCTTCGAAGGCATGCTGATCCCGATGTTCATCATCATTGGCGTCTGGGGCGGCCCGCGGCGCGTATACGCCTCGGTGAAATTCTTCCTGTACACCTTCCTCGGCTCGGTGTTCATGCTGGTCGGCCTGGTCTACCTGTACCTGCAGGCCGGCAGCTGGCAGCTGGCCGACCTGTACGCGCTGCCGCTCAATGCCACCGAGCAGATGTGGCTGTTCTTCGCCTTCCTGCTCGCGTTCGCGGTCAAGGTGCCGATGTTCCCGGTGCACACGTGGCTCCCGGACGCGCACGTCGAGGCGCCGACCGGCGGCTCGGTGATCCTGGCGGCGATCATGCTGAAGATCGGCGGTTACGGCTTCCTGCGCTTCAGCCTGCCGATCGTCCCCGACGCCGGCCACGAGTGGGCATGGCTGGTGATCGCGCTGTCGCTGGTGGCGGTGATCTACGTCGGCCTGGTGGCACTGGTCCAGCAGGACATGAAGAAGCTGATCGCCTACTCGTCGGTCTCGCATATGGGCTTCGTTACCCTGGGCATCTTCATTGCTTTCGCGCTGGTGCGTGACAGCAACCCGGAGGCCGCGCGACTCGGCCTGCAGGGCGCGATGGTGCAGATGGTTTCGCATGGTTTTGTTTCAGGCGCCATGTTCACCTGCGTGGGCGTGCTGTACGACCGCATGCACACGCGCAGGATCAGCGACTACGGCGGCGTGGCCAACGTGATGCCCTGGTTTGCAGCGTTTTTCGTGCTGTTTGCCTTCGCCAACTCGGGCCTGCCGGGTACCTCGGGCTTTGTTGGCGAGTTCATGGTCATCCTGGCCTCGTTCCAGAGCCATCCGTTGATCGCCTTCGTGGCCGCCCTGACCCTGATCCTGGGTGCCGGCTATACGCTGTGGCTGGTCAAGCGCGTGCTGTACGGCGAGGTCGGCAACTCGCACGTCGCCGCGATGAAGGACATCACCGGCCGCGAGGCCCTGGTACTGGGCGTGTTTGCCGCCGGCGTGCTCCTTATCGGCCTCTGGCCCAGGCCCCTGACCGACCTGATGGAACCGTCCATCGCGCAGCTGGCGGGCATGCTCGCCAACAGCAAGCTTTGAGGAACACGACGCGATGATGCCTGGAGCTATGACCCCTCCCGTCCGGACACTGGCCGACCTCGCGCCGCTGGCGCCCGAGTTCGTGGTGGTGATCGGCGCGTTCGCGCTGCTGATGCTGGACCTGTTCATGGGCGAGCGCCGCCGCGTGGTGACCCACGGCCTTGCCGTGGTGGTGCTGCTTGGCGCCGCGGCGATGATCGTGATGGGCGTGGGCGGCCACGGCATGGTGCTGGCCGACATGTTCGTGCGCGACACGATGGCCGATGTGCTGAAGGTGCTGATCCTGGTGCTGACGGCCGTGGCGCTGGGCTATGCCTGGCCGTTCATGCGCGAGCGCGGCCTGTACAAGGGCGAGTTGCCGGTGCTGATGCTGTTCGCCACGCTGGGCATGATGCTGCTGGTCTCGGCGCCGAACCTGACCACGATCTACGTCGGCCTCGAGCTGCTGGCGCTGTGCCAGTACGCACTGGTCGCCTTCGACCGCGACAACGCGACCGGCTCCGAAGCCGCGATGAAGTACTTCGTGCTCGGCTCGCTGGCCTCGGGTCTGCTGCTGTTCGGCATGTCGCTGGTTTACGGCGCCACCGGCAGCCTCGACCTGGCCACGATCAGCAGCGCTGCGACCGTCGTCGACGGCGGCACCCGCACCCTGTTGCTGACGGGCACGGTGTTCCTGGTGGTGGGCGTGTGCTTCAAGTTCGGCGCCGCGCCGTTCCACATGTGGCTGCCCGACGCCTACCACGGCGCGCCCACGCCGATGACCCTGTTCATCGGCTCCGCGCCCAAGCTTGCCGTGTTCGGCATGGCCTACCGGCTGCTCGAATCCGGGCTTGGTCCGCTGCAGGACCAGTGGCAGGTGATGCTGGCCCTGCTTGCGGCGCTGTCGCTGGTGGTCGGCAACGTGTTCGCGATCGCGCAGACCAACCTCAAGCGCATGCTCGCGTATTCGACGGTGTCGCACGTCGGCTTCCTGCTGCTCGGCCTGGCCGGTGGCGGCGCCGAAGGCTATGCCGCTGCGATGTTCTACGCCATCAGCTACGCGATCATGGCGACCGCGGGCTTCGGCGCGATCGTGATGCTGTCCAGGCGCGGCTTCGAAGCCGATCGCATCAGCGACTTCAAGGGCCTCAACGCCCGCAGCCCGTGGATGGCGGCGATGGTGCTGGTGATCATGGCCTCGCTGGCGGGCGTTCCGCCATTCCTCGGCTTCTGGGCGAAGCTGGTGGTGCTGCGCGCGGCGATCGGCGGCGACATGCTGTGGCTGGCGATCGTCGGCATCGTGTTCGCGGTGGTTGGCGCGTTCTACTACCTGCGCGTGATCAAGGTGATGTACTTCGACGAGCCCGAGGGCGTGGCCATCGAAGTGCGTGACAACGGCCCGCTGAAGCTTCTGTTCGGTGCCAATGCGATCGCGTTGCTGGTGCTGGGCATTGCCTGGAACCCGCTCATGGCGTGGTGCCAGGCGGCGTTTGCCTGATCGAACGCAGGGCCCTGCCGCGAAGTGCGGCAAGGCTTGCAAGTAATCCGACTCTGCTCCATAATAGTCGGCTCTGGTGCGGGGTGGAGCAGTCTGGCAGCTCGTCGGGCTCATAACCCGAAGGTCGCAGGTTCAAATCCTGCCCCCGCTACCATTTACACCTGCGGCGGCGTTCCTGGAAACAGGGACGCCGTTTGCTTTTGTGCGTCCCGGTTCCTGCTGGAAGCCTCAGGCTTCCAGCACCATCCGCTGTCCGCGACCCTCGCCGACGATGGCATGGGGTACGAAGCGCGCGCTGTCGCGCGTGATCGGTGAGTCGTCTTCGCGGATACCCATGCCGCAGGCAAGGTCGCCAACCACCCAGCTGCCGACCAGCGGATACGCAGCGCCGTGTTCGGGCAGTGGATGCAGCGCCTGGCGGATCGAAGGACCTCCGTAGGGTCCCGGCTGCTGCAGGGTGCGGCCGTCGGCGTAGTGCATCTCGATGTTCGCGCCCTCGCGCGAGAACAGCGGTTTGCGAACCCAGCCCGGCGGCAACGCGCCGCCGTCGTCGAATTCCGCCGGCAGCAGGTTGGGGTGGCCGCGATGGCGTTCCCACAACAGCGGCAGCGCGCCCTTGTTGCTGAGCAGCAGCTTCCACGCCGGCTCCAGCAGCCGCAGGCCGGAGCCCGGCAGGGCCTGCGCGAACTCGTCGGCGAACAGGTCCTCGAGCGGATACAGCTTGAACAGGCTGGCGATCAGCACGTCGTCACCGGCGGTGAAGCGCCCGTCGGCGGAAAGGCCGATGTCCTCCATCGCCACCGAGCCGGATTCGATCCCGGCCTGGGCGGCGCAGTCGCGCAGGTAATCGACGGTGCCCTGGTCCTCGGGGCTGCCCTGCGAGGCCGCGAAGTACAGCGGCCTTGGAAGGCGGTCGCCGACCTCGATGAAACGCGCGACCAGCGCTTCATGGATCGCATTGAACTGGTCGGCACCGGGGGGCAGGGCGCCGGTCTCGCGCTGGTGCTCCAGCCAGTCCCACTGGAAGAACGCGGCCTCGAACAGGGATGTCGGCGTGTCGTAGTTGAATTCGTACAGCTTTGCCGGCCCGCGGCCGTCGTACGCGAGGTCGATCCTGCCGTAGAGGTGCGGATCGCGCCGTCGCCAGCTTTCGGCGACCTGGTCCTGCGCGTCGGCGGGAATCGCGAGCCGCTCCATCAGTTCCTGGCTCCCGGCGGCTTCACCGGCGAGGTCCATCGCCATCGCGTGCAGCTCGGCGGTGGGATCCTCGATATCGTCCTCGACCTGTTGCAGGGTGAAGGCGTAGTACACGCTCTCGTCCCAGTAGGCGGCGCCGTCGATGGTGTGGAAGGCGAAGCCGCAGTCCTCCGCGCGCCGCCGCCACTCCGGGCGCGGCTCGATTGCGACGCGGCGCATCAGCCGCCGGCGCTGCGGCCGGCGCCGGCGCGACCGAAGCCGCCGCGGCGCACGGTGGGCGCACGGTTGGGCTGGAGCTCGGTGCGGGCCAGTGCGGTGGCGCCGCCGGCACCGGGCTGCGGGCGCAGCCATCCGGACTGGTTGGAGAGGAACGCGGGCGACGTGCGCGCGGCACCGGCTGTGGCCGCAGCCGGACCTGCGCCGGGTGCCGGTGCCATGGCGCCGCCGCGGCTGTTCAGCATCTGCGAGAGCACGAAGCCGGCCATCATCGGGCCGACGAAGCTGCCGCCGCCGGCCTGCTGCCGGGTGGCGCACTGTCCTTCTCCGAACTCGGCCTCGCACTCGGCGGTCGAGGCATAGCGCGGTGCCACCGCGTCGGCCTGCGCCTGCGCCTGGTCGAAGGCCTGGCGGCACATCGACGGGTTCATGGTTTCGGTGGCGCAGGCCTCGACGGACGTGAACAGCCCTTCCGACGTCTGCACTTCGGGCTGCTGCGCGCAGGCGACCAGGAGCAGCGGTGCCGAGCCCATCAGCACAAGGGCGGTCTTTCTGGAGCGTTTCATCAAGCCTGGTACCTGTTGCGGGAGACTGCGGCAAGATTACCCGATGCGCAGCCGGGCCGGACCCGCCGCTCAGGGCTGGAGGCGGCGCCCGGCTTGCGATACGCCGGGCCTGGGCATATACTCCAGCGGCTCAGCGGAACCTGCAGGACCATCGCATGCGCCTTCGGCGCCGGTCCGGCACCGCTGCAAGCTTTTCGCGGTCGACGGAGAGCCTCCCAGGAGGCTTTTTTCGATTGCGGGAATCGGGCTCGCGCGGTGCGCAACGAGGCGCGCCGGCACCGGATCCAGCAGCATCGGACAAGGGGCCCGCCGGGCCCTTTTTTATTTTTTGCGCCCGGCGCGGCAGGCAATGGACCAGGACAGAGGAGGCATCGTGGCCGACAAGTCGACCGACATCGCGGATCTCCTTTCGCCGACCGTTGCCGCCCTCGGCCTGGAGCTGCTGGGCGTGGAATACCTGCCGTCGCCCGGCGGCGGCGCGATGCTGCGCCTGTACATCGACCGTCCGGGTGCGGATCCGGCCGCCGATGGCCAGGGCGTCGGCATCGAGGACTGCGAGGCGGTCAGCCGCGAGGTCTCCGCCCAGCTCGACGTCGAGGATCCGATCAGCAGCAACTACACCCTCGAGGTGTCGTCGCCCGGCGTCGACCGGATGCTGTTCACGCTGGCGCACTTCGAGCGCTTCATCGGCGAGCAGGCGAAGGTCGGCCTGAAGCTGCCGCAGGACGGCCGGCGCAGGCTGCTGGGGCGGATCGTCGCGGTGGAGGGCGAAACAGTCACGTTCGACATCGACGGCCGGCCGTTCACGGTCGCTGGCGACAACATCGACAAGGCGCGCCTGGTGCCCGACTGGGTGGCGCTTGGCTACGGGCCGGCGAAGGACGCCTCCGGGCGCGATGCGCGCCCGGGCAAGGGCAAGGGCAAGCCCGGTGGCAAACAAACAACCAACAACAAGCCGGCGGCGTCGAAGCCGTCCCGTGCGGAGTAATAGAGAAGATGAGCAAGGAACTGTTGCTGGTCGTCGATGCGGTCGCCCATGAGAAGGGCGTGCCGGAGTCGGTGATCCTTGAAGCCCTCGAGGCGGCCCTGGCCACCGCGGCCAAGAAGCGCTATCTCGAGCAGGACGTGCTGACCCGCGTTGCCATCGATTCCAAGGACGGCAATTACGAGACCTTCCGCCGCTGGGAGGTCGTGGCCGACGACGTGGTGATGGAGTCGCCGGACCGCCAGATCCGCATGATGGACGCGGTCGACGAGGCCGAAGGCGTCGAGATCGGCGACTACATCGAAGAGCAGATCGAGAACGTCGACTTCGGCCGCATCGCCGCCCAGGCCGCCAAGCAGGTGATCGTGCAGCGCGTGCGCGAGGCCGAGCGCCAGCAGGTCGTGGACGCGTGGAAGGACCGCGTGGGCGAGCTGGTCACCGGCGTGGTCAAGCGCGTCGAGCGCGGCAACGTCTTCGTCGACCTCGGCGGCAACGCAGAAGCTTTCATCCCCAAGGACAAGGCGATCCCGCGCGACGTCGTGCGCGCCGGCGACCGCATCCGCGGCTATCTCTATGACGTGCGCACCGAGCCGCGTGGCCCGCAGCTGTTCATCAGCCGCGCCGCGCCGGAGTTCATGGTCGAACTGTTCAAGCTCGAAGTGCCGGAAGTCGGCCAGGGCCTGGTCGAGATCAAGGCCTGTGCGCGTGATCCGGGCGACCGCGCCAAGATCGCCGTGGTCGCCTACGACACCCGCACCGATCCGATCGGCGCCTGCATCGGCATGCGTGGTTCGCGCGTGCAGGCGGTGTCGAACGAGCTCAACGGCGAGCGCGTCGACATCGTGCTGTGGTCGGACAACCCGGCGCAGTTCGTGATCAACGCGATGGCGCCGGCCGAGGTGCAGTCGATCGTGGTCGACGAGGACAAGCACTCGATGGATCTCGCGGTCGCCGAGGACCGCCTGGCGCAGGCGATCGGCAAGGGCGGCCAGAACGTGCGCCTCGCCAGCCGCCTCTCGGGCTGGCAGCTCAACGTCATGACCCAGGACCAGGTCACCGCGAAGTCGGACGCCGAGCAGGCCACGGCGCGCGCCCTGTTCCAGGAGAAGCTGGAGGTCGACGATGAGATTGCCGGCATCCTGGTGGCCGAGGGCTTCAGCACGGTCGAGGAAATCGCCTACGTGCCGGTTGGCGAGCTGCTGGCGGTGGAGGGCTTCGACGAGGACATCGTCGAGGAACTTCGCGCCCGCGCCCGCGATGCGCTGCTCAACGACGCGCTCGCGGTCGAAGAGGAGCTCGGTGACAACGTTCCGGCCGACGACATGCTGGCGCTTGAAGGCATGGATGACGAAACCGCCTTCGCGCTGGCCGCCAACGGCGTGTGCACCGCCGAGGACCTGTCGGACCTCGCGGTCGACGAGGTGCTGGAGTTCGGCATCGAAGGCCTTGACCAGGAGCGTGCCGCAGCCCTCGTGCTGGCCGCGCGCGCGGGTGAGATCGCGCGCCTGGAAAGCGAAGGCTGACAGGCTGGGGCCATCACGGCCCCCGAGCATGGCAAGCACCCAGAATTGATCCATCCATAGCGCGGCATGTGCCGACGCCAGAGGAACCGGAATCCGAATGTCGCAGCAAACCACCATCCGCAAGCTGGCCGCACTGGTGAACACGCCGGTCGAGAAACTGCTTGAACAGCTGTCCGAAGCGGGCATGCCGTTCAACGATCCCGACCAGGTCGTGACCAGTACCGAAAAGGTGAAGCTCCTGGGCTTCCTGCGCCGCACCCATGGCCGTGCCGAGAAGGGCGCCGTGGATCCGGTCGCACCCAAGAAGATCACCCTCCAGCGCAAGAGCACGCTCACCGTGGGCGGCGGCCGCAACAAGCCGACCGTCGACGTGGTCGTGCGCAAGAAGGTCACGCTGGTCAAGCCCCAGGCCGGCGGTGCCGTGGGCGGCGGAGAGGACGACGAGCGCGCCGAGATCCTGCGCAAGCTCGAGGAGTCGCGCCAGCGCAACCTCGACGAGCAGCAGCGCCTCGCCGACGTCGACCGTCGTCGCGTGGAGGAGGCCGAGGCAGCCAAGCGTCGCGAGGCCGAAGAGGCCGAGCGCGTGCGTACCGAGGCCGAGGCCGCGGTCGCCGCGGTCGCCGCGGTCGCGACGGAAGAGGCTGCTCCGCGCAAGGCACACGGCCATGGCCATCCCAAGCCGGCTCCGGCGCGCGACGATCGCAGCGCGGCCAAGGGCAAGCACCGGGGTTCGCATGCGATGGCTGCCGGCCCCGAGGATGAGGAAGGCGCCGCCGCACGCTTCGCCGGGCAGATGCACCTGTCGCCCGCCGACCGCGCGCGCCGCAGCACCGCACGCCCCAAGCGTGGCGCGCAGCGTGGCCAGCAGCGCGACCAGTCGCGCACCGGCACCGGCTTCACCCGTCCGACCGCGCCTGTCGTGCGCGAGGTCGCGATCGGCGAGGCGATCACCGTCGCCGATCTTGCCCAGAAGCTGGCAATGAAGGGCGGCGACGTGGTCAAGGCGCTGTTCAAGATGGGCGTGATGGCCACCATCACCCAGTCCATCGACCACGACACCGCGGCGCTGGTCACCGAGGAACTCGGCCACCAGGCCGTGCGTGCCGATGCCGACGACGCCGAGAGCGAGCTGCTCGCACACGTCGAAGAGATCACCGGCGACCAGACGCCGCGTCCGCCGGTCGTGACCATCATGGGTCACGTCGACCACGGCAAGACTTCGCTGCTCGACTACATCCGCCGTACCAAGATCGCCACGGGCGAGGCCGGTGGCATCACCCAGCACATCGGCGCGTACCACGTCGAAACGCCCAAGGGTGTCATCAGCTTCCTCGACACCCCGGGCCACGCCGCATTCACTTCGATGCGTGCACGCGGCGCCAAGATCACCGACCTCGTGGTGCTGGTGGTGGCCGCCGATGACGGCGTGATGCCGCAGACGATCGAAGCGATCCAGCACGCGAAGGCGGCGAATGTGCCCCTGATCGTGGCGATCAACAAGATCGACAAGTCCGAGGCCGATCCTTCGCGGATCAAGAACGAACTGCTGTCCCATGACGTCGTGGCCGAAGAGTTCGGCGGTGACACGCAGATGGTCGAACTGTCCGCCAAGACCGGCGACGGCGTCGACGACCTGCTCGATGCGATCAACCTGCAGTCCGAAGTGCTGGAGCTCAAGGCGATCGGCGAAGGACGTGCCAGCGGCACGGTCATCGAGTCCTCGCTCGACAAGGGCCGCGGCCCGGTGGCCACGGTGCTGGTGCAGCAGGGCCTGCTCAACAAGGGTGACTTCCTGGTCTGCGGCGTGGAATACGGTCGCGTGCGCGCACTGTTCGACGAAACCGGTGGCCAGGTGCCTTCGGCGGGCCCATCCATTCCGGTGCAGGTGGTCGGCCTGTCGGGCGTGCCCGATGCCGGCGACGATTTCGTGGTCGTCGACGACGAGCGCCTGGCCAAGGAAGTTGCGCAGCAGCGCGAGTCCAAGCGTCGCGAGCTGCGCCTGGTGCAGGCCGCGGGCAACCGCATGGAAGACATCATGGCGCAGATGGGCGGCGGCCAGCAGCTCGAGCTGCCGCTGGTCATCAAGGCCGACGTCCAGGGTTCGGTGGAAGCACTGCGCCAAGCCCTGGTGGCGCTGTCCAACGACGACATCCGGGTGAACATCATCCGCTCGGGCGTGGGTGGCATCACCGAGTCCGATGCGAACTCCGCCGCCACCTCCAAGGCGACGATCATCGGCTTCAACGTCCGTGCCGACGCGTCGGCACGCAAGGTGATCGAAGGCAGCGGCCTCGACCTGCGCTACTTCTCGATCATCTATGACGTCATCGACCAGGTGAAGCAGGTCGCGTCCGGCATCCTTGGCGTGGAGATCCGTGAAGAGATCATCGGCACCGCCGAGGTCCGCGAGGTGTTCCGCAGCTCCAAGTTCGGTGCCGTCGCCGGCAGCATGGTCATCGAGGGCGTGGTCCGTCGCAACAAGCCGATCCGCGTGCTGCGCGACGAAGTCGTCATCTTCGAGGGCGAGCTGGAATCGCTGCGCCGCTTCAAGGAGAACGTCGATGAGGTGCGCGTCAACACCGAGTGCGGCATCGGCGTGAAGGCCTACAACGACATCAAGCCGGGCGACAAGATCGAGTGCTTCGAGCGCGTCGAAGTGCAGCGCACGCTCTGATGTCGCAGAAGACCTTCCATCGCACCGATCGCGTCTCCGCCCAGCTTCGCAGGGAGCTGGGCACCCTGGTGCGAGAGGCGGTGGCCGAGCACGGCCTGCCGTCGGTGAGCGTGTCCGACGTCGAGGTCACGCGCGACATGGCGCACGCCAAGGTGTTCGTGACCGCCCTGCAGTCCGAGCGCGCCGCCGAGGCGCTAAAGGGCCTGAAGGCGGTGGCACCGGAAATCCGCTACCGGCTCGCGCGCGCGGTGAAGATGCGCCACGTGCCCGAGCTGCATTTCCACTACGACGACTCGGTCGATCGCGGCGAACGCATCGACAACCTGCTGCGCGACCTGCCAGACGCCCCCAACGAAGACTGAGCGGCTTCCCGGCTTCTGTGGGAGCGGCTATAGCCGCGATCAATTTTCCAGACAGCGGCACAGTCGGGCGTAAGCGCAATCGCGGCTATAGCCGTTCCCACGAAAAAGGCTCTTCTCCCGATTGAGGGGGGCTTTCGGTCGATTGCTCCGGGAGGGAGTCCGGGAGGGTGCGCGCTACCCGCCGTGGACGCAGGGGCGGATGCCCAGCCGGATTATGCGCGTCCTGCTCCCAAATCCGGCCGCCGGCCATCCATGGCCGGCTTCGGGAATCCCCCTGCATCCACGGCGGGCCCGGACCTTCTTTGCGGTCGGGGGAGGGAGGCAGCGACGCCGACGTTGAAACCCGGTGGATCGTCCTGGATCAAGCGGCACAGCCACGCCAGGGCGACCCCTACGAGCGCGAGCGCGCCCGCTCTTGATCTCCGTCCCGAAGCCAAGAAACTCCACGGCCCGTCCCGTGCACAGGGGGGGGGCGTACAGCCGGCCATGGATGGCCGGCGGCCGGCAGTGGTAGCAGGACGCGGAGACTGCCGGGGGAGCACACCCCCTGTGCACGGGACGGGCAACGCGCGCCACAACGGAGGCTCCCGTCGCAGGCTGTCCGCCGATCGCGGCTGTAGCCGCTCCCACGACGTGATCAGTCGCCGCCTTCTTCCTGTCCGCGCCAGTAATCGTTGGCTTCGGCGATCGTCCTGAACTCGATCGCGACAAGTTCGGCCGCACGCATGAGCATCATCGGATCCTCTTCGTACTTCTCGCGCACGCGCTGCTTGGCGTCGCCGTCCTTCTGGATGCTGCCGATGGTCTTCCTGACCAGGGTGATCGCCAGCTGCCGTCCCTGCAGCGGCGTGGCGGTGACCAGGCTGGGGACGTAGTCGGCGGCGGGTGCGGCCGCGGCGGCTTCCTGTGCATGGACGGGTACGGCCATCGCCGACAGCGCCAGTGCAAGGGCCAGGGTTTTCGTCTTCATTGAACGCTCCTGTTCGTGGTCGATCGGACGTGCAGCGGACGGATCCCTCAGGCTGCGCCGCGCATGGGCGGGCGGCCATGATCCACATCAAGTGCACGCCACCTACAATGGCGCGATGAAGCAACGATCGCGAACGAAGTTCCGCAGGCTTGACGGCATCCTGCTGCTCGACAAGCCCCGTGGACCGAGTTCCAACCAGGCGCTGCAGCGTGCGCGCCACCTGTTCCGCGCGGAAAAGGGTGGCCACACCGGCAGCCTGGATCCGCTGGCCACCGGCCTACTGCCGCTGTGCTTCGGCGAGGCCACCAAGATCGCCGGCGGGCTGCTCGGCGCGCGCAAGGCCTACGACACCGTCGCCCGCCTGGGCCAGGTCACCGATACCGATGACGCCGAAGGCCAGGTGCTGCGCGAGCGTCCGGTGCCGCTGCTGGACATCGCCACCATCGATGCCGCCCTTGCACGGCTTACCGGCGCCATCATGCAGCGGCCGCCGATCTATTCCGCGCTCAAGCGCGGCGGCGAGCCGCTGTATGCGAAGGCGCGCCGCGGCGAAGACGTCGAGATCGAGCCGCGCGCGGTCGACGTGCACGAATTCAGCCTGCTGTCTGCGGCCGACCTGCTGGATGCCGCCGACGGCGTGGCGCCCGGGAACATCCTGCGCCTGCGCGTGGAGTGCGGATCGGGAACCTATGTGCGCAGCCTTGTGCGCGATCTCGGCGAAGCCTTGGGCTGCGGTGCCCACGTCGCTGAATTGCGGAGGCTGTGGGTGGATCCGTTCAGGAACCCGAGGATGTGGACGTTCGCCGAGCTCGAGGCGCTGGCTGAACGGGGCGAGCGCAGCCTCGAGGCCTGCCTGTTGCCGGTCGAAGCGGGCATGGATGCCTGGCCGCGGGTCGAGGTGGATGCCGCCGGCGCCGCTCGCCTGGCGCATGGGCAGGGCGTGGATGGCGTATTCACGGGCGCAGGCGAAGTGGCCGTGTTTGGACCAGGGGCCCGGGTGCTGGGCCTGGGGACGACCGATGGCGAGGGCGGCCTGAAGCCGCGACGCATGTTCACATGGGCTTGTGCGCAGCCCGCTCCCGCCGCGGCGCCGGGCACGGACTGAAGGCCGCGCCTTGTCCGGGAGGCCTCCCGCGCGGTACAATTCCGCGGCTTTTTCCAAGCACTTCGGGGGCCCGATGACGGGCGCCAGACGTTCCCACAGCAAGCGGCGGTTCTCGTGGTGTGCGTCCGTGCCAACCGGCATGGGTGCGTTCCTGCGGTCCACGCATCACAGAAAGGCATGAAACGATGTCCATCGACACCAGCTCCATCATTGCAGACAACAAGCGCGGCGAAAACGACACCGGCTCCACCGAAGTCCAGGTCGCCCTGCTGACCGCACGCATCGTGCACCTCACCGAGCACTTCAAGATCCACAAGCAGGACCACCACAGCCGCCGCGGCCTGCTGAAGATGGTCAACACGCGCCGCAGCCTGCTTGACTACCTGCACCGCAAGGACATCGCGCGCTACAAGGCGCTGATCGGGAAGCTTGGCCTGCGTCGCTGATACATACCCCGCCGCGGCGCAGAAATGCGCCGCGGTTCTTTTTCCGGCGCGCCGCGGGCGCGCCACCCGGCAAGGGGCAAGGGTCCCGGCCGGTTCATCGCAAGAGACACCGAGGAATCACCAACGTGGCGAAAGTTACCAAGAGCTTCGAGTACGGCAGTCGCACGGTCACCATCGAGACCGGTGAGATCGCACGCCAGGCCGGCGGCGCGGTCATGATCTCGTGCGAGGGCACCATGCTGCTGGTCAGCGCGGTCGCCAACAAGACCGCACGCGAGGGGCAGGACTTCTTCCCGCTCACCGTCGACTACCAGGAGAAGTTCTACGCCGGTGGCCGCATCCCGGGCGGCTTCTTCAAGCGCGAGGGCCGCGCGACCGAGAAGGAGACGCTGACTTCGCGCCTGATCGACCGCCCGATCCGCCCGCTGTTCCCCGACGGCTTCCGCAACGAAGTGCAGATCATCGCCACGGTGATGTCGATGAACCCCGAGGTCGACGGTGACATCCTCGCCCTGATCGGCGCCTCGGCCGCGCTGTCGCTCTCGGGCGCGCCCTTCGACGGCCCGATCGGCGCCGCCAAGGTCGGCTACAAGGACGGCCAGTACCTGCTCAACCCGACCGTGTCGGAGCTGAAGGAGTCCGACCTTGAACTCGTCGTCGCCGGTACCGCGAACGCGGTGCTGATGGTCGAGTCCGAGGCCAACGAGCTGTCCGAGGACGTGATGCTCGGCGCGGTGATGTTCGGCCACCAGCAGATGCAGGTCGCGATCGACACCATCAACGAGCTCGTCGCCGAAGCCGGCAAGCCGAAGTGGACCTGGAGCAAGCCCGCCGCCGACGAAGGCATCGTCAGCGCGATCCGCACCGCGGTCGGCGAGAAGCTCGCCGAAGCCTTCCAAGTGCGCGACAAGCTCGAGCGCAAGGACGCGATCTCCAACCTCAAGAAGTCGATCCTCGCCGCCATCGCCCCGGAAGCGGAGACGAAGGCATGGGCGACCGGTGACCTGTCGAAGGAGTTCAGCGAGCAGGAATACCAGACCATGCGCAACTCGGTCCTCACGACCAAGGTCCGCATCGATGGCCGCGCGCCCGACACCGTGCGCCCGATCGCCTCGAAGGTCGGCGTGCTGCCGCGCGTCCACGGCTCCTCGCTGTTCACCCGCGGCGAGACCCAGGCGATCGTCGCCGTCACGCTGGGCACCGCCCGCGACGGCCAGATCATCGACGCGGTCTCCGGCGAGTACAAGGAGCACTTCCTGTTCCACTACAACTTCCCCCCGTACTCGGTGGGTGAAGCCGGCCGCATGATGGGCCCGAAGCGTCGCGAGATCGGCCACGGCCGCCTTGCCAAGCGCGGCGTGCTTGCCGTGATGCCGACGATGGAAGCGTTCCCGTACACGATCCGCGTGGTGTCGGAGATCACCGAGTCGAACGGTTCCTCGTCGATGGCCTCGGTCTGCGGTTCCTCGCTGGCGCTGATGGACGCGGGCGTGCCGATCAAGGCACCGGTCGCCGGCATCGCCATGGGCCTGGTGAAGGAAGGCGACGACTACGTCGTGCTGTCCGACATCCTCGGTGACGAAGACCACCTGGGCGACATGGACTTCAAGGTCGCCGGCACCGAGAAGGGTATTTCGGCGCTGCAGATGGACATCAAGATCCAGGGCATCACCGAAGAGATCATGAAGGTCGCGCTGGCGCAGGCGAAGCAGGGCCGCCTGCACATCCTCAAGGAGATGGAGTCCGCGCTGACCTCGCCGCGTTCGGAGCTGAGCGAGTTCGCTCCGCGCCTGATCACCATCAAGATCCACCCCGACAAGATCCGCGAAGTGATCGGCAAGGGCGGTTCGGTCATCCAGGCGATCACCAAGGAAACCGGCACCCAGATCGACATCCAGGACGACGGTACGATCACGATTGCATCCGTCGACGCCGCCGCCGGTCGGGCCGCCAAGGAGCGCATCGAGCAGATCACCTCCGACGTCGAGCCGGGCCGGATCTACGAGGGCAAGGTCGTCAAGCTGATGGACTTCGGTGCCTTCGTCACCATCTCCCCCGGCAAGGACGGCCTGGTGCACGTGTCGCAGATCTCCAACGACCGGGTCGAGAAGGTCAGCGACGTGCTCAAGGAAGGCGACGTGGTCAAGGTCAAGGTGCTGGAAGTCGACAAGCAGGGCCGCATCCGCCTGTCGATGAAGGCCGTCGAAGAAGGCGAGGGCACGCCGGCCGAGTAAGGGCTGACGGTACCCGACGCGCCTTCGGGCGCGTCACGTTTCATCAGGAAAGCGGGCTTCGGCCCGCTTTCCTGCGTTCGGCAGCAGCCCTTTGTCTGGTTCTCTCTCGTTGAGGGAGAGACGTACAGCCGGCACGGCGCTGTGGCTGGTTCTTGTCGAGGCTCAGCGGTGCTGACGTGACAGTTGGGGCCGGGAGCTGCTCCGTTGGGATGCGCGCTGCCCGTCCCGCACACAGGAGGTGTACTCCTCCGGCTGGCTGGCGGCCGGCCGGACTCAGGGAGCCGCGCGCGAAAGCAGGCGGTGCACGAGTTCCATGTGCCAGCGCACGACTCGCAGCGGAAGCGGCGGCGGGCGCCGCGGCCTTGCGGCCACGACCGGCGTGTCGGCAGTCGCAATGGTCGCCGGCGACGTGAAGCGGGACCCTGCTGTCGCTCCTGCGGGGCGGCGCGGCGGCAGCGACGACCCGTAAATCGGTTGTGGGTGCTGCGGCAGGGCTGCGACAGCCGCGGCGCCCGCCGCCTGCACGATCCCCAGCGGCGCGTGGCCCGTGTAGCCGGGGAAGACCGCCTGGGCGCTGGTGTGGCCCATGCGTTGCTGCAGGATGTCCCAAAGCACGCGCCGGAAATCGGTGGTCACCGGGACGTCGCCGAAGTGCGGCGACAGGATCTCCGGGTGCAGTCCGGCGAAGCTGCCATAGAACCGCCGGCCGTTGACCGGCCCGCCCAGCACGAGCATCGGATTGCCATAGCCGTGGTCGGTGCCGCCGCTGCCGTTCTGTCGCACGCGGCGCCCGAACTCGGACTGCACCACCACCGTCACCCGCGAGGCCTCGCCGCCGGCGTGCATCTCGGCGTAGAACGCCGACAGCGCCTGCGACAGCTCGGCGATCTTGTTCTGGTAGTAGTGGTAGCCGCTGCCTGCGGTGCCCTGGCCGTCGTGGGTGTCCCAGCCGCCGAGGTCCACGGTCGCATAGCGCAGGCCAAGGTTGAAGCGGATCGATTGTGCGACGGTCCACAGCTGGCGCGCGAAGGTGCTGGTGGGCCAGCTGGCCGGTGGCGTCGACTGGAAGTCCTGCTCGCGGATCAGGCGCAGCGACGCGTCGGCGCGCCTGCCACCCAGCTCCAGCGCGGTGGGTCCGTTCCACAGCAGCTCCAGGGTCTCGTTGACGCCGCGGGTGCCGGCCGGCATGCCCTCGCGCCAGGTCTGCCAGCTCCAGGCGCCCGAGTTGAGGCGGAACTCAGCGGGGCTGCCCATGGTCAGCGCCTGGGTGGCACCGAGCATGTTCGCCGGCGTGCGGCTGTTCACGGCAAGTGCCGGGATCGGCACCGAGTCACTGGCGCCGGGATGGTTGGCCCAGGCGCGTGCCAGCCAGCCGGTGCCGCCACCCTGCATCCCGGGCGTGCCCAGGTCGAGGTAGAGCTGCGCATCGAAATGGCTGCGGGTCACCGTGGTCTGCATGCCGCAGCCGTGCACGATGGCCAGGCGGCCTTCGTCCCAGAGTTCGTGCAGGCCGGACGCCGAAGGGTGCAGGCCGAAACCGGTGTTGCTGCCGTTTCCCAGGGTAAGTGGAAGGGCGCCGTAGGCACCGCTGGCCGCGATCGCCAGGTTCGGGCGAGCCTGCTCGTAGTGCGTGCGGTCGTCGCCGGAGACCGGCACCACCAGGTTGAGCCCGTCGATGCCGCCGCGCAGGAACACGTGGACGATGGTGTCGTGGCTGTTTTCCGCGGCGCGCGCCGCGGGTGAGAACAGCAGGCCGGGGCCGACGGCGCCGATGGCCGCGGTGGCGCAACATCCCTTGAGGAAGTTGCGGCGGTCGAATTCCATGGAGGGCATTCCGTGACTCCTCAACGCGCCAGAAATTCGGGTGACATCAGCAGCAGCGAGACCATGCTGCGCAGCCGCTGCTGGTTGTAGTGGCGCTTGAGGTCGCCCGTGGCCCACGCGTCGGTGTCGGTGATGACGTAGGTGTCGGGGTTTCCGTTCTGGGCCATGAATGCCACCAGCACCTGCAGGCGCGCAGGCTCGGGCAGATAGCCGAGGGTGCGCCTGGCCCAGAAGTCGACCAGTCGCCGCGCCGTCCACTGCGCCGCCGGCACCTGCGCGCGCGTGGTGGCAAGCACCGGCGCGACCGGCACGCTGTCGATGCCGGTCTCGGTAAGCCAGTTCACGAGATCCCAGGTCATCGCATAGCGGTTGCCACCCATCCATTCGCGGGCGGTGTCGGGATAGCCGTTTGGCGCCGGCCAGTCATAAGGCGAGTGCCCCGTGAAGCCCAGGCGCCACAGCAGTTCGTCGGAGCGCGCCTGTCCGACGCGCGGGGTCCAGTCGATGTCGAGGACGCGCATTGCGGCTGCCACGGCTTCGAAGGGGCGGCGCTGCTTGTATCCCCACGCGTTGCGGGCGAGGTCCGACAGCAGGATGTGGCGCAGGGTGCGTGCGATCTGGTCGGGCGCCTGCCAGTTCGCGCGGAACACCTCGGCTGCGCTGTCGACCAGGCCACTGGGTGGAGTGTCGGCGAAGAAGCGGCGGATGATCTTGCCGCAGATGAACTTCGCCACCCGCGGATGGCTGGCGATGCGGTCGAGGATGTCGCGGCCGTCCTTGAGCGCGGGCTGCTCGGGGTAGATGAAGCTGCCGAGCACGTACTTCGGCCCGGTGTCGTGCCAGGCGGCGCGATAGACGAAGGTGCCGTCATCCTCGGTCGGGTACTGCCAGTGCCCGTTGCGGACCGTCCAGCCGGTGAATGCGGCCGCGGTCTCGTAGACGTCGATGTCGGTATAGCCGATCGGGTAGGACGGATCTTCCGGGCAGGGCGGCACCTGGAAGGGATCCATGAAGCCCAGGTAGTTTTCGGCGCCGAAGGTGTGCAGCTCCAGCAGCTCGCGGGCGAAGTTCTCGTTCGGGCCGGAGCGGCTGTTGGAAAGGTTGTCGAGGTAGTACAGCATCGCCGTGCTGGTGGCGACGGACTCGAGCATGGCGCGGAAGTTGCCCGTCGCATGCTGGCGCATGACATCGCGGTGGTAGTGCACGTACACCGGGCCGGCGGAATAGTCACTCAGGGTGACGTTGAAGTGGTCGTGCCAGAAGGTGACCATCACTTCCAGCAGCTGGCGCTCCGAATGCACGGCGCGTACCAGGGCTGAAAGCTCCACCTCCCAGGCCGGCAGCATGCGCGTGTTGGAGCCGGTGGCGTTGATCACGTGGTCCTGCCAGAGCTGGGGCAGGCTCTTGCCCAGCGTCTGGTAGCCGGCTGCCGCCAAGCGGGCTTCGACCGCGCTGTCGTCGATGGTCGACCAGGCCAGCTGGCGGTCGACGTAGGCGGTGAGTCTGGCAGTGTCGCTGCCGCCAAGCGCGTTGAACGCGGTAATCGACGCGGGGGTGGCTCCGTAGCCGAGGTTGTTGAGCACGCGGACTGCGAACGGTGGCTTCGCCATCTGCACGAAGCCCGGTCGCTGGTTGCCCCCCTTAGGCGGTGCGGCGCCGGCGCCGGTCGCGGCTGCGGCAGCTTGGGCAATGGCTGCAGGACCGTAGCGGGGCGGGCGTCGCAACTGGTAGCGGCGGGCGAACGCATCGCGGATGGCATCCGCCTGCGCGTGCTGCAACTTCGTGTTCATGCCGGGCTCCCCGGCGGCACGGATTGCCGCCAACCCCTGGGCTCAGGTTATCCGAACCCGTGGCGGCTTCCGTGACCGCATTCCCATATCCCGGGAAGGCTCAGCGCTGCGTGGTCGCATGTCGGCGCCAGTCACCGTTCGACGGCACGATCGGCGGATAACGGGCCTTCGGGTCCGCTTTTTTCGCGAGTGCGATGAGCATCCCTCGTGAACTGGCCGATGAGCAACGCTCATCGGAGCTGCAAAGTGCGGACCCGAGTGCAATCGCGCGCAACGAATCACAACTGATGCTCATATTGTTTTGTCTGCGAGCGGAAGTGACCGGTTTGACGCGTGAAGCGTGTGTTGACGTCTGCTGTCTCGTTTGGAGAAGGTTCGACCGCCAGCCCTGCTGGCCTGCTCCGACGACTGCCGGTACGCGTGCCGGCAAGCGGTGTGAGCGGATACGCGAGTGGATTCAATGCTCGGGGAACCGACGCTTCGAAGCCACCATCGACAATCAGACGAGAAGGAATTTGCGATGAACAACGACAAGATGAAGGTCCTGGGCCTGCAGGAGCTCGAGCAGGTCAGCGGCGGCCGCAAGGGCGACGTGGATGCGGCGGCGTGGAGCACGATGAGCCGTGACTGTGGCGGCGTCGGCGCCAGCGAGTGGAGCACGATCAGCGGTGGCTGTCCGAAGGAAGACTCCGCGAAGCAGCTGTAATCCATGCCGACCCCGGCTTGCCGGGCATGGGCGCCAGGGCCCGCCCAAGGGCCCTGGTGCTTGATACGGAACCAGCCCGTCGCCAGGAGCCGCCATGCGCGATCTGAACCTGCATCCGGATTTCTTCATCCCCTACAGTGCACGCAAGCCCTCGGACGATTATCTCCGGCGAGCACATGCCGCCCTGCCTCATGACTGGAGGCTCAGGCAGGACTACTTCTGGACACAGGCCATCCGCCCGGTTCCGACCACGACGGTGCAGGGCTGGAAGATCCACGTTTCGTCAACGGTCGACCAGGCCATGGACACCCTGGGGCTGGTGGCGCCGGTCTGCATCGCCCACGACACGGAGTTCAAGTTCGCCAGCGACCCCGGGATCCTGCGGCACTTGCTGGGCAAGAGCTGCAAGCGCTCCCAGTCGGGCAAGTTCATAACCATCTACCCGCAGGAGGAGTCGACGTTCGTCGCCATGCTGGAAGCACTCCACGCCGCGACGCACGGCATTGAGGGTCCCTATGTACTCTCCGACCGTCAATACCGGGATTCGACCGTCGTCTACTATCGCTACGGAGGGTTCATCGACATCTCCGGATTGAACGGTCGGGACGGGACGGCCTGCATCCTCAACGATCGCTTTCAGCTGATCGAGGATGTGCGCTCGGCACGCTTCACCCCGCCCGCGTTCGTCGGCCCGGTTCCGGGGATCGAAGACGAACCAGGCGCATGCACCGGGGAAGGCAGCCCGGTGGACCAGTCTACGCCGGACGTCTTTGGTGGCGCCTACAGGATTGATGCCGCGATCAAGTTCTCGAACTTCGGCGGCGTCTACATAGGGGAATCGTTCTCCGACGGTACCCCTGTCATCATCAAGGAAGCTCGCCCCTTCGTCGGCAGCGCCTCGGGCCCTTCGGCGGCCGACAGCCTGCGCAGGGAGTTCCGGTTGCTGACGCTCCTCGCCGGGAGCGGCATTGCACCCGAGCCCCTGGGGCTGTTCCAGGAGTGGACGCACCTGTTCCTCGCGCAGGAGCGGATCCCGGGACATACGCTCCGGGAGCATCAGGCCCGCACCAGCAAGCTGGTCCACTCCGGGACCACCGACGTGGCCATGCGAAATTGGATCCACCAGACCGCCACGATCGCACGGAACCTGATCGAGGTGGTCGCGAGGCTCCACGAACGGAGCATCGTTTTCGGGGATCTGTCCACGAACAACGTAATCGTCGATGCGGAAACGCAGCGCGTGCGCCTGATCGACTTCGAGGGCGCGTATGAGGTTGGCGTCGATCCCCCGGTTAACCTGTTTACGCCCGGCTTCGGTCGCCCCGAACGGCTCGACCAGCCCGGAGCCGGTTTTGTCGACGACGTCTATGCCGTCGGATGCATCCTGGTGGCGATGATGATGCCGAACACGGCTGTCATGGCGCTCAAGCCCAGCTACGCACGCGAGCTGCTCGACGAGCTGCGTCGCGACATCGGGCTGCCGACCGGCTATGCCGAATGTGCACTCGGCCTGCTGTCCGGAAGCCTGTCTCTCGATGAGGCCGCAGGCCTGCTCGAACACCTGTCCACGGACGGTGTCGTGGGATTCGAGCGGCCGCCACAGGTCGCGGCGGCCGGACTGGCGCACTTCTGCACGGTTGCCGCATCCGGTGTTGCCAGCTACTGCCTTGCGCACATGGACCTCTCGCGCAGCGAGCGTGTCTTTCCTGCGGGCTCCAGAATGGATGATGCGTTCGCGCTGGATCAGGGCATGGCCGGAATCGCCAGGGCCGTGTCCAGGATCACCGGCGCAGCGCCGACGGGTTTCGAAGAGTGGTATCTGGGGAAAATGTCCGCGGGCGGTGGCAAGCGACGCGTCGGGCTATTGGACGGCGCCAGTGGAACGGCATGGGTCCTTGCCGAGTTCGGGCGTGATGCAGAGGCCAAGCGCGAGCTTCGCAAGGTTGGCCACCACCGGTCGCTGTTCGAGGACATGTCTTTAGGTCACGGCACGGCAGGTTACGGATATACCTGCCTGAAGTTCTGGCTGAGGTACGGCGAGGCATCCTGGCTGGCGGAGGCCGAGAAAATGGGTGAGGTCCTTTGTAGCCGCGCGATGGAGGTCGACTCCGGCGTCTGTTGGACGTCGCCGGATGACGACGATGGTGCGCCCATCGGCCTCCACGAAGGTGGGGCCGGAATCGCACTCTTCCTGCTCTACCTGCACTGCGTGACCGGAAAGCAGGCGTATCTGGACACGGGTGCCTCGGCGCTCGCATTCGATGTCGCCGCGGGCCGGATTTCAGAAGAATCTTTGGGCTTTCCTCGCACCAGCAAGGGGTCGATCCTGTATCCGTACATCGCGTTCGGCAGTGCAGGGGTCGGGACCGTGGCGCTGCGCTATTACGCTGTGACCGGGCGTACGGACTATGCGGATCTGGTGCGCCGCACGTTGCCGGCGGTGTCCAACAAGTACGCCGTCGGGGCAGGGCTCTATCTGGGCCTCGCGGGACTGGGCAACTACCTGCTCGACGCCGCCGAGTTCCTTGGAGACCCGTCGCTGGTAGAGCGTGCGCACCGCTGCGCCTCTGGAATCCGGGTTTTTGCCGTGGAGCGGGAGGATGGGATCGCGTTCCCCGATGCCAACGGGCTGAAGCTCAACTGTGACTACGCAAGCGGCTCGGCTGGTATCGCGATGTTCCTCCATCGCCTCGCCAATGGCGGCGGCAACTTCGACCTGATGATCGACGAGGCATTGCGCTGTGATTCCCCCCGGCCAGCCGGGGACAGCGCCACGTCGATGACTGTCGCGCCAACGCCACGGCCGGCCCTGACCAGCCAGGTCTAGGAGGAGGCGTGGGCGAACTGTTCCGCAAGGAGGTCCAGCGTGCGCGGACGCCCGGGCTGGAGGGAAACGTCCTGCTGGCCCGTCCACTTCCGTTTGTCTGGGCCGCTTGGTCGATGTTCGTGGTCATCGCCTTGGCCGTGACGTTCCTGTCGATCTCGGAGTATTCACGGAAGGAGCGGGTGCGGGGAGTGATCGAGCCAGTCAAGGGGCTGATCCAGGTGCGCACGCAGGGGAGCGGGGTCGTGGAACGGGTGGCAGTGAGGGAAGGCGACCTGGTTGCCGCCGGGCAGACGCTCATGCTGACGCGTTCCGACAGCTTCGTACCGGGCGTGGGAGACATGAACCAGTCGATCGTGGCGGAGCTTGAGCGCATGCAGGCCGGGTTCGAGGAGCAGATCGACAACGAGCGGGGGCGCCACGTCATGCAGGTCGAGGCGATCACCGGTCGGCAGGCCCTCATCGAGAGGCAGCTTGACTCCATCGGCGGACAGCTGGCGACGAGCGATCGCAGGATCGTGATCAACCAGGACCTGCTGGCGAAGCTGACCTCGCTCGGGAGAGAGGGCTACGCGTCCCAGCTGGAGATCCGCCGACAGGAGGATGTCACGCTGGCACTGTCGCAGCAGCGCGAGGAGCTCGTGACCCGTGAAATCGATTTGCGCCACCAGCGGCAGGCCATTGCCGACGAGTACGCTGCGCTCCCGGGCGATCACCGCGATGCGGTTGCGCGCCTGGAGGCGCAGAAAGCGGACACCGCCAACCAGTTGGTACGCGTGCGCGGTGATCATGCGAGCGAACTGAAGGCCTCGGTTTCGGGGCGCGTGAGCGGCATCGTCGCACGCGCAGGCCAGCATCTCGCGATTGCCCAGGTCGTGATGAATATCGTTCCGGAGGACAGCTCGTTGCATGCGGTCCTCCACCTGCCCGAGAGCGCGGTGGGTTTCGTCGAATCCGGCCAACAGGTCCGGATCCGGCTCGACGCCTTCCCGTACCAGCGCTTCGGATCGCAAACCGCACGAGTGGTCCAGGTAGGGGACACGCTGGTCTATCCCGAAGCAGCCGAACGCCCGGGGAATGCAGGACAGACGGAGCCGTCGTACAGGGCCTTTGCCGAACTCACCGACGCGTCGGTCCGTGGATACGGGCGGAGTTTCACGGTCCGGCCCGGGATGGAGTTTGAAGCGGACATCATTACCGAGAAGCGGTCGCTTGTGCGCTGGCTCTTCGACCCTGTCTTCAGCATCAAGGGTCGATTCCAATGAGCGCGGCCGTGCCCGGGATCGGCTTCTTCGCGCGGCGAGAGGTCAGGCTCCTGCAGCAGTCGGAAGCGGCCGAATGCGGGATTGCCTGCCTGGGCATGGTGGCCGGATTCCACGGTCATCACGTCAGCCTGGTTGAACTCCGGCGGCTGTTCTCCGTGTCCATGGCGGGGACCACCCTCGCTGACCTGGTGGATTTCGCCGACAGGCTCGGCCTTGCCGCACGCGCACTCCGGCTCGAGCTTGACCAGGTTGCCTTGTTGTCCAGACCGGCGATCCTGCACTGGGACCTCAACCATTTCGTGGTTCTGGCCAAAGTGTCGCGGCGTGGCTTTCTTGTATTCGACCCGGCTTCGGGCCACAGGTGGATCAGCCGCGAGGAGCTGTCTGCGCGATTCACGGGCGTTGCATTGGAACTGACGCCGACCCGTGACTTTTCCGTCAAGGCACCGGGCCAAGCGTTGGGGCTGGCAGACTTCTGCGCCAACGTCGTGGGGTTGAAGCGCTACCTGGCGCTGGTGCTGTGCCTCTCGATCGTGTTGCAGACGCTCATGATCGCGGGACCCTATTACATGCAGCTGGTCGTGGATGATGTCCTCATGACGTCCGACATGCAGCTGTTGCTCGTACTCGCGCTAGGGTTCTCGATGCTGCTTGTCTTCGAGGTGATCGCCGAAGGACTTCGCGGCCTTGCACTGCTCCATCTTGGAAGCCTCATGAGCCTCCAGATGACCGTTAATCTGTTCCACCACCTGGTCCGGCTTCCGCTCGCATACTTCGAGAAGCGCCACATGGGTGACATTGTCTCGCGCTTCGGATCGCTGTCATACGTCAAGGACCTGCTGACCAAGGGCTTGGTGGAGGCGCTGATCGATGGAGTGATGGTGGTTGCGGTTGTGGTCGTGCTCTTCATTTACAGCCGTTTGCTCGCCTCCATCGTGGTCGTTGCCGCGATTCTCTATGCGCTGGTTCGCCTCATCATGTATCGCTCGCTGCGCGATGCCTCGATGGCTGAAATCATGGCCCGCGCGAACGAGAACACCAGTTTCATGGAAACCGTACGTGGTATCCAGACGATCAAGCTGTTCGGTGCTGAAGCGAAGCGCGAAGGGCTGTGGCGTAACCTCCTCACCAACGCGACCAACAAGAAGCTCAGGCTCGGCGTGTTCAACGTGTCCTATCGCGGAATCAACCGGCTGCTCTTCGGCGTGGAGAACATCGTGGTCGTGTATGTCGCGGCGAAGCTCGTCGTGGCCGGTGGATTCAGCGTCGGAATGCTGTTCGCGTTCATCGCCTACAAGACCCAGTTCATGGGCAAGTTCTCCTCGCTGGTGGAGAAGGGCATCGAATTCAGGATGCTCTCGCTCCATTTCGATCGCGTGGGCGACGTGGCCCTGTCCAAGCGGGAAGATGTTGGTGGTGGCGCCGCAGCCAATCATCGGGTCGAGGGTGCGCTGGAGCTGCGGAACATCGCTTTTCGCTACGCGGAGGCGGGCCGGGACCTTGTGTCTGGACTGTCGCTCGACATCCGGCCGGGGGAGTTCGTCGCGATTGTAGGACCGTCAGGCTACGGCAAGACGACGGTCATGAAGCTCATGCTCGGTCTCCTCGATCCGACGGAAGGCGAGGTCCTCGTGGACGGTGTTCCGCTCCGCCAGGTCGGGCTTGACCGGTACCGGCGGCAGGTCGCGGCGGTGATGCAGGAGGACCAGCTGCTGTCAGGCTCGATCGTGGACAACATCGCTTTCTTCGATGAAAAAGTCGATATGGCGAGGACGGTGTCGTGCGCACGGATGGCGGCCATGGATGAGGCGATCCGGGCGATGCCAATGGGCTACAACAGTCTGATCGGTGACATGGGCTCTTCTCTTTCGGGGGGGCAGAAGCAGCGGCTGCTCCTCGCTCGCGCCCTGTACCGGCAGCCTTCGATCCTGTTCCTCGATGAAGCAACGAGCCATCTCGATGCGCGGACCGAAGCCGGTATCAACGTTGCACTCCGGCAACTCCGTATTACACGAGTGGTCATCGCACACCGCAGTGAAACCATCGCATGCGCGGACCGCGTCATCGACCTCTCGACCATCGACATCGCCGCGCGAGGGCGACTGGTGCATGAATTCGCGACTTGAACCGAGCTGGGAGCGTCCCGTTCCGTGACGGCTCTCGCGAAAGTGCAGCTTCCCCGTACTTGGCCCTGCCGCGGCAGCTGCCTAGGATGTCAGCAGGTGTTACGGACGACACTGGGGGAAACATGAGGGGAACACTGCCGGACCGGATCCGCTCGGCAAGGCGACGCAAGGGTTGGAGCCAATCCGAGTTGGGCGCGAGGCTCGGGGTGACAGCCAGCGCCGTCGGACACTGGGAGCGTCCCGCGGGACACGCACCTTGCCTCTCGCGGGTGATGCAGCTCGCCGGGACACTTGGGGTAGGCATCGAATGGCTGATCAGCGGACGGGCGGATGGGGGCGTCCACGCGCGCCTTGAGGGTGTGCCTCACACTGAGGTTCCGGACCAGCAGTTCGTTTTGGAGGCTTTGGCTACGCTCTCTCCGGACGCACGCCGGCTCGTGCTCGGGATGATGCGTGCGATCTGCACTTCGATGACCGAGCAGGCGTGTGGTTCGCGCGAACAGGCGGCTGGTGCGATGGCGCGCTACCTGGGCTTTGGATAGCTGACGGCGCCAGGATGGGCGCAATAGCGCGCAGGGCGCTGCTCAGACCAGCCCGGTCGCGTAGAACACGCCGATGATCACGAATACAGCGATGGTCTTGATGATCGTGATTGCGAAGATGTCCTTGTAGGCCTGGCGGTGGGTCAGGCCGGTGACCGCAAGCAACGTGATCACCGCGCCGTTGTGGGGCAGGGTGTCCATGCCGCCGGAGGCCATGGATGCCACGCGGTGCAGCACTTCCATCGGGATCCCGGCGGCGTTGGCGTTGGCGATGAAGGTGTCGGCCATGGCGGCCAGCGCGATCGACATGCCGCCCGAAGCCGAACCGGTGATGCCGGCCAGCGCGGTCACCGTGACTGCTTCGTTGACCAGGGGGTCGGGGATGGCTCCGAGGGCGTCGGCAACCAGCAGGAAGCCGGGCAGCGCGGCGATCACGGCGCCGAAGCCGTATTCGGACGCGGTGTTCATCGATGCCAGCAGCGCGCCGCCGATCGCGGACTTCGTGCCTTCGGCGAAGTGCTTGAACACCGTCTTCCAGGCAAACACCAGCACCGTCACGATGCCGATCAGCAGTGCGCCCATGACCGCCCAGATCGCGGCGATCTTCGCCACTTCCTGCACCACCGGCGCCGGGTTGCCGACCACCGCGGGGATGAAGCTGTGGCTGTCGCCGTACCAGCCCGGGATCAGCCGGGTCAGCACCAGGTTCGCAACGCCCACCATCACCAGCGGCAGCAGCGCGATCAGCGGGTGTGCGAGCCGGTCGCCGACGAAGGGCGCAGGTTCGTTGAGCAGGGTGGCCGGGTCGCCGTAGCCCTCGCCGGCGCGCTGCGCCACGCGTCGGCGCCAGTCGAGGTAGGACAGGCCGACGATGATGATGAAGACGCCGCCGATCGTGCCCAGTATCGGTGCGGCCCAGGTGTTGGTGCCGAAGAACGCGGTCGGGATGATGTTCTGGATCTGCGGCGTGCCGGGCAGCGCGTCCATGGTGAAGGTGAAGGCGCCCAGCGCGATGGTGCCCGGGATCAGACGCTTCGGGATGTCGCTCTGGCGGAACAGTTCGGCGGCGAACGGATACACCGCGAACACCACCACGAACAGCGAGACGCCGCCGTAGGTGAGCAGCGCACAGACGATCACGATCGACAGCATCGCCCGCTGCGCGCCGACCACCTTGATCGTGGCGGCGACGATCGACTTGGAGAAGCCGGAGATCTCGATCAGCTTGCCGAATACCGCGCCCAGCAGGAAGACCGGGAAGTACAGCTTCAGGAAGCCGACCATCTTGTCCATGAACAGGCCGGTGAACATCGGCGCCACCAGCGAGGGGTCGGTCAGCAATACCGCGCCCAGGGCCGCGATCGGCGCGAACAGGATCACGCTGTGGCCGCGGTAGGCGACGTACATCAGGAAGACCAGCGCAGCGAGCACGATCAGGAACGACATCGGCAACCCTTCGATCGTGCGGCGCACGACTCCACGGGCGACAGTGTTCCCGCCAGCCGCGGTCGCGGCCCATTGTCCGAAGGTACGATGCCGCCGCGTGCGCCGCCTCCCTAGTCTTGGCACCACGCGGCAATCGGCCGCGCGCTACCAGCATTTCCCGGGGACCCCATGAAGCCTGCCAAGATCCGCGCCACCTCACTCAGCCTGGCGATCGTCGTGGCCCTGGCCGCGCCCACCCTGCATGCGCAGGACGCCGTTCCGGCCCAGGCCCAGCCCGCGAGCAGCGCCACCGACCTCGACACCATCACCGTCACCGCCCGCCGCCGCGTCGAGTCCATCCAGGACGTGCCGGTCGCGGTCAGCGCGTTCGGCGAGGAAGAGCTGAAGGACCTCCAGGCCAGCGACGTCAGCGGCCTGCAGGGCGCGGTGCCCAACCTCAACATCGTCCAGGGCCGCGGCTCGGCGAACAGCGTCAACGTCTTCATCCGCGGCATCGGCCAGCCCGACGCGCTGCAGAGCTTCGACCCGGGCGTGGGCATGTACGTCGACGACGTCTACTACTCGCGCATCAACGGCTCGATGTTCTCGCTGTTCGACGTCCAGCAGGTCGAAGTGCTGCGCGGCCCCCAGGGCACGCTGTACGGCAAGAACTCCACCGGCGGCGCGATCAAGATCACCACCCGTGATCCCTTCGAGCACAGCGGCGGCGCGGCCGAGCTGACGATCGGCGACTACGGCCGCCAGGAAGTGCGTGGTTACGCCAGCGGCCAGCTGAGCGACACCGTCGCCGCGAGCGTCGCCGTGGCCTCGATCCGCAACGACGGCTACGTGCGCGACACGGTCACCGGCCGCCACTACAACAACGACGACACCCAGGCCATCCGCGCAAAGATCGCGTTCCAGCCCAGCGACACCTTCCGCGCCACGCTGTCGTTCGACCACACCGAGCAGGACGCCGCGCCGACCATGGGCCGGCCGATGGCGCCGCTGCTGCAGACCGACCTGGGCTACCCGCTCATCGGTCTCCCGGGCACCGTGGTGCTGCAGCCGGGCGAGACCGGCGAATGGAACCACCGTTCGCAGACCTCGTTCCTGCCGCCCGGCCACGGCCAGAAACTTGAGCATTCGGGCGCCTCGCTGTCGATGGAATGGGATGTCAGCGAGCAGTGGCTGCTCAAGAGCATCACCTCGCATCGCCGCCTGAAGACCGACTCGTTCATCGACATCGACGCCAGCGAGTTCGAGCTGGGCGACGTGCTGGTGTCGCTCGACCAGGAGCAGACCAGCCAGGAATTCCAGCTGCAGTACGACAACGGTGGCAATCTGCAGGCGACGTTTGGCGCCTATTACATGCGCGAGGACGTGCCGTCCTACCAGGAAGCCTATGCCGACGACCTGTTCGCGCTGTTCGGCGCGCCGGTTCCCTTCCTGCGCACCATCGACGATGACCTGACCACCACCAGCGTCGCCGCGTTCGCCCATGCCAACTGGGAGTTCGCGCCGACCTGGAACCTCGCCGGTGGCGTGCGCTGGACGCGCGACGAGAAGGAATACGACCGCACGACCAGCACCTTCTGGGGCGGAGGCTTCGAGGGCATCAACGAGACCGTGGCATTCAAGGCCAAGGCCAACTGGACCGCGGTGACGCCGTCGGTGAGCCTGCAGAAGGCTTTCAGCGACAACCTGATGGGCTATGTGTCCGCCAACCGCGGCTTCAAGTCCGGCGGCTTCAACGGCCGCGCCAACACCGTCTATGACACCCAGAACGCGAAGTTCGATCCCGAGTACGTCTGGACCTACGAGCTCGGCCTGAAGGCGAGCTCCAGTGACGGCCGCCTGCGCGGCAGCGTCGCGGCGTTCAAGAGCGACTACAGCGACTTCCAGGCGCGCGTCTCGCAAGACGTCGGCACCTTCCCGGTGCTCAACGCGGCCGAGCTCGACATCATGGGCATCGAGTTCGAGGGCAGTGCGCGCTTCGGCGAAGCCACCGTGCTCAGCGCGCAAGTCGGCTGGCTGGATGCCGAATACGACCGCTTCGACGATTTCCGCCTTGATCCGACGTATCCCGGCTTCGATCCCAATCTCAACCACGACCACGTGCCGTTCTCGCCTGACATGACGGCCCGCATCGCGCTGCAGCAGGGCTTCTCGCTGGGCGATGGCGGCCACCTCGGCGTCGGCGTGGATGCCTCCTACCGCAGCAAGACCTGGCTGTCGGTGGACAACCGCGCCGTGCTGAGCCAAGGCGCGTACACGCTGCTTGGTGCGTTCGGCGTGTGGGACTCGCCGCAGTACGTGTGGCAGGTCCGCGCCGGCGTGCGCAACCTGACCGACGAGGTCTACAAGACCGAAGGCCAGGAGTTCGCCAGCGTGGGCAACATCCAGACCGCCTACTACGGCCTGCCGCGCAACTGGTACATGTCGGTGCGTTACAACTTCTGATCGCCCTGTATCCAGGCGGTGATCACGGCGGCGGGCTTCGGCCCGCCGCTGCGTTATTCTGGGTCCGGTTGAGCGGGGACAGGCGCTTTGGGGACACAGGCTTGAGAGGCTGGCGGCAATGCTGAGCGTCGGCGTGGTGGTCGCGGCCGCGGTGCTGTGGCTTGCGCTGCTGTTCGGCGTCGCGGTCTATGCGGAGCGCCGGCCGGGAACGCTGGCGCGGCACTGGCGCCACGTCTATGCACTGTCGCTGGCGGTGCACTGCACCTCGTGGACCTTCTACGGCACGGTCACCCAGGCCGCGCGCTACGGCTGGCCGCTGCCGCCGACCTTCCTCGGCGCGATCGTGTTCTACATCGTGGCCTTCGCATTCATGCTGCGCCTGGTGCGACTGGCGCGCGAAAGCAATGCGACGTCGATCGCCGACCTGATCGCCACCCGCCTGGGCAAGGATCCGTGGCTTGCCGCGGTGGTCACCCTGGTTGCATTGCTGGGCATGGTTCCGTACATCGCGCTGCAGCTGAAGGCGGTGACGATGAGCTTCGCCACGCTGACCACGGGCGGCGAAGTCGGTGCGGCGATCGCGCCCTGGCGCGACGGCGCGCTGTACGTGGCGCTGGCGATGGCAGTGTTCGCGATGGCCTTCGGCACCCGGCGCGCAAGCGCGGCCGAGCACAACCGCGGCCTGGTGCTGGCGATGGCTTTCGAATCGCTGTTCAAGCTGGTGGCGATGCTGGCGCTGGGTGCGCTGGTCTGGTTCGGCCTGGGCGAGATCGAAGTCGCGAAGGTGCCTTCGCCGCCGGCGCCGGTGGGAGGTTTCATCCCGCTGGTGCTGCTGGGCGCGCTGGCGATGTTCATCCTTCCGCACCAGTTCCACGTCGGCGTGGTCGAATGTCGCGACGAGCGCCACGTACTCACCGCACGCTGGCAGTTTCCGCTGTATCTGGTGTTGATCGCGCTGCCGACGCTGCCGCTGGCGCGAGCGGGCACGGCGTTGCTGGGCGACAGCGTGCCGCCGGACATGTACGCGCTGGCGCTGCCGGCCGCGCTGGGCCACCACGGGCTGGCGCTGTTCGCGTTCCTTGGCGGTCTGAGTGCGGCCACCGGCATGGTGGTGGTGAGTACGCTGGCGCTGAGCCTGATGATCGGCAACCACTTGTTCACGCCCGGCCTGCTGCGCGGCGCGTGGTCGGCCGGGCGCGGAGGCGACGACCGCCGCGGCGCGGTGCTGGCGTTGCGCCGCGCAGGCATCCTGGGCGTGATGCTGCTGGCCTGGGCCTACAGCCGGGTGATCGGCGGCAACCAGTCGCTCGCCGACGTCGGCGCGGTCTCGTTCTCGGCGCTGGCGACGCTGGCACCTGCGCTGTTCTGCGCCGTCTGGCGCACGCGCACGCCGGCGGTCGCGGCAACGTGGGGAGTGCTGGCCGGATTCCTGGCCTGGGCCTGGGTGACGCTGGCGCCGATGCAGGTCGAGCTCGCCGGTGGCAGTGGCGACTGGCTGGCGGCCGGTCCCTTTGGAATTGCATGGCTGGCGCCGGACACGCTGTTCGGGCTGACCGGCTGGAGCCGGCTGGGGCGGGCGGTGGGCGCCAGCCTGTTCGTGGGTGCGGCGACCATGCTGGTGCTGTCGGCCTGGCTGTCCTCGCCGGATCGCGACGTGGCGCGCGGCTCCGACCTGCGTACGCTGCGCCAGGCCGGGCGGCGCTTCCTGCCAGTGCGTGCGGTGGATGAGTTGCTGCGCGGCGCGCCGCACAGCGGCCCGGTGCCGGTGCTGATCGAGGCGCGCTTCGAGCGCGAGCTGGCCGCGGTGCTGGGCAGCGCCTCGGCGCGATTGCTGCTTGACGCCGCGCGTCGCGAGGCTGGCCCCGACCTCGACACCGTGGCCGAGATCGTCGGTGAAGCCTCGCAGGACCTGCGCTTCAACCAGCGCGTGCTGCAGGCGGCGCTGGAGAACATGAGCCAGGGCATCAGCGTGGTCGATCGTGAGCTGCGGCTGGTGGCATGGAACCGGCCGTATGCGGAGCTGTTCGGCTATCCACCGGGGCTGCTGCGCATCGGAGTGCCGGTGGCGGAGCTGGTCTCGCACAACCTGGGCCGCGGACTTGTCGGCGATGTCGGTGCGCGTGTCGAGGGCGAGTCCGCAAAGCGCCTGGGGCACATGCAGGCCGGCACGCCCTATGTCAGCGAACGCGTGTTCCCGCACGGTGGCATGGTCGAGATCCGCGGCAACCCGATGCCGGGCGGCGGCTTCGTCGCCACCTTCACCGACGTCACCGCCTTCCGCCGCACCGAGGCCGAGCTCAAGCGCAGCAACGAGACGCTGGAGCAGCGCGTCGAGGAGCGCACCGCCAGCCTCGACCAGGCGCGGCGCGAAGCCGAGCGCGCCAACGAGGCCAAGAGCCGCTTCCTGACCGCGGTCGGGCATGACCTGCTGCAGCCGCTGCACGCGGCGCAGCTGTTCACCGACGCGCTGGCCGAGCAGGTGCAAGGTCGGCAGAAGGCTTCGCTGGGGCAGATCCGTGGCGCACTGGACTCCACCACCGACCTGCTCACCGGCCTGTTCGACATGGCACGCCTGGAGGCCGGCGGGCTGGTGCCGCAGCCGCGCGACTTCCCGCTGGCCGAAGTGCTGGAGCCGCTGGCCTCGGAGTTCCGCGCGCTGGCCGAAGACCGCGGCCTGCGCTTCGACCACGTCGCCAGCGATGCATGGACGCACAGCGATCCGCAGCTGTTGCGCCGCGTGCTGCAGAACTTCCTTGCCAACGCGGTGCGCTACACGGGGCAGGGCCGCGTGCTGCTGGGCGTGCGCCACGCGGGCGGCCAATTGCGGATCGAAGTGCACGACACCGGTCCGGGCATCGACATCGGGCAGCAGGCGCTGATTTTCGAGGAGTTCCGCCGTGGCGAAGGCGTGGGCGGGCAGGGGCTTGGTCTGGGCCTGGCGATCGCCGAACGCATTGCGCGGCTGCTGGGTTCGAGCGTCGAGCTGCGCAGCCGTCCAGGCGTCGGCACGGTCTTCGCCATCGCGCTGCCAACGGTCGCCACGCCGGCCGAAGCCGCCGCTGTCCCGGCCACGCGGGCGGGACTGGGCGGCGCCCACGTGCTGCTGCTCGACAACGACCCGATGGCGCTGGAGTCGCTGGCAGCCCTGCTGCGCGGCTGGGGCTGCAGCGTCGACCTCGCCGCCGATGCAGGGGCGGCGCTCGCCGCGCATGCCGCGCGTCCCGCCGACCTGTGGCTGCTTGACTACCACCTCGATGACGGCCAGACCGGCATCGGCGCCTGGCTGCAGCTGTCGGCGCGCCATGGTGCCGTGCCCACCCTGGTACTCAGCGCCGACGCCACCGATGCGGTGCGCCGCGAAGTCGCCGAGCATGCCCTGGGCCTGCTGCAGAAGCCGGTGCGGCCGTTGGCGCTGAAATCGATGCTCGGCCGCATGCGGGTCAGGCCCGGGTCTGCGGGCTGAGCGCCTACAATCACCGGCTGTCCACAGTCCACAGCGCGCATTCCGCAGTCCGATGCCCTATACCCCGATCCTGGCCACGCTTGGCTACGTGCTTTCGCCCGACCGCCGCCGGGTGCTGATGGTCCATCGCAACGCGCGTCCCGGCGATCAGCATCTGGGCAAGTACAACGGGCTGGGCGGCAAGATCGAAGCCGACGAGGACGCGCTTTCCGGCATGCGTCGCGAGATCCGCGAGGAGGCCGCGATCGAATGCACGCAGCTGCAGCTGCGCGGCACCATCAGCTGGCCGGGCTTCGGCAAGCACGGCGAGGACTGGTTCGCCTTCGTCTTCCTGGTCACCGGGTTCACCGGCACGCCGCCGGCGTCGAACCCGGAAGGCACGCTGGAATGGATCGACATCGACCGCGTGCTCGAGCTGCCGCTGTGGGAGGGCGATCGCCACTTCGTGCCGCTGGTGTTCGACAACGACCCGCGCGCCTTCCACGGCGTCATGCCCTATCGCGAAGGACGCATGCAGTCCTGGGCGTTTTCCCGCATCTGAGCGCGCAGCTCAGTCGGCGCGTTCGACCTGGCGCGACGGGTCGCTGAGCTCGAGTTCGCGCAGGATCACGCCGGCCTGGGTGCGGTTGCGCACGCCGAGCTTCTCGAAGATCGCCGACAGGTGTGCTTTCACCGTGCGCTCCTGCACGTCCAGGCGGTCCGCGACCTGCTTGTTGAGCAGGCCCTGGGCGACCAGTGCCAGTACCCGGAACTGCTGTGCGGTGAGGCTGGCCAGGCGCGCGGCAAGGTCCGTATCGCCAGGCGTGGATTGCGCGCGCGCAACAGCACCGCGCAGCGCCGGCGGCAGCCATTCCTCGCAGGCCAGCACGCTGCGGATCGCGTCGCGCATTTCGTCCAGGCCGGCGCTCTTGGGGATGTAGCCGGCGGCGCCGTGGTCGAGCGCGCGGCGCACCACGCGCGGGTCTTCGTTGGCCGAGACCAGCACCACCGCGACAGCCGGGAACTGCGCCCTGATCGCGGCCAGGCCGGCCAGCCCGTGGTTGCCGGGCATGTGCAGGTCCAGCAGCACCAGGTCGATGTCGGGGCGCGATTCCAGCGCCGCCAGGGTGGCGTCAAGCGTTCCGGCCTCGATGGTTTCGGTGCCGGCCTCGGCCTCGACCGCGGCGCCACGCATGGCGGCGCGGAACAGCGGGTGGTCGTCGGCGATGAGCAGGGTGGCCATGGGGCGCGGGTTCCGGGTCTGCTACTGCGCCGTCCAGCCCCCGTCGACCGGGAACGAGGCGCCGGTGACGTTGTGCGCCTCGCGGCGACACAGCCAGGTGGCGAGCGCGCCGATCTCGGCGGGCAGGGTCATGCGCAGGCTGGGCTGCTTCTCGGACAGCAGCGCGCGCACGCCTTCGTCGCGGCTGCCGCCGTTCCGGCGCGCCTCGATCTGCGGCTCGATCAGCGGCGTCTCCACCCAGCCCGGGCAGATGCAGTTCACGGTCACGCCGCCGCTGTCGCGGCTGCCGGTCGCGGCGTATTCCAGCGCCGCCACCTTCGACAGGCCGACGATGCCGTGCTTGCTGGCGACGTACGGCGCCTTGTCCTTCGAGGCCACCAGGCCGTGCACGGAGGCGATGTTCACCACCCGCCCGAAGCCGCGCGCCGCCATCCCCGGCATGGCCAGGCGCATGGTGTGGAAGGCGGCGCTGAGGTTGATCGCGATGATCGCGTCCCACTTGCCGATCGGCATGTCGGCCAGCGGCACCGCATGCTGGATGCCGGCGTTGTTGACCAGCACGTCGATGGGCGACCAGGCGTCGATGTCGGCCATCATCGTGGCGATGGCTTCGGGATCGAGGAGATTGGCGTCGAAGTGGCGGACGTCGCTGCCACCGGCGGCCTGCACGGCGTCGAGCGCCGCTTTGACCTGGGCGTCGTCGCCGAGGCCGTTGATCGCCACCCGCGCCCCGGCTTCGGCCAGCGAGCAGGCGATGGCAAGGCCGATGCCCGAGGTGCTGCCGGTCACGAGCGCCGTGCGCCCGGAAAGAAAGGTGTCGGTCATGTCGGCGTGGCCTGGGGGAAGGATGTCCACGGTAGCAAATCCATGTGCCGCTCCACTGCGTACGAAAGTACGATGCCGGTCGGACCGGGCGCTGCTACGGTGCCTGCATTCCCTGCTCAAGAAGGTGGCGCGCGTGCGCAAGACTACGGACCCGACCCCGACCGCATCCGGGACGCGCCTGCTCGCCTTGGCGGCGCTGGCCGCCGCCGTGATCACCGCCGGCTGCGCTTCCACCGGCACGCGCGACATGGCCGGCGACGCGACCACGGAGACCCTGATGTTCGAACACCAGCGCAGCAGCACCCATCGCGACGGCGACGACCTGCTCACCGCCGGGCTGGGCATCGACGGCCTGCGCCAGATGGTGCCTCCGGCCTTTGCCGACGCCGAAGCGCCGACCGTCGCCGAGCTCCGTCGCCGCGCGCTGTGGAGCAACTGGCGCGGCATCGCCGACCTGGGGCCATCCGGTGGTTATGGCGAGCTCTACGGCAGCGTCGCGGCGGTGCCCGGGCGCGAGTTCTCGGGCTACGCCACCGTTCCGGGCGCGAAGCATCCGCACCGCGTCCTGGTGCAGCTGCCCGATGCCTTCGATGCCGCCAAGCGCTGCGTGGTGGTGACAGCCTCCTCGGGTTCGCGCGGCATCTACGGCTCGATTGCCGTCGCCGGCGCCTGGGCCCTGCCGCGTGGCTGCGCGGTGGCCTACACCGACAAGGGCGCGGGCAGCGACTACTTCGACCTCGACGCCGGCATCGGCTTCGGCGCTGATGGTCGCGCGGTGGCCATCGGCACGGCCGATGACATCGCCTTCGTGCCCGATGCCGCGGGCGCCGCCACCGGCGTCGCCTTCAAGCACGCGCATTCGAAGGACAATCCGGAGGCCGACTGGGGCCGGCACGTGAAGCAGGCCGCCGAGTTCGCGCTGCAGTCCCTGGACGAGGCCCTGCCGGCGCAGGCGCCCTTCACCTTCGACAACACGCGGGTGATCGCGGTCGGTATCTCGAATGGCGGCGGCGCGGTGCTGCGCGCGGCCGAGATCGAGGGCGACTGGCTCGACGCCGTGGTGGCGGGCGAGCCCAACGTCCACGTCGATGCGCCCGGCGCGCGCACTCTGTACGACTACACCACCGAGGCCGCGCTGCTGATGCCCTGCGCGCTGCTGGATATGGAGAACCTGCCGCAGCCGCCGCTGCTCGACCAGGTCCGGCCGCTGTACGCGGCGCGCTGCGCATCGCTGGCGGCCGAGGGCCTGCTGCCGGGTGCCGATACCGCGAGCCAGGCGCGTGCGGCGCATGACGCGCTGCGCGACGCCGGCTGGAGTGATGAAGCGCTCCGCGCCGGCGCGCTGTCGGCGGGCTTCGACCTGTGGCGCGCGGTGGCTGCGACCTACGCCAGCGCCTACGGCCGCTACGGCGTGGGCGAGGGTCCATGCGGCTTCTCGTTCGCGGCCCAGGGCGCCGATTTCATGCCGCGCGCGGCCACGGCCGCCGAGCGCGCCGCCTGGTGGCCCGAGGCCAGCGGCATTCCCCCGGGTTCGGGCGTGGGCCTGGTCGACGCCGGCCTGGCGCCGCCCGACCTCACGCTCAAGGGCTTGCAGTGCCTGCGCGCGCTGTGGACGGGTGATGGCGCGGACGCCGAACGGGTCCGCTCCGGCATCGCGGCGACCCGTGCCGCGCCACCGCGTGCCGGGCTGCCGGTGATCGTGGTGCACGGCCTCGACGACGGCCTGATCCCGGTCGCGTTCAGCAGCGCACCCTACGTCGCCCAGGCCCGCGCCGCCGGCCGCGACGTGCGCTACTGGCAGGTGCGCAACGTGCAGCACTTCGACGGCTTCCTGCCGCTGCCCGACTACGGCGCGCGCTACCTGCCGCTCTTGCCCTATGTGTACGCGGCGCTGGACCGCGTCGACGCCCACCTCGATGGCGCGCCGCTGCCGGTGGATGCGGTGGTCGAGGCGATGCCGCGTGGGGCAGGGGTGTTGGAGGCTTCGCACCTGGCGGTTCCGCGCTGAGATTGATCGGGGGCAGGACGCACGACGGGGTGCGGTCACGGTGAATGAGCGGACCGGTCATACGATGGGGTGTCGGGCACACGAAGCAGATGCCGGTCGCAGCTATAGCTGCTCCTACACAGCGGCCTGTGCCGGTGTGGGAGCGGCTATAGCCGCGACTCGGGGCTTCCGGTTGCGACTACTCCACGCCAACGGCGGATTTGGCATGCTGGCAGTCCTTTTCCCCGCGACGGAGCGGCGATGACCCGGCAGCGCCATTTCTCGATGATCCGCGACTTCCACCTCGCCGACTGGTTCACCCTCGCCAACGCCGTCTGCGGCACCGGTGCGATCTTCGCGGCCATGCGCTACCTGCAGGAGGGCGCGGGGGCGAACGGCATCCGTGACCTGATGCTGGGCATGGCGCTGATCCCGCTGGCCTTCGTGTTCGACGCGCTGGACGGCCGCGTCGCGCGCTGGCGCAAGGTCGCGTCCACCCTGGGCCGCGAGCTGGACTCGCTGGCCGACGTGATCTCCTTCGGCGTCGCCCCGGCCGCGCTCGGCTACGCCTGCGGCCTGCAGGGCGGCTGGGACTGGGTGATCCTGAGCTACTTCGTCGGCTGCGGTGTCAGCCGGCTGGCACGCTACAACGTCACCGCCGAGACTCTGGCCGATGGCGGCGACAAGGTGAAGTACTTCGAAGGTGCGCCGATTCCGAGCAGCGTCGGCATCGTCCTGCTGCTGGCCGTGGCCGCCTGGCAGGGCGCACTGGGCAGCGATGTGTGGTTTGGGCAATGGCAGCTTGGTCCGTGGCAGCTGCACCCGCTGGTGCTGGTGTACGCGCTGTCGGGCTCGCTGATGATCAGCAAGACCATTCGCATCCCGAAACCCTGACCGCGCAGGCACCGCCATCCGCGGTTGCTATGATCGGAGCGAACAGACGGAGGCGCGTGATGTCGGGGAATCCACGGGACGATTTCGAATCACTGGCACGGCGCTATTGGGCCGCGTTGGGCGACGCGTTGCGGAATGCGGTGCCTGGTCCCGGTGGAGTGCCGGGCATGGGAGGAATCCCGGGCATCGGCGGCATCCAGGGCATGGGCGGCATGCCCGGCATGGGCGGTCCGCAGGCCGTGCCCCCGGGCGCGGAAGCGTGGCAGGAATCGCTGGACTGGTGGACGCGGCTGGCACATGGCGACCACACCGGGACCAACGATGCCCTCGCGCATTTCAACAGCCAGGCGCGGCAGTGGTATGCGCGGATGCAGGAAGTCGCGGCGCGATTTTCCGGCCAGGAATCGAGCGCGGCCGACGTGGCCCGTGCCTGGAAGGAGGCGCTGGGAGCGGCCGGTGGGAACCCGTTCCCGGAGATGCTGCGCACGCTGCGCGGCAACGGCTTGCAGGGCCTTGAGCAGTGGATGGAGGACGCGTCGCCGTGGCTGGATTCGCTCCGCGACGAAGGCCTCTCCTGGCTGCGGATGCCGGCCTTCGGCGCCGACCGGGAAAAGCAGGAGCGCGCACAGGCGCTCGCGGCCCACGTGGCCGAATACCAGCAAGCGTCCAACGCTTACAGCGCGTTGATGCTCAAGGCCCAGCAGGAAGCGTTCGCCATCTTCGAGTCGAAGCTGATCGAACGCGAAGAGCCCGGCCGCCAGCTGCAGTCCGCGCGCGCGCTGTTCGACCTGTGGATCGACGCCGCCGAGGAGGCTTATGCCGTGATCGCGCTGTCGCCCGAATTCCGCGAGGTCTACGGGCGCCTGGTCAACGCGCAGATGCGCGTGCGCGCCGGGGTGCAGCGCATGGTCGAGGAAGCCTGCGCGCAGTGGGGCATGCCCACGCGCAGCGAGCTTGATGGTGCGCACCGCAAGCTCGCACAGCTCGAGCGCGAGGTGCGGAAGCTGCGTGATGCGGTGGCACAGGGGCAGGGCAGCGGCGCACCGGCAGGCACTGTGAAGCAAGCTGCCAGGAGCGCGGCGTCGCCGGTCGTGAAGCGCGCGGCGGACAGCGTTGTCAGGAGTGCGGCAACGCCCGTGGCCAAGCGGGCTGCCAAGCGCACGAAGCCCAATGTCGGGAAACGTCCCGCGGCCGCCGCCCTCGCGAAGGGCGCGAAGAAGGCGTTCCGGTCATCTGCCGGTAGCTTCGGCGGCGCGATAGCCGGTGCGGTGCCGCGCGCGCCGGAACCGATCGGATCGAAGCCGGAGTCAAAGTCGACGGCGACGGTCTCGAAGAAGGCGGCGAAGAAGGCCGTTAAGAAGGCGGCAAAAAAGGCGGCAAAAAAGGCGGCGAAGAAGTCCGCGAAAAAAGTCGCCAGGAAAACAGTGACCGGCACTGCGAAGAAGGGGAAGCGCTGACATGTACGGTCCGCTCAACATCACCCCGGCGGGACTCGCCGAAGAAGCGATGCGGCTGCAGCAGAAGCTCGCCGCCGGCCTGCAGGTGCTGCGCGAGGTCGATGACGTCGACTTCGGCGCCACCGAAAAACAGGAGGTCTGGCGCGACGGCAAGGTCGTGCTCTACCGCTTCATCGGTGATCGCGTACCCACCGCGAAGGTGCCGTTGCTCATTGCCTATGCGCTGGTCAACCGCCCCTACATGGTCGACCTGCAGGACAACAAGTCGCTGGTTCGACAGCTGCTCGCGCGCGGCGAGGACGTCTACATCATCGACTGGGGCTACCCGGACCGCTCCGACCGCTTCCTCACCTTGGAGGACTACATCGAGCGCTTCATCGGTGGCGCGGTGGACCACCTGCGCGCGGAGTACGGCCTGGATGGGGTCAACCTGCTCGGGATCTGCCAGGGCGGCGCGTTCTCGCTCAGCTATGCCGCGCTCAATCCCGGCAAGGTGCGCAACCTGATCACCATGGTCACGCCGGTGGATTTCCACACGCCGGACAACATGCTGTCCAACTGGACCCGCGGGATGGATGTCGACCTGTTCGTCGACACCCTGGGCAACGTGCCCGCCGACCTCATGAACATGTGCTACCTGACGCTGAAACCTTGGCGGCTGTTCGTCCAGAAGTACGTGGGCATGGTCGACATCCTCGACGACAAGGCGGCGATGGAGGACTTCCTGCGCATGGAGAAGTGGATCTTCGATTCGCCCGACCAGGCCGGCGAAGCCTTCCGCCAGTTCATCAAGCAGTTCTACCAGGGCAACGGGTTCGTCAAAGGCGGCATCGATATCGGCGGCCGTGAGGTACACCTCGGGCTGATAGACATGCCGGTGCTCAACATCTATGCCGAACAGGACCACCTGGTGCCGCCGTCGGCGTCCAGGCCGCTCGGCGGGCTGGTCGGCACCAGCGACTATTCCGAACTTTCTTTCCGCGGTGGCCACATCGGCATCTACGTTTCCGGCCGCGCGCAGAAGGAAGTCCCCGGCGCGATCCACGAGTGGCTGGGGCAGCGATGAGCGCGGACCGGCCCAGCCTCAGCCGTCCGCTTGATGACCGCGTGCTCGCCGGCGTGATCGGCGGCCTTGCGCGCCGGTTCGGTTGGAATTCCACCCTGCTGCGCGTGCTTTACGTTGTGTTTTCGGCGCTGTCGATCGCGTTCCCGGGCATCCTCGTGTACTTGGTGCTGTGGCTGTTGATGCCCGAAGACGGTTAGCCGCGTCCGCAATGCGCGCGCTTCGGTTGACCGCCGGCGCGCTGGGCATGGCGTGGACGCTGCCAAACACCATGATCGGCTTGCTGGTGGGCGTGGCCGCGCTTCCATTCGGCGCGCGCGGCAGCCTGCGCAGTCGCGATTTCGCGCTGGTCTTCGATGGCGTGCCGTGGGGCCCCGGCGGTGCGATGACCCTGGGCAACGTGATCCTGCATACCGGTGACAGCATCGACTGCGATTGCATGACCTACGCGCATCGTGCGGGACTGTGCGAGCAGCCCGCGGTGCGGCTCGCCGATCACGAGCGCGCCCACGTGCTGCAATACATGGTGCTGGGCCCGCTGTTCCTGCCGCTGTACTTCGCGTGCGGCGGGATTGGCGTGCGCAACCGCTTCGAGCGCGCGGCCGACCGCTATGCGCTCAGCGGCCGCGGCTGGTGGCCTTGGCCGGCACCGCCGACGAACGGTCGCCTCGATTGACGCTCCCATAACAGGAGCTGCGCTATCGTCGCAGGCGTCGAAGAAAAAGCGGAAAGGCTCCGGCCCGTACGCAATCGCTTCGACGACGAAAGGCTCAGCCGACCAGGGAAACCTGGACGACTGAGCCTTTCACATGTACGTCCCATACGGGTTTTCCCGAGGCGCGTCCGGGATGGTTGAAGCGCTAGTCTGGTGGCAATGGGATCTGGCCGCACGACTGGCCGGCCTGGCGAACCCGGAGAGCGAACGCCCATGAGTCCTGCCCGCCTGCGCGCCGACGTCACGCCCTGGTCGTTCCTGCTGCCGATGCTGCTCGCGGTGGCGGGCGGCATCCTGCTTGCCGACATCGTCCGTCACGTCACCGGTGCCGCCTTCGGTCCCGAGGAGCGGCAGCAGCCGACGGTCGCCGCCGTTGCAAAGCCGGATCAAGGCGACGGCGATGACCAGGACGACATGCATTCCGAAGAAACCGGGCGGGTCGAGGTCGGTGCCTCCAGCGGCGGTGGCGTGGTGCTGCTGCCCGGGCCGTCGACCGCGATGCGCGAAGGGGCCGATCGCGCCTGCATCAACGACACCATCGCCATGCGCCGCCCGAATGGTTGGGAACAGGGCCTGGAAGACAATGCGCCGCTGCGCTGCCGCGCAAGCTCGCCCTGACGCGCCAGGCCTTCAAGACCGCGGTCGCGGCACGAAGGCTAGGCTGCTGCCCAGCACGATCGCCCTGGGTCCGAAGCGGCGCTCCGCGAACACGAAGCCATCCTCGCCGACCAGCACCAGCGTGCTGCAGCGCGTCCCGTAGTCGTCGCTGCTGACGAAGGGCGGCGACAGCCTCCGTTCCAGTTCCAGGCCGATGCCGGTGTCGGGCAGGGCATCGTCGGGCGCCAGCGTGGTATCGGCGAGCGCGGTGAACAGCGGTTCCAGCGACTCGGGGGCGGACAGCGGATCGAGCTTCGACAGTCCGGATTCCAGCCACGACGCCAGCGCGTGCGTGGCCAGCCCGCTCTTGGGCCAGGCGGCGTCGAAGGGACCGTTGGACATGGCGTGCAGGCCCGGTTCCACCAGCGCATGGGCGGCCGCCGGCCGGTTGCTCGCAAAGGCCAGGCGGGTGCCGTCGAATGCCAGCAGGTTGAATGGCCCGAACTCGTCCGCGCGTTCATCGAGCCCGGCGGTGAACTCCGGTGCGCCCGCGGTTCCACGTACGAAGTCGCGCACCAGCCAGCCGCGCGAGCGCGGCGCCGCTTCTGTTTGCAGGCCGTTGCGGACATTGGTGACCGCCGCCAGGCGGCCGGAGGTGGAGACCTGCAGCCAGCCGCCACCCTGCACCAGGTCGCGGCCACCGTAGACCGCGGGATCGCCAGGGTCGAGGCCTGCGGCCGCAGTCGGCCGCGCGTGGGCCTCGTCGCGGTTGGCGGCGATGGCCAGCGGATAGCGGGGATGCTGGCGCCATGCGAGCGCAATCAGGCACATGCGGCCATGGTAGCGGCCTGGCGGATGCCGCGCCGGGCGCGTGGCCACGGGAGGCATGAAAAGAGGCGCCGGCCCAGCACCGTGGCCAATGGCCACGGCCGTAACTCCGTGTAGGCGGCGCTCCATCCGTTGGTGCGCTGTGCTGCCGGTCAGCACAGGATCGCCGCAAGCAAGGTTTGCCGGTATCGGCGTGCGTCCCGAATCAGGGTAGGAAAATTCCTACCCCTCCCTGAAGGCCGTGGGCTGCACCTCGTGGAACGCGCACAAGCAGTATCTGGTGCCGAAGGTGGGACTCGAACCCACACGGTTTTAAGGCCGGCGGATTTTGAATCCGCTGCGTCTACCGATTCCGCCACTTCGGCGCGGGCGGCAAGTATAGCGGCTGCGTGCCGCCTGCCGGTACGCCTGCGTCGCTCAGGCGGCCACGTCGGTGTGCAGCGCATTGTCGCGGCGCGCGTACCACTCGCCGGCGACAGGCTCGAAGCGCGAGCACAGCTCCAGCGGCGCCTCGTAGACGTGCAGGGAAATCGCGATCGCATCCGGGTCGGCGTTGCGGATGGTGTGGTATTCGTGCGGCGGAATGAGGCTGCCGGCGCTGCCCGGGCCAGCCTGGATCCCGCCCGCGGAGCGGAAGCGGAAGCGTTCGCCGTCGCGCTCGAGCAGCTCGTACTGGTTGATCTCCAGCTCGCCTGTCCAGACGCCCTCCACGCACCAGCAGCCGGCATGGTCATGGATCGGCGTGCCCTGGCCCGGCCCCCAGGTCATTGCGACCACGCTGTAGCCGTGCCTGGCGCTGCGGTACAGCTCGCGGCGGGCGTAGTGGTCGGTGACCGGTTCATGGATGAAGGCGGGCAGGCGCACCGCGGGATCGCGGATCACCCCGCACATGAACTTGCGCAGCGCGGCAGTGACCGCATGGCCGTCGCCCGCGCCGACTGCTTCGTCGATGCCGGCGACCAGCAGCTCGCGGCCGGGGAAATCGATGTCGGGCAGCGCGTCGGGGGCGCGTTCGCTGGGCTGGGTCATGGCCCGAGTGTACGACGCCCGGGGCTGGCGGGTCGCCGCGCTGCAGCATGCGCGGCGTGTTCCGCAGGCGCGGTGCGCGGGCTCAGAGCCCACCCAGGAAGTCGCCGATCGCCGGGGAGAAACGCGCGAAGTCGACCAGGAAGGCGTCGTGACCCTGCGGCGACTCCAGCGGCAACAGGGTCGAATCGGCGCCGCCGGCGCGCAGGCCGTCGGCGATCTCTTCCTGTTGCTGCAGGGGGAACAGGATGTCGGTGTGGACGCCGATCGCCAGCGCACGCTCGACGCGGATGCGCGCAAGCCCTTCCGCCGTGGTGCCGCCACAGGATTCGCCGATATCGAACCAGTCCATGCAGCGGCTGAGGTACAGATAGCAGTTGGGATCGAAGTTGCGCACGAAGCGTCGCGCATGCGCTTCCAGGTAGCTTTCGACCTCGAACTCGAGGCCGAAGGGGTCTTCGTCGTCGCGGCGGTCGGAATCCAGGCGCACGCGCCCGAAGCGGCCGTCCCATTCCAGCGCCGAACGGTAGGTGATCACGCCGAGCTTGCGCGCCATGCGCATGCCGCTGTCGGGATAGCGTTCTTCGCTGTAGTCGCCGTTGTTCCAGTGCGGGTCCAGGCGGATGGCCTCGCGCTGCAGGGAGCGGATCGCGATCGAAAACGGCAGCGCGCGCGCGGCGCCGGAGACGTTGACGTGGCTGCGGGCGATGCCCGGGTGGCGCGCAAGCAGCGCCAGCGACGCCATGCCGCCCATGGAGTTGCCGATTACGCAGGCCAGGCGCTCGATGCCGAGCGCATGCACCACGTGCGCGGCGCTGTCGGCAATGTCCTCGATGGCGACGTCGGGGAACGACAGGCCATGGGCCCGACCGGTGGCGGGATCGATCGACGCCGGGCCGCTTGAACCTTTGCAACTGCCGAGCGCGTTGATGCAGACCACGTGCCAGCGGTTGGTGTCGATCGCCTTGCCCGGCCCAAGCATGGCCTCCCACCAGCCGGGCGCCGGGTTGTCGGCACTGGCGGCTGCGTGCGCGTCCGGCGACAGGCCGGCGAGGATGAGGATCGAGTTGTCGCCCGCGGCGTTGCGGGTGCCCCAGGTCTCGCAGGCGATGCGTCCGTGCAACAGCTCGCCCCCACGCTTCATGGCGAATGGCGAGGGGAGGTCGATGAAGCGCGTGCCGGGCGGGATGAATTCGGTCATGGCCGCAAGTTTAACGGCCGCCGCCGCGCGTGTCGGGCGGTACGGGTCCCATCCAGGGATGTCCGGCACGTCAAGCGCGGGTCACTCCGCGCCGAGAACCAGCTCGATCACCGCGGCATTTGGCAGGGAGACGCGGACGGGCGCGGATTCGATGTCGCCGGCACTGCGTTCGACGGTGCCGGACGCGGAGATGCGCGCTGAAACCAGGGCGGCGTCGAGCTGCGACAGAAGCTGCGTCGGCATCGGGCTGTCGGCGTCGTCGAGCACGATGTCCAGCGGCAGCGCAGACACGGGATGGCGTTCGGCGGCCACCGGCATCGGCGGACCATCGGGGTCACGCGCCATGACGAACACGATGCCTTGGCCGCCGAGCCGTTCCGCGAGCCCGGGGGCGAGCGAAATGCGCACGCGCAGGCCGCCGGATGATGCCCCCTCCGAGCCTTGGCCCGCAGCAGTTGCGACTGGCGGCGTGGCGGCGGCCGCGGTTGCCGGGGGCAGGCCCGCTGCCGCGCGCGCATCGGCGATCTGCGTGCGCAGGCTGGCGGCGGTGGCGGGGTCGACCTCGTCCAGCATGGCTTCCCAGGTTGCGACCGCTTCCGCGTCCATGCCGCGCTGGCGCTGGGCAACGCCTATGAACCAGCGTGCGCGCTGGTTGGATGGCTGCAGCGTTGCGGCGCGCTGCAGCAGGACCAGCGCATCGTCTTCGAACAGGTGCTGCGGATGGGCCTGGGCGCTGGCCTGCGCGAACTCGACCATCAGCGCCGGCTCGTCGGGGACCAGCTCGAGCGCCTTTGCATACGCGTCCCGCGCGCCGGCCGCATCGCCCTGCACCGACAGCGAGCGGGCGAGGAGCGCCCAGCCTTCCGGCTGTCGGGGATTGCGTTCGAGCTCGGCGCGCAGCTGGTTCACGGCTTCGGCGAATTCGGCGGGATCGGCGTGGGCCGCGTCGCCGCCGGCCATCGCCACCGGCGCACGCGCGGCCGGATCAAGCGCGGCGGGCGTGCCCAGGAGCTGGTACAGGCCGACTGAAAGCAGGGGAACCACGGCCAGCACGGTGAGCCAGGTGCGCGGCGAATCGCGGCGCAGCGGCGCGGCGACCATTGCGGTGGCCACGAGTGACCCGAACAGCACGACAAGCATGAAGACAACGGTCATTACCACTCCTGTCCGTCGTCGACGGGATCCAGCGCGACGCGGTTGCGGGCCGCGCGCTTGCGCACCACCACCACCAGGACCACGGCACCGCCAAGCAGCACGATCCCCGGTCCCAGCCACAGCAGCAGCGTGCCGCCGCCGAACTGCGGGCGATAGAGCACGAACTCGCCGTAGCGATCGACCAGGAAGGTCTTGATCTCGGCGTCGCTGCGGCCTTCGCGCATCAGGTTGAAGACTTCGCGGCGCAGGTCGTGCGCGATCGGCGCGTCGGAGTCGGCCAGCGACTGGTTCTGGCACATCACGCAGCGCAGCTCGAGGGTCAGCTCGTGGAAGCGCCGTTCTTCGGCGCGATCGCGGAACTCGAGGGGCTGCGCAGAGCGCGTGGCCTGCGCCGAAACGGGTACGGGCACCAGTGCCAGCGACAGTGCGACCAGCAGCAGCGCCAGCAGCCCGCCGGCAAGCGTCATGCGCATGTTCATCCGCCGGCCTCCATGGCTTCGACCATCGGTGCAACCACGGTGTCGATGATTTCGTCGGTCACAGGGCCCACGTGCTTCCAGCGCACGATGCCGTCGGCGTCGACCAGGAAGGTCTCGGGCGCACCATAGATGCCCCATTCGATCGCAGCGTTGCTTTCGTAATCGGTGACCACGACCCAGTACGGGTTGCCGAACTGCTCCAGCCAGCGCAGCGCGTCCTCGGGCTCGTCCTTCCAGTTGTAGCCGACCACGCGGATCCTCTTTGTTTCCGCGTAGCGCGCCAGCACCGGGTGCTCGACCTGGCAGGCCGGGCACCAGCTGCCCCAGACGTTCATCAGATAGGGCTTGCCCTGCAGCTCCGCGGTACCGACGCGGTAGCTGGGATCGTGCAGCACCGGCAGCGAGAACTCGGGCGCGGGCTTGCCGATCAGCGGCGAGGGCAGGGATTCGCGATCGGGGCGATCGGAGCGGCTCACGCCCCAGCCCAGCAACACCAGCAGCAGCAGGAATCCGCCGAACAGGGCCACGGTCAGGAGCTTGCGGCTACCGCCGTCGGCATCGGCACCGGGAGGCAGCGGCGCGTTCATCGCGCCTCTTCCTTCTTCAACGGCAGTCGGAAACGTCGGTCGCAGGCGGTGACCAGGCCGCCCAATGCCATCAGCAGCGCTCCCGCCCAGATCCAGCGGATGAAGGGCTTGATGTGCAGGCGGACTGCCCAGGCGTCGCCGCCCAGCGGCTCACCCAGGGCAACGAAGATGTCGGCGCGGACGCCGGCGTGGATGCCGGCATCGGTCATCACCTGGCCGCCGCTGGCGTAGGCGCGCTTCTCGGGATGCAGGAGCACCAGGGGCTTGTCGTCGCGGAACACCTGCACCAGGCCGCGGTCGGCCATGTAGTTCGGTCCCGGCACCTGCTCGACGCCGTCGAAGCGGAACGCATAGCGGCCGATGGTCTGGGTCTCGCCCGGCGACATCGGCACTTCGCGCAGCACGTTCTGCGCCTCGACCAGCATCGCGCCCAGCACGAACACCGCTACGCCGAGGTGGCCCAGCACCATGCCCAGCATTTCCGGAGTGAAGCTGCGGCCCTTGGCACGCACGCGCGTCCACGCGAAGCGCAGAGTGCCCAGTGCGACCCAGGCCGCGGCGCCCACGCCGAGGCCGGTCTTGAGAGCGCCCTGCGGCGCCTTGAACCAGGCGATGACGCCCAGAAGCACGGCCAGGCCGAGCCAGGGCGCAAGCATCGCCAGTGGCTTCGAGGCCTGTTCCTGCTGCCAGCGCGTCAGCGGCCCGAACGGCACCAGCATCACCAGCGGAGCCATCAACACCAGGAACAGGGTGCCGAAGTAGGGCGGCCCGACCGAAACCTTGCCCAAGTCCAGCGCGTCGGCGATCAGCGGGTACAGGGTGCCCAGCAGCACCATCGCGCAGGCGGATGCCAGCAGCAGGTTGTTCACCAGCAGAAGGGTCTCGCGGGAGGAGGCCGCGAAGGGCTTGCCCTGCGCCAGGCGCGGCGCGCGGGTCACGTAGACCAGCAGCGCGCCGCCGATCACCACGCCAAGGAACACGAGGATGAAGAGGCCGCGCGAAGGGTCGGCGGCGAAGGAGTGCACGCTGGTCAGCACGCCCGAGCGCACCAGGAACGCGCCCAGCAGCGACAGCGAGAACGCCGCGATCGCAAGCAGCATCGTCCAGCTGCCGAAGCTGCCGCGCTTCTCGGTGACCGCCTGCGAATGGATCAGCGCCGCGCCCACAAGCCAGGGCATGAAGCTGGCGTTCTCGACCGGATCCCAGAACCACCAGCCGCCCCAGCCGAGTTCGTAATAGGCCCACCAGCTGCCCATGGCGATGCCGACGGTGAGGAAGGCCCAGGCGACGTTGGTCCACGGCCGCGACCAGCGCAGCCAGCGCGCGTCCACCGCGCCTTCCAGCAGCGCCGCGATCGCGAATGCGAACGGCACCACGAAGCCGATGTAGCCGATGTACAGCAGGGGCGGGTGGATGATCATCCCCGGGTCCTGCAGCAGCGGGTTGAGGTCGTGCCCCTCGGCGACCGCCGGCAGCAGGCGCTCGAACGGATTGGAAGTGAAGACCATGAACGACAGGAAGCCGACCGCGACCAGGCCGATCACGCCGAGCGCGCGCGCCCGGAAGCTCCACGGGATGCGGCCCGATGCCATGGCGACCGCCGCGTTCCATACCGCCAGCATCAGCGCCCACAGCAGCAGCGAGCCTTCGTGAGCGCCCCAGACCGCGGTATAGCGATAGACCAGCGGCAGCAGCGAGTTGGAGTTGTCGGCCACGTACTTGACCGAGAAATCCTGCATTACGAAGGCCAGGGTCAGCAGCACATACCCGGCCAGGACCAGCACCAGCTGCGCGAGCGCCGCCGGCCGCGTGACCGCGGCCAGGTCCTCGCGTCCGCGGGCCGCGCCGACGAGGCCGGTAATGCCCTGGAGGACCGCGAGTACCAGCGCCAGCGCGAGAACCGCCTGGCCGATCTCGGGCAGCACCTAGAGGGCGCCTTCGGGCTGCTGCGCGGGCACGTCGACGTTGTGCTTCTCGTGCGCCAGACCCATTTTGTCGGCCACTTCCTTGGGCACGTAGGTCTCATCGTGCTTGGCGAGCACGTCTTCGGCGACGAACGTGCCGTCGGCGCGCATGCGGCCGGTGGCGACCACCGATTGGTTCTCGCGGAACAGGTCCGGGAGGATCCCCGAATACACCACCGGCATCAGCGCATCGCCGTCGCTGACCATGAAGCGCGCTTCCATCGAGCCGGGCGTGCGTTCGAGGGAGCCGTCGGCAACCATGCCGCCGAGGCGGAAGCGGGCCTGCCCCGAGGCCACGTCGGTGCCGGCGCGGCCGTCGAGGATTTCGGCCGGAGTGAACAGGTAGGCGACATTGCGCTGCAGGGCCATGGCCACCAGCACCGCGACCAGCGTGGAGGCGGCGACGATAGCGAGCACGAACCAGAGGCGTCGGCGGCGGGTGGGGTTCATCGGCCAAGCTCCGTGGAACGGTCGGGTCGGGTGGGGCGCGCGGCCTTGCGCGCGGCAAGCCGACGCGCGGCGCGCAGCTGGCGTGCGATGGCGAGGCGCGGGGCAATGAAGTCCCAGGCCAGCATCAGGGCGAACACCGCGTAGGCGGCGATGACATATTCTCGATAGCTCATGCGTGCGCCCCGGCCTTGGCCGCCGCGGCGAGCCGGCGGACCCAGTCCTTGCCGCCCTCGCGCTGCAGGTTGTCGGCGCGTGCGCGCGCCAGCAGCGAACCGGCGAACCAGAGCTTGGTGCCGATCAGCATCCACACCAGCGGCGGCATCATGCTCGGGTCCATCGAGGACTCGCCGAACACGCGGATGGTCTGGCCCTGGTGCAGCGAGTTCCACCACACCACCGAGTAGCGGATGATCGGAAGCATCACCACGCCGACCAGGGCCAGCAGGCCCGCGGCGCGCGCGGCGGTGCGGCGGTCGTCGATGGCCTGGTAGAGCCCGATCACGCCCAGGTAGAGGAACAGCAGCACCAACTGGCTGGTCAGCCGCGGATCCCAGTCCCACCAGGTACCCCACATGGGCTTGCCCCAGATCGAACCGGTCACAAGGGTGACGACGGTGAAGGCGGCGCCGATCGGCGCGCAGGCCATGGCCAGGATCTCGCAGAGCTTGATCCGCCAGATCAGCGCGATCGCGGAGTAGAGCGCCATCAGCCCGAACACGAGCAGGCTCATCCAGGCCGCGGGCACATGGATGTACAGGATGCGGAAGCTGTCGCCCTGCTGGTAGTCGGCGGGCACCTGGAACAGCGCTCCGTACACGCCCCAGGCCATCACCAGTGCGCCCAGCGCGTAGCCCCAGGGAGACCATCTGGCGGCAAAGCGGTCAAAAGAGGGTGGTGAGCCGAGTTGATGGAACCAGCGGATCACCGGATTCATGTCGGACATCGTTTCCGCTGGGAGGAGGTGGGGCTGGCCCGCGATTCGCCGGCTCAAAGGGCCTGCCGGGCCTTCGCCAGACAGGCCATTCTTTCAGGTTTGGCCCCCCGGGCCAAGCACGCGGAACGGCATCGCGTCGTTCCGCGAAGGTACCCGGCGGCGCCTTATTTCAGGGTAATGGTGCCCTTCATGAGCGCCGAGTGGCCGGGGAAGCTGCAGAAGAACGAATTCGGGCCGGCGCCGAGCTTGGCGACCGGGAAGGTCACCGAAGTGCTTTCGCCACCGCCGATGAGCTTCGAGTGCGCAATGACGCGGCTGTCGCCGGCCTTGACGTAGTCCGCGGCCGCGCCGGCCTTGATGCCGTCGGCGTCGATGCCCTTCATGTCCGACGTGGCGGCGATCACCACGTTGTGGCCCATGGCGACCTTCGGCAGCTGGCCGGTGTGCTTGAGGTTGATGGTGAAGTCCTTGCAGCTCTTGCTGACGTCGATGTTGGCGACGTTGAACTTCATTGCGTCGTTGCCTTCGATATCGACCGCACAGGTCGCGGCCATGGCAGCGGGGGCGCCGAGGAGGAGGGCGGAAGCGAAGAGGATCTTGCGAAGCATGGTGAGACTCCAGGGAGTGCGGGGATGGTGTGTAACTGCCATTACATGATACCCCCGGACACCGAACGCGCCCTGACCTGGGTCAACGCGGAAGCGATGACAGCCATGCCGCCACGGCCTGCACGCTGTCCTGGTCGAGGTGGTGGGCGGCGCCGCTCATGATGAAATCGGTGGTCAGGCTGGTGTGCTTGCCTTCCTGGTATTCGGCAATGCGCGCCATCAGGTAGGCGTTGCGCTGGCCGCGCAGGGACGGGTAGGCGGCATAGGGCGTAAAGCCTGCGGCGTCGACCTTGTAGGCGTCCGGATGCCCGCGTGCGTCCTCGCCATGGCAGGCCTGGCACGGCGGAATACCGGCCGCCGGGTCGCCGGAAAGGTAGAGTCGCTCGCCCCGCGCGAGCAGGGCGGGATCAGGCACTTCGGCGTCAGGCCCGGGTTCGGGTCCTTCGGTCGCGGCCGCAGGCGGGCCTGCCGCAGGGAGCCCGGCGTAGTAGATCGAGAGGTCACGCATGTCCTCTTCGCCGAGTTCGGCCACGATCGCCGCCATCACGCTGTCGCCGAAACCGGTGTCCTTGAATTTGACGAGCTGCCAGTACATGTAGTCGGCACGCTGGCCGGCGATGTCGGGGTACAGGGGCACGACGGAAATGCCGTCCGGTCCGTGGCAGGCGGCGCACAGCTCCGAACGGGCCTGGCCGCGCGCCGGGTCGCCGCTGATCGGTGTGATCCGCCGCAGGTCGAAATAATGCGGTGTCACGGCTTCCGGCATGCTCTCCACGGCGGCGGCCACCGCTTCCGGTGCGGGTTCGTCCGCCACCGGTTCCGCCGGCGCCGATGCGGTTGGCGCAGACGCATCCTGTGCCAGGGCGCCGGCCGCGGTGGCCATCACCACCGCCGCTGCAAGCATCAGTCCGCCCATCCTCGCGCGCGCGTTCACAGCTTCACCTCCAGCAGGGCTCCGACCATGTTCACGGAATAGCTTGAAGGGCCGCTGTCGAGGTAGACGCGGTTCGCGCTCACAAGGCTCTGGTCAAGGCCAAAGTAGTGCCAGTCCGCCATGCGCCCGGTCTCGTAGGTGTCGAACAGGCGCAGGCCGACCCGTTCGCTGATCGGGATCGCCCACGACAGGGTGAAGGTGTTGGTCCGATGCACCATCGGCGCGAAGCCGTTGCCCGCGGCCGCGGCCATGGCCGGGTAGGCCAGTGCATCGGGGGAGTTGAAGCGATAGCCGGTCTGACCGCGTGAATCGGCGTAGTTCCAGCCGAGTTCGAGGTGGCTGCGGTCGAACTGGCGGCTGAAGTTGATGCCGGCGTAGTAGTTGCGCTGGTCGTCGTCGACCCACCAGCGGCCGGCGTCGATGTAGGTGTCGCCTCCAAGATCCGGGTCGTTGCCGAATGCCGCGATCTCGTTGATGTTGGCCATGCCAAGCTCGGAACGGTCGTAGCCGAGGAAGACGTTCGCCGTGGTGCGCTCGTCGGGCTGCCAGTCCCACGACAGGCTGGCGCCGAGGCTGTCGTAGTCCTGGCGGCCGAATTCGGCGTCGTAATCGTTCCAGTCGCCGCGCAGCGTGCCTGACAGCGTGTGGTTGCGCGGCAGGGCCAGGGTGGTGATCAGGGTCGCCTTGTGCTGCTTGCGGCCGCCGACGTCGTACTTGCGCAGTTCGGAAAGGGTATGCGGCCAGATGTTGCCGTCGTCGATGAATCCGGGCAGGTCCATCGAATAGGTGAAATGGTAGGGGTCGTAGTTGTAGTCGCGCCCCTCGCGATCAAGATAGGAATAGTTGGCGCGCAGGGTCACGTCCTCGATCGCGCGGCTGCTCCAGGTGAGTTTGACCAGCATGTCCTCCTGGCGCTCGACCTCGCGGTGATCGCGGTCCGTGCGCGTGAAGCCGAGTGAGGCGCCCAGGGTGTTCTTGTCGTTCACCCGCCAGTCGACGCCGAAGCTGCCCTCGAGGATGTCCTTGTCCAGCGGCAGGTTGCGGATCCGCGTGATCACGCTCGGGAACAACACCGGGTCCCAGACGCCCATTTCCAGCGGCACCGAGCTGCCCTGGGCGCCGTTTTCCGCGATGTAGCCGTACTGGCCGGTCAGCGGGTTGTAGGCGAAATAGTCGCCCTTGTAGTCCTGGCGGTGGAACTTGAGGTTGCCCTGCATGGTCACGCGCTCGGCCGGCTGCATCACCAGGCGCGCGTTGACGAGGGTGCTGTCGATGCTGAGGTCGGCGCTGCGCTGCGACAGCGCCGCGGTCGTGTTCCAGTCGGAGCAGTTGAAGGCGAACGGTGGCACGGTCAGGCCGAACTGGTCACCGCTGGCGCAGTTCATCGGCGGCAGCAGCTGGTCGTCCTGCCGCGAGGTCGAGAACGAGGCGGTCACGGAGAACTGGCCGTTGCCCTCGAGTTTGCGCGTCGCGGTTGCCTTGAGGTTGTGGTAGTCGTTCTCCGGCTCGTAGGCGAACTCCCCCACGGTCAGCGGGTAATTGCCGAAGCCCGGGACCAGCGACGGGAACGCGAACGGCACTTCATAGCTGAAGCGGCGGTTGCCGGTGCGGAACATCGAGCCGCTGTAGCCGACGTCGAAGTTCCATTCGTTGCTGGCGTAGCGCAGGCCGGCGTTGACGTTGAAGGTGCTGTCGTCGATCGGGCGCGGGGTTTCGTACACGCCACCGGAACCAGGGAAGATGAAGGCGAAGAAGAACGCGCCGCCGAACGGGCGCGCGCCCTCCCGCTGCTCGTGGCTGGCGCCGAAATAGGCGGTGAGCTGGCGGCTGAACATGTAATTGCCGGACATGCCGAACTTGTCGCGCACCACCTTGAGCACCTGCGGCATGGCAGCTGCGGAGACCGCGTCAACTTCGGCATGGGTACTGCCCGCCGGCGTCAGGCCGGGTTTCAGCGCCAGGTAATCGCTGCCAACGCCGTCCCAGATCGAACGCGCCGCGCCGCTGGTGACGTTGGGCTGGCTGCGTGCGAAAGCTTCGAGGCGGTAGTGGCCGGCGCGGCCCCAGGTCGCCTTGATGAACTGGTTGTCGGAGTTGACGCGGGCGCCGCGGATTTCGGCGTGGCTGCCGTCGGTCGGGCGGGTATACGCCAGTGCCAGGCGGGCGACCAGTCCGTCGGACCAGTTGTTGAAGCGCAGCCAGTTGGTGTTGCGCTCGTCATTGATGTCGATGTAACCGATGCCGAGGGTGCCGGAGAACAGCCAGCCGCCGGAAAGCTCTCGCGGCTGGCCGAAGTCGGGGACGCAGGGATACAGGTGGCCGCTCGGCGTACGCTTGCGCTCGGCGCTGAGCCAGCTCATGCCGTCGGCGTTGCAGCCGTACTGCGCCATGCCGTCGGGATCGATGGCGTTGCCGAGCTGCAGGTCGACGCCGACGCCGCTGTCCTGGGCAAGCGCAGGGAAGACAAGCGCGCCGAGCAGGGCAAGCCATAGCGGGTGGTGACGTGCGATGCGGCGGTTACCTGGGTTCATGTCGGACCTCCTGCGCGTCGATGCCGTTATTTGTGCAGCCGTGGACCCGAGGGATGGTTGGATCCGTGGACCTGGGAATGGCAGCTGATGCAACCGCGCGCAATCAGGCGCTCATCCGCTCCGGGCTGGCCGGCCAGCGAGGTGCCGGTGTGCAGGTCGTTCGGATGGCGCACGTGCGAGTGGCACTGCTGGCACAGGAAGGGCACCGGTGCCACCAGCAGCGCCTGCTGGTTGGAGCCGTGCGGGGTGTGGCAGTTCAGGCAGCTGTCGCGCACCGGCGCGTGCTCGAACAACATCGGCCCGCGCTTTTCGGCATGGCACTGGTAGCAGGTCTCGTTGACCGTATCGGTCTTGAGCAGGCTGGCATTGATGGTGCCGTGCGGGTTGTGGCAGTCGGCGCAGCTCATCTGGCCTTCGGGCAGCGGCATGTGCGAGCGGCGGTTGAACTGCTGGCGCACGTCCTGGTGGCAGCCGGCGCAGGTCTCGCTGATCGATGGCTTGGCCAGCAGCCCTTCGGATGAGAACTTCGCCATGGGGTTGTGGCAGTCGCTGCACGACAGATCGTTGCGCTGGTGCACCGAGCCCGCCCACTGGTCGCGCTGGCCGCCGGAGTGGCAGCCGAGGCAGCTGGCGGCCTGGGTGTCGACGTCGGTGCCTCCGTCCTTGGTGAAGGCGATGATCGAGCCCGGCGTGGTGGGCGATTCGATGTGGCGCGAGCCGCCGCCATGGCAGGACTCGCAGGTCGCCGTGCCGGGATCGGCAGCCAGGGCCGCGCTCATGCCCAAGGCGTGGACGGTATGCGCGAAGTTCGTGGTCTCCCGGGTGTGGCAGGCGGTGCAGACCGCCTCGCCCACGGCACGCGCATCCGGGCTGTCGGGATTGCGCGCGACCGGGGCGTTGGCGAAGCCCGGGGCGGCGTTGAAGCCGTGCGGCGATACCGGCTGCTCGCTTCCGAAATGCGTCGAAGGCAGGCTGCTTTTGGGAGCCTGTTGTGCCGCGACCGGTGCCAGGAAACCGGCGCCTAGCAGGACGGCCGCAGCGAGTGCCAACAGACTTCCGATGAAAACCCGCATCGCCCTCTCTCTCCCTTTGGCTGGCCCGACGTGAAATCGGCTGGCGTGTAACCGGCGTTACAGGAGTGTTGTCTGGCGTTCAGCTTTCGTCAAGCTGCACTGCACACCAACTCAGCGGGGGAGGGCGCCGCGAAGGAACATATGGGCAGCGGACCGCGCCTCGGCACGCACCGTCGAGTGATCCGCGGGCGTGCGCATGCCGTTGATGCTGCGGATGATCGTGCCGCCGAAGACCATCATGTAGAACTGGTTCGCAGCTTCCTCGGGGCATTCGACCGCCAGCGTTCCCGCCTTCGCCTGGCGGGCGAAATAATCCGCCAGGCGAGCATGCGCCGGCTCCACGCCATGCTCGAAGAACCAGTCGCGAAGCTCCGGGAAGGCGAGGCCCTCGCCGATGATGATGCGATGGCTGACGGTGCGTTCCGGCGAAAGCATTTCCACGGCGAGGCGCTCGGCGGCAGCCGGCAGCGCGTCGGCAGGCGTGAGAGCGGGATCGTCGAGGATGTCGAGGCCTTCGCCGAACGAGCGGATGCTGCGCTCCATGACCGCGTGTGCCAGGCCCTCCTTGTCGCCGAAGGCACCATAGAGCGTTGACAGCGAACCACCTGCGCGGGCCACGATGTCCGACAGGCGGGCGTTGCGGTAGCCCTTTTCCATGAAGACTTCGGTGCCCACTTCGAGGAAGCGGTCCGCGCGTACCTTCGCGCGTCCCGTCGGCCGGTCCGGCCGGGGCTTGCGGCCCGGGACCTGCGCCACATCGTCGGATGGCGGGGGCGGTGGATTCACCATGGCCTGGTTCCGGTCGCCATGCCTAGGCCAGTGCGATCCGTATCGCCGCGGCGGCGGCGAGTGGGGCCAGAACGATCGCTGCGACGAGCCCCGCGGCAAGCAGCAACAGGCCGCCCACGGGATCGAAGCCCTGGGCGGCGGCAGTGACGCTGCCGGCGCCGAACACCAGTACCGGCACGTACAGCGGCAGCGCCAGCAGCGCGACCAGGATCCCGGAGCGACGCATGCCCACGGTGAGCGCTGCGACCACCGCGCCCAGCAGCGCCAGCAATGGCGTACCCAGCGCGAGCGCGGCGAACAGCACGGGCCAGTGCGCGCGCGGCAGCGCCATGAGCTCGGCCAGCAGCGGCATCGCCAGCAGCAGAGGCAGGGCCGTGGTCAGCCAGTGCGTGGCCACGCGAACCAGAACCAGCCAGGCCAGCGGCACCGGCGCCAGCAGCCATTGTTCAAGCGAACCATCCTCGGCGTCGCTGCGGAACAGGGTGTCCAGTGCGAGCAGCCCGGAGAGCAGTACCGCCACCCACAGCGCGCCCGGTGCCACCCGCGCCAGCATTGCCCGGTCGTTGCCCAGCGCCAGCGCAAACAGCACCAGCACCAGCAGCGCGAACAGCGCCGGCTGCAGGGCATCGCCGCGCCTGCGCCACAGCAGCTGCAGGTCGCGGCTGGCAAGCGCGCGCGCGGCCGACCACATCACGACGGCCGCTCCAGCTGCAGCAGCCGGGTGCGTACGGGAGGCGCGGCATAGGCACCGTGGGTGGTGACCATGGCGCCGCCGCCTTCGCGCAGGTGGGCCTGCACCATCCGGTTCACCAGTTCGATGCCCTCGAGGTCGAGGTTGGCGTAGGGCTCGTCCATCAGCCACAGCGGCGCCGGCGACAGCCACAGCCGCGCCAGCGACAGGCGTTTGCGCTGTCCGGCCGACATCTGGCGTGCGAGTGCGTCCTCGTAACCGGCCAGGCCGACGGTCGCCATCGCATCTTCAAGCGACATGCCGGGGCGGCTGCCATGCAGGCCGCACAGGAACCGCAGGTTTTCCAGCGCGCTGAGATCGGCCTTCTGCCCGGGCAGGTGCCCGAGATAGCCGATCACCCGCGCGCGCAGCGCCGGCAGCGCGGGCTGGCCCTGGAAGCGGATCGCGCCGCCGTCGGCACGCAGCAGCCCTGCCAGCACCTTGAGCAGCGTGGTCTTGCCGGCGCCGTTCTCGCCCTGGACCAGGAGTGCCTCACCGACACCAACCTCGAAATCGACCGGGCCGAACACCGGCATCTCATTGCGCGTGAAACGCAGGGCCTGGGCGGAGAGCAGGGCGGGTGCTGGGCTGGCGGCTGGGGGCATCGTGCGGCACGGGCCGCGACGGCGACCGGAGGGTCGCTATTCTAGCCAGTCGGCCGCGGCTGCGGGCCCGGGCTGTGCCGGCCGTTTCGCCTGCATGCGCAGGCGCACCGGATCGCCGCGCAGCCACCACAGGGCGCCGAGCTGGCCGAAGCGCTGGGCGAGGGCGTCGAGTTCGTCGCTGCCGATGTCGAAGATCACCCAGCCGGGTTCGCGCCAGCTGCGGTTGGTCGCGGAGGAGAATGCGGGGAGGTGCTCCAGGCCACGCCCGGTGAGTTCGGCCTCGAGTGCGGCATCCTCGAACCGGTTGGAGGCTTCGGCGCGCGGCTGCGAAAACGGATTCCAGGCCGACAGCAGCCCGAAGCTCCGCACCTGGGGGTGGAGCAGCTCCAGCCCCGGGGCCGGCAGGCCGACGCGGATGTCGTGCCAGTCACCATCGCGCGCCCAGCGGTATTCCGCCTGCAGGTACGCGACGGCAAGGCGCTCGGCGTCGGCGTCGGAGACGGGGGGCAGGGGCTTCGACATATCCGGGATTTAACGCGAGTCGGAGGCCTGCGTAAACTCACGGCTCCACCGGCAGGCGGCCGGATGCGGAGGATGCGATGCCGGGCACCAAACTCCCGAAGGTGGGGACGACCATTTTCACTTTGATGTCGCAGCTCGCGGCGGAACACGGTGCCGTGAATCTCGGGCAGGGCTTCCCCGATTTCGAGGTCCCGGCGCGCCTGGTCGATGCCGTCGACCGCGCGATGCGCGCCGGCCACAACCAGTATCCGCCCATGACCGGCGTGGCCGCGCTGCGCGAGGCGATCGCCGACAAGACCGCGGCGCTGTACGGGTATCGCCCGGACCCGGACGCCGAGGTCACCGTGACCAGCGGCGCCACCGAGGCGATCTTCAACGCCGTCCACGCGGTGGTCCGCGCCGGCGACGAAGTGGTGGTGCTGGACCCGGCCTACGACTGCTACGAGCCGGCGATCGACCTGGCCGGCGGGCGCGCCGTGCACGTGCCGCTTGATCCGGCCACGTTCGCCCCCGACTGGGCGCGGGTGCGGGCCGCGATCGGTCCGAAGACGCGCATGCTGATCGTCAACTCGCCGCACAATCCTTCCGGCGCGATGCTGACTGCCGACGACATGGCCGAGCTTGCGGCCATCGTCGAGGACAGCGGCGTCTGGCTCATTTCCGACGAGGTCTACGAGCACATCGTCTTCGACGGCGCACGCCATGAGTCCGCGCTGCGCTATCCGGCGCTGCGCGAGCGCGCCTTCGTGGTATCGAGCTTCGGCAAGACCTACCACTGCACCGGCTGGAAGCTCGGCTACTGCATCGCGCCGCCGGGGCTGTCGCTCGAGTTCCGCAAGGTGCACCAATACAACGTGTTCTGCAGCTTCGCGCCGGCGCAGCATGCGTTCGCGGAGATGCTGCGCGAGGAACCGGAGCACCACCTCGGACTGGGCGATTTCTATCAGGCCAAGCGCGACGCGTTCCGCGAACAGCTGCTGGGCACGCGTCTGCGGCCGCTGCCGGTGCCCGGCGGTTACTTCCAGTTGGTCGACTACTCCGAAGTCAGCGATCTTGCGGACGTCGAATTCTGTCGCTGGCTGACGATCGAGCACGGCGTGGCATCGATCCCGCTGTCGCCGTTCTATGAAACCCCGCCGCCCGGGCAGCGCTTGGCGCGACTGTGCTTCGCCAAGGTGCAGCCGACGCTGGATGCGGCCATCGAACGCCTCACCCAGCTGTAGGAGCAGCTATAGCTGCGACCGCAGGCCACGTTGCGGCCATCGTCGCCCGCGGCGTCCGGGCAGACTAAGATCGCCCCATGGACAACCTGCGCATTTCCCTGGTCCAGGGCGAAACGCTCTGGCACGACCCCGCCGGCAACCGCGACTATTACGGCGGTCTGATCGCATCGCTGCGCGGCATCACCGACCTGGTGCTGCTGCCGGAAACCTTCACCAGCGGCTTCAGCAACGACGCCATCGACCAGGCCGAAGGCATGGACGGGCCGACCGTGCAGTGGATGCGCGACCAGGCGCAGGCGCTGGGCGCGGTGGTGTCGGGCAGCGTGCAGCTGCGCGTGGGCGGCGATGTCTACAACCGCATGATCTGGGCCGCGCCCGACGGCGGGCTGCAGCATTACGACAAGCGGCACCTGTTCACCTATGCGCGCGAACACGAGCGCTATGCCGCGGGTCGCGAACGCCTGGTGGTTGAACTCAGAGGCTGGAGGATCAATCCGCTGGTCTGCTACGACCTGCGCTTTCCGGTGTTTGCGCGCAACACGCTGGATGCCGAGGGTCGGCCCGCGTTCGACCTGCAGCTGTACGTGGCGAACTGGCCGGCGGCGCGCGCCTATGCCTGGAAGACGCTGCTGCGCGCGCGCGCGATCGAGAACCTGTGCTACGTGGCCGGCCTGAACCGCGTGGGGCGTGACGGCAACGGCCTGGCCTACAGCGGCGACAGCGCGGTAATCGACTTCCTAGGCGCGCCGCTCAGCGAATGCGCGGACGAGGAGGTCGTGGTGACCACGACCCTCCTTGCCGACACGCTGGCTGCCCATCGCGAACACTTCCCGGCGCTGCTTGACGGCGACGCCTTCAGCCTCGCGACCGGCTGACCTTTCTCAGGCGCCGCGTCGCCCGCCACCGCCGCCGCCGCCGCCGCCGCGGGGGCCGCGATTGCCGCCAGGACCCGCGCCTGCGGGGCGACCGCCGCCCGGGCGTCCACCCGCCGGCCGTCCAGCGCCCGGCTTGCCGCCACCGGGCCTGCCAGGGCCGCCAGGCCTGCCCGCACCGGCAGCCCCGCCGGGACGTCCAGCGCGACCTGCGCCCGGGCCACGAGGGCCGGCGCCTGGCGTTGCGTGATCGGAGGGGAACGACGGTGCCTTGCCATAGGGATTCCCCGCGCGTGCTGGTCTGCCCGCGCCACCCGGGCGTCCGCCGCCGGCCGGCTTGCGGCCGGCAGGCTTGCCTGCGCCCGGACCGGCGTTGCGGTGCCCGGTCGGGCCGGTGTCGACGCCATCGGGCACGTACCAGCTGCGGAACGCGGCCGGGTTGCCCTCGGGCAGGGCGCGCTTGTCCTTGCGCTGCTTGAGCGGATTGTTCGACTGTCGCGCGGCTGCCTCGCCCGTGACCGTGAGGCCGCCGGATGGCTTGCGCGGTCCGCCGCCACGACGGCCGCGGTCCTCGCGCACGTTGTCGAAACGCCGCAGCTCGCGGCCTTCGTCGGCCGTGCTGTGGCCGCCGACATAGCCCTGGCTGCGGTGCTCGCCACCCACTTGGACGGTGGACTTGGCCGCCCGGCGCTGGCCGATCACCGGCAGCAGGGTCAGTGCGGCCGGTGCGCCGTCCTCGAGTCCGAGCTTGCTGCGCAGGGCCTGGACCTTGTCATCCACCAGCTCCTGCGACTGCCCGCGCAGCAGCGGCTGCGGCAGCTCGACAGGTCCGTAGCGGACGCGCTTGAGGCGGCTGACCTGGCAGCCCTGCGATTCCCACAGGCGGCGCACTTCGCGGTTGCGGCCTTCCTTCAGCAGCACCTGGAACCACTCGTTGGAGTCGGTGCCGCCGATGCGCTTGATGTCATCGAACTTCGCCGGGCCGTCCTCCAGCGCGACGCCGCGCCGCAGCTGGTCGACGCTGCTTTCCGGCACGGTCTCGTGGCCTTCGGGCGCACGCACGCGGCAGACATACTCGCGCTCGATCTCGAACGAGGGGTGCATCATTGCGTTGGCCAGCTCGCCGTCGGTGGTGAGCAGCAGCAGGCCGGTGGTGTTGATGTCGAGGCGGCCGATCGCGATCCAGCGCGCGCCCTTCAGCGCGGGCAGGGAGTCGAAGATCGTGGGCCGGCCTTCGGGGTCCTCGCGCGTGGTGACTTCGCCCTCGGGCTTGTTGTAGAGCAGCACGCGCGCCGGCTCGGTCAGCGCGCTGGCAACGAAGCTGCGGCCGTCGAGGTCGACGCGGTCACCGCCGCCGATGCTCATGCCGACTTGGGCAACCTCGCCATTGACCTTGACCAGGCCCTCGGAGATTCGCTGTTCCAGCGCGCGGCGCGAGCCCAGGCCCGCCTGTGCGAGCACCTTGTGCAGGCGCTCCTCCATGCGGGGGGCTTCGGCTCCGGTGGCCGTGTCGGTGGTGCGCTTGAGCGACAGCTTGCGGCCGCCCGTCTTGTCTTCGGTCATTCCTGTTCCACTCCGATGCTGTCGCCGTCAACGGCGAGGGCATCTTCTTGTTGTGCCGCGTCTTGCGGCAGGGAGGATGCAGATTCGGTGGGGTCCACGGCGTCTGCGTCTGGTTCGGTTGGTGTTTCTGCTTCTTGTTCTTTCGTTGCTTCCGCGCCGGCACCATCGTGCCCCGCGTTGATGTCGCCGACCGGCATCGCGCCGTCTTCGTCGTTTGCTTGCGGCTCAAAGCGGAGCTGCGGCTCGAGTTCGCCGAAATCCTTCAGCTCCGACAGCGGCGGCAGTTCGTCCAGGCGCTTGAGGCCGAAGTAGTCGAGGAAGCCCTTGGTGGTGCCGAGGAGCTCGGGCCGGCCCGGCATGTCGCGGTGGCCGACTACGCGGATCCATTCGCGCTCTTCCAGCGCCTTGATGATATTGCTGTTGGTGGCCACGCCGCGGACCTGTTCGATCTCGCCGCGGGTGATCGGCTGGCGGTAGGCGATCAGCGCCAGGGTCTCGAGCGTGGCGCGGGTGTATTTCACCTGGCGCTCGGTCCACAGCCGCGCGACCCAGGCGTGGACGTCGGCCTGCACCTGGTAGCGCCAACCCGAAGCGACCTCGACCAGTTCCACGCCGCGCATCGCGGACTCTTCCCGCAGCGCCTCGAGCGCCTGTGCCACGCCACCATCCGGTGCGGGCTCGTCCAGCGGGAACAGGCCGTTGAGCTGCACCACGGTGAGTGGCTGGCTGCTGGCCAGCAGCGCGGCCTCGACGATGCGTTTGATCAGTTGTGGATCCATGTGCGTCCTGTTGCGGAATGCGGCGTGTCAGCGTGCCGCGTCGTCATTGTTCGCGGCGATGCCGTCGTCGTCGAACTCGCTGGAGAACTCCAGCGGCCGGTCGTCCTCGCGGACCAGGGCCAGCGATTTGACGTAGATCGGCCCGAGGGCTTCCTCCTGCACCACCTCGAGCAACTGCTCCTTGGCGAGCTCGAGGATCGACAGGAAGGTGACCACCACGCCCAGCCGGCCTTCGCGCGCTTCGAACAGTTGCTCGAAACGGTGGAAGGCCCCGTCCTCCAGGCGGGCGAGCAGCTCGCCCATGCGCTGGCGGACGCTCAGCGCCTCGCGCTTGATGGCGTGGCCGGTGAACAGCTCGGCGCGCTTGAGCACGTCGTGCAGGGCCATCAGCATCTCGCGCAGGTCCACCGCTGGCGGCAGCCGCACTTCGGCGCGCTCGGGGACGTGCGCGCTGGCAACGCTGGTGTCCCGGTCCAGGCGGGGAAGGGTGTCGATGTCCTCGGCCGCCTGCTTGAAGCGCTCGTATTCCTGCAGCCGGCGGACCAGGTCCGCGCGCGGGTCGTCCTCCAGGCCTTCATCCGCCGGAGGCCGCGGCAGCAGCATCCGCGACTTGATCTCGGCCAGGATCGCGGCCATGACCAGGTATTCGGCGGCCAGTTCGAATCGCAGCTCCTGCATCACGTCGATGTAGGCGACGTACTGGCGGGTGATCTCGGCCACCGGGATGTCGAGGATCTCGAGGTTCTGGCGGCGAATCAGGTACAGCAGCAGGTCGAGCGGGCCCTCGAAGGCTTCGAGGATGACCTCGAGCGCGTCCGGCGGGATGTACAGGTCCTGCGGCACCTGCAGCACTGGCTGGCCATGCACCATCGCCAGCGGCATTTCCTGCTGCAGCGGTCGGCTCCCGGACGCGGGGGCGTCGGGCGCGGATATGGCGGCGGTGTCTGAACCGGCTTGGGTCATCGGGTCGCGGCCCCCTCCGGGCCACTGGAACTGTGGGACGTCACGCACCCGGCCCCGATATGGAACCGCGGAATACGTCTGTGCAGCGAAAGCCGCGGGTAGTGCAGCCCGACCACTCCGCCCGGGCGCGACGGCAGGGCCGTGGCGGCGCGTGGTGGCAGTGAAGTCGTGGGCGGGCCGGTGGGGGCAGGACGGGCAGGGATCGCACCGCCCCTGCGTTCCGGCATCCGGAACCGCGGCTCAGGGTACGGGCAGGGAATATCGATTGTCCAGCCCGCCGATGCCGTGGCTTCATCGCCGGTTGCGGCTAGGATGGCGGCCATTGCCGCGAGTGGAGCCGGATTGATGTGGTATGCGATCGAAGGGCGTGACGGTCCCGACGTGCTGGACAGGCGCGCCACCGCGCGCGAAGCGCACCTTGCGCGCCTGCACGCGCTGCGTGACGAAGGCCGCCTGCTCGTGGCCGGCCCGTGCCCGGCGATCGATTCCGAAGATCCGGGTCCCGCCGGCTTCAGCGGCAGCATCGTGATCGCGGGCTTCGAGTCGCTCGAGGAGGCCCGGGCCTGGGCCGATGCCGATCCCTATGTCGCCGCCGGGGTCTACGAAAGCGTCGAAGTGCGCCCGTTCCGGCGCGTGCTGCCCTGAACAACGGCCGCGTGCGCACGGTTCGCTGCGCGGGCGGCCGGATTGGAAAACTGCCGTGGCGCAGCATGCGCGGCCTTTGCGGCGAGCGGATGTAAACGTTTACATTTGATCCCGTCCAGGAAAGAGTGAGGATCGATGGCGGTCACGATCAAGGACGTCGCGCGCGAATCCGGGGTGTCGGTGGCCACCGTGTCGCGCGCCATCAATGGCCACGGCAACGTTGCCGCGGCGGTGCGCGAGCGCGTGCTCCGGGTGGCGCGAGAGCTCGACTATGCCCCGCACCAGGCCGCGCGTGCCCTCAGCAGCCGGCGCACGCACACCGTGGGCGTGGTGCTTCCCGACCTGCACGGGGAGTTCTTCTCCGAGCTGATCCGCGGCATTGGCCAGGTGGCGCGCGCCAACGGCCTGCACCTGCTGGTATCCAGCGACCATGGCGACCCGACGGAGCAGGGCGCGGCGCTGCAGGCGATGCGTGGCCGCGTCGACGGCGTGCTGGTGATGGCGCCGACCGACGAAGGCTCGCGATTCCTGGCCGGTCACCTCACGCCGGCGCTGCCCGCCGTGTTGATCAACACCGTAGACCCCGGAGGCACGCGGCCGGGCGTGGGCGTGGACGGCTATGGCGGCGCGCGCACCATGGTCCGGCACCTGGTTGCCGGCGGCCGTCGCCGGATCGCCTTCGTTTCCGGCCCCGCGGACAACCATGATGCCCGCGAACGCCGGCGCGGCTACGAGGACGAACTGGCCGCCAGCCTTCCCGGCAGCACGCCCCACGTGCTGGCAGGGGACTTCAGTGAGGCGTCCGGGCTCCGTGCTTCCGGCCAACTGCTCGCCGGAGGCTGCCGTCCCGACGCCGTGTTCGCAGCCAATGACGCAATGGCGGTCGGCTGCATGCGCGGACTCGTCGATGCCGGCGTGGAGGTGCCTGCTGACATTGCGCTTGCAGGCTTCGACGATATCCCGTTGGCACGCCATGTCCAGCCCGCGCTCACCACGATGCGGGTGGACATCGCCGAACTTGGGGGCAGGGCGCTGGAGACGCTGATCGGGCGTCTGCAGACGGGTTCCGCGGCCACGGCTGCGGCACCGCCACCGGCAGCGCTCTCGCCCAGCCTCGTAGTGCGCGCGTCCACCGGGACCACGCGTATTCACACCGCTGCCCGTGACAGTTCCTGAACATCCGGAGACGGCCGCGATCCCCGGCCGCCCATCGTGAGACCGCCCTGGGAGGGGACACGCATGAAATCGAACCACAACCATCCGCGGAGCCGACACCCGGTCCTTTCACCGAGGCGCAGCCTGCTGTGCTGCGCGCTTGCGGCCGCGATGTTGCTGTCCGCGCCGGCCATGGCCCAATCGACCGGCGCCACGCTGCGCGGCCAGGTCCTGGTCGATTCGGCTCCCGCGACCGAAGCCACGGTGACGGCCACCAATACCGCGACGGGCCTGACGCGCAGCGTGCAGGCCAGCAACGGCAGCTACAGCCTGGGCGGCCTGCCGCCGGGTCCGTACCGGGTCGACGTGGTCGCCGGTGGCGAGGCCAGCAGCCAGGAAGTGTCCCTGCGCATTGGCCAGACAGCGACGCTGGACCTGCGCGCCGGTGGCCTGGCCGAAGCCGCCCCCTCCGGCGAGGCGACGGAGTTCGACACCGTCGTCGTCACCGCCCCGCCCATGATTGAAACGCGCACCTCCGAAGTCGCGACCTACGTCTCGCAGCGGCAGATCGAGGCGCTCCCCCAGGCGTCGCGCAACTTCCTCGCCTTTGCCGACACCGTGCCGGGCATGATTTTCGAAACCGGCTCCGATGGCTCCAGCAAGTTGCGCGGCGGATCCCAGAGTTCGAATGGCATCAACGTCTTCATCGACGGCGTGGGCCAGAAAAACTATGTGCTGAAGGGCGGTGTCAGCGGCCAGGATTCCACCAGCGGCAACCCGTTCCCGCAGCTTGCGATCGGCGAGTACAAGGTCATCACCTCGAACTACAAGGCCGAGTACGACCAGATCAGCAGCGCCGCCATCACCGCGGTGACGCGCTCGGGCGGCAACGAGTTCGAAGGCAGCTTCTTCCGGGACTACACCTCCGACACCTGGCGCTCGAAGACCCTGCGCGAGGAGGCGGACGGCGCGAAGGTTCCCTCGAGCGAGGAGCAGTACGGCGTCGCGTTCAGCGGTCCGATCATCCAGGACCGGCTGTTCTTCTTCGTCACCTACGAAGCCAAGGAAATCGAGCGCCCGCGCGACGTTCGCATCGGCGACACGGCGTTCAATCCCGCGCACCTGACGCCGGAGCTCGCGGCCAACCTCGGGTCGTACACCGCCCCGTTCCAGCAGGACATGTACTTCGGCAAGCTCACCTGGTACGTCAACGACGACCACATGGTCGACCTGTCGGTCAGGCGCCGCGACGAAGAGGAGCTGCAGGGGATCGGCGACGGCCCGAACACACCTTCGTACGGCACCAGCAAGACCAACGACAGCACCCGCATCGACTTGCGCTGGCAGTGGACCGGTGACAGCTGGATCAACGATTTCCACCTGACGTCCGAGGATGATTTCTGGAGTCCGCGCCCGATCACCATCGGCCCGGGCCTGGACATCCGCAACACACTGGTCAACGAGGACGGCAGCACCATCCTCAACCTTGGGGGCGGCCGCGATTACCAGAACAAGGGACAGAAGGGCTATTCGCTGCAGAACGATTTCACGTTCACCGGATTCGAGGCGCACACGCTCAAGGCAGGCATCAAGCTGAAGTCGGTGGATGTCGAATCACTGGAGCAGCTGCCCTACAACGCCCAGTACCGGATGGACTACTACGAAAACCTGGAGGCGGGACGCACCAGTGTCGATGCGTTCGTGCCCTGGCAAGTGGAATTTGGCGCGCCACTTGGCGGCGAGGACCGCGCGGTGAGGTCGAACAACAGGCAGTTCGGCATCTACCTGCAGGACGACTGGCAGGTGAACGACAAGCTGATACTCAACATGGGCCTCCGCTACGACTACGAGGAAACGCCGGCGTTCGAGGACTTCGTCACTCCCGCGGATCTTGCGGCCGCGCTCAGGGCATGGCCCAATCTGCAGGGCCCGAACGTGGATTACGACATCGAGGATTACATCAGCAACGGCCGCAACCGGAAGCCGGACAAGGACAACTGGGCGCCGCGGCTGGGATTCTCGTATGACCTCTTTGCCGACCAGCGCCACGTGCTGTTCGGCGGTGTCGGGCGGTCCTATGACCGCACTCTGTTCGACTACCTCGCGCTGGAACAGACCAAGAACACCTTTCCCGGCTACACCTATTTCTTCAATACCCCGGACCATGACTGCTCGGCAGCCGGACCGACCTGCCTGGAATGGGATCCGTCCTACTACGATATCCAGAACCTCTACGCCTTGGTCGCGGACAGTCCCAACCTGGGCGCCGAGGTCAACCTGATCAACAACGATCTGGAGACGCCGTACTCGGACCAGCTCAGCGTCGGCATCCGCAACAGCTTCACGCTGGGCGGCCATGACTGGAACACGTCGACCACGTTGTCCCATGTGCGCAGCTACGAGGGCATCCTGTTCACCCTGGGCAACCGCTGGCCGGACGGCAGCTTCCGCGACCCCGCCAATCCGGATGCGACCTGGGGCGGCCAGCCCTGGGGCCAGCCGATCCCGGGCTACGGCACGCTGGTCATCGCCGACAACGGCATCGAGACGAAGTTGAACTCGCTGCTGTTCTCGCTCGACAAACCATTCAGCCGTGATTCGCCCTGGGGCGTGACCGTTGCGTACACCTACAGCGACGCGAAGGAGAACCGCTTCAATACGGCCAATGGGGACGAGCACTACCTTTTCGATGGTCCCGGCCTGGACGGCCAGCGGTTCCTGACGGCGGTCGGCGTGCCCAGGCACCGCCTGGTCGCGACCGGCATCGCGGAGTGGGCCGGAGTCACCTTCTCCAGCAAGCTGACGTTGGCGAGCCCGTCGCCAAAGGATTCGGTCAACTGCTACAACGTCGACGCTCCCGGCAACTGCTACTTCGACGAGTTCATCCCGGATGGTTCGATCGGCTTCAAGCAGTTCGATGTCGCCATACAGAAGGTGTGGGAGACCGGGACCGACATCAGGTTCCGTGTCCGTGGCGACTTCATCAACGTGTTCAACTGGCAGAACTACCTCGACTACAACACGAGCCGCGGCGACCCGGGGAATCCGAACCCGGAATTCGGTCGGCGCAGCGGCAACGGCACCGTGTGGCCGCCGAGGATGTTCAAGCTGTCCCTTGGCTTCGACTGGTAGGAGCCAATCAAGGCAATGCGATCCGTTTCATTCCATCGTTTGAAGTACGTCGGGCCCTTGCTCGCCGTCCTTTTGTTCGCAGGCTGCGGGCGGGACGCGCCGGAGCCCGAGGTATCACCGCCGCGGCCGGGGCCGATCGAGGAGGTGGTGGTGACCGCACCACCACCCGATGCCGTGGCGCCGGCGGCGGCCGGACAGCTGCCGCCGTTGTTCGACGACATCGAGAAGCGCACCTTCCAGTTCTTCTGGGATACCACCGACGAGCGCAACGGCATGACGCCCGACCGCTTCCCGTCGCGGCCGTTCGCCAGCGTGGCGGCGATCGGCTTCGCGCTGACGGCGTATCCGATCGGGATCGAGAACGGCTGGATCAGCCGGCGGCAGGCAGTGGACCGGACCCTGCTGACGCTGGAGTTCCTGCTTGAATCGCCGCAGGGGCCGGAAGAGACCGGCACCATCGGGCACCGCGGGTTTTTCTACCACTTCCTCGACATGCGTACCGGCCATCGCTACGAGCCCTGGGTGGAACTGTCGAGCGTCGACACCGGCTTGATGATGCTGGGCGTGCTGTTCGCGCAAAGCTATTACGACGGCGACGATCCGCGCGAGCAGCGGATCCGCGAGGTCGCCGACGAGCTTTACCGGCGCATCGAGTGGCCCTGGCTGCAGCAGCGCCCGCCGTTGATCTCGATGGGCTGGTATCCCGAACGTGGCTTCATCGAGCACGACTGGACCGGCTACGACGAGGCGATGCTGGTCTACATCCTGGCGCTGGCCTCGCCCACGCATCCGATCGGGCCGGAGGCCTGGGAGGCATGGACCCGCACCTACGACGACAGCTGGGGCATCTTCCAGGGCCAGGAGTACCTCAGCTTCGCGCCGCAGTTCGGCCACCAGTACACGCATGCCTGGATCGACTTCCGCGGCATCCGCGACGCCTACATGCGCGGCCGCGGCATCGACTATTTCGAGAATTCGCGGCGCGCGACCTACGCCCAGCGCTCGTACGCGATCGAGAACCCGATGGGCTGGAAGGGCTACGGCGCCGACATCTGGGGCCTGACGGCGAGCGACGGGCCGCAGCGCACCGACCAGGAATACGAGGGCGTGATGCGCGAGTTCCGCCATTACAGTGCCCGCGGGGCGGGCATCGCGGTCGCCTTCGACGACGGCACCATCGCGCCCACCGCGGCGATCGCCTCGCTGCCCTTCGCGCCCGAGCTGGTGATCCCGGCCACGCAGGCGCTGGTCGAGCAGCATGGTGAGTACCTCTATTCCAGCTACGGCTTCCTGGACTCGTTCAATCCGAGCTTCGATTACGACATCCCGCTCAAGACCGGGCGCATCGTCCCCGGCAAGGGCTGGGTGGCCAGCGATTACATCGGCATCGACCAGGGGCCGATCCTGATCGGCATCGCCAACCACAGGCGCGAATTCGTCTGGAACGTGATGAAGCGCAATCCCTATATCCGCGCCGGACTGGAGCGCGCGGGCTTCACCGGTGGCTGGCTGGCGGAGCAGCAGGCGCAGGATGAGGCCGAGGCCCGGAAGGACGCGCAGGCGCAGACGCCTGAAGCGGCCGCCGGGGACAGCGCGGGCGCCACCGGCGGGGACGCGGTGGGCGACAGCACTTCGGATGCCGGTGCGCCAGCGGAAGGCCGCCGCGATGTGCCGGCGCGTGCGCCGTCTCCGTCGCTCGCGGACTGACCGGGGATGCCACGCCTTCGCGCCGGCCTTGCCATCGTCCTGTCGTTGGCGGCAGTGGCCAGCCTGGTGACGGGCTGCGCGCGCCCGGCCGACGGGGACACGACCACGATCCGCTTCTGGGCGATGGGCCGTGAGGCAGAGCTGGTCGCGGAACTGCTGCCCGGCTTCCGGCGTGAGCATCCGCACGTACGCGTGGAGCTGCAGGCGATTCCCTGGAGCGCGGCGCACGAAAAGCTGTTGACCGCCTATGCCGCCGACGCCATGCCCGACCTGCTGCAGCTGGGCAACACCTGGATCCCGGAGTTCGCGGCGCTCGACGCGCTGGAGCCCCTGCAGGCGCGTATCGACGCCTCCGATGCAATCGTCACTGACGATTACTTCCCGGGTATCTGGGACACCAACGTGGTCGACGACCGCGTGTTCGGCGTGCCGTGGTACGTCGATACCCGGTTGTTGTTCTACCGCAAGGACATCCTGCGCGAGGCGGGTGTCGCCGCCTTGCCACGCAACTGGGATGAATGGGCCGCGGCGATGGCCGCAGTGAAGCGCCACGTCGGCCCGGGGCGCTACGCGATCCTGCTGCCGCTCAACGAGTTCGAGCCGCAGCTGTCGCTTGCCCTGCAGCAGCCCGACCCGCTGCTGCGCGAGCAGGGCACCCGCGGCAACTTCGACAGCCCGGGTTTCCGCAGCGCGCTGGCGTTCTATGTGCGGATGTTCGATGAGGGCTGGGCGCCGGTGCTGTCGGAAACCCAGATCTCCAACGTCTGGGACGAGTTCTTCCGCGGCTTCAACGCCTTCTACCTGTCGGGGCCATGGAACATCCGCGAGTTCCGCAGGCGCGCGCCGGCGGAGCTTGCCGACCAATGGGGGACGATGCCGCTGCCGGGCCCCGATGGCCCCGGTGCCGGAATCGCGGGCGGAACCAGCCTGGTGCTGCCGCGCGGCGGCACGCATGGCGATGCCGCGTGGCTGCTGGTGGAATACCTCTCGCGGCCCGACGTGCAGCGCCGCTTCCACGCCCTCAGCGGCAACCTGCCGCCGCGCCGCAGCGCCTGGGAGCATCCCGATCTCGCCGGCGATCCGCTGGCGGCCGCCTTCCGCGACCAGCTCGAACGCGTGCGGCCCACGCCCAAGGTGCTGGAGTGGGAGCGCATCGCGCAGGAAATGCGCCTGGTGACCGAACGCGTGGTGCGTGGCGGGCTGGCGCAGGACCAGGCCGTGCGCGAGCTGGATGCCAGCGTCGACGCCATCCTCGCCAAGCGCCGCTGGATCCTGGCGCAGGAGGGCGGCGATGCGCGCTGACGCTGCGGGCTGGATCTTCGTGGCGCCGGCGCTGCTGGTGCTGGGCCTGTTCTTCGCGCTGCCGGTGGCTTCGGCACTGCTGCTGAGCCTGACCGACTTCGACCTTTACGCACTGGCCGACCCGGCGAACCTGCGCTTCGTCGCGCTCGACAACTACATCGACCTGCTGCGCACGCCGATATTCTGGAAGGCGCTGTGGAACACGACGTACTTCGTGGTGGTCGGCGTCCCCCTGTCGATCGCGGTGTCGCTTGCCGCGGCCCTGCTGCTCGACTCGCAGCTCGCGCGCGGCAAAGCGTTCTTCCGCACCGCGCTGTTCGCCCCGGTGGTGACCACCCTGGTCGCGGTGGCGGTGATCTGGCGCTACCTGTTCCACACCAGCTACGGCCTGGTGAACTGGGCGCTCGGGCACATCGGCATCGGTCCGGTCGACTGGCTGGGCGACCCGCTGTGGGCGATGCCGACGATCATCGGCTTCGCGGTCTGGAAGAACTTCGGCTACAACATGGTGATCCTGCTCGCCGGCCTGCAGGCGATCCCGCGCGAGCTCTACGAAGCCGCGCGCATCGACGGCGCCTCCACCTGGCGGCAGCTGGTGCACATCACGCTGCCATCGCTGGGGCCGGTGCTGCTGGTGGTGGCGGTGATCACGGTGTCGGGCTATTTCCAGCTCTTCGCCGAGCCTTATGTGATGACCCGTGGCGACCCGCTGCAGTCGACCGTAAGCGTGCTCTACCTCATGTTCGAGGAAGGCTTCAAATGGTGGAACCTCGGGCGCGCCTCGGCGGTGGCGTTCATGCTGTTCCTGGTGATCCTGGGGGTGACCACGCTGCTGCTGCGCGCCGGGCGCCGCCGGGACCTGGTATGAGCCGGCCGGTCGGCGGCACGCGCCTGGACACGCTGGTGGTCAACGGCGCGCTGGTGCTGTTCGCGCTGCTCGCGCTGGCGCCGCTGGCGTGGATGGTCTCGGTGTCGTTCATGCCGATGGGCGAAGCCAGCCGCTTCCCGCCGCCGCTGCTGCCCGCCGCGACCACGCTCGACAACTACCGCGAGCTGTTCGCGCGCACCGGCTTCGGCCGCGCCTTCGCCAACAGCCTGGCGGTGTCGCTGGCGATCACGCTCGGCTCGCTGGTGGTGAACACCGCGGCCGGCTATGCCTTCGCCAAGCTCCGCTTCCGCGGCCGCGAGCGCCTGTTCCAGGTACTGCTGGCGGCGCTGGTGGTGCCGGCGCAGGTGGCGATGCTGCCGCTGTTCCTGCTGATGAAGGAGCTCGGCCTGGTGAACAGCCTGGGCGGGGTGGTGGTGCCGGCCCTGGCGGGCGTGTTCGGTATTTTCCTGGTGCGGCAGTACGCACGCTCGATTCCCGATGCACTGGTCGAGGCCGCGCGCATCGACGGCGCCGGCGAGATGCGCATCTTCGTGCAGGTGGTCCTGCCGATGCTGAAGCCGGTGCTGGTGACGCTTGCGATCTTCACCTTCATGGCGGCGTGGAACGACTTCATGTGGCCGCTGATCGTGCTGGCCGAGCAGCAGCAGTACACGCTGCCGGTGGCGCTCGCAGCGCTGTCGCGCGAGCACATCATGGACGTGGAGATGATGATGGCCGGCGCCGTGGTCACGGTGCTGCCGGTGCTGCTGCTGTTCCTGGGGCTGCAGCGCTGGTACATGCAGGGGCTGCTCATGGGTAGCGTAAAGGGATGAGGAAGATGTGCGCGATGGCGGTGCGGAGCGGAAATCGGCGGCCTTGGTGGGGCACGGCCGGAGCAGTGCTGATGGCGCTGGCGGCGTTGGCAGGCGGGTCCATGGCGACGCCGGCGTTTGCCCAGGAAGCGTTGACCACGCGCCTGCTCGACGGCTTCGATGAGCCGCGGGCATGGAGCGTGGTGGCATCCGACCAGGTCGACGCGGAGATCCGCGCCATCGATGGCGAAGAAGGTCGTGGGCTGTGTCTTGACTACGACTTCAACGGCGTCTCCGGCCACGCCGGCATCCAGCGCGCGCTGCCGCTGGAGTATCCCGGCAACTACCGCTTCGACCTGCGCCTGCGTGGGGACGCGCCCGCCAACGACCTGCAATTCAAGCTCGTCGATGCCAGTGGTGACAACGTGTGGTGGGTAAACCACAGCGGGCAGGAACCGCCGTCGGACTGGACGCCGGTGCACTACAAGGCGCGGCACATCGTGAAAGCCTGGGGCCCGGATCCGGATCCCGTGCTGCGCGCCAGCGCCAAGCTGGAGTTCGTGGTCTACAACCGCGTCGGCGGCCGCGGCTCAGTGTGCTTCGACGAACTCGTCTTCAGCGAGCTGGCACCAAACGACGACAGCCCCCTGGCCGCGACTGCGCTCAGCACCGCGGGAGACGCCGCTGCCACGGTCGACGGCGATCCCGCCAGCGCCTGGCGCGCCCCGGTGGTCACCGGCGGGCAGCGCCTGGTGCTCGATCTCGGCAGCGTCCGCGAGTTGGGCGGCCTGGTTCTGGACTGGCTGCCTGCGGCGCAGGCTTCGCGCTACCGCATCCAGATGTCTGCCGACGGCATGGCCTGGCACGAAGCGCGCCAGGTGAGCGGCAGCGATGGCGGCCGGGACTGGATCGCGCTGCCGGAGTCCGAAGCGCGCTATGTCGCCCTGGATCTCCTGGCCGGGGCCGGCCAGGAATTCGGGCTGGCCGAAGCCACGCTCAAGCCGCTCGACTTCAGCGCCCATCCGAACGATTTCGTGCGCGCGGTGGCCGCCGACCTGCCGCGCGGCCGCTATCCGCGCGGCTTCAGCGGCGAGCAGCCGTACTGGACCATCCTCGGCCTCGACGGCGGACTGCAGCAGGGGCTCATCGGCGAAGACGGGGCGGTTGAAGTGGCCCGCGCCGGCTTCAGCATCGAGCCCTTCGTGATCGCCGACGGCCGCCTGGTCTCCTGGGCGGACGCCACGCCACGGCAGTCGCTGCAGGACGGCTACCTGCCGATCCCGAGCGTGGACTGGCGGCACGATGGTTTTTCGCTGCGGGTCACCGCGTTCGCTGCCGGCGATGCGGCGCGCTCGCAGCTGGTGCTGCGCTACCACCTGGCCAACACCACGGGACGTGCGCAGGAGCTTCAGCTCGCGCTCGCCGCGCGACCACTGCAGGTGAACCCGCCGACGCAATTCCTCAACACCCTCGGTGGCGTCAGCCGGATCAGCGGCATCGCGGTGGACGGCGGAATGGTGTCGGTGGCCGGCGTGCCGCGGGTGTTCGCCAAACAGGTGCCCACGGTTTCCTTCGCCTCGGCCTTCGACGCCGGCGATGTCGTGCAGCACCTCGCCGCCGGCAAGCTGCCGTCAACCATGCGCGTCGTCGACGACCCGACGGGCCTTGCCTCGGCGGCGCTGGTCTACCGCATGAAGCTGGGCCCGGGCGAAGTCGGCAGCGTCGACGTGATGGTGCCGATGACCGGCGGCAGCGGCCCGGCGCGGCGCTGGTGGGATGCGGAGGAGCTGCAGCACCGGGTCGCGGCGGACTGGCGCGGCAGGCTCGACCAGGTGCAGCTGGACCTGCCGCCGCAGGGGCGGGCGCTGGCGGACAGCCTGCGCACCGCGCTCGCGCACATGCTCATTTCGCGCGTGGGTCCGCGGCTGCAGCCGGGAACGCGCTCGTACTCGCGCAGCTGGATCCGCGACGGCGCGATGATTTCCGAAGGGCTGCTGCGGATGGGGCGCGCCGACGCCGTGCGGGATTACGTGGAGTGGTATGCACCCTTCCAGTTCGACAACGGCAAGGTGCCCTGCTGCGTCGACGACCGCGGCAGCGACCCGGTCCCGGAGAACGACAGCCACGGCGAGCTGATCTTCAACATCGCCGAGTACTGGCGCTACACCGGCGACCACGCCTTCCTCGAACGCATGTGGCCGCACGTGCTGGCCGCCTACGAATACATGGAGGTGCTGGCCCTGAGCGAACGCACCGAAGCCAACCGCGCCCTCGATCCCGCGTTCTTCGGAATGATGCCGGCCTCGATCAGCCACGAAGGCTATTCGGCCAAGCCGATGCACTCGTACTGGGACAATTTCTGGGCGCTGCGTGGCTACAAGGACGCGGTGCAGGTAGCCCAGGCGCTGGGCAAGGATGCCGACGCGGCGCGCATGGCGGCGTCGCGCGACCGTTTCCGCGCTGACCTGCTGGCGTCACTGGACGCCGCCGCGACCCGCCATGGCATCGATTTCCTGCCTGGTGCGGCCGAACTTGGCGACTTCGATGCCACCTCGACCACGATCGCGCTAGCGCCCGGCGGCGAGCTCGCCAACCTGCCCGCCGATCGGGTGCGCAACACCTTCGGACGCTACTGGCGCGAATTCGTCCAGCGCCGCGACGGCGATCGCGAATGGAAGGACTACACGCCCTACGAATGGCGCAACGTCGGCGCCTTCGTGCGCCTGGGCTGGCGCGAACGTGCCTGGGAAGCTGCGCAGTGGTTCCTTGACGATCGCGCGCCGCCGGCCTGGAACCAGTGGGCCGAAGTGGTGACGCCGACGCCGCGCAAGCCGTTCTTCCTTGGCGACCTGCCGCATGCGTGGGTGGCGTCCGACTTCGTGCGTTCGGCGCTGGACATGTTCGCCTATGCGCGTGAGTCGGATGACAGCCTGGTGCTTGCTGCCGGCGTGCCCGCGGAATGGCTGGACCAGGGCGTCGCCGTGCGCGGCCTGCGCACGCCGCAGGGCACGCTCGCCTATTCGCTGCGACGCGCGGAGGACGTGCTGGTGCTGGAGGTGGAGGACGGGCTCGAGCTGCCGCCTGGCGGGCTGGTGCTGCCCTGGCCGTGGGCCGATGGCGCGCCGGGAGCCACCGCGATTGATGGACGCCCGGCCACGTGGGAGGCCGGCGAACTGCGCATCATGCAGGTCCCGGCGCGGATCGAGATCAGCGGCGCAGGTAGCGGGTCCTGAAGCGGCCCGGCATCGGCAGGGCCCGACGTTTCACGGACACCAGAGGATCCGCAGCGTCGCGCCGGGCGTGAGGAAGGCCATGCGTACCGGAAATTCCATCGGGTCGTCGCCGGCCAGCACGCGGTCGAGGAGCTCGCGCTTGCGGGCACCGCGGATCAGCAACAGCCGCGTGTGCGCCGGGGCCAGCCCCGCGGGCGTCAGGCTCACCCGGCGCGTCCATGGACCGGCGCCCGGGCAGCCGGTGGCATCGACGGCAACGTAGGATCGGGGCGAGGCGAGGGCGTCGGCAAGCCCGATCATGTTCGGGAACAGCGAGCCGACGTGGCCGTCCTCGCCCATGCCCAGCACGACGATGCCGGCCGGATGCGCGGCATGCATGTTCGCGATCGTCACCGCTTCCTCGATGCTTCGCCCGGGCCGGGTGATCGACTCGAAGCGCGCGGCCTCGGCGTGATCGACGAGCAGCGACTCCCGGACCAGGCGCGCGTTGCTGGCGGGTTCGTCGGGCAGCAGCCAGCGTTCATCGACCAGGGCGACATCGACCCGGTCCCAGTCCAGCGGCGCGCGAGCGAGCGCGGCGTAGGCCGGTCCCGGCGTGCGGCCACCGGAAAGCAGCAGCCGCGTCCTGGGTTCGGATTCCAGGCTGCGGCGCAGGGCCGCGGCAAGGGTCACGGCCGCAGCCCACGCCCACTGCGTGCTGTCCTGGAATGCCTGGAACTCGACCCCGGCGCGCAGCTGGATACCTCCGTTGGCGCCGGTGGCACTCATCCCGCGGCTCCGTGGCGCTGGCTGGAAAATGCATGCATGCCGGGCGCCAGGGTCGTCTAGTAAGGGAGCGGATCGGAGAGCGTGCGCCCGTTGCTGGCGATCACGTCGGAATACCAGCGCGCACTGTCCTTGGGCGTGCGTTCCTGCGTGCCGTAGTTCACATGCACGATGCCGAAGCGTTTCGAATACCCGAGCGACCACTCCAGGTTGTCCAGAAGCGACCACGCCATGTAGCCGCGCACGTCCACCCCGGCGTCGATCGCTTCGCGGATCGCGGTGATGTGCTTGCGCAGGTAGTCGATGCGCAGCGGGTCGCGGATGCGCCCGCCCTCGGCCACCGTCTGGTCGAAGAAGGCGGCGCCGTTTTCGGTGATGTAGACGGGCAGGTCGCCGTAGGTCTGTTTGAACCACAGCAGCAGGTCGGTCAGGCCTTGGGGGAACACTTCCCAGCCGGTCTCGGTATAGGTGCCCAGCGGCTGCCGCACCACGGCGGTCTTCAGCGGGTAGCTGTCGCCGGCGGCGGTGACGCTGCGGGTGTAGTAGTTGATGCCGACGAAGTCCAGCGGCTGCCGGATCAGCTCGAAGTCCTCAGCCGGCCAGTCCGGCCAGGCGTCGCCGAAGATCTCCTTCAGCTCCGGCGGGTAATGGCCGAGCAGGGCGGGATGCAGGAACTGCTCGTTCATGTAGGCATGCGCGCGGCGCACGGCGGCGGCGTCCTCGGGCGAATCGCTGGCCGGATACTTGGGCTCGATGTTCACCACCAGGCCGATCTCGTGCTTGCCTTCGGCGCGATAGGCCTGCACCGCGGCACCGTGCGCGCGCATCAGGTTGTGCGCGGCGATCGGTGCTTCGTAGCGGCTGCGGTGGCCGGGCGCCAACGCGCCGTGCAGGTAGCCGCCGTCGGTGACCACCCAGGGCTCGTTGATCGTGGCCCACTTCTTCACCCGGCCGTCGAGCGCGCGGTAGAGCGTCGTGCCGTATTCGGCGAACCAGTCGGCGCAGTCGCGATTGAGCCAGCCGCCGCGATCGTCGAGCGCCGCCGGCAGGTCCCAGTGGAACAGCGTGGCCAGCGGCTCGATGTCGTGGGCCAGCAATTCGTCGACCAGGCGCGAATAGAAATCCACGCCCTTCCGGTTGACGCGGCCGATGCCCTCGGGATGGATGCGCGACCACGACACGCTGAAGCGATAGGCCTTGAGCCCGAGTTCGCGCATCAGCGCGACGTCGTCCTTCCAGCGGTTGTAATGGTCGCAGGCGACGTCGCCGGTATCACCGTTGAGGGTCATGCCCGGCGTGTGCGCGAAGCGCGTCCAGATGCTGGCGCCGGCGCCGTCGGCCAGCGGCGAGCCTTCGATCTGGTGGGCCGCGGTGGCGGCACCCCAGAGGAAGCCTTCGGGGAAAACGAGGTCTCTTGCAGGACCAGTGGAGTCGGACATGGACAAGGGGCTCCGGGCGGATCGGCGCGCAGGAATGCGTTGAAAACGGTTACATTGCGAGGATAACGCACAGGCCCCGCAGCCGCATGACGGGGAAACCCGGAGTGACGATGGCGCAGGTCAGGCTCGAACACGTCCGCAAGGTCTATCCCGACGGCTTCATCGCCGTCCACGACGCAAGCTTCGAGGCCGGCGACGGCGAGCTGCTTGTGCTGGTCGGACCTTCCGGCTGTGGCAAGTCGACCCTGTTGCGGATGATCGCCGGCCTGGAGACGGTCGACGGCGGAACGATCACCATCGGCGAGCGGGTGGTCAACGACGTCGCGCCGCGCGACCGCGACATCGCCATGGTGTTCCAGAACTACGCCCTGTACCCGCACATGAGCGTGGCCGGGAACCTGGCCTTCGGCCTGAAGCTGCGCGGCATGGACAAGGCGGCGATCGCGGAGCGGGTTGCGGGCGCGGCGAAGACGCTGGGGCTGGAGGACATGCTGGAGCGCAAGCCGGCAGCGCTTTCCGGCGGCCAGCGCCAGCGCGTGGCACTCGGGCGCGCACTGGTCCGGCAGCCGCAGGTATTCCTGCTCGACGAGCCGCTGTCCAACCTCGACGCCCGCCTGCGCGCGGCGATGCGGGTGGAGATCGCGCGGCTGCACCGCAGCCTCGGCACCACCATGGTCTACGTCACCCATGACCAGGTGGAGGCGATGACCCTGGGCCAGCGCATCGTGGTGCTCGACGGCGGCCGCATCCAGCAGGTCGACACGCCCATGGCCCTGTACGAGCGGCCGGCGAACCTGTTCGTGGCCACGTTCCTGGGCAGTCCGGCGATGAACGTCATTCGCGGTCGGCTGGTGTCGGTTGGCGACGCGCCCGCGCTGCTGGCCGATGGCGAGCTGCGCGTACCGCTGCCCGGGCTGCAGGTGCCCGGCGATTGGGAGGGCCGCGAACTGGACATGGGCCTGCGGCCCGAGCACCTGATGCGGGCGGACGCCCCGGCCGGCGTGGAAGCCGTTGGGAGTGGCGACGCCAATTTCGAAGCGCTGGTGGAAGTGGTCGAGCCGGTGGGCAGCGAGGTGTTCGTGAACCTGGACCTGGGCGGGCATGCGCTGGTGGCGCGGCTGCCGCCCGGCGACCTGCCACGTCCGGGCGAGTCACTGTCCCTCCGGGTCGCAGTCGCCCACCTGCACTTCTTCGATATCGGCGACGGACGCCGATTGCAGCGCTAATCCAGTCGAGGGAGCGCGCCTGCCTGGCGCTCGGGGCCGGCATCGGGCGGCGGCTCGCGCAGCCGCATGAAGCGTGCGAAGCGCGGCAATCCATTGATGGTCAGGCCGTTGTAGCGATAGGTCACCAGGCTGCCGAGTGGCGGCGGCACGTCGCGCTCGGCGTCGCTGAGGCCGCTGCCGAGGCGGAAACGCGCGCCGTCTTCGCGCTCCACCAGCAGGGCACCGACCATGCCGGCGTACTTGCCGCGGCCTGGCAGATGCGCGACCACGCGCGCTTCGGCATCGTCGTGCGGCTTGAGCTTCAGCAGGCCGTCGCTGCGGCCGGGCATGTAGTGGACGTCACGGTGCTGCAGCATCAGGCCCTCGCCGCCGGCGTCGAGCACAGCGCGCAGGCGGGCCTGCAGCTGCTTGTCGTCAGTGACCCTTGACTGCGCCACCGGCCGCAGCCAAGGGGGAGTTTCCGGGCCGGCGAGCGCGCGCATGGCCTGGACCCGCTGCTCGAAGGGACCGGCGTGGGCCGGCAGGTCGAACACGAGGAAGCGCATCGCGCGCCACGGCGCGTCATCGGCCGGCGGATTGCGTACCAGGCTGCTGGCCTCCTCGAAGCGGCCGCGGCCCAGCCACAGTTCGCCGTCCATCGGCTCCTCTGGCCAGCCCGCGGTGAACCAGGGCGGCGCGTCCACCGGCAGGCCACCGCGCGTCCACAGCCGCCGACCGTCCCAGCGCCCGCGGACGCCGTCGAGCTTTTCGCTCAGCCAGTAGTCCGCAATGGGCCCGGCAGGTATCGCGCCGGGCGCAAGCACCGCGGGCGCGGCGTGCATGAGATCGGCTGGCTGCGCGTGAATGGCCGTGGGGGCGAAGGCCGGTGCGGACATGCATGCGCAGGCGAGCGCGCCGCGAAGGAACACGCCTGCTCTAAGTGCCGGAGCCGTGGTCATCGGTATGGTCCATCCTCGGGAAAGGCAGGCCAGCCTCCCGCCTCGTGCCCACCCTGCATATCGGCGCGACGGCCAAGCCTGCATCGGTGAGTTGCCCGTGACGATGCCGGGTACTGCGCCGGGATCCGGCCAAGGGGCGTCGAATCGGCGATCATCGCAGCGTGCAGATCCGATCGAACCCATGAGCCCGCGCTACCGCTTCGGGCGCCACTTGCTGGACACGGCCACGCGCGAACTTCGGCGCGACGGAGAGCCGGTGGTGCTGCAGGCGCGCGTGTACGAGTGCCTGCTGTGCCTCATCGCCCACCGCGACCGCGCGGTGTCGCGCGACGAACTGGTGCGGGCGGTGTTCCGCCGCGCCGACGTGTCCGATGCCCAGCTCGGGCAGGTGATGGTGCGCACGCGGCGGGCGGTCGGCGACGACGGCCAGTCCCAGCACACCGTGCGCACGGTGCCGCGCTACGGTTTCCGCTGGATGATGCAGGTGGACGTCGAACAGGGCACGCCGACACCGGCCCCCGTTCCCGTTCGCGTTCCCGTTCCCGTTCCCGTTCCGGCCAGCATGGAGCCGCCCCCTCGACCTCCGCCGCCGGACCCGCCCCGCCCGGGCGATTCCGGCCGGCTACGCCAACGGTGGGCTGTCGGATCGTTCGCGCTCCTCCTGTTGGCGGTCTTCGCGGCCACGGCATGGTGGGCGACGCGCCAGCGACCTCATGCAGGACCGCTGGACGCGGTTGTCGTCGGCAGTGGGGCGACGGTGCCGGTGCAGGACGCGCTGCTGGTGCTGCCGACCCGCGTGGAGGACGGCGACGATGTCGCCTGGGTGCGGCTTGGCCTGATGGACTACCTCGGCGACCGGCTGCGGCGCAGCGGCCTCGTGGTGCTGTCGAGTGAGTCGGCGCTGGCGGCGGACGCACGCGAGGGGGGCGACGGGCCCGCCCAGTTCCGCGCCATGATGGGACGCGGCTGGCGGGTGGAAAGCGAGGTGGCGCGGAACGGCGCGGCGTGGCGTGTCCGCCTGACTGCAGGGGACGGCGGGGGCATGACCCACGCCGCGGCCGGAGAGGCCGGCGACCTGCTCGAAGCCGCGCGCCTGGCGGTCGACCGCTTGGCCCCGAGGCTCGGCGGAACGGCGCTGGCGGATGCCGAGGCCACGGACCTGGCCGAGCGCCTGCAGCGTGCGCGAGCGGCGATGCTGGCCAACGAGCTCGAGGCCGCACGCGGCATCCTGCTTGCCGCGCCCGAGCTGCAGCGCGCACAGCCGCGGCTGCAGTACCAGCTGGCGCGGGTGGATTTCCGCGCCGGCGAACACGCGCGGGGCCTGGCGCGCCTGGAGCGCCTGCTGGAAGAGGATGCCGTGCCCGATCCGGTGTTCCGCGCGCAGGTGTTCAACGCGCGCGGCGCGATGCTGCTGCGCCTGGATCGGCTTGACGAGGCGGAGGCGGCGTATGACACCGCGATCGCGCTGGCCGCGGAGTACCCGGCCGAGCTCGGCCAGGCCCTCAGCGGGCGCGCGGTGGTGTACGCGATGGACGAACGCTTCGACGCGGCCCTGGCCGACTTCGGCCGTGCCCGAGTGACGCTGCAGCGGACCGGCGATGCCCTGGCGGTCGCGAGGGTCGACGCCAACATGGGCATCCTCGAAGCCGATCGCGGCCGGCCGGCCCAGGCCCTGGCCTTCCTGGACGAAGCCGAACAGGCGTTTTCGGCAATGGGGGCGGTGAACGAACTGGCGACCGTGCTGGCAGCGCGCACCGACGCCGAACTCGGCCTGCTGCGGGTGGAGCAGGCGCTGGCGGCAAGCGGGCGCGGCCTGGCGCTGCGCGACCGCGTCGCCGACCCGGCGCAGGCGCGGGCGCTGCTGCAGGCGCGGGCGGGGGCGCTGCGGGTCGCCGGCCGGCTGGACGAGGCGGCGGACATCCTCGCGAGCCGTGGCCCGCCAGGCCCCGGTCTCACGCTGCAGCTCGAGGCGGCGCGGCACGAGGTTGCGCTGGCCCTCGACCGCGAACGGCCGGACGAGGCCCTTGCGTTGGCTGATGCGGCCCTCGCCGCCGTTCCCGTCGGCGTGCATCCGGAGGCCCGCGCCTGGCTGCTGCTGCGCCGCGAGCAGGCCGCGCTGCGTCTCGATCGGCCGGTGCGCATGGCGGCGGAGGCCGATCTGGGGGCGTTCGTGCCCGACCGGCTGCGGCGCGCACTGGGCGTGCAGCAGGCGGGACGGCCAGCAGCCGAGGTGGACGCCGCATTTGCCGACGCCCTGTCACTGGCCGAGCGCGAGGGCGTGCCGTCCGACATCGCCGACGTCGTACTCGCCTACGCCGACTGGCTGCTGGAGCAGGGGCGGCAGGCCGAGGCCGCGGCGCTCGCGGGGCGCGTGGCGATCTGGGCGCCCGCCGTCCCGTCGCTGGCGGAGCTGCAGGTGCGGGTCGCTGCCGCGATCGCCGGATGACGGTGGATTTCGCCCGCAAGTGTCTGATTTCAAGCGCAATGATCATGTAACAGTCATGCGTCTGGAGTGTCCGGCAGCAGGTCGGGTCCCAAGGTCGGTGATCCACCCCAGCAAGACAGAGGATCCGTACGTGAAGCCGAACCCGTTTCTCACTGCCGCGCTTGCGGCTGCCATGGCCTGCACCCTTGCCGCGGGCGCCGAAGCCGCCGAGCCGCTCACGCTCAACCTGCTGCGCGGCGGCGGGATCGCGGCTGCCCCGGTCGTTTCCGGCGCGCTTGCCTACGTCCCGACGGGCCGCGTGATCGCGACCTGGGACTACGCCCGACCTGATCGACCGGTGCGGCTGGACACCTCGGACGCCGTGGGTGGCCCCATCAACGGCCTGGTGCGCGTGGGCGACCACCTTTATGCCAGCTGGCGCGGCGACAACGGTCGCAGCGGCGTCGCCACCTGGTCACTGGCCGACCCGCGGGTCCCGCGCCTGGTGCGCGATGACGAGGCCTACCTCGACAGCGATCGCACGCTGCGCGCCCTCGGCCTGACCACGGCCAACGACCATCTCTATCTGTTCGACGATGGCCACGGGCTGCTGGTCGGCAAGCTCGACGATCCGGAGGCGCCGGTCTTCGCGGCCAGCGCCGTGGGCAGCCTCCCGGCCCAGTTCACGGACCTGGCGGTCCACGGCGACACGATCCACGCCAGCGGTCGTGGCTGGCTGGGCAATACGGTCTACACCCTGTACGACGTGTCCGCGCCTGGAGCCCCGGTGGTGGCGTCGAGCCACGGCCTGGACGGCCTCGACACATTCCGGGTCGTCAGCGGCCCGGAGACCGCGGTCGGCATCGGCAACAACCTGTCGGTCTTCGACACGGCCGCGGGCATGGCCCAGCGTGGCTCGATCGAGATTCCCGCCGCTACCGCCGGCGCCCGCCTGGGCGACCATGTCTACAGCTTCGGCTACGGGCCCGGGATGGGGATCTGGAACGTGGCCGACCCGGACGCGCCGCAGGCGGTGGCACAGTCCACGATCGATGCCTTCGCCGGCAGGCGGGCCGTGCCGCTGGGCGAACAGGGCATGTTGCTGCAGACCGGCACCGATCTCATGCATGCGCTGGACGTCGGCCAGCCCGGCAAGCCGCAGCTGGTGGCCACCGGCTGGCTCCCCGGCGGCGTCCGCGCCGTGGACGCCGCGATCCATGACGGAAAGACGGTGCTGCTGCAGGCGAACTACGGCCTGACGGTCAACGACCCGGATACGCTGGCGCCGCTGGCGCGCGTGGAGGCCGGCCTGCCGAAATTGCTGGAGGGCCGCAGCTTCGAACAGATGGCCATGGCGGGCGACATCGCCTGGATGGCGGCCTGGGGCTACGGGCTGGTGGCGGTGGATCTCGGCGCGCAGGGTGGGCCGAAGGAGGTCTCGCGGCTTCCGTACCAGTTCGCCGCGACCATCGCCATCGAAGGAACCCGTGCCTGGGTCGGCCGCTGGACCAATGAAGGCGGGCTGGCGACGGTCGACATCGCGAAGCCCGGCGCGCCGGCGCTGCTGTCGGAGATCCCGCTCGCCAACCAGCCGTACCGCCTGCATGCCGGCAATGGCTACCTCTACATGGCCCAGGGCGCGCAAATCGAATCCGGATACTCGGGCGGCATGATCGTCTTCGACGTGTCCGGCAGTGGGGCGCCGCGGCAGCTTGCCCACGTCGACGACGGCTGCGGCGCGGCCTTCGATCTCGCCGTCGACGAGGCCATGGACCTGGCCTACCTCGCCTGCGGAGAGGGCCTGCGCGTGGTCGACATCGCCAATCCGGCGGCGCCCGAGGTGATCGGGCGCTACTCCCCGGGCAGCGGCTTGGGGGACTACACCCGCGTGGCCCAGGCCGGCGAACTGGTGTGGTTCGCGGACGCGGAAGGCCTGCATGAGCTTGACGTCAGCGATCCCACCAGCCCGGAGCTGCGGAAGCTGACGTCCTTGGGCGGTGCCGCGCCGCAGCGCCTGCTGGCCACCGGAGACCAGCGCCTCCTGGCCCTGGGCGGCGACACCGGCGTCCACGTGCTGGGTCCGGATGCCCGGCTGCTGCGCGCCGGGGAAACGGTGCGGGGCCTGTCCGGTGCGGAAGGCGATTCGTTCCTGTTCGCCGTCCGGGTGCCGGCCGGCGTGCGCAACCTGACGGTGCTCAGGGGCGGTGGTGGTGGCAGTGGTCAGCTGCGCATCGAGTCCCGCCACCAGGCGGTGCCGGAGGATGGCGCCGCCGATGGTTCGACCAGCGGCCGTGGCCTGCGCATCCAGGCGCCGGAGCCGGGCCTCCACTACATCCGTGTCACCGGACTGCAGGCGTTCGCCGGGGTCAGCCTGTACGTCGTCTTCTGAGGCTTGGGGGTAGCGGCATCCGGCCCAGCCGGGTGCCGCTATACTGCGGTGCTGCTGCCTCCGGGCCGCATTCCCGCTGCATTTCCCCGAAACCGACCGCCGCCACGGCCCGCCCGTGTGCCGCCGAGGCAACCGACCGCCGCATGCGCCTGTCCACGATCAAGCTCTCCGGCTTCAAGTCATTCGTCGATCCGACCACGCTCCACCTGCCGACCAACATGACCGGCGTGGTGGGCCCCAACGGCTGCGGCAAGTCGAACATCATCGACGCCGTGCGCTGGGTGATGGGCGAGAGTTCGGCCAGCCGCCTGCGCGGCGATTCGCTGACCGACGTGATCTTCTCCGGCTCGACCTCGCGCAAGCCGGTCTCGCAGGCCACCGTCGAGCTGATCTTCGACAACAGTGACCACACCATCACCGGCGAGTTCGCGGCCTTCAACGAGATCTCGGTCAAGCGCCTGGTCTCGCGCGATGGCCAGAGCAACTACTACCTCAACGGCGCCAAGTGCCGCCGGCGCGACATCACCGACCTGTTCCTGGGCACGGGCCTGGGGCCACGCAGCTATTCGATCATCGAGCAGGGGATGATCAGCCAGATCATCGAGGCCCGGCCCGAGGATCTGCGCGTGTACCTGGAGGAGGCCGCCGGCATCTCCAAGTACAAGGAGCGGCGCAAGGAAACCGAGACCCGGATCCGCCACACCCGCGAAAACCTCGATCGTCTCAATGACCTGCGTGAGGAGGTCGGCAAGCAGCTGGGTCATCTCGCGCGGCAGGCGCGGCAGGCCGAGCAGTACACCGCCATCCAGGCCGAACGCCGGATCCGCGAGGCCGAGTGGAAGGCGCTGGAATTCCGGGCGCTGGATGCGAAGCTGTCGCGGCTGCGCGAGGGGCTGTCGCAGGAAGAAACCCGCCTGCAGCAGCTGATCGCCGAGCAGCGCGAGGCCGAGCGCGCGCTTGAAGAAGGCCGCGTGGAGCGCGAGGACGCGATGGAGGCCCTCAACCGCGCCCAGGCCGCGGGCTACGAGGTCGGCGGCACGCTGGCGCGCATCGAGCAGCAGATCGCCCACCAGCGCGAGCTGTCGCAGCGCCTGCTTCGCGCCCGCGAAGAGGCCGAGGATGCGATCGCCGAGCTGGCGCAGCACATCAGCGGTGACGAGGAGCGCCTGGCGATCCTGGAGGAGTCGGTGGCCGAGGCCGAGCCCGCGCTGGAAGCCCTGCGCGAGAGCGACGAAGCCCGCCAGGACGCCCTGCGCGAGGCCGAGGCCGCGCTGGCCGACTGGCAGGAGCGCTGGGACGCCCACAGCCGCGAATCCGCCGAGGCCGCGCGCGCGGCCGATGTCGAGCGCACCCGCGTCGACTACCTCGACCGCCAGTCGCTCGACGACGACCGCCGCCGCGGCGTGCTGTCCGCCGAGCGCGCGGGCCTGGACCTCGACGCGCTGGCGGAAGCCTTCGCCGGCGTTGCCGAAGAACACGAGACGCAGAAGCTCGGGCTGGAAGGCCTCAACGAAGGCCTGGACGTGCGCAAGCAGGCCGCGCTCGACCTGCAGGACCAGCAGCGCGCCAGCCAGCAGGAGATCTCCGACGTCCGCAAGCAGGCGCAGGAAGCCCGCGGCCGGCTGTCCTCGCTCGAGACCCTGCAGAACGCCGCGCTTGGGCAGGAGCAGGGCGCGGCCATGGCCTGGCTGCGCCAGCACGGCTTGGATTCCGCCACCCGCGTGGGCGAAGCGCTGGAGGTCGAGGCCGGCTGGGAGAACGCGGTCGAGGGCGCGCTGGGACAGATGATCGAAGGCGTGCTGGTCGAGAGTCCGGAGGCGCTGGTCGACGCGCTGGCGGATCTCGGCGATGGCCGCATCGCTCTGGTGTCGTCCGCGCATGCCGATGAAGGCGGGGCTACGTTCGCGCCGACTTCGCTGGCCGCGCGCGTGCGCGGGCCGCTGGCGATCCGCCGGCTGCTGTCGCGGCTGCACGTGGCAGATTCACTGGCCGAGGCGCGCGCGCTGCAGGCGCGGCTGGAGCCCGGCGACTCGGTGATCACTCCGGACGGCGAGAGGCTCGGCGCCGGCTGGCTGCGGGTGCTGCGCTCGGGCGCGGCGCGCCAGGGCGCGCTGCTGCGCGAGCGTGAGATCCAGGCCCTGCGCGAAAGCATTGAAACGCTGCAGGCGCGCGAGGTCGAACTTGAAGAGGCGCTGGCCAACGGCCGCGAGCGCCTGCTGGCGGCCGAACAGGCGCGCGAGGACACCCAGCGCCAGCTTTACCACGCGCATCGCAGCGTGTCGGAGCTTGCCGGCCGGCTGCAGGGCCAACAGGGCCGGCTGGACGCCGCACGCAATCGCATCGAGCGCATCGATGCCGAACTCGCCCAGCTTGGCGAGTCCATCGCCGGCGGCGGCGAGCAGGCGCGCGAGGCGCGCGGCCGGCTCGAGGACGCCGTGTCGCGCATGGCCGAGCTCGAAGGCGTGCGCCGCGAGTTCGAGGCCGAGCGCGCGCGCCTGGCCGCCGCCCGCGACCAGGCGCGCACCGCGGCGCGTGAATCGCGCGAACAGGCCCATGCCCTGGCGCTGCAGCTGGAAGCCCAGCGCACGCAGGCGAACGGACTGCGCCAGGCCCTGCAGCGGATGGGCGGCCAGCGCGGCCAGCTCGACAGCCGCCTGGGCGAGATCAGCGCGCAGCTCGCCACTGGCGATACGCCGGTCGATGAGCTCGAACAGCAGCGCCAGGCCGCGCTTGCCCAGCGTGTCCAGGCCGAACAGGTCCTGGCGCAGGCGCGCACCGCGCTCGACGGGGTCGATGCCGCGATGCGCGGCAACGAACAGGTGCGCCACCAGCGCGACGAGCAGGCCATCGCCCAGCGCGAAACCATCGCCCAGCGCCGCCTCGACCAGCAGGCGCTGGTGATCCACGCCGAACAGCTCGCCGCCGCGGTGAACGAGGCCGGCTTCGTGCTCGACGAGGTGGTCGCCGGCCTGGCCGACGAGGCCGAGGCCGCCGCCTGGGGCCGCATGGTCACCGACTTCGACGCCAAGCTGCGCCGCCTGGAGCCGGTCAACCTGGCCGCGATCCAGGAGCATGCCGAAGCCGCCCAGCGCAAGGAATACCTCGACAGCCAGGACGCCGACCTCACCTCGGCGCTGGACACGCTGGAGGACGCCATCCGCAAGATCGACCGCGAGACCCGCGGCCGCTTCAAGGACACCTTCGACCGCGTCAACTCGGGCGTGCAGGAGATCTATCCGCGCCTGTTCGGCGGCGGCCATGCGTATCTCGAACTCACCGGCGAGGACCTGCTCGACACCGGCGTCGCGATCATGGCGCGCCCGCCGGGCAAGCGCGTGTCCAACATCTCGCTGCTGTCCGGCGGTGAGAAGGCGATGACCGCGGTGGCGCTGGTCTTCGCGATCTTCCAGCTCAACCCGGCGCCGTTCTGCCTGCTCGACGAGGTCGACGCGCCGCTGGACGAGGCCAATGTCGGCCGCTTCAGCGCGCTGGTCACCGAGATGAGCGAGAAGGTGCAGTTCCTGTTCGTGACCCACAACAAGTCGACGATGGAAGCCGCGAAGCAGCTTTCGGGCGTTACCATGCGCGAGCCCGGCGTCAGCCGACTGGTGTCGGTCGACCTTGCGGAAGCCGCACGCCTGGTCGGCGCCGCCTGAACCAACAAGGGAGAGCACGATGAGCGACGTTTGGCTGCTGCGGATCGGGATCCTGGTCGCGGGCGTGCTGCTGTTTGGCGCGATCTGGTATTTCGGCACCAGGCCGCGCAGTCCGCAGGGACGCCGCGTGCCGGCCAGGTCCACCCCGGCCGCGCGCGAGGAGCGCTTGGAGCCGACCCTGGGCGCGCAGCTTGAGCGCGAACTGGGCGAGGGTGGCGAGACGCCGGTCGATGACGCCATGCAGGCCGAGATGGACCTGCTCGACGGCGCTGTCGGCGGCACTGCGGGCGCCACGGTCAGCCAGTACGGTCAGCGCGTCAGCGACGACTTCGACAAGATCGTCACCCTCTACATCGCGGCACGCGCGGGCCACGTGCTGCGCGGCCCGGACATCGTGGTCGCTGCCGAAAAGGCGGGGCTGACCTACGGCCACCTCAACGTCTTCCATCGTCTGGTGGCCGGCCATCCCGAGCGCGGCCCGGTGTTCAGCGTCGCCAACATCCGCCGCCCCGGCAGCTTCGAGATGGCCGAGATCCAGGCGCTGGAAACCCCGGCCATCGCCTTCTTCCTGACCCTGCCGGCGCCGGTGTCCGCGCTCGACGCCTGGGACGCGATGCTGCCCACCGCCGAACGCATGGCCGAGCTGCTCGACGGCGTGCTGCTCGACGAGCAGCGCAACGCGCTGGGCCGGCAGCGCATCTCGCACCTGCGCGAAGAGCTGCGCACCTACGACCGCGAGCAGGACGTCCCGATCACCCGCAGCCCCGACTGGTAAGCCCCCCCGGATCCCCCCCCGTAGGAGCAGCTACAGCTGCGACCTGGATCCGGCGCCATCTGCCGACGCAGCCGCGACCGCAGCTGCAATCGCCGCTATAGCGGCTCCCGCAAAAGCCGCGACACGCAGCAGCCAGCTGCGATCCCTCACAGGAGCCATTGGCTGCGATCCCGCATTGTGGGAGCGGCTATAGCCGCGATCGCCGCCATGGCGGCTCCCACGTCAGCGGCTCCTCCAGTAGCGGCTCCCACAGCTTCCGGGGGACAATCCGGCCATGCCCGAAACTGCCCAGCAGCGCGCCGCTGAACTGCGCCGCCTGATCGACGACGCCAACCACCGCTACCACGTACTCGACGACCCGGCACTTCCGGACGCCGAGTACGACCGCCTCATGCTCGAGCTGGCCGCGCTGGAGGCCGCCGACCCGTCGCTGCAGACCCCCGATTCGCCGACGCTGCGCGTGGGCGGGCTGCCGTCGGGCAAATTCGCCGAGGTGCGGCACGCGGTGCCGATGCTGTCGCTGGGCAACGCCTTCAGCGACGACGAGGTCGCCGAGTTCGTCGCCCGCATCGTGCGCGAGACCGGGGAGGACGCGCCGGCATTTTCGGTCGAGCCGAAGTTCGACGGTCTCGCGATCAGCCTGCGCTACGAGGATGGCCTGTTCGTGCGCGGCGCCACCCGCGGCGACGGCGCCACCGGCGAGGACGTCACCGCCAACCTGCGCACGGTGAAGGCGATCCCGCTGCGGCTGCGGGATGCGGGCGGCCCTGATACGGGCGAAGCCGGTGCCGCCACCATCAGCCCCGGCGTTCCCGAAGTGCTGGAAGTGCGCGGCGAGGTCTACATGCCGCGCGCCGGCTTCAAGGCCTACAACGACCGGGCGCTCGCGCACGGCGCCAAGCCGCTGGCCAATCCGCGCAACGGCGCCGCCGGCTCGCTGCGCCAGCTCGATCCCTCGATCACCGCGAGGCGCCCGCTGGCGTTCTTCGCCTATTCGCTCGGCGAGGTCGCGGGCGTGCGCGTCCCGGCCACCCATTCCGGCGTGCTGGCCTGGCTCCGGGCCCTCGGCCTGCCGGTGTCGCCGCTGGTCGAATGCGCGACCGGCCTGGACGGCGTGCTCGATTACTACCGCCGCATCGGCGACGCTCGCGACGACCTGCCGTACGACATCGACGGCGTGGTCTACAAGCTCGACAGCCACGAGCTGCAGGCCGACCTCGGCTTCGTCTCGCGCGCCCCGCGCTGGGCGATCGCACACAAGTTCCCGGCGCAGGAGGAGGCCACGATCGTCGAGGCGATCGAGGTCAACGTCGGCCGCACCGGCGCGGTGACGCCGTGGGTGCTGATGCAGCCGGTACACGTGGGCGGCGTGACCGTCACCCGCGCCACCCTGCACAACGCCGACCAGGTCGCGCGCCTGGACGTGCGCGTGGGCGATTCGGTGATCGTGCGCCGCGCCGGCGACGTGATCCCCGAAGTGCTGCGGGTGATCCCGGAGCGCCGACCGGAAGGGACCACGGCCTGGCGCATGCCGGTGAACTGCCCGGTGTGCGGCTCGGAGATCGTGCGCGAAGAGGGCGAGGTGGTCGCCCGCTGCAGCGGCGAACTGGTGTGCCCGACGCAGCGCGTGCAGGGCCTGTTCCACTTCGCCTCGCGACGCGCGATGGACATCGAAGGCCTTGGCGAGCGGCTGATCCAGGCGCTGGTGGACTTCGACTGCGCGAAGAGCGTCGCCGACCTCTATCGCCTGGGCGTGGACGACTTCGTCGAAATGAAGCGCCGTGCCGACGAACGCGACGGCACCACGCCGGAGACGGTTAAATCGGGCAAGGTCGCGACCAAGTGGGCGGAGAACCTGGTGGCCGCGATCGACCGCAGCCGCGAAACCACGCTGGAGCGCCTCCTGTTCGCGCTCGGCATCGAGAACGTGGGCGAGAGCACGGCCAAGGCGCTGGCCGCATGGTTTGGTGATCTCGACCGCATCCGGCGCACGCCCTGGCCGCTGTTCAAGCGCGTGCCCGACATCGGCGACGAGGTCGCGCGCGCGCTTGGGCACTTCCTCGACCAGCCCGGCAACCAGGCGGTGATCGATGCGCTGCTGGACGCCGGCGTGCGCATCACCGACGCACACCCGCCTTCGCCGAAGCTGCGCGAAGGGCTGGTGCTCGCCACGCTGCTTGCCGATCTCGGCGTTCCAAAGCTGACGCCGCTGCGCGCGAAGCAGCTGGCCGACAGTTTTACGGATGCCGCGACGCTGCTCGACCAGGAGCGGCACAATTTCGTGATCGCCGGGCTGCCCGACGAGACCGCGTACGCAGTGGCGGAGTGGCTGTCCGACGCGGCCAACGCGCGCACGCTGCTCGTCGCCGCGGCGATGCAGGCCGAGCTGCTGGCGGCGCTGCCCGAAAGCGATGCGGCGAGCGCCGGTCCGCTCGACGGCGTGACGGTGGTGATCACTGGCACGCTCGACGCCATGGGTCGCGACGAAGCCAAGGCGAAGCTGGAGGCGCTCGGCGCCAAGGTCTCGGGCAGCGTTTCGAAGAAGACCGGTTTCCTGGTCGCCGGCGCCGAGGCGGGCTCCAAGCTGGCCAAGGCCACCGAGCTCGGCATCGAAGTCTGGGACGAGGCGCGGCTGTTGGCGTTCCTGGGAGAACATTCGTGAGCGAAACGGCCGCGGGGACGCTGGCACTGCGCCCGGTCGGACGCGACGAACTGCCGGCGCTGCTTGGCATGCTGCGCTGTTTCTATGCCGAGGACCGGATCCCGCTCGACGAGCCGCGCGTGCGTCGTGGACTCGAACAGTTGGTGGCCGATGCCTCGCTCGGCGCTGCGCTGTTCGCCGAGGTCGGGGGCGATCGCGTGGGCTACCTCGTGCTGGGCTGGTGCTTCAGCATCGAGCAGGGCGGTCGCCACGTGCTGGTCGACGAGCTGTACCTGGAGCCGGCTGCCCGCGGTCGCGGCCTTGGTGGCGCGCTGCTGGCGGCGGCCTGCGACTGGGCGCGCGGGCAGGGCGCCGAGGTCGCGCGGCTGGAGGTGAACCGCCACAACCCGCGCGCGAAGGCGCTCTATCTTCGCCACGGCTTCCGCGACGACGACCGCGACATCCTCAGCCTCGCAATCGCCGGAGGGGGCGCATGAGCCACGAGGCACTGCGCCTGCGCGCGCGGCTCAATCGCCTGGTGCGCGACTTCTTCGACGCCCGCGGCGTGCTCGAAGTCGAAACGCCGGTGATGTCGCGTGCCGGCAATACCGATCCCAACATCGACTCGTTCACCGTCGCGTTCAGCGGCCGCACCGGGGGCGCGCCGCGCACGCGCTGGCTGCGCACCTCGGCCGAATATCCGATGAAACGCCTGCTCGCCGAGGGCATCGGCGACTGCTACGAACTTGGCCGCGTGTTCCGCGACGGCGAGGCCGGCGGCCGCCACAATCCCGAGTTCACCATGCTCGAGTGGTACCGCGTGGGTTGGGCGCTGGACCCGCTGATCGACGAAACCGCGGAGATCGTGCGCGCCGCACTCGCCCTGGTCGGACGCGACGCGACCCTGCGCAAGGCCTCGTTCCGCGAGGTCTACCAGGAGGCGCTCGACCTTGATCCGTTGACCGCGCCCATCGACCGGCTGCAGGCCGCGTTCCCGGGCCAGGTCGATCCGGAAGGCCTGACCCGCGACGACTGGCTCGACCTGCTGATGACCCACCGCATCCAGCCGGCGTTCCCGCCGGGGCAGCTGCTGGCGATGCATGACTATCCCGCCTCGCAGTGCGCGCTGGCGAAGGTCGTGCGCCGCGACGACGTCGACGTCGCCGAGCGCTTCGAACTCTATCTCGGCCCGCTCGAACTGGCCAACGGCTACCATGAGCTGACCGATGCCGCAGAGCAGCGCGCACGCTTCGAGCGTGATCGCGCCGTTCGCTCGCTGCGCGGTGCGGCGCTGCCTCCGGTTGACGAAGCCCTTCTTGATGCACTTGGCGCCGGCTTGCCCGAGTGTTCGGGCGTGGCCTTGGGCATCGACCGGCTGTTGATGGCCATGCTCGGCAGCGGCGCGATTGCCGACGTCCTCGCCTTCGATTTCGCCGGGGCTTGATCCGGCCATCGGCCGCGCTGGTCAGCGCTGCGCTCGGCGGGTCCAGGAAAAGCCGGGCGCACGGATCGCGAGCACGCTGCCGATCGCGGCCGAGGGCAGCAGTGCAAAGGCGATGAACTGCAGGGCTTGGAGGCCTTCGACCACGACGAGCCCGTAGCCCGGGGACATGGCCTGCGTCGTGGTCATCCAGGCCGCATGCACGCCCATCGGGACCCAGACGCTGCCGCCGACAGCACGGGCATAGCCAAGGATCAGCGCGAACCCGGGAAGCAGCATCTGTTGCGACGGCGTCGACATCGCGCCCAGCGCCCAGGCGAAGCCGAGGAACAGGGCGGCCTGCAGCAGCAGGGCCACCCATGGCGGGAACCGGGTCCCGAGCATGCCCTGCACGTAGCCGCGCATGGCGAGTTCCTCGGGGAAGGCTTCCACCAGAAATACCGCCAGGCCCACCAGTGCGAGCGTGCCCAGGCACTCCCCGGGCGATGCGCGCAGCGACACGGTGGCCCAACCCAGTGCCACGCACAGGCCGATGCCGATCAGGGCGGGCACCAGCCAGAGGGCCACACCAAGCAGGAACGCGCGGGCGTTGGCCGCCGCTCCGTGATGGCCCAGAACTGCGCGCGGCAGGCGGTCGAAGCGCGCCAGCAGCAGCACGGTGATCAGTACCGCGCAGGAGAGGCCGGCGCCGAGCGCGATGCGTGATTCCGGCGCGCTGCCGGGGAGTACCGTCACTCCGGTGCGCCAGCAGGTCAGGACAACGGCCATGAGTACGGCCAGGCGCAGTGCCAGCGACGCCAGGGACAGGGTTTTGCGCTGCGCTTGCATGACCGCATTGTTCTCGACAGGGGCGGCTTGGGGATAGTGACAACTGTCAGGGTTCGCGGATGGCGCTTCGCGGCAACAATGCACAGGCTGCGCCGGCTGCGGATATCCAAGTGGCCGCCGGTAGAATCCGGTGCATGACCGACACCATCGACTACGCCCGCTACGACCGCATCCGCCCGATCCGCTGGACCGGCGACGCGCTGGAACTGCTGGACCAGCGCAAGCTTCCCTTCACCACCGAATACGTCACCTGCGCCGACAGCGGCGCGGTGGCCGCGGCGATCCATGCGCTTGCGGTGCGCGGTGCGCCCGCGATCGGCATCGCCGCGGCCTGGGGCGCGGTGCTCGCTTCGCGCGACATCGAAGCCGATGATGCCGCGCAGGCGGCCGAGCGGCTCGAACCCGCGCTGCAACGGCTCAACGCGGCGCGGCCCACGGCGGTCAACCTGGCCTGGGCGCTGGGGCGCATGCGCGCCGCGCTGTTTCGCGCGCAGGCCGGCGAGGGCAGCGACTGGGGCGCCGCGCTGGAGGCCGAGGCACGCGCCATCGAGACCGAAGACCTGGCGGCCAACCGTGCGATGGGCGTCCTGGGCGCCTCGCTCATCCAAGCCGGCAGCGGCGTGCTCACCCATTGCAACACCGGCTCGCTGGCCACCGCCGGCTTCGGCACCGCGCTGGGCGTGATCCGCGCCGGCGTTGCCCAGGGTCGCGTCGGGCGTGTGTTCGCGGGCGAGACCAGGCCATGGAACCAGGGTGCGCGGCTGACGGTGTGGGAGCTGCAGCAGGACGGCATCGACGCCACCCTGATTGCCGACGCCGCAGCTTCGCACCTGATGCTTGGCGGCAAGGTGCAGTGGGTGGTGGTCGGCGCAGACCGCATCTGTGCCAACGGCGATGTCGCCAACAAGATCGGCACCTACCAGTTGGCGATTTCCGCGCGCCACCACGGGGTGAAGTTCATGGTGGTGGCGCCGTCATCGACGGTCGACATGGCCACCGCGTCGGGCGATCTGATCGACATCGAAGAGCGCGACCCCGGCGAACTGCTTGGCGCGGGCGGCAGCCGCACCGTCGCCGAGGGCGTGCAGGCATGGAACCCGGTGTTCGACGTCACGCCGGCCGCGCTCATCGACGCCATCGTGACCGAGAAGGGCATCGTCGAGCGCCCGGACGAAGCATCGATGCGCGCGCTCTTCGGGAACTGAGCGCGCGGCTCCCACAAGCCGTCTTCGTCTCCCCTCCGCGACACCCCATGTGTAGGAGCAGCTATAGCTGCGACCGCACCCAGGCAAAAAAGCCAAGAGCATCTTTGGCCACGGATTTACGCGGATCAGGCGGATCAGGCCGGGGCAAGCTTGTTGCCACAAGCCACTCTGAAAGACTAGCCGGATCGGAGCGGACTGTAGGCATGGCCTCGGCGTAATCCGCGTGATTCGCCTGATCCGTGTAAATCCGTGGCTGAAAGGCTTTTCCCTGTCTTTGCGCTATCGCAGCTTTAGCTGCTCCTACAAAAGCGTCGGCGATGGCGGACGTGTCCGGTACGTTCGCAAACCATGCCCGATATCCTCGCAAGCCATTGATTTTCTGCGATATCGGCCGGGCAGGGAACGGTCCGGTGTGATAGAATCCCGAGGTTCTGCCGAGACATGCGCGCGGACTCCGGCGCAGCGTTTGGAGGCAGTCTTCCGAACCATTCTGAAGGGTCGCAATGGCTGAGCTCGCCAAGGAAATCATCCCGATCAATCTCGAGGACGAGATGCGTCGCAGCTATCTCGATTACGCCATGAGCGTGATCGTGGGCCGCGCGCTCCCCGACGTCCGCGACGGGCTCAAGCCGGTGCACCGCCGCGTGCTGTTCGCGATGCACGAGCTCGGCGCGCACAGCAACAAGCCCTACTACAAGTCGGCGCGAATCGTCGGTGACGTGATCGGTAAATACCATCCGCACGGCGACCAGTCGGTATACGACACCCTGGTGCGCATGGCGCAGCCGTTCTCGCTGCGCTACATGCTGGTCGACGGGCAGGGCAACTTCGGTTCCGTCGACGGCGACCCCGCCGCGGCGATGCGCTACACCGAGGCGCGCATGTCGCGCATGGCGCACGAGCTGATGGCCGACATCGACAAGGACACCGTCGATTTCCAGCCCAACTACGACGAGAAGGAACACGAACCGACGGTCATGCCGACCCGGTTCCCGAACCTGCTGGTCAACGGCTCGGCCGGCATCGCGGTCGGCATGGCCACCAACATCCCGCCGCACAACCTGGGCGAGGTGATCGATGCGCTGATCGCGCTCATCGCCGATCCGGACATCGACATCGATGGCCTGATGGAATATATCCCCGGTCCGGACTTCCCCACCGGCGGCATCATCAACGGCGTCGGCGGCATCCACCTGGGTTACCGCACCGGCCGCGGCCGCGTTCGCATGCGCGCGAAGGCGGATATCGAGATCGCCGACAACGGCCGCGAATCGATCATCGTCACCGAGCTTCCCTACCAGGTGAACAAGGCGCGGATGATCGAGAAGATCGCCGAGCTGGTGAAGGAGAAGAAGCTCGAGGGCATCAGCGAGCTGCGCGACGAGTCCGACAAGGACGGCATGCGCGTCTACATCGAGATCAAGCGCAGCGACTCCGCCGACGTGGTGCTGAACAACCTGTACCAGCAGACCCAGATGGAGTCGGTGTTCGGCATCAACATGGTGGCGCTGGTCGATGGCCGCCCGCGTCTGCTGAACCTCAAGGAGTTCCTCGAAGCCTTCCTGCGCCACCGCCGCGAAGTGGTCACGCGCCGGACGATCTTCGAGCTGCGCAAGGCGCGCAGCCGCGCCCATATCCTCGAAGGCCTGACTGTCGCGCTCGCCAACATCGACGAGATGATCGAGCTGATCAAGACCTCGGACAATCCGCAGGAGGCGAAGGAACGCATGCTCGCGCGCCTGTGGCAGCCGGGCCTTGTCGGCAGCCTGCTGGCCGCGGCCGGCGCCGAGGCGTCGCGCCCCGAAGACCTGCCCGGCGGCGTCGGCCTGCTCGAGGGCGGCTACCAGCTGACCGACGTCCAGGCGCAGCAGATCCTCGAGATGCGCCTGCACCGCCTGACCGGGCTGGAGCAGGAAAAGCTCACCGAGGAATACCGCCAGCTGCTCGAAGCCATCCGCGCCCTGATCGAGATCCTGGAAGATCCGGAAGTGTTGCTGGAAGTGATCCGCACCGAGCTGCGCAACGTCAAGGAAGAGTACGGCGACCCGCGCCGCAGCGAGATCCGCGCCAGCGAGGAAGACCTCGACATCCTCGACCTGATCGAACCCGAGGACGTGGTGGTCACCGTGTCCCAGGCCGGCTACGCCAAGCGCCAGCCGGTCAGCGCCTATCGCGCGCAGAAGCGCGGCGGCCGCGGCCGCAACGCCGCGGCCACGAAGGACGAGGACTTCATCGCGCAGCTCTGGCTGGTCAATACCCATGACACGCTGCTGGCCTTTACCAGCAGTGGGCGCGTGTTCTGGCTGCCCGTGCACCAGCTGCCCGAGGCCGGCGCCAACGCGCGCGGCCGCCCGCTGGTCAACTGGATGCCGCTGGAAGAGGGCGAGAAGGTGCAGGCCGTGCAGCCGGTGCGCGAGTACCGCGAGGACCAGTACGTGTTCTTCGCCACGCGCCGCGGCACGGTCAAGAAGACCCCGCTCACCGAGTTCGCCTACCGCCTGCAGCGCGGCAAGATCGCGATCAACCTCGAGGATGGCGATGCCCTGGTCGGGGCCGAGCTGACCGACGGCAGCCGCGACATCATGCTGTTCGCCAGCAACGGCAAGGCCGTGCGCTTCGACGAGTCCGCGGTGCGCGCCATGGGCCGCACCGCCACCGGCGTGCGCGGCATCCGCCTGGCCGGGGGCGAATGCGTGGTCGGCCTGATCGTGGCCGATCCCGCTGACAGCGTGATCGAGCTCGACGACGAGGACGTGGCCGCCGAGGGCGTCGAGGGCGAGGTCGAGGGCGAGCGCGAGGGCGAGCGCGAGGGCGAGCCGGATGCCTACATCCTCACCGCCACCGCCAACGGCTACGGCAAGCGCACGCGCCTGGCGGAATACCCGCGCAAGGGCCGTGGCACCCAGGGCGTGATCGGCATCCAGACCACCGAGCGCAACGGCGCCCTGGTGGCAGCGGTGCTGCTCAGCCGCGACGACGAGGTGCTGCTGATCTCCGACGGCGGCACCCTGGTCCGCACCCGCGCCGCGGAGATCTCGGTGGTCAGCCGCAACACCCAGGGCGTGACCCTGATCCGGCTGGGCGAGGGCGAGCGCCTGCAGGCGATCGAGCGCGTGGATGGCTCGATCGTAGATGGCGACGGCGATATCGAAGTCGATCCTGATGCAGGCGTTGGCGTCGATGCAGTCGGGAGCGTTGAATCCCCGGTTGTGTCCGAAGAAGGCGGTGACGACACCAGCGACGCCGGCTGATACGGCGACGGCGGAACCCCGTTTCGCGCCCTGATGCGTTGCCGTCGGGACTGCCGGCGCTTCTATACTGCCGGTGACTCCTGAGGATGGACCGGCAATGAAGGGAAGCAACCGTTCGATCGAGCTGCGGCTTTGCGTCGCGGCCATGGTGCTGCTGGCGCTGCTGGCCGTGGGCTGCACGCGCAATGAAGGCGGCCAGCTTCCCGCGCCCAGCGGCGAGGCCATCGTCGCCGAGCGCGCGGAGGTGCAGGGCTTCGGGCTGGTACGGGCCTGGCCGGACCAGGCCGAAGGATCGCTCGCGCTGGCGGTCGAGTTCTCGCAGCCGCTGGTCGGCACCCAGGACTTCGACACGCTGCTGACCTTCGCCGAACCCGTGGCCGCAGACAGCGGCTGGAGCCTGGACGAAGAAGGCCGCGTGCTGCGCTTCCCCTTCGTCCAGGCCGATCGCGACTACACGCTGCGCATCTCTGCCGCGCTCACCGCCGCCGACGGCAGCACGCTTGGCCGCGACATCGAGCAGAAGGTCCATACCGGGGAGCTGGACCCCGCGGCCGGCTTCGCCTCCCAGGGCAGCGTCCTGCCCGCGCGCGAATCGCGCGGTCTGCCCGTGGTGTCGGTGAACGTGGAGGAAGTCGACGTCGAGTTCCTGCGCGTGCGCGACTCCGAGCTGGCGCGCTTCTTCTCCGAGTACCAGCGTGGTGGCCGGCGCAGCGGCTGGGAACTGGACAACCGCTACAACGGTGATCGCAGCGTGGCGCGGATGGCGGAGCCGGTGTACGTCAATCGCTTCGTGCTGGGCGGCGAGCGCAATGAGCGCGCGGTCACCTACCTGCCGCTGCAGGACATCACCGAGCTGCAGCAGCCCGGCCTCTACTTCGCCACCATGAAGCGCGCCGGCAGCTTCGAGGGCATGTACGACACCGCCTTCTTCACCGTGAGTGACATCGGCCTGCACGTGCGCGCGTACGCCGACCAGCTGTTCGTGCACACCGCTTCGCTGCAGGGCGGCGGCGCGCTGGGTGGCGTTGAGCTGCGCGTGCTCGACGGCAACGGCGAAACCGTGTTCAAGGCCGAGACCGACGGCAACGGCAACGCCGTGCTGAAGCACAAGCTCGATGCCGCCCAGGTCCTGGTGGCAACGCGCGGCAACGATGTCTCGCTGCTGCCTTTCAACCAGCCCGCGCTGGATCTTTCCGAGTTCGCGGTGGCCGGCCGCAGGCAGGCCTGGTTCGAGGTCTTCGCATGGTCGGGCCGTGACCTGTACCGCCCGGGCGAAACCGTGCGCGTCTCGGCCCTGTTGCGCGACGCCGACGGCAAGCCGGTGCCCGCTGCGGCCGATGGCAAGGCGCAGCCGCTGTTCGCGCGCCTGAAGCAGCCCGACGGCAAGACCTTCGTGGAGTCGCGGCTGGACGCCGGTGCGCAGGGCTACTACCGCTTCGAGCGGGAGATCCCCGTCGAGGCGCCCACCGGGCGCTGGCAGGTCGAGTTCCGCACCGACCCCGCGGAGAAGGACGCGGTGCAGGGCATGGCGCTGCGGATCGAGGAATTCCTGCCCGAACGCATGAAGCTCGAGCTCGACAGCGCGCAGGCGCGCCTGGCCAAGGGTGACGCGTTGCGGCTGGAGGCCGCCGGTGCCTATCTGTACGGTGCGCCGGCCGCGGGCAACCGCTTCACGGCACGCCTCGCGGTCGTGGTGGAACAGCACCCGGTGGAGTCGCTGCCCGGATACTTCTTCGGCGACCCCACCGTGTCGCTGCCGCGCGAGGCGCGCGACGTGATCGATGCCACGCTCGATGATGCAGGCAAGCTCACGCAGGCGCTGCCGCTGCCCGCCGAGGTGCGCGGTGACACGCCGGTGTCGGTTGTGCTGGCCGGCAGCCTGTACGAGAGCGGCGGTCGCACGGTCAACCGCAGCCTGCAGCGCGTGCTCTGGCCGGCCGACGCCCTGGTCGGCGTGCGCCCGCTGTTCGACGACGAGGACGGCAGCGATGCCAACGCGCGGGCCGGCTTCGAGATCCTCCGCGTCGACGCGGAGGGCACGCCGCGCCCGCTCGCCGGACTCGAACTGAAGCTGGTGCGCGAGCATCGTGACTATCACTGGAATTTCGACGACGACGCTGGCTGGGACTACAGCCACACCAGCCGCTTCGAGGTGGTGGAAACGCGGGCCATCGATGCCGGGCAATCCGCCGTCCGCGTCGATCTGCCGGTGGAGTGGGGCGGCTACCGCGTCGAGATCCGCGACCCGGAGACGGGGCTGGTCACGCGCTATCTCTTCAACGCCGGCTGGAGCTGGAACGACGACAATCGCGGCCTGGATGCGCGGCCCGACAAGGTCAAGCTGGCGCTGGACCGCACCGGATATCGCGCCGGCGACACCATGGAGGTCACGGTCACGCCGCCGCATGCCGGCAAGGGCCTGCTGCTGGTGGAAAGCGACAGCCTGCTGTACGTGCAGGCGATCGACGCCAAGGCCGGAAGCAAGTACAGCATCCCGGTGACCGCCGACTGGGAGCGCCACGATGTCTATGTGACCGCTCTGGTGTTCCGTGGCGGCAGCGCGGCAAGCAAGGTGACGCCGGCCCGCGCGGTCGGCGTGGCCCACGTGCCGATGGAGCGTGGCGACCGGCGCGTGGCGGTGGGCCTGTCCTTGCCGAAGCAGGCGAAGCCCGATGACACCCTGCGCGTGACGCTCGCGGTGCCCGCGCTGGCCGGCAAGGCCGCGCATGCGACGGTCTCCGCGGTCGATGTCGGCATCCTCAACATCACCCGCTATCCGGTGCCGGACGCCAACCGCCACTTCTTCACCCAGCGCAGGCTGGGCGTGGACGCCTACGACATCTACGGGCGCGTAATCGAAAGCCTGGAGGGCGGCACCGCGCGCCTGCGCTTCGGCGGCGACCAGGGCCTGGAGGCGCTGCCGCAGGCGCGCCGGCCAACCGCGCGCGTGCAGACCGTTGACCTGTTTTCGGGACCGGTGACGCTCGACGGCAAGGGCAATGCGATCGTCGAGTTCAGGCTGCCGGACTTCAATGGCAGCCTGCGCGTGTCGGCGCTGGTGTTCAGCGACGAGGCATACGGCAACCGTGATGCGGAGCTGCTGGTGCGCGCACCGCTGGTCGCGGAAGCCGGCATGCCGCGGGTGATGGCGCCCGGTGACCGCGGCACGGTGACGCTGGACCTGGCCAACTTCACCGGCAAACCCGGCGACTTCCGCGTGCGCGTGGAGGGCGTCGGGCCCCTGGACGTGGATGAAGGCGTGCGCAACGCGAAGCTTGCCGCCGACGGACGCTCGACCCTGTCGTTCCCGCTGCGTGCGTTGGACGGGCATGGGGTCGGCAAGGTCCGCGTGCGGGTCGACGGACCGGGCGTGGCGGTCGACCGCAGCTACGACCTGCCGGTGCGAGCGCCCTGGCCGCAGGTGCTGCGTTCGCGCAGCCTGGTGCTCGATCCATTGGCGCCGGTGCTGCTTGATGCCGCGCTGGCCGAGGGCATGCTGCCTTCATCGGTGAACGCACGCCTGGCCCTCGGCGCCACGCCGCCGATCGCATTTGCCGCGGCGCTCGAGGGCGTGCTGCGCTATCCCTACGGCTGCGCGGAACAGACTGCCAGCAAGGGCTATGCGGCGCTGATGCTGGATGCGCCCACCGCCAGGGCCTACGGCATGTCGCCGCTTCCCGGCGACGACCGCCTGCGGCGAATGGAGGGCGCGCTGGGACGACTGGCCGCGCTGCAGTCCAGTTCGGGGCACTTCGCGATGTGGGGCGGCAGCGGCGGCACCGAGCCGATGTTGACGCCGTACATCGCCGAGTTCCTGCTGGATGCGCGCGACGAGGGCTTCCAGGTGCCCGACGCGATGCTGCAGAAGGCGCTGTCGCGCATGTCTGAAGACCTGCTCTCCGACGGCCAGCAGTTCTACGGCCGCGACAACCGCGACCATCTGCGTCTGGCCTACAAGGCACACGCCGGCTATGTGCTCGCACGCGTGAACCGCGCGCCGCTGGGGACGCTCCGCGCGCTGTACGACGGTGACCGCGACGCGGCGCGCAGCGCCATGCCGCTGGCGCATCTGGGGCTTGCACTGTCGCTGCAGGGCGACGCCGCCCGTGGTGGCAAGGCGCTGGATGCCGCCTTCGCCTGGAAGGGCGACCGGCCCGGATGGCTGGGCGACTACGGCACGCCACTGCGCGACGCCGCGCTGATGCAGGCCCTGGTGCGCGAGCACGACCTGGCCACCGCGAAGCGCAGCGCCGGCCTGCGCACGCTCGGGCTTGAGCTCGATGCCCGCCGCAAGGCGCGCTGGTTCCATTTGAGCACCCAGGAGCAGTCGGCACTGGCGCGGCTTGGCCGCGCGCTGGCGGGCACGCCCGGACGCACGTTCTCCGGCACCCTGGTCGAGGCCGGCGTGGAGGAGGCGCTGGAACCGATGCGCCGCTTCTCGCGGAGCTACGACCACCAGGCCCTGGCCGCGGGCGTGCGCCTGGTACCCGAAGGCGAAGCGCCGCTGTACGCGAGCATGGATGTCGCCGGCATTCCCCGCGCCGCCCCGGAGCCCGACGACAGCGTGCTGCGCGTCGAGCGCCGGTGGTACACCACCGATGGCAAGGCATGGACGCCGCGCGCGCTGCGCGAGGGCGAGGCGCTGGTGGTGCGCGTCACCGTCACCGCCGATCGCGACATGCCGGACGCCCTGGTCACCGATCTGCTGCCGGCGGGCCTCGAGGTCGAGAACATGAACCTGGGCGACGCGTCGGCGTGGGCCGACGTGGTGGTCGGCGGCATCCGCCTGGACGAACGCGGCAGCGCCGCCGAGCTGCTGCACGAGGAGTTCCGCGACGACCGCTACGTGGCCGCCATCAAGCTCGATGCCGGGCGCAGCGCGGACGTGTTCTACCTGGTGCGCGCGGTCACGCCGGGCGAGTACACCGTGCCGCCGCCGCTGGTCGAGGACATGTACCGGCCGGAGCTGCGCGGCGTGGGCCGCGCGCAGCCGGCGCGGATGAGCGTGGTGCAGCCGTGAGCGGGACCCCTGCGGCATGCCGCGATGCCGGGGCTGCGGCTGCAGGTGCGAACGCAGCGGCGCAGGGCGCGGCATAGCGCACGAGGATCCGACCAGTGAACGGGGTGCCATCGCCGAGGCCCGTCGGCGCGAGGGTCCGATTGTTGGCGGTACTGCGCTGGGGCACGGTGGCGTTGCTGTTGTCGCTGCTGGCGCTCGACTTCTCGTTCCCGCCGCCGCTGCCCGAGGCACGTGACCATGCCACCCTGGTCACCGCGCGCGATGGCACGCCGCTGCGCGCCTTCGCAGACGCCGACGGCGTGTGGCGCTACCCGGCGTCCGAAGCCACCGTCTCGCCGCTGTACGTCGATGCGCTGCTCACCTACGAGGATCGCTGGTTCCGCCGCCATCCAGGCGTGAATCCGGTGGCCCTGCTGCGCGCCGCCTGGCAGGCCGCGGGCAGCGGCCGCATCGTGTCCGGTGGCTCCACGCTGACCATGCAGGTGGCGCGTATCCTCGAGCCGCATCGGCGCACGCTGCCGGGCAAGACGCGGCAGATGCTGCGTGCGATCCAGCTCGAGGCGCACCTTTCGAAGGACCAGATCCTCAGCCTGTACCTGGAGCGCGCGCCCTTCGGCGGCACCATCGAGGGCGTAGAGGCGGCGAGCTGGGCCTACCTCGGCAAGCCCGCTGCGCGGCTGTCGCACGCCGAAGCGGCGCTGCTGGCGGTGCTGCCGCAGGCGCCCACGCGCCTGCGTCCCGACCGGGAGCCCGAGGCGGCACGTCGCGCCCGCGACAAGGTGCTTGAACGAATGGCCACCAGTGGACGCTGGGGCCGCGCCGAAGTCGATGACGCGAAGGTCGAACCGGTGGTCGCGCGCGCCCTGCAGCCGCCGCTGTCCGCGGCGCTGTTGGCCCAGCGCCTGCGTTCGCGCGATCCGCACGCCGATCGCATCGAGTCGACCATCGACGCCGCCCTGCAGCGCACGCTGGAGGAGCGCCTTGGAAACTACGTCGGCCAGCTCCCGGAACGCACCTCGGCGGCGCTGCTGGTGGTCGAAAACGACACCATGCAAGCGCGCGCCTACCTCGGCACGGCCGCGTTCGGCGACGCCGCGCGCCTGGGTCACGTCGACATGGTGCGCGCGTGGCGCTCGCCGGGCTCCACGCTCAAGCCCTTTGTCTACGGCATGGCGATCGATGACGGCCTGGTGCATTCGCAGAGCCTGCTGGTCGACGCGCCGCAGTCGTTCGGCGGCTATCGACCGGGCAATTTCGATGCCGCATTCAACGGGCCGGTGTCGGTGGCCGATGCCCTGCGCCTGTCGCTCAACGTGCCGGCGGTGGACATGCTCGACCGCGTCGGGCCGGCGCGCTTCGCCGCGCGGCTGGACCACGCCGGGATCGGCCTGCGCTTCCCTCGCGGTGCGCAGCCGAACCTCACGCTGATCCTCGGCGGAACCGGCGCGCGGCTGGAGGACCTGGTCGGCGCGCAGGCCGCGCTTTCGCGCGGCGGGATCGCCGGGCGCGTGCGTTACGCCGCAGGCGAGCCGCTGGTCGAGCGCCGCCTGCTGTCGCCGGGCGCGGCCTGGATCGTGCACGAAATCCTCGCCGCCAACCCGCGTCCGGGCGAGCGCGCCGACACCTTCGACACCGGCCGGCGTCCGCGGGTGGCCTGGAAAACCGGGACCAGCTACGGCTATCGCGATGCCTGGGCGCTGGGCACCACGCGCCGGTATACGGTGGGCGTCTGGGTCGGGCGTCCCGACGGCACGCCGCTACCGGGCCAGTACGGCGCCGTGACCGCGCTGCCCCTGCTGTTCGAGGTGGTGGACAGCCTGCCGCAGCGGCCTGGCGACGGCGCGCGCATGCCGCCGCCGGCCAACGTCACCGGGCGCGAGACGTGCTGGCCGCTTGGCACTGCGGCGGAGGCCCAGCCCGAAGGCGCGTGCCATCGGCGGATGCAGGCCTGGGTGCTTGATGGCGCCGTGCCGCCCACGCTGCCCGAGCGCGACGCGCGCAGCTGGGCACCGGTGCTCGAGCGGATCGAAGTGGATGCCGCCAGTGGCCGCCGGCTTACCGCCGGTTGTGCCGGGACGCACGAGCGACGCACGCGCCACGTCGCGCGCTGGCCGGCGCTGGCGTCGCCGTGGCTTGGCGCTGCGGAACGCGAGGCCTCGCGCTTGCCGCCACTGGCGCCAGGCTGCAGCGACGATGGCCGCGGCCAGGCGGTGGCGATGCGCATCGAGGGTGTCAACGATGGCGCGCTGCTGCTGCGTGCCCCCGGCTCGGCCAAGCCGCCGCGGCTTGCCCTGCGCGCGGTGGGCATCGACGGCGACGTGCAGTGGCTGCTCAACGGCCGCTGGGTCGGTGAGACCCGCGGCCGCCAGCTGCTGTGGCGCGAATTCGGCGAACCCGGCCGCCAGCAGCTGACCGCGCTGGCCGAAGGCGGCGCCTGGGCCAGCCTGGCCTTCGACGTCGGCGGCTGAGGCCTCAGATCGCGCCGAGCACGTGCTCCGCGGACGACACCTTGAACTCGCCCGGGGCCTCGACGAACAGCTGCTTGACCACGCCGTCCTCGGCGTAGAGCGCGAAGCGCTTGCTGCGCATGCCCATGCCGAAGGCGGTGCCATCCATTTCGAGGCCGAGCGCGCGGGCGAAGTCGCCGTTGCCGTCGGACAGCATGCGCAGGCCCGCCGGAACGCCCTGGCTCTCGCCCCAGGCCTGCATCACGAAGGGATCGTTGACGGCCATGCACGCAACTTCGATCCCGCGCTCGCGAAATTCGTCGAAGCGTTCGACGAAGCCCGGCAGGTGGCGCTCCGAGCAGGTCGGCGTGAACGCGCCCGGCACCGCGAACAGCACCACGTTCTTGTGCGCGAACAGGGTGGGCGTGTCGATGGTCTGCACGCCGTCGTCGATGTGCTTCAGCGTGACCTCGGGGATGGCGTCGCCGGTCTGGATGGTCATGGGGAGGGCTCCGTGTTCGCGCGGGTGGCGGGGAATCGCCGCCGCTCGCACCATGGTGCCACGCCGCGGCGGCACGGGCTTGTGTCACGGCCGGTCGCCCCGATATTGCTACCCTGCCGCGGCCGGCACGAAGGTCGCGCACGTGGAGATCGCATGCAGTTCAAGGATTACTACGCCGTGCTCGGCGTCGAGGCCAGCGCCGGCGAGGCCGAGATCAAGACCGCCTACCGTCGGCTGGCGCGCAAGTACCACCCCGACGTCAGCAAGGAGGCCGGGGCCGAGGACAAGTTCAAGGCCGTCAACGAGGCCTACGAGGCGCTGCGCGACCCCGAACGCCGCAAGGCCTACGATCAGCTGCGCGGGCGTGGCTACCGGCCGGGCGACGAGATCCATCCGCCGCCGGGCGGCTTCCGCGGCAACGGCGGCGGCGGCCCGGACGTCGACTACGAGGACGTCTTCGGCGGTGGCGGCAACGATGGCTTCAGTGACTTCTTCGAGAGTCTGTTCCGCCGCCAGGCGCAGCAGCAGCGGGGCGGGCCGGGCTTCGGCAACCCGCCGCGCGGCGATACCCGCGCTCGCCTGGCCGTGCCGCTGGAAACCGTGTACGGCGGCGGCGCGATGCGCATCGCGGTCAACGGCCGCACGCTCGAGGTCAAGGTGCCGCGCGGGATCCGGCCGGGGCAGGTGATCCGCCTGGCCGGGCAGGGCGGCCAGGGCAGCAACCTGCTGCTCGAGGTCGAGTACGCCACCCACGCCCGTTTCGAGGTCGACGGCCGCAACATCATTTACGCCCTGCAGGTCGCGCCCTGGGAAGCGGCGCTGGGCGCGGCCGTCAGCGTGCCGACGCTGGGCGGGCTGGTCGAGCTCAAGGTGCCGGCCGGCTCCGAGGCCGGGCGCCGGCTGCGCCTTCGGGGCCGCGGCCTGCCGGGAACGGGCGGGCAGGCCGATGGCGACCAGATCGTGGAGCTGGAGGTGCAGGCCCCGGTTCCGCGGGACGATGCGCAGCAGGCGGCCTACGAGGCCCTGCGCGAGGCGTTCTCGGGGGAATGGAAGCGCGAGTAGCGCCCGCGTGGCGGAGTGCGGCCCCGGCGCGAGCCGGCGTCCAGCGGCAGAGCCGGGGATCCGGCGCGCGGGCTCAGGCTGCGGCGGGCGGCGTCGGTTCGGTCGCGATCGCCTTGATGATCGTCGCCGACAGCTCGGTGTCGCTGAAGGGCTTGGTGAGATAGGCGCGCGCGCCCTGGCGCATGCCCCAGACCTTGTCGGTCTCCTGGTCCTTGGTGGTCACCAGGATTACCGGGATGTGCTTCGTGGTCGGGTCGCGGGTGATCGAGCGCGTGGCCTGGAAGCCGTTGAGGTTCGGCATCACGACGTCCATCAGGATCAGGTCGGGCAGTTCGCGCTTGGCGGCTTCCACGCCGGCGGCGCCGTCTTCCGCGGTCAGCGCCTCGTGGCCGAGGCTTTCGACGATGCGGCGGATGCCCATCAGCTGTGACGGCGAGTCGTCGACGATCAGGATGCGCGCCATGGTGTTCCCCGTTCAGTTCCCGCGATTGTAGCCCGCGGCGGCGGGCCTGCAAGCAGGGGCCGCCGCGCGGCCCGCGTCTTCAGAGCGTGACCAGCGTCCGCCCGCGGGAACCGCCGGTAAGCATGCCCTCGAATACTCCCGGCAGCCCGTCGAGCGCGACTTCGCGAGTGCAGATCCGCTCGAGGTGGCGCGGCTTCCAGTCGCAGGCCAGGCGGCGCCAGACCTCGTCGCGGATGTCGCGCGCCGTGCCGGCGGAAGCGACGCCCAGGAGCGAGACGCCGCGGATGATGAAGGGCATGACCGTGGCCGACAGCTCGTGGCTTGCGGCCAGGCCTGCGCTTGCGACGTTGCCGTAGGGCGCGGTCTGCGCGAGCAGGCTGGTGAGCATGGCGCCGCCGACGTTGTCGAGGCCGCCGCCGAAGCGGGCGGACTCCATCGGCCGCGTGGTCGCGAGCGCGTCGCGCCCGAGGACCTCGCTGGCGCCGATCTCCTTCAGGTATTCGGCCTGGTCCGGCTTGCCGCTGATCGCGTGCACTTCGTAGCCCGCGCTGGAAAAGATGTCGACCGCAAGTGAACCGACGCCGCCGGTGGCGCCGGTGACCGCCAGCGGGCCGAGCGCGGGCTTCTGCCGGTTCTCGCCCATGCGCAGCAGCGCCAGTGCCGCGGTGAAGCCGGCCGTACCGAGGATCATCGACTCACGCAGCGACAGGCCCGCCGGTAGCGGGATCGCCCACTTCGATTCCACGCGCGCGTACTCGGAGTAGCCACCGTCGCGGGTCTCGCTCAGGCCGCAGCCGGTGACCAGCACCTGGTCGCCTTCGCGGATGGCGGGGTCGGTGGAGGCGACCACGTGGCCGGCGACGTCGATGCCGCCGACCAGCGGGAAGCGGCGCAGGATCTTGCCCTGGCCCGTGCCGGCCAGCGCATCCTTGAAGTTGACCGATGAAAACGCGGTCTTCAGCACGACCTCGCCGGGCGCAAGCTGCTCGATGCCGACCTGCTCGATGCCGCTGCGGTAGCCGGCATCATCGCTGTGGATGCGGAAGGCGCGGAAGGTGCTGGGAATGCTCATGCCGTCTCCTTGAAACGCCGCCAGGACTGCGGCCCGTTTCGATTATCGGCGATGCGGCCCGTGACAGACCGGCTGTCGCTCAACCGGCCGTTGCAGGACCGGCTTTTGTGGAAGCCGCTATAGCGGCGAAAGCCCTGGCAGCGCGATCGCCGCTATAGCAGCTCCCACAAGAGCAGTGGCGCTGCAGGAACGCTGGACGGCGACCAGGGGGGCGCGGCCAGTGGGGGCGGCCAGTGGGCGGCCGCGGGAGAGGGTCCACGCTCAGCGCAGTTCGCGGCTTCGCTTCTCGTCGAGCCACTTCGAGGCCTGTGCGGGCTGGTAGCCGCGCATCCATTCGAACATCGCGTCGATGTCGTCGCCGGTCCACATGTCTTCGCGCTGGCCGGGATGCAGGAAGCGCTCTTCGACCATGCGGTCCATCATCGCGACCAGCGGCCGGTAGTAGCCGTTGATGTCGAGCAGGGCGCAGGGCTTCTCGCTGATGCCGAGCTGCCGCCAGGTGAACATCTCCACGATTTCCTCGAGCGTGCCGAAGCCGCCGGGCATCGCCACGAAGGCGTCGGCGAGGTCGAACATGCGCGACTTGCGCTGGTGCATCGAATCGACGACCTCGAGCTCGGTGAGGCCGCGGTGCGCGACCTCCATGTCGACCAGGTGCTTCGGGATCACGCCCACCACCTCGCCGCCCGCAGCCAGCACCGCGTCGGCGATCGTGCCCATCAGGCCGATGTTGCCGCCGCCGTAGACCAGGCGGATGCCGTCCCGCGCCATGCGCGTGCCGAGCGCGATCGCGCCCTCGATGTAGGCGGGATGGGCACCGCTGTTGGAGCCGCAGTAGACGCACAGGCTTTTCATGGGCAGCACTTCTTCCAGGATTGGAAAGGACGGCGCCGGGCAGGGCCCGGCGCTTTGCAGCAGCGTGAAGTCGCGGGCCGGGAAGATGCGCCGGCCCGCGCCTTCAGTTCGCCTTGTGGATCGCGCGCTTGTCGACCGCCATCGCGGCGTCGTGGATCGCCTCCGAAAGGCTCGGGTGCGCGTGGCAGATGCGCGCCAGGTCGTCGGCGGAGCCCTTGAACTCCATCGTCAGCACGCCCTCGTGCACCAGCTCGGAGACGTTGGCGCCGACCAGGTGCATGCCGAGCACGCGGTCGGTTTCCGCATGCGCCAGCACCTTCACGAAGCCCGCCGGCTCGACCATCGCCACCGCGCGACCGTTGGCGGCGAAGGGGAAGCTGCCCGCCTTGTACGGAATGCCTTCTTCCTTCAGCTGCTGCTCGGTCTTGCCGACCCAGGCCAGCTCCGGCTCGGTGTAGATGACCCAGGGGATGGTGTCGAAGTTGACGTGGCCCGGGAGGCCGGCGATCAGCTCGGCCACCGCGATGCCTTCCTCGAAGCCCTTGTGCGCCAGCATCGGCCCACGCACGCAGTCGCCCACGGCCCAGACACCATCGACGCCGGTGTGGCAGTGCTCGTCGACCTCGATCTGGCCGCGCTCGGTCAGCTTCACGCCGCTGCCCTCGGCCAGCAGGCCCTTGGACGCGGCCTTGCGGCCCACGGCGACCAGCAGCTTGTCGACGGTGATCGTCTCCTCGCCCTTCTTGTCGGCGAAGGTGACCTGCACTTCCTTCTTCTTGCCCTTGCCGGTGACCTCGGCCTTCGAGACCTTGGCGCCCAGGCGGATGTCCAGGCCCTGCTTCTTGAACTCGCGCGCGGCGAGCTTCGACACTTCGGCGTCGGCCGCGGCCAGGAAGTCGGGCAGGGCCTCGAGGATCACGACCTCGGCGCCCAGGCGCTTCCACACGCTGCCCAGCTCCAGGCCGATGACGCCGGCGCCGATCACGGCCATGCGCTTGGGCACTTCGGCGAAGTCGAGCGCGCCGACGTTGTCGACGATGGCGTCGCCGTCGAACTTCGCGAACGGCAGTTCGATCGAATCCGAACCCGCGGCGATGATGATGTTGGTGCCGGTCAGCTCGATCTCGCCGCCTTCGTGCTGCGCGACCTTCACCAGCCGGTCGGCGTGCAGGGTGGCGAAGCCGTAGTACGGCGTGACCTTGTTGGCCTTGAACAGCTGCGCGATGCCGCCGGTGAACTGCTTCACGATGGCGTCCTTGCGGCCGACCATCGTGCCGACGTCGATCTTCGCGTCCTTGGCGGTGATGCCGTGCTGGCCGAACACGTGCTGCAGGTTGTGGAACTGGCGCGAGCTGTCGAGCAGCGCCTTCGACGGGATGCAGCCCACGCGCAGGCAGGTGCCGCCCAGCGCCGGCTTGCCGTCCTTGCCCACGCCGGCGTCGATGCAGGCGACCTTCATGCCCAGCTGGGCGGCGCGGATCGCGGCGTGGTAGCCGGCGGGGCCGGCACCGATCACGACAACGTCAAATTGTTCTGCCATGTCTGTTCCTCTCCTTACATGCCCAGCAGCATGCGGTGCGGGTTCTCGAGCTGGTCCTTGATGTCGACCAGGAACTGCACCGCGTCCTTGCCGTCAATGATGCGGTGGTCGTAGCTGAGCGCGATGTACATCATCGGCGCGGCGACCACGGCGCCGTTCTCGACGATCGGGCGCTCCTTGATGGTGTGCATGCCCAGGATCGCGGACTGCGGCGGGTTGACGATCGGCGTCGACATCAGCGAGCCGAAGGTGCCGCCGTTGGTGATGGTGAAGGTGCCGCCCTGTAGGTCGTCGAGCGACAGCTTGCCGTCGCGCGCCTTGGTGGCGTAGTCGCCGATCGCCTTCTCGACGTCGGCGAAGCCCATCCGCTCGACGTTGCGCAGCACCGGCGTCACCAGGCCGCGGTCGGTGGAGACCGCGATCGAGATGTCGGCATAGCCGTGGTAGATGATGTCGTCGCCGTCGACCGAGGCATTGACCACCGGGTACTTCTGCAGCGCGTTGGCCGCGGCCTTGGCGAAGAAGCTCATGAAGCCGAGCTTGACGCCGTGCTGCTTCTGGAAGCTCTCGCCGAGCTCCTTGCGCATGGCCATGACCTTGCCCAGGTTGACCTCGTTGAACGAGGTCAGCATCGCGATCGATTCCTTCGACTGCATCAGGCGCTCGGCGATGCGCTTGCGGATGCGGGTCATCGGCACGCGCTCTTCCGGGCGTGCGCCGCCGGACACGCCCGGGGTCTTGCCCGAGGCGTAGTTGACCAGGTCTTCCTTGGTCACCGCGCCGCGGCGACCGGTGCCTTCGACCTGCGACGGGTCGATGCCGTCCTTGACGGCCGTGAAGCGCGCGCCCGGGGGCAGCTCGCCGGCGCCGCCCGAGGCGGGCGAGGGGCGGGTCGACGAAGGCGCCTTGGCCTCGGCCTTCGCGGCGTCGGCCTTCGGCTGCACTTCCTGGGCGCCCGCGGCCGGCTCGGCCTTGGCCTTGCCCGCGTCGCCATCGTCGGTCTTCGCCGGCGCGGCGCCTTCCTCGATCACCGCCAGCACCTGCTGGCTGGTGACGGTGTCACCTTCGGCGTATTTCAGTTCCTTGATCACGCCGTCGACGAGCGAGGGCACTTCGAGCACGACCTTGTCGGTCTCGAGGTCGACGATGTTCTCGTCGCGCGCGACGCTGTCGCCCACCTTCTTGTGCCAGGTGGCGATGGTGGCGTCGGAAACGGATTCGGGAAGTACCGGTACCTTGATCTCGGTGGCCATGTCTTGAGGCGTCCTGGTCGTTCGCTGTAAGCGGTGTGGGGGTCAGTCGGCTGCGAAAACGCTGCCGGCCTTGGAAGTGAGGGCGTCGGCGACCAGCTGCTGCTGCTCGACGACATGGTCGGCGAAGTGGCCGACGGCGGGCGAGGGCGAGCGCGACCGGCCGGCGTAGTGGAGCTCCAGCCCGGCCGGCACGCAGGCCTGCAGATGGTGGCGGATCTGGTACCAGGCGCCCTGGTTCTGCGGCTCTTCCTGGCACCAGACCACCGACGTGGCCTTGCCGTACTTGCCGAGCTCGGCGACCAGCGCCTCGCGCGGGAAGGGATAGAGCTGCTCGACGCGCACCAGCGCCACGTCGTCCTGTCCGCGCTTCTCCTTGTCCTCCAGCAGGTCGTAGTAGACCTTGCCCGAGCACAGCACCACGCGCTTGACCTTCTTCGCGTCGGCCGATGCGTCGCCGATCAGGTGCTGGAATTCGCCATTGGCGAGTTCGTCCAGCGTCGAGACCGCAAGCTTGTGGCGCAGCAGCGACTTCGGCGACATCACCACCAGCGGCTTGCGGGTGGTCATGCGCATCTGCCGGCGCAGCATGTGGAAGGCCTGGGCGGGCGTGGACGGCACGCAGACCAGCATGTTGTCGAGCGCGCACAGCTGCAGGAAGCGCTCCAGGCGCGCCGAACTGTGCTCGGGGCCCTGGCCTTCGTAGCCGTGCGGCAGCAGCAGGGTCAGGCCGTTGATGCGGCCCCACTTGGCTTCGCCGGAGGCGATGAACTGGTCGATCACCACCTGGGCGCCGTTGGCGAAATCGCCGAACTGGCCTTCCCAGATGCACAGGGTGTTGGGATCGGTGGTGGAGAAGCCGTACTCATAGGCCATCACCGCTTCCTCGCTGAGCAGCGAGTCGATGATGGTGGCCCGCTCCGGCGAGTCGACCAGCTGCTGCAGCGGCAGGTAGTAGTTGTCGGTCTTCTGATCGTGCAGGATCGCGTGGCGGTGGGTGAAGGTGCCACGCCCCACGTCCTGGCCCACCAGGCGCAGGCCGAAGCCCTCGTCGAGCACGGTCGCGTAGGCGAGGTTCTCGGCAAAGCCCCAGTCGGCGGGGATTTCACCGGCCGCCATCCTGCGGCGGTCCTCGTAGACCTTGGACACGCGCGAGTGCAGCTGCACGTCTTCGGGAATGGTGGTGATGGCCTTGGCCAGTGCCTTGAGCTTCGCCGGCTCGACCAAGGTGCTGGCCTTGTCGGTCAGCCTGCCGGCCACCAGGGAGCCCCAATCGACGAACAGGCGGCTCTCCGGCGACGTCTTTCCGACCTCGGCCAGCTCGGTCGTGACCTCGCCCGCGTCAAGCCGGTCGCGATGGCGGTCGACCAGCGCCTGGCCGCCCTTTGCGGGCAGCACGCCGGCCGATTCCAGCTGGTTGGCGTAGAGCTCGCGGGTGGTCTTGTGCTTGCGGATCATCTGGTACATCACCGGCTGGGTGATCGCCGGCTCGTCGGCCTCGTTGTGGCCGTGGCGGCGGTAGCAGACCAGGTCGATCACCACGTCCTTGTTGAATTCCTGGCGGAAGTCGTAGGCCAGGCGCGCGGCGAAGGCCACGGCCTCCGGATCGTCCGCGTTCACGTGCAGCACCGGCGCGCCGATCATCTTGGCCACGTCGGTGCAGTACAGGGTGGAGCGTGCATCCTCGCGGGCGCTGGTGGTGAAGCCCACCTGGTTGTTGACGACCACGTGCAGCGTGCCGCCGACGGCGAAGCCGCGCGCCTGCGACATCTGGAACAGCTCCATCACCACGCCCTGGCCGGCGAACGCGGCGTCGCCGTGGATCAGGATCGGCATCACCTGGCGGCGGGCCGTGTCCTGGCGACGCTCCTGGCGCGAGCGCACGGAGCCGGCGACCACCGGGTCGACGATCTCCAGGTGCGACGGGTTGAAGGCCAGCGCCAGGTGCACCGGGCCGCCATCGGTGGCGACGTCGGCGGAGAAACCCATGTGGTACTTCACGTCGCCGGCGTGGGCGAGGTCGTTGTGCTCGAACTTGCCCTCGAACTCGTCGAACAGCCGGCGCGGGCTCTTGCCCAGCGTATTGACCAGCACGTTCAGGCGGCCGCGGTGGGCCATGCCGATCACGATGTCCTTGACGCCTTCGCTGCCGGCACTGCGGATCACGGTATCGAGCAGCGGAATCAGCGAATCGCCGCCTTCCAGCGAGAAGCGTTTCTGGCCGACGTACTTGGTGTGCAGGTAGCGTTCCAGGCCCTCGGCTGCGGTCAGGCGTTCGAGAATGCGGCGCTGCTCGTCGGCGGTGTGGCTGTAACGCCCACCTGCGGTTTCCATGCGCTCGTACATCCAGCGGCGCTGCTCGGCCTGCGGGATGTGCATGAACTCGGCGCCGATGGGGCCGGCGTAGGTCGCGCGCAGCAGCGCGAGCAGGTCGCGCAGGCGCATGCGCGGGGCACCGCCAAAGGTGCTGGTGCCGCCAGCGGCAGGCCCGGTGGCGAACTCGGTGTCGAGGTCGGCGTCGGACAGGCCGTGGAAAGGCAGGTCCAGGTCCGGGGCATCGATCTTGTCGGCCATGCCCAACGGATCGGTATCCGCCTGCAGGTGGCCGCGCGAGCGGTAGGCGGTGATCAGCTTCAGCACCGAGCCCTGCTTGCGCTGGGCCTCGAGGTCACCGCCACCGGAGGCCACCACCACGCCGGCCTTGGCTTCCCGGCCGGCGCGGGCGACCGCGTCCATGACCACCGAGTGCGGGACGTCGCCGGCCTCCCGGCCCTGGAAGCCGTCGAACCAGGCCTTCCACTTGTCGCCGACGCTGTCGGGGTCAACGAGATACTGCTCGTACAGGTCCTCGATGAAGGCGGCATTGGCGCCGAGCTGGGAGGACTGCGCAAACTGCTTCAATAGATTGGCCACGATGGCGTCGGAAAACTCAGGAAATGAGGGGATGGTCCGCATATGCGGGACGAGTGCCTGTTCAGGCACTCGATCCGGGCAATTATAGCCCTCTGCGCGGGATTGAGGCGCCAGCATCCCGGTTCGAAACGCATTGTTGCCCAGGGGCGAAGGTCGGGCGCCGCGGCAGCGGCCTCGGGTCCCGGCGCGGGGCCAGCCCCTCAGATGCCGAGGGCGCGGTATTCCGTGCAGGGGCGGGCGCGCTCCCAGAAGGGGTCGAACACTCCGCGCAGGTGGCGCGCGCGGCCGGCGCCATCGAGCCGCGTCTCGCCCTCCCAGCGCTGGCCCAGAGGCCGGAAGAAATGGCCGCCGCCATCGTTGGCGACGAAGGCAGAGGCATAGGCGCGGTCGACCTGTTCCTCCACCGCGCGGAAGGCGATCGCGCTGGGCAGCCGCTGGCCAAGGGCGATCAGCGGTGCAAGCGCACGCTGCGGCACCGCCGGCTCCTGCAGCAGGATGCGGATCGCGCACTCGCCGCCGGTGGCGCAGCGGCGGATCGCGGCGACGATTTCCAGCTGGTCGAACAGGCCCGGATCGAGCTCGCGGCTGTAGATGTCGAGATGGCGGCGGGCGCCCGCGATGACGGCCCACGTGGCGGCGATCGCCGCGTCGCGCGAGTCGACCAGGTTGAGTGCGCCCGGCCGCAGGCGCATGGCCTGGTGCTCGATGCCGGCTTCCTGGAAGCGCTCGCCGACGGGCAGGAAGCCGGCGCGCGCATAGAAGCCGACCGCCGCGGCCTGGGCGTGGAGGGTGACTTCGGGCCAGCCCAGCGTCCGCGCCTGCTCCAGCAGCGCCTGCAGCAGCGCGTCGCCGACCCCGCGGCCGCGCCACGTGGGCAGGACCGCCATCCGGCCGATGCCGCGCGCGGGCGTGAGCCGGCCGGTGCCGATGGCATTGCCGGCGTTGTCGCGCGCGATGACGTGGTGGCACGCCGGGTCGAATTCGTCCCATTCGAGCGCCAGCGGCACGCCCTGTTCCTGGACGAACACCGCCTCGCGCACGCTGCGCAGGTCCGGCAGGCCTTCTTCGTAGCCGACCGCGTGGAGGGTGAATGCCTGCGCCGGGGCCATGCGCCTACTCCCCGTCGTCGCTGTCGTCGTCCCCGTCGTCTTCCAGCACCAGCTGGTAATGGCCGGCTTCCAGCAGGGCCAGCACGCAGCCACGCGCAGGCGGGGCCAGGGTGGCATAGGCCTTGTCGCCAAGCACGGGCGCATTGGCGATGGTCGCGGCGTCACCGGCAGGCATCGCGTGGGCCTCGCCGTTGACGTAGAGCCGCGCTTCGTCGCCGGACCGGCGCCAGGCCATGCGCGAATACGGATGGCGGTGGAGCTCGGCGCCGTGCTCGAGGTCCCACTCGACCTCGATGCGCGAGCGCGGCGCGGCGTCGCCCTCGTCGGGAGCGGCGACTTCGCCGCCGTTGCGATACATGGTGATGAAGCGGCCGAACCAGTCGGCCATGCGCTGCGGATCGTCGCTGCGCAGCAGGTCCAGGGCATGGACCACGCGCGCCATCGCGGCGTCGTCGATTTCCGCCGGATCGCCGGGCAGCAGGAGGTCGGGATCCGCGTAGCGCAGGTTGTCGTCGGCGTCGGCCAGCAGGCTGTCGGCAAGGTCACCGAGCAGTTCGGCCGCGGAGGGCGCGCGCATGCCGACCGAGAACGTCAGGCAGGCATCCTCGGCCACGCCGTGGTGCGGCACGTTGGGCGGCAGGTACAGCATGTCGCCGGGGCCGAGCACCCAGTCGTGGGTGACCTTGAACTCGCGCAGCAGCTTGATATCCACGTCGTCGCGGAAGGCGAGCGGCGGCTCCTCGCCGCCCATGGCCACGCTGGCGTCGATCATCCAGCGGCGGTGGCCGAGTGCCTGCAGCAGGAACACGTCGTACTGGTCGACGTGCGCGCCGACCGAGCCGCCCGGTGCCGCGAACGAGACCATGATGTCGTCCAGGCGCCAGCGCGGCAGGAAGCCGAAGTGCTGCAGCAGGCCGGCAATGTCCGGATCCCACTTGTCCACGTCCTGGACAAGCAGCGTCCAGTCCTGCCGTGGCATCGCCGGGAAGACTTCCTCGGCGAATGGACCCAGGCGCACGTTCCATGCGTCGGCGGCACGGTCGTGTTCGATGATGCGGGCCAGCACGCCTTCCTCGCAGGCCAGGCCGGCGAGGTCTTCCGGTGCGATCGGCGAGACGTAGCCGGGGATCGCGTTGCGGATCAGCAGCGGACGCTTCTGCCAGTAGTCACGCAGGAAGTCGGCCGGCGGCATGCCCAGCAGGCCTTTGCCGGTGGCGTCGATCTCGAGCGGCAGGTCGTGGGTGGCGGCCGGGGGCGTCGCGCCGGCGGGCTGCGATGCATCGGCAGCGCGGGGCGTAGCACGGCTGGCGGGCGCCTTCCCGCTGCTGGAGGCTTTGCGTCCGGAGGGTGCCTTGCGGGTGGTCATGGTGCGGGTCTCGTGCGGTTCGCGAGTGCGTGGAGAGGGCGTGGATCCGGCGATATGTGTGAGAGCGGCGATCTTTGTGGGAGCGGCTATAGCCGCGATTGAATCGGGTCAGACCTCGCGGGCAAGGGTGCCCGCGTGGCCCGTGTAGCTGCCGGGCGTCATGTGGAGGAGGCGCTGCTTCGCGTCGTCCGGCAGGTCCAGCCCGCCGATGAACGCGCGCATGGAGTCCGCGGTGATGCCCTGGCCACGGGTCAGCGCCTTGAGCTGCTCGTAGGGACTCGGCAGGCCATGGCGGCGCATCACCGTCTGCACCGCTTCGGCCAGCACTTCCCAGGACGCGTCGAGGTCGGCGGCCAGGCGCTCCGGGTTTGCGCTGAGTTTCCCCAGGCCACGCGCCAGCGCGTCAAAGCCGACCAGCGCGTGGCCGAAGGCGGTACCGAGTGCGCGCAGCACGGTGGAGTCGGTGAGGTCGCGCTGCCAGCGGCTGATCGGCAGCTTGGTCGCGAAGTGCTCGAACAGGGCGACGCTGATGCCGAAGTTGCCCTCGGCGTTCTCGAAGTCGATCGGGTTGACCTTGTGCGGCATGGTCGAGCTGCCGACTTCGCCGGCCTTCACCGCCTGCTTGAAATAGCCCAGCGAGATATAGCCCCAGACGTCGCGCGACAGGTCGATGAGGATGGTCGCGATGCGCTTCTGCACGTCGGCGATCTCGGCGATGCAGTCGTGCGGCTCGATCTGGGTGGTGTAGGGATTGAAGTCCAGCCCCAGCGATTCGACGAAGCGGCGCGAGAACGCAGGCCAGTCGACGTCGGGATAGGCGGCCAGGTGCGCGTTGTAGTTGCCGACCGCGCCGTTGGCCTTGCCGGTGAGCGATACCGCGACCAGCTGCGCGCGCTGGCGCTCCAGTCGCGCGACTACGTTGGCGAGCTCCTTGCCGACCGTGGTCGGTGAGGCGGTCTGGCCATGGGTGCGCGAGAGCATCGGCAGCGCTGCAAACTCGTGCGCCATGCCGCGCAGGGTGGCCGTGACGCCGTCCAGCGCGGGCAACATGACGTCGCGGCGGGCGGCGTCGAGCATCAGGCCGTAGGAGAGGTTGTTGATGTCCTCGCTGGTGCAGGCGAAGTGCACGAACTCCAGCGCCGGACCCAGTTCGGCGTCGTCGGCCAGGCGTTCCTTGATGAAGTACTCGACCGCCTTGACGTCGTGGTTGGTGGTGCGTTCGATCTCTTTGACGCGGGCGGCGTCGGCGGGTGAGAAGCCATCGGCCAGGGCGCGGAGGCTGGCGGTGGCGCCTTCGTCGAAGGGGGCCAGCTCGGGAATGCCGGGTTCGGCGGCCAGCGCCAGCAGCCATTCCACTTCAACCCGCACGCGGGCGTGGATCAGTCCGAACTCGGAGAACACCGGCCGCAGCGCCTCCACCTTGCCGGCGTAGCGGCCGTCGAGGGGGGAGAGGGCGAGCAGCGGGTTGAGGGCGGGCATGGGCGGTGTCTGGATGCGGGCGGCCGGTCATTCTACCCGGCGTGTGCTGGGGGTGACGGATGGTGGAGTCGCTTTCGGACACAGTGTGTTGCGGGTTGCGGGGTGTGGGCCGCGGGCTTCGTGGGGGAGCGTGCCACTGCAGGGTGGGTATGGACCGCCGCCTCAGCCATCGATGGCTGAAGCGGCTACCGCGCACGTCCATGTGCGCTGTCCATACCCACCCCGCAGTGTCCCGCTTCGGCGGACGGGAGTTCGCTGGCTTCGGCAGGTTCCCTGTCGTGCGGCTTTTATGCGTGCGGGGACTGATGTGCGGCTGCCAACGACATTCGAGTGCGGGCTTCGGGCTGGCCCTCCTCCACGTGGCCGTCGATGGTGGTGCGGGAGGTGGCTGGCGGGGGGAGTGCGGAGAGTGGGCCATGGATGGCCCACGTCCCCGCTTCCAGCCATGGATGGCTGGCGGCGGGGCGCAGCACTCCCCCCGCCAGCCACCTCCGGCGGCGCGGACCATCCAGATGGCATCTCTTTGGTGGCATCCCGTAGCCCCATCCATCATCAGGGAGCCAACGATCGCGGGCGTATCCTTCCAGCATCACCGAGTGGAGGACGTCATGGCTGCCAGGGATTTCCGGATCGAACACGACAGCATGGGCGAGCTTGAGGTGCCAGCCGATGCGCTCTGGGGCGCCTCGACGCAGCGCGCGGTGGAGAATTTCCCGGTCAGCGGGCGGCCGATGCCACGGGGTTTCATCCGGGCGCTGGGGCTGGTCAAGGCCGCGGCGGCCGAGGCCAACGCGGGCTTCGGGCTGCTGCCCAAGGGCCTGGCGGCATCGATCCGCAAGGCTGCCAACGAGGTCGCGGCCGGCGACCATGACGCGCACTTTCCGGTGGACATCTACCAGACGGGTTCGGGGACGTCCTCGAACATGAACGCCAACGAGGTGATCGCGACGCTCGCGACGCGCGCGGGCAAGCGGGCGGTGCATCCGAATGACCACGTCAATCTCGGCCAGAGTTCCAACGACGTAGTGCCGACGGCGCTGCGGGTGTCGGCGCAGCTGGCGGTGGTGGAGGAGCTGCTGCCGGCGCTGAAGCAGCTGCGCAAGAGCATCGACCGGAAGGGGCGCTCGCTGCGCAAGGTGGTGAAGACCGGGCGTACGCACCTCATGGATGCGATGCCGCTGACGTTCGCGCAGGAGTTCGGTGCCTGGTCCTCGCAGCTGGCCTCGGCCGAGGCGCGGCTGGGCGATGCGCTCAAGCGCCTGCGGCGGCTGCCGATCGGGGGCACGGCGATCGGTACCGGCATCAACGCCGATCCGCGCTTCGGCAAGGCGGTGGCCCGGGCGCTGTCGGCGGCGAGTGGAACGCGCTTCGACTCGGCCGATGACAAGTTCGAGGGCATCGCCTCGCAGGACGATGCGGTGGAGCTGTCGGGCCAGCTCAACGTGCTGGCGGTGGCGCTGATGAAGATCGCCAACGATCTGCGCTGGATGAATTCGGGGCCGCTGGCCGGGCTCGGCGAGGTGGAACTGCCGGCGCTGCAGCCGGGCAGTTCGATCATGCCGGGCAAGGTCAATCCGGTGATCCCGGAGGCGACGGTGATGGCCTGCGCACAGGTGATGGGCCACCACGTGGCGGTGACGGTGGCGGGGCAGAGCGGCAATTTCCAGCTCAACGTGGCCCTGCCGCTGATCGCGGCCAACCTGCTGGAGTCGGTGGGGCTGCTGTCGGCGGTGTCGCGGCTGCTGGCGGAGCGGGTGATCGACGGCCTGGAGGTGCGCCGCGACGTGGTCGGGACGGCGCTGGAACGCAATCCGATCCTGGTGACCGCGCTCAATCCGGTGATCGGCTACGAGAAGGCGGCGGCGATCGCCAAGCAGGCCTATCGCGAGGGGCGGCCGGTGCTTGATGTGGCGGTGGAGGCCACGGGAATGCCGGAGGCGAAGCTGCGCGCGCTGCTCGATCCGCTGGCGCTGACCCGCGGCGGGATCCACGACGGCGGTTGATGCGCTCGCTGCAGGAGCCACCCTCGCCTTTGTAGGAGCCGCTTTAGCGGCGATCGCCGCTACGGCTGTCCACGCGCATTCGCAAAGGCGATGGTGCGGGCGGTCGCGGCTAGCGCCCTTGCGGCGCCTGGTCCGTTGTTTCGGCGCGCGCCCTGGGTTCGGGAACCAGCAGGGTGTCGCAGGGGCTGGCGTCGAGGACTTCGCGGGCGACGCTGCCGATGAGCAGGTGGAACAGGGCGCCGCGGCCGTGCGTGGCCACGACCACCAGTCCGGCATCGATCGCCAGGGCGTGTTCGGCCATGCGGCGCGCGGCGTCGCCGTGCGCGGCGGCGACCGGCAGGCCGGCGTGGCCGTGGGCCACGACGAAATCGCGGGCCTTTTGCAGGACCGCTTCGTGCATGTCGCCCACGCCGCGTTCGCGGTCGCCGTCGCGCAGCCCGAGGTAGGGCGGTTCGAAGGCGGTGAACAGGCTGGTGGCGATTTCCGGGAAGAAGCCGCGCCCGACGTCGAGCGCATGCGCCGAGGACGTCGAGAAATCGCTGGCCACGACCATCCGTGCGTAGGGTGCGTGGACGCGGTCGCGCACGACCAGCAGCGGCAAGTGCCCGTGGCGCGACAGCCAGGTGACCGTCGAGCCCAGCAGGTGGCGTCCGAACAGGGCGTCGTGGGCGATGCCGGTCACCACCAGGCTGCAGCCGGCTTCGGTGGCCACGGATTCGACGCAGCTGCCGACCCGGCCTTCGCGCACCAGCAGTTCCAGCCGGACGTCGTCGGCGACCGGGCCGACGTCGCGGCGCAGGCGCGCGGCGGCGCGCAGCGCGGCCGGGCTTGCATGTGGCGACGGCGGCTGGTCGCGGCGCGGCGGCGGTTCGGGCGCGGGCTCGACCACGGTCAGCACGACGAGCCTGGCCTCCCATTCGCGCGCAAGCGCAACGGCGCGGTCCAGGGCGCGGTCGCAGCGCCCGTCCAGGTCGGTGGCGAGCAGGATGGCGCGCGGCGCATCGGGCTTCCAGACGATGTCGCTCATGTGGCTGAGGCCTCGCTCCGCGTGGCTGCGGCGTGGTCCATCCGAGTCTAGCCGCAAGCCGCCGCGGCGTCCGGCGGCCGCGGTTCAGCGCTTGCGGGGGATATCGACCTTGCCGGCCACGCCCTGGTGGTCGACCGAGCCGCTGCCCAGCGAACGCACGCGCAGGTCGCCGCCGATCACGCGGGCTTCTATGTCGCCCGAGCCGACCGAGCCCACTTCGACGCCGCCGCCGATGCGCTCGAGGCCGGCATCGCCGGAGCCGACCGAACCGATGTCGACCCCGCCGCCCACGTCGCGCAGCTCCAGGTCGCCGGAGCCGATGCTGCCCATGCGCGCGTCACCGCGGACCTTCCGGGCCGAGAGGTCGCCGGAGCCGATCGATCCGCCGTCCAGGCTGCCGATGTCCTGCAGCGTGATGTCGCCCGAACCGACGGTCGCCCTGACCTCGCCGCGGATGCCACGCGCCTCGGCATCGCCGGAACCCACGGTGAGGCCGAGCCGGGACAGGCCGTTCAGCCAGGCATCGCCGGAGCCGACCGTCACTTCGACCGGGATTCCGTCGGGCACGCTGCCGGACAGGTCGAACCAGGCGTAGTGGTCGCCGAAGAACGACCAGCCGCTGCGCTCCTCGCGGTTGAGGCGCACCACCAGACGGTCGCCCTCGCGGGCCTGCTCCAGCTTCAGTCGCGCGAGCTCGTCCGCGCTCGAGGCGCAGGCGCGGCCCTGCAGGCTGCCGGCGCGCCCGGGCGTGCCGTCCAGGCGCAGCTTGCTGGCGCCAACGCGGAACTCCACCAGGCGTGCATCGCCGATGTCGAGCGCGAGCGACTGCGGTGCGCTGTGCTTGCAGGCGCGGTCGCCGTCGGCCATGGCCGGGGTCGGCGCTGTCGCCAGGCAGAGGAGGGCGAGGGAGAACGTGGTGGCTGGAATGCGCATGGATAGCCTCGTGTCTTGGAGGGGCCGGAAGGCCCGGTTCGCGCCATGGGCGCGGCTGGCGGACCGGTCAGGCCGCGATGGTCTCGCCTGCGCCTGCACCGGGAGCGGCGTCGCCGGCGTGGTTCCCGCAGTCCTCGATATCTTCGGGCGTCATCGTCGCGTAGGGGGCGAAGGCCGGCAGCGCGCCGGCCAGCGACTGCTGGCTGTCGTACAGCGCCGGCAGCAGCGCGCAGAGCTTGAGCGCCTCGTCCTTGATCCTGTCCGCCTCGGCTTCGATCCGCGCTTCGTAGGCCTGGCGCCCCTCGTCGCCGCCAAACAGCGCCTCGCCGATCCCGGTCAGCGCGGTGCCCGCGACGTCCGCGCCCTGGGCGCCAATCGCCAGCCCGGCCAGCGCCACGTCCTCCAGCTGGCGGCGATGTGCAAGCAGCAGGGCGCGCTGTTCCGGAGTGGCCGGGACCGCCTCGCCTTCGATCAGCAGTTCGCCGTCGGGCGTGAGTTCGGCCTTGGGCAGCCCTTCGGCACCGTGCCCGCCGCCATAGCTGCGCCCGTTGATGGTGATCGCGAAGTCGTCGCCGATGCTCAGGTTCTTGGCCTTCAGGGCCTGGCTCGCCTTGGCGATCGCCTTGGCGGCCTGGCGACCGATGAAGGTCTTCCCGGCATCGGCATCGGCATCGGCGGCGCCTGGTGCGTCCGCGGCGGGCGGTGGGTCCGTTGCCGGGCTGCAGCCGGCGGCCAGCACGCAGAGCAGGGCGGCTGAAAGGGCGTGGGACGCGCGCATCCTGATGGTCATCGGTGTTCCTCCCGGGGTGGTCACGTGGGTCAGCCTTCGTCGCGCCAGCGGCGCAGGCGGGTGGCGATGAACAGCATGGCGATGCCGACCGCGGCGCCGATCCACAGCTCCGGCTGCAGCAGGTTGGAATAGATCGAGGAAGGTTCGATCAGGTGCAGCACTCCCTGCGATTCGATGTTGGCGTTGCCCAGGCGGCCGATGTCATCCCGGGTGAGCGGCACCACGCCAAGCAGCATGCGCGCGACGATGTTGCTCCAGAACCAACCGGCTTCCAGGCCGAGCATCCGCATCACGCTGAACATGCTGACGAAGACGCCGGCCAGCAGCGGGACCAGCACCGCCCAGAGGAAGGGCACGCTGCGTGCCCAGGCCGAGCACAGCATCAGCCAGCCGATGGTGGGCAGGGCCCAGAGCGCGTAGACCGGGATCGCCGCCAACATCGACAGCGAGATCGCCAGTGGATTGCCCGGACCCCAGATCAGCTCCCAGGGGTTGCCGCCGTGGATCATCACCGTGACGCTCAGCAGGACCAGGAAGCCGAACATGGTGGCGATTGCGGCCAGGGTCGCCAGCAGCGGTATCACCACGATCGCGCTGAGCACCTTCGACAGCACGGTTTCGCCATCCGACAGCGGCAGCGACTTCCAGAACAGCACGCTGCGGTCCTTGCGCTCGTCATACAGCGCGCCCAGGCAGTAGAAGAACATCACGAAGACCATGACGATGTAGGGCCAGGCCGAGGACAGCATCATGGTCAGATCGATGCCACTGGCGAGCTGGGCCTTGTCGTCTGCGCTCATCTGCGCGGCAAGCAGGCCCAGGTCGAGGCCGTTGATCGACATCGAGCTGCCGTCGTTGAGGACGATGCCATCGCCGGTATCGGCATTGCGCATGCCGACCAGGGCGATGACGAGGAGCAGCGCGGTGAGCAACAGCGAAATCGCTCCGGCGATGAACGGTGCCCAGAAGAATCCTCCCCTGTGCTCCCAGTATTCGCGCCTGAGCAGCAGGCTGAAGCGCTGCGTACGGTTCGCCGGGGACTTGGCCACCGGCAGGCTGTCGGTCATGGCGTTCATCAGTAGGTTCCCTTCATGGTGGCGACGAAGAGGTCGGCGAGCCCCGGGGTGCGGGTTTCGCCGAAGGCGGCCAGCGCGCTGCGATCGGCGCGGTCGAAGAGCATCACGGTCTTGCCGAAGGGCAGGGCGCGTTCGTCCAGCGGACCGAGCGCGCGCGCGGCCTCGGCACGGCCGGCATCGACCAGCACTTCGGTGAAGCGTTCGGCGAGTTCGTCCATCGGTGCGTCCAGCACGATCCGGCCGTCGCGGATGAACAGGGCGTCGGTGAGGATGTGCTCGACCTCCTCGACCTGGTGGGTGGTGATGAGGATGGTCTTGTCCTCATCGAAATAGTCCTCCAGCAGGCGCTGGTAGAACTGTTTGCGATAAAGCACGTCGAGCCCGAGCGTGGGCTCGTCAAGCACCAGCAGGCGGGCGTCGATCGCCATCACCAGCGCCAGGTGCAGCTGCACGATCATGCCCTTGGACATCTCCCGTACCCGCATCTTCGGGGTCAGCTTGGTGTTGGCCAGGAAGCGCTCGCAGCGGGCGCGGTCGAAGCGCGGATGCACGCCTTCAACGAAGGCGATCGCCTCGCGCACCCGCATCCAGCGCGGCAGCACGGCGACGTCGGCGATGAAGCAGACGTCATTCATCAGCAGGTTGCGTTCGCTGCGCGGGTCGCGGCCGAGCACCGACAGCTCGCCCTGGAACGGGATCAGCCCGAGGATGGCCTTCAGCGCCGTGGTCTTGCCGGCGCCATTGGGGCCGACCAGGCCGACGATGCGGCCGCGTTCGATGCGGAAGCTGGTGCCATCGAGGGCACGCTTGCCCTTGTAGGCCTTGACCAGGCCGCGGGCGTCGATGACTGCGGATTCGTGTGCGTTCATGCGGAGTGTCCTTCGCGCAGCAGGTCTTCGGGCGAGAGGCCGAGCAGCCGGATACGCTCCAGCACCTGCGGCCATTCTTCGGTGAGGAATCGGTCGCGTTCGTTTCCGAGCAGCTTTTTGGACGCCTCCTCGGTGACGAACATGCCCAGGCCACGGCGCTTTTCGACCAGGGCCTCGTCGGCCAGCTCCTGGTAGGCGCGCGATACCGTGATCGGGTTGAGCTGGTATTCGGCGGCGACCTGGCGCACGGAGGGCAGGGCGTCGCCCGGCTTGAGCTGGCCATCGAGCATCATCGCGATGACCCGCTCCTTCAGTTGTCGGTAGATGGGAGCGCCATCGCTCCACTGGATGCCGGACATGGCTCAGCCTCCGATACGGCGCATGCCGTGCGCGAAAGAGAAATAGGGAAGCGCCAGTCCGCGGCGTGCACCCTTGGAGGCGCGAGGCCCGGAGAGGCCGGACGCGGAGTCATCGGCCGGCGCGTCGATGGCGGCCGCGGAAGGACCCGTTGTCCGGCTGTCGCTTTCGGCCGGGCTTGAGGCCAACAGGGCGGCGGCCAGGCATATGCCGGTGACGGACAATGCGATCAGGCTGTGGCTGAGCTTGCGGTCCATGGCGGAAGTCCTGCTCTGGATGACTGGTGTGGTATGAAACTATAACACCACCACACGCGTCGTCAAGCGTCTTCCCGCCCCAACTGATGGCAGGGGTTGCCGGCGATTGCCGGCGCCGGCCTCGCCCGCGACAATAGGCAGCTTGATGCCGCGGATCGCGGCCGGAGTCCAGGAGCATCCCCCGATGAAATCCACTCTGCGCGGCCTTGCCGCGCTGTCCCTCGCCGCGGCCCTGTCGCTGGCCCCCGCAATCGCACAGGAGAACGCCGTGCCGTCAACGGAACGTGAGAAGAACAGCTACATGATCGGCATGGACGTGGGACAGTCGATCGAGGCTGTCGGCCCGGACATCGACCGTGACGCATTCATGCGCGCGGTGACCCACGCGCTCGACGGCGGTGAGCCGCTCGTCACCGAGGCCGAGGCGGCAACGATCGCTCCGGCGCTGATGCAGCGGATTGCCGCCCGCAGCGGCCAGCAGGTTCCCGGCATGGCGCCGGGCAGCGAGCCGGCGGCGGTGGATCGCGACAAGGTCGGCCTGATCGTGGGCGCCGATGTCGGGCGGTCGCTGGCGCCGGTGAAGGACGAGCTCGACCTGGCGATGTTCGCCCGCGGCGTCGGCACGATGTTCGACGGTGGTACGCCGCTGCTGGCCGAAGCCGAGCTGGCAACGATCCGCGAGGCCTTCGGCAAGCGCATGCAGGAGCGCGCCCGCGCCGAGAGCGAGGCGGCCGCGCAGACGAACAGCGCCGCAGGCACCGAATTCCTCGCCGGCAACAAGACCGCCAAGGGCGTGGTGACCACGGGCTCGGGCCTGCAGTACATGGTGCTGCGCCAGGGGTCGGGTCCGCGGCCGACCGCTGATTCGCGGGTGCGCGTGCACTACGAGGGCAAGCTGCTCGACGGCAGCATCTTCGACAGCTCCTACGAGCGCAACGATCCGGCGACCTTCGGCCTCGGCCAGGTGATCGCCGGTTGGACCGAGGGCCTGCAGCTGATGCCGGTGGGCGCCAAGTACCGTTTCTGGATCCCGTCCGAACTCGCCTACGGACGCAATGGCTCCCCGGGTGGCATTCCCCCGAATTCCACCCTGGTCTTCGACGTCGAACTCCTGCAGCTGCACTGATCGCGGCTCTCCGCCCCCCTTTTCCCGAGGTACACCGATGAACACCGCCGTCCGCACCATCGCGACCAGCCTGCTGGCCGCATCGCTCCTCGTCGCCCTTGGCGCCTGCAAGAAGATCGAGCCCGAGGCCGACAAGGCAGAAGCCGCCGAGGGGACTCCCGCCGAGCTCGACATCAAGGGCCTGCCGACCGAGAAGCACCAGGCGGGCTATGCCATCGGCCTGCAGGTCGGTGCCACGCTTTCCGAGATCAAGGACGAGGTCGATTTCGATGCCCTGGTCAAGGCCATGCGTACGGCGATGAACGGCGAGGAGCCGCTGATGGACGAAGCGCAGGCGCGGCAGGCCTTCGAAGCCTTCGGCCAGCGCATGCAGACGAAGATGGCGTCGGGCAACCGCGAGGCCTCCGAGGCATTCCTCGCCGCAAACGCAGGTCAGGAAGGCGTCGAGGTCACCGCGTCCGGCCTGCAGTACAAGGTGCTGGAGCAGGGCGATGGTCCCAAGCCCGGCCCCGAAAGCCGGGTGAGCGTGCATTACAAGGGCACGCTGGTCGACGGCACCGTGTTCGACAGCTCCTACGATCGCGGCGAGCCCGCCGTGTTCACTCTGTCCAGCGTGGTCCCGGGCTGGCAGGAAGGCCTGCAGCTGATGCCGGCCGGCAGCAAGTACATGCTGTGGCTGCCCAGCGACCTCGGCTATGGCGACATGGGCACCCCGGGCGGCCCGATCGCCCCGGGCAGCGCACTGGTGTTCGAGGTCGAGCTGCTCGAAATCCTGGATTCCCCGACGGAGTAAGCGCATGCGCGTCAGCATCTTCGGCACCGGCTACGTTGGCCTGGTGACCGGCACCTGCCTGGCCGAGGTCGGCCATGACGTGATCTGCGTCGATGTCGACGCGGGCAAGATCGAGCGCCTCGGCCAGGGGATCATCCCGATCTACGAGCCGGGACTCGAGCCGATGGTGAAGTCCAACCATGCCGCCGGCCGGCTGGACTTCACCACCGATGCCGCGCGCGCCATCGCCCATGGCGAGGTGGTGTTCATCGCCGTGGGCACGCCGCCCGACGAGGACGGCAGCGCCGACCTGCAGTACGTGCTGACGGTGGCGCGCACCATTGGCGAACACCTCGAGCGCCCGGCGATCGTGGTCGACAAGTCCACTGTGCCGGTGGGCACCGCCGACCGCGTGCGCGAAACCATCGCCGCGGCTTTGGCCGCGCGTGGCGTCGACATCGCGTTCGACGTGGTGTCCAACCCCGAGTTCCTGAAGGAGGGCGCCGCGGTCGAGGACTGCATGCGCCCCGACCGCATCGTGCTCGGTGCCGACAATCCGGCGGCGGTGGAGCGGCTCAAGCGCCTGTATGCACCGTTCAACCGCAACCATGATCGTTTCGTGGTCATGGACGTGCGGTCGGCGGAGCTCACCAAGTACGCGGCCAACGCGATGCTCGCGACCAAGATCAGCTTCATGAACGAGATCGCCAACATCGCCGAGAAAGTCGGCGCCGACGTCGAGATGGTGCGCAAGGGCATCGGCTCGGATCCACGCATCGGCTGGCATTTCATCTATCCCGGCGCCGGCTACGGCGGCTCGTGCTTCCCCAAGGACGTGCAGGCGCTGGCGCGCACCGCGCAGCAGGTCGGCCACCAGCCGCTGCTGCTGGACGCCGTGGAAGCGGTCAACGAGCGCCAGAAGGGCCACCTGCACGAGCTGGTGCAGCGCCACTATGGCGAGGCGGGCATCGCGGGCAAGACCTTTGCCGTCTGGGGCCTGGCGTTCAAGCCGGATACCGACGACATGCGCGATGCCTCCAGCCGTCGCCTGCTGGCGCAGCTCTGGGAGTCGGGTGCGCGCGTTCGCGCCTACGATCCCGAGGCCGCCAACGAGGCGCGGCGGATCTTCGGCGAGCGTGACGATCTGGAACTCTGCGAATCGGCGCAGAAGGCGCTCGAAGGTGCGGACGCGCTGGTCGTGGTCACGGAGTGGAAGGAGTTCCGCAGCGTCGACCTCGCGCAGCTGCGCTCGCAGCTCGCCGATGCGGTGGTCTTCGACGGCCGCAACATCTACCGTCCCGAAGACGTCGAGGGCGCCGGGCTGGCGTACTACGGCATCGGCCGCGGACGCTCGGTGCGGGCCGCCTGATCCATGTCCAGCGGGCTTGAATCACGCGTGGTGGAACTGGAGACGCGCCTGGCGTTCCAGGAGCACGCGCTGTCCGAACTCAGCGATGCCCTGGCCGACGCCAGGCGCGAGCTGAGCCGCAACGACGCGCTGCTGCGCCGAGCGCTCGACGAACTGCACGCCAACCGCCCCGGGGTGACCGGCGATCCCGCCGATGAACCACCTCCGCCGCATTACTGAAGAACGATGAGCGATTCGCTGAAAGACCAGTTGCTGGGACTTGGCTTCAAGCCGGCCCCGGCTCCAGACAGGCCCAAGGGCCCCCGCGGCAAGGACGGCCCGGGTGCCAAGGGTGGCGGTGCGGCCGCGCCTGGCGCGCATCACCGGAACCGGCGGGGTCCGCAAAGCGGCAAGGGCCCGCAGGACGAGCGGGGCCCGCGTGACGGCAAGGGTCCGCAGCGTGCGAAGGGCCCGCAGGGCGGCAGGGGACCGGGCGATGGCGGGCGCCGTCGCGCCGCGGGTCCCGAGGGTGACATCGACCTCGCCAAGGCTTTCGCGATCCGTGCCCAGCGCGAGAAGGACGATCGCATCCGCGCCGAGCGCGAGAAGCAGGAAGCCGCGCGCCAGCGCCGCGAAGCCCAGGCAAAGCTGGCCTCGCTGCTCGAGGGCAAGGGCCTGAACGCCGCCGACGCGGAACACGTCCGCCACTTCGAATACGGCGGCAAGATCAAGCGCGTCCACGTGACCGCCGACCAGCTTCGCGCGCTCAACGCCGGCGAACTCGGCCTGGTGCAGCTCAACGGCCGCTACCTGGTGGTGACCACGGCCGTCCTCGCGGAAGCCGAAGCCGTGTATCCGCAGGCCGTTGCGCTGAAGGTCGACCCCGACGCACCGGTTTCCGACGACCCGTACTCCGATCCCCAGTACCAGGTGCCTGACGATCTGATCTGGTAGGGGCGTAGAGCTTTTTGCCACGGATTTACGCGGATATACGCGGATGGAGCAAAAGCGTTTCATGTAGGAGCAGCTATAGCTGCGACCTGGAGACCTCCCCGGCTCAGATGGATCGGATCGCAGCTATAGCTGCTCCTACAAACGCATGTGGCTTTTGCCCTATCCGCGTATATCCGCGTAAATCCGTGGCAAAAGGCATTTGCTCTATCCAGCTCCGGCACGGCCTCTCCGCGGCACGACCCAGACCCAGGCGATCACGCAGCCGAGCAGGGCGAAGCCGCCGGCGGCGAGGAAGGCCACGCGGCCGTCGCCGTGGGGCCAGAGCTGGCCGGCGATGAGGGCGCCCAGCACGCCGCCGAGTCCTGACGAGAAGCCGTAGAACAGGCCCTGTGCGTGGCCGTTGAGCGCGCCGGGGAAGTGGCGCGCGAGCAGCTGCATCGCCGCCGCGAAGAAGGCCGCGAAGCTCAGCGCGTGCGTGGCCTGGGCGACCAGCATCACCGGCATGCTCTCCGGCCACAGCGCGGTCGCCCACCAGCGCAGCACGGCGCTGGCCATCGAACCCAGCAGCAGCCAGCTCGGGTCCCATCGCCTGAAGACGGTCGAGATGGTGAAGAACACCGCGACCTCGAACACCACGCCCACGGTCCACATCAGACCCAGGGTCGAAGTCGCATAGCCGAGGCTGTCCATGTAGACCGAGAAGAAGGTGTAGTACGGGCCGAAGGACAGCTGCTCCAGGAAGCAGGCGACCAGGAAGGCCGCCACCTGCGGCTGGCGCACGATCTTCCAGAAGCCCGGACCCGCGGGTCCCCTCGGACCGACATGGCCTGCGTCCGAGTTCGCGAAGGCGCTCACCGCCATCAGCACGAACAGGGGCAGCATCGCCCAGGGCAGGATCGCGGCGCCGTGGCGTTCGATCAGCCAGCCGAAGCTGGTGGTGACGATGATGAAGCCGATCGAACCCCAGACCCGGATCGCTCCGTAGCGATGGGCCTCGGCGCCGAGGTGGCCGAGCGTGATCGCCTCGAACTGCGGCATCACCGCGTTGTAGAAGAAGCAGAACGCGACCATCACCGCGAACAGCGTCCATTCCGGCTGCCCGGGCAGGAAGCAGGCGAAGCTCAACGCGGTCAGCACGCTGCCGATGCGCAGCCAGCGGATCGGGCGCGGCGAGGTGGCGGCAAGCGTTGCCCACGCGGTGGGCGCAACCACGCGTGTCGCGTACCACAGGCTCATCATCACGCTGATGGCGGTGATGGACATGCCACGCGACTGCAGGTGCATCGCCCAGTACGGCGTGAACGCGCCCAGCGCCGCGTAATAGGTGAAGTAGAAGCTCGACAGCCGTACGGCCGGTACGGTCGCGGTCGTGCGTGGATCCGGGGTCATCGCGCTGCCGTGGGGCCGGGTTATTCCGGATCGTAGTCGAGGTTGGAGGCCAGCCAGCGTTCGGCGTCGGCCAGGGGCACGTCGCGGCGGCGGGCGTAGTCGGCCGCCTGGTCCTTGCCGACGCGCCCGACCACGAAGTACTTGCTGCCGGGGTGGCTGAAGTAGTAGCCGGACACGGCCGCGGTGGGCAGCATCGCGAAGCCGTGGGTCAGCTCCATGCCGGCGTTGCCGGTGGCATCGAGCACGCGGAACAGCTGCTCCTTGGGGCTGTGGTCCGGGCAGGCCGGGTAGCCGGGCGCGGGGCGGATGCCACGATACGCCTCGGCAATCAGCGCAGCGTTGTCCAGCGTTTCATCGGGCGCGTAGCCCCAGTACACGGTGCGCACGCGGCGGTGCAGGTGCTCGGCGAGGGCTTCGGCCAGGCGGTCGGCCAGGGCCTTGAGCAGGATGCTGCGGTAGTCGTCATGGTCGGCGCGGAAGCGTTCCAGGTGCGGCTCGATGCCGATGCCGGCGGTGACCGCGAACATGCCCATCCAGTCGCGCAGGCCGGTGTCCTTCGGCGCGATGAAGTCGGCCAGGCAAAAGTCCGGACGTTCGACGGGCTTGTCGACCTGCTGGCGGAGGAAGGGGACGGTGATGACTTCTTCTCCCGCGAGCTTGCCCCCATCCGCCCTTTGGACACCTTGCAGATACAGTTCGACGTCGTCGCCAACGCTGTTGGCGGGGAAGAGGCCGAACACCGCCTTCGCGGTCAGCCACTTCTCGCTGATGATGGTGTCGAGCATTTCGCGGGCGTCGCGATACAGCTCGCTGGCGGCGGTGCCAACGACCTCGTCGGTCAGGATCGCCGGATAGCGGCCGGCCAGCTCCCAGGCCTGGAAGAAGGGCGTCCAATCGATGGTGTCGACCAGGTCGGCGATTGGATAGTCGTCGAACGAGGTGATGCCGGGTCTGGCAGGCTGCGGTGGGGAATAATCGCTCCAGCCACCGTCGAAGCGCTGCCCGCGCGCCGTCTCCAGCGAAACCAGCCGCTTGGCGTCGCCGCGGTTGCGGTGGCGCTGGCGGATCTCGGCGTAGTCGGCTTCGCTCGCGGCAACAAACGGCGCGCGCAGCTCCGGCGACACCAGCGACTGCGCCACGCCGACCGCGCGCGAGGCGTCCTTGACCCAGATCGTCGGCGACTTGTAGTGCGGATCGATCTTGAGCGCGGTGTGCGCGCGCGACGTGGTGGCGCCGCCGATCATCAGCGGGATGGTCATGCCCTGGCGCTGCATCTCGCGCGCCACGTGGCCCATCTCCTCGAGCGACGGCGTGATCAGGCCCGACACGCCGATCATGTCGGCGTTTTCGGCGATCGCGGTGTCGATGATCTTCTGTGCCGGCACCATCACCCCGAGGTCGATCACCTCGAAGTTGTTGCAGGCCAGCACCACGCCGACGATGTTCTTGCCGATGTCGTGGACGTCGCCCTTGACGGTCGCCATCACGATCTTGCCGTTGTTCTTGCCAGTGTCGCCGGTGCGCAGCTTCTCGGCCTCGATGAAGGGCAGCAGGTGGGCCACGGCCTTCTTCATCACCCGCGCCGACTTCACCACCTGCGGCAGGAACATCTTGCCGGCGCCGAACAGGTCGCCGACCACGTTCATGCCGTCCATCAGCGGGCCTTCGATCACGTCCAGCGGGCGCGTCGACAGCAGGCGGGCCTCTTCGGTGTCCTCGACCACGTACTGGTCGAGGCCATGCACCAGGGCGTGGCTGAGGCGCGCGCGCACGTCCCGCTCGCGCCAGGCGAGGTCCTCTTCCTGCTTCCTGCCCTTGCTGCCCTTGTAGCGCTCGGCCAATGCCAGCAGGCGCTCGGTGCTGTCGGGGCGGCGGTTGAGCACGACGTCCTCGACGTGCTCGCGCAGCTCGGGATCGATGTCGTCGTAGATCGTCATCGCGCCGGCGTTGACGATGCCCATGTCCATGCCCGCGGCAATGGCGTGGTACAGGAACACAGAATGGATCGCCTGGCGCACGGTCTCGTTGCCGCGGAACGCGAACGAAACGTTGGAAACGCCGCCGGAGACGTGGCAGTGCGGCAGCGTCGCCCTGATGATGCGGGTCGCCTCGATGAAGTCGACGGCGTAGTTGTTGTGCTCGTCCAGGCCGGTGGCGATCGCGAAGATGTTCGGGTCGAAGATGATGTCCTCGGGCGGAAACCCGACTTCGTCCACCAGGATCCGGTAGGCGCGGGTGCAGATCGCGACCTTGCGCTCGGCGGTGTCGGCCTGGCCGTCCTCGTCGAAGGCCATGACCACCGCCGCGGCGCCGTAGCGCAGCACCTTGCGCGCCTGCTCGACGAACTGCGCCTCGCCCTCCTTGAGCGAGATCGAGTTCACCACGCCCTTGCCCTGCAGGCACTTCAGCCCGGCCTCGATCACCTCCCACTTCGAGGAGTCGACCATCACCGGGATGCGCGCGATGTCGGGCTCGGACGCGATCAGGGTGAGGAAGCGCGTCATCGCTTTCGCAGAGTCGATCAGCCCCTCGTCCATGTTGACGTCGAGGATCTGCGCGCCGCTCGCCACCTGCTGCCGAGCGACCTCGACGGCCTCTTCGAAGCGGTCCTCCTTGATCAGCTTCTTGAACTTCGCGCTGCCGGTGACATTGGTGCGCTCGCCGACGTTGACGAACAGCAGCTCGGGCGTGATCACCAGCGGCTCGAGGCCCGAGAGCCGCGTGTACCTGGGCGTGCTCATCGGGACACCTCGCAGTTTTTTTGCCACGGATTTACGCGGATGGGGCGCGGATTTACACGGATAGGACAAGTGCTGTTTTTTGCCGCGGATTTACGCGGATGAACGCGGATAGAGCAAGAGCTGTTCTTTGCCACGGATTGACGCGGATAAACGCGGATAGAGCAAAGAGTTGCCGGGATAAAGCCAGAGGGCCGTCGGGTTAAGGCCAACCCACCAGAATCAAAACCACTCAAAGCGCTTTCCGCTCTATCCGCGTTCATCCGCGCAAATCCGTGGCAAAAAGTCTTTTCCGCTCTTTCCGCTCTATCTGCGTAGATCCGCCCTGATCCGCGCAGATCCGTGGCAAAAATCTTCATGCCGCATCCTCCAACGACCCCGGCAGCCGGCGCGGCGGAAGCCCCCGGACGGCCTCGGCGATGGCGCGGATATGGGCAGGCGTCGTGCCGCAGCAGCCGCCGACGAGGTTTAGCAGCCCGGAGCGGGCGAATTCTTCCAGCGTGGCCGCGGTCTCTTCCGGGGTTTCGTCGTACTCGGCGAAGGCATTCGGCAGGCCGGCGTTGGGATGGGCGCTGACGAAGCAGTCGGCGACCCGGGCCAGGGTTTCGACGTGCGGGCGCAGGTCCTTCGCGCCCAGCGCGCAATTGAGCCCCACCGCCAGCGGGCGCGAATGCGAGACCGAGATGTGGAAGGCCTCGGCGGTCTGGCCGGAGAGCGTGCGCCCCGAGGCGTCGGTGATGGTGCCCGAGACCATCACCGGCAGGCGGGCGCCGCGGGCGTCGAAGGCTTCTTCGATCGCGAACAGCGCGGCCTTGGCGTTGAGGGTGTCGAAGACGGTCTCGACCATCAGCACGTCGGCGCCGCCGTCGATCAGGCCGTCGATGGCCACGCGGTAGTCCTCGCGCAGGGCGTCGAAGCTGGTGTTGCGGAAGCCGGGGTCGCCCACGTCCGGGCTGATCGAGGCGGTGCGGCTGGTCGGCCCGACGACGCCGATCACGAAGCGGGGCTTTCCGGGCGTCATGGCTTCCGCGGCGTCGCAGCAGGCGCGGGCCAGGCGCGCGCCTTCCAGGTTGAGCTCGCGCACCAGGTGCGGAAGGCGGTAGTCGGCCTGGCTGACCGCGGTCGCGTTGAAGGTGTTGGTTTCGACCAGGTCGGCACCGGCGTCCAGGTAGGCATCGTGCACGGCGGCGATGATGTCCGGGCGGGTGAGGGTCAGGAGGTCGTTGTTGCCCTTGAGGTCATGGCCGGCGCCATCGCCCGGATGCAGGCTGTCGAAGCCTCCGGCGAAGCGCTCGCCGCGGTAGTCGCCCTCTTCCAGCCGGTGGCGCTGGATCATGGTGCCCATCGCGCCGTCGATGACCAGGATGCGCTCGGCCAGCGCGGCGTCGAGCAGCGCGACGCGCGCGGGATGGAGCCAAGGAGGCCGGCTCATGGCTTGCCCGCGATCAGGGAGACGACTTCGAAGTGCGGTGGGCGCTTTTCGCGGGTGACCGTCTCCGAGGACTGCAGCACGAGCCCGGCCTTGTCGACGAAGCGGCGCAGCTCCTTCTCGGTGAAGCCGAGGTTGATGTGCCCAAAGGCCTCGACTGCGGCGCGGTGGCCGTGGCGGGCCAGGCTGCTGAGCAGCAGGCGCCCGCCAGGGCGCAGCACGCGCGCCGCCTCGGCGACCGACAGCGCGGGCTTGGCCGCATAGGTCAGCGCGTGCATCAGCACCACCAGGTCGAAGCCGCCGTCGGCGAAGGGCAGGGCATGCATGTCGGCCTCGCGGACTTCGACGTTGCGGTAGCGCTTCAGCCGCTCCTGCGCCGCGGCGACCACGCGGGGACTGGTGTCGATGCAGACGTAGCGCTGCGCATGGGGTGCCAGCAGTTCGGCCAGCACGCCGTCGCCGGAGGCGATGTCGAGCACGTCACCGGTTTCCAGCAGCGGCAGCGCTGAGCGCGCCATCGCCTCCCAGGTGCGGCCGGGGGAATAATGGCGCTCCATGTCGCCTGCGACCGAGTCGGCCCAGTTCTGGTCGGCGGCCCGCATCGCCAGCACCCCGGCCACGCGTTCGGCGTCCTGGCGCAGCAGTGGATCGTCGCTGCCCTCGCGCAGGGTCTGCCACAACGCCCGCTGCGCCGGGTCCAGGCGGTCTTCGTCGAAACGGTAATAGGCGGAAACGCCGGCGCGCCGGTCGCGGACGAGGCCGGCTTCCTTGAGTCGCGCCAGGTGGGTGGAGACGCGCGGCTGGGCCAGGCGGGTGATGGCCGAGAGCTCGGCGACCGTGAGTTCCTCGCCGTCGAGCAGCGCCAGCAGGCGCACCCGCGTGGCATCGGCCAGCACCTTGAGGTGGCTCGACCAGGCTTCCAGATCCATATATATCTTCCCATCGCGATATAGAGATGCATTGTCCGACGGGATCCGGGCAGGGTCAAGCAGGTCCGGGCCGCCACCCGGGTGGCGTCGCGCCGGCGTTCAACGGGTGGACTCTCGAAGCCGCGCGGCGGGCAGGCTAGAATAGTGGCCTTGCCAACAGCGGCCGCGCGCATGCGCGGCACGACCAGGAGCAGCGCGTGGATTTCAGCTTTACCGAAGAACAGTTGATGCTTCAGGACGTGGCCCGGCGGATCGCGCAGGAGAAGATCGCGCCGAGTGCCGAACACCACGACCAGACCGGTGAATTCCCCCTCGAGAACATCCGCCTGCTGGGCGAGAACGGGCTCATGGGCATCGAGGTGCCCGAAGAGTACGGCGGCGCGGGCATGGACCCGGTGGCCTACGTGCTGGCGATGGTCGAGATCGCCGCGGCCGACGCCGCGCACTCCACCATCATGTCGGTCAACAACTCGCTGTTCTGCAACGGCATCCTGACCCACGGCACCGAGGAGCAGAAGCAGCTCTATGTGAGCGCGATCGCCGAGGGGCGCGAGATCGGTGCCTTCGCGCTGACCGAGCCGCAGTCGGGCTCCGACGCCACCGCCATGCGCTGCCGCGCCGTGAAGCAGGCCGACGGCAGCTTCGTGGTCAACGGCAAGAAAAGCTGGATCACGTCCGGCCCGGTGGCGAAGTACATCGTGCTGTTCGCGATGACCGACCCGGACAAGGGCGCGCGCGGCATCACCGCCTTCATCATCGATTCCACCCGCGACGGCTTCAGCCGGGGCAAGACCGAGCCCAAGCTCGGCATCCGCGCTTCGGCCACCTGCGAGATCGAGTTCAACGACTACGTGGCCCGCGCCGAAGACGTGCTGGGTGACGAGGGCCAGGGCTTCAAGATCGCGATGGGCGTGCTCGACGCCGGTCGCATCGGCATCGCCAGCCAGGCCATCGGCATCGCCCGCGCCGCGTACGAAGCCACGCTGGAGTACGTGAAAGAGCGCAAGGCCTTCGGCCAGCCGATCGGCGCGTTCCAGATGACCCAGGCCAAGATCGCCGACATGAAGTGCAAGCTCGACGCATCGCTGCTGCTGACCCTGCGCGCGGCGTGGGTGAAGGGCCAGGGCCAGCGCTTCAGCAACGAGGCCGCGATCGCCAAGCTCACCGCCTCCGAGGCCGCGATGTGGATTGCCCACCAGGCGCTGCAGATCCACGGCGGCATGGGCTATTCCAAGGAAATGCCGATCGAGCGTTACTTCCGTGACGCCAAGATCACCGAGATCTATGAAGGCACCAGCGAGATCCAGCGCCTGGTGATTGCCCGGAACGAGACCGGGCTGCGCTGACGCAAAGCGACCTGCAGCCCGTGGCGACCGCCTGCCATTGCCCGCGTACCGAGCCGATCGCCCCCACGGGTGGCGGCGCGGTGGCGGAACCCTGAAAACCTCCCGGCCCGTGCCTCGTGCGCGGGCCTCATTGCATCCGGATGACGACATGACTGTTCGCAAGAAGGCCCCCGCAATCTCCAAGACCGCCGAAGACACCAGGTCCGGCAAGGTGACCAGGGTCGGCAAGGCTGCCGGCAACGACACCGAGCGCCGCGGTCGGCCGCGTGACGGCAAGCTGCTCGACCCGGTCCTCGCCGCCGTGCGCAAGCGCGTGGGCAAGGCCGGCGGTGACGACGCGAGCGCATTCGCGGCGGCGTTCTACGAGCGCATGGGCGATGACGAGGTCGGCATGCACGAGGCCGACGGCTGGGCCGCGCTGGCGGCCGACTTCCTCGACTTCCTCGGCAAGCGCAAGCCTGGCACGGCCAGCGTCCGCCTGTTCAACCCGACCCTGGCCACGCACGGCTGGGAGACGCAGCACACCGTGCTGCAGATCGCCAACGACGACATGCCCTTCCTTGTCGACTCGGTGACCATGGCGCTCGCCGAGCTTGGGGTTGGCGTGCACGTGCTGGGCCATCCGGTGGTGTCGCTCAAGCGCGACCGCGGCGGCAAGCTGCAGGGCGTGGGCGAGGGCACGACCGAATCGCTGATGCACATGGAAATCGACCGCCAGTCGCCGGAAGGCTGCGCCCGCGTCGAGGCCGCCGTGCGCGGCGTGCTGGAGGACGTGCGCAGCATCGTCGGCGACTGGACCGCGATGCGTGCGCGCATGGAGGAGGTGGCCGAAGGCCTGTCCGACGGCCCGCTGCCGGTGTCCGACGCCGAGCGCGCCGAGATCCAGGCGTTCCTGCGCTGGGCCGCGGACAACCACTTCACCTTCTTCGGCTATCGCGAGTACGAAGTGGTCCGCAAGGGCCGCGACGACGTGTTGCAGGCGATCGACGGCAGCGGGCTGGGCCTGCTGCGCGGCCGCGACGTCGGCAAGCCGCGCCTGCTGCGCACGGTGGGCGCGCAGCGCACCGACCGCACCGTCGAGCCGTTGATCCTGACCAAGACCAACGCGCGCTCCACGATCCACCGCCCGGGCTACATGGACTACATCGGCGTGCTCGGCTTCGACCGCAGCGGCAGCAAGGCCATCAGCGAAAAGCGCTTCCTCGGCCTGTACACGTCCAGCGCCTACAACCGCCGGCCCTGGGACATCCCGATCGTGCGCGACCGCCACGAGCAGGTCATGGGCGCGTCCGGCCTGGCCGACACCGGCCACAGCGGCAAGGCGCTCAAGCACATCCTCGAGACCCTGCCGCGCGACGAGCTCTTCCAGGCCTCCAGCGGCGAGCTGCAGCGGGTCGCCAGCGGGATCCTCGGCCTGCAGGAGCGCGTGCGCAGCCGCCTGTTCCTGCGCCGCGACCACTATGGCCGCTACTACTCCGTGCTCGCCTACGTGCCGCGCGACCGCTACAACACCGAGGTGCGCCTGCGCGTCGAGGCCATGCTCAAGGACGCACTGGGTGCCGATCATGTCGACGCCAACGTCACCCTGGGCGAGTCGCCGCTTGCGCAGCTGCACATGCTGGTCCGCCCGCGCACCGGCGAGGCCATCGAGGTCGACGAGGCCGCGCTGCAGGCGCAGCTGGCGTCGATCGTGCGCAACTGGCAGGACGACCTGCGCGAGGCCCTGATCGGCGAGCACGGCGAGGCCAAGGGCCTGGCGCTGGCTTCCGGCTGGGGGCGGGCGCTGCCTGCGCCCTATATCGAACGCGCGACCCCGGCGGTCGCCGCCGCCGATGTTGCCCAGCTCGATGCCCTGGCCGGTGCCGACGACCTGCGCCTGAGCCTGCGGCGTTCCGCGCTCCAGCAGCCCGGCGAGAGCGCGCTGCGGCTCAAGCTGTATCGCGCGGACCACGACGTGCCGCTGTCGGACGTGCTGCCGATGATGGAGAACATGGGCCTGCGCGTGATCGCCGAGCACCCGCACCGGCTGCTGGGCCCGGCCACCGGCGACGCCGGCCAGCGGGTCGTGTACATCCAGGACTTCGAGGTTGAAGTGCTCGGCGGCGCTGAGCCGGACCCGGCCGCGTTCGAAGAGGCGTTCGTGCGCATCTGGCACGGCGATGCCGAAAACGACGGCTTCAATCGCCTGGTCGCCGCCGCCGGCCTCGGCTGGCGCGAGGTGTCGATGCTGCGCGGCTACTGCAAGTACCTGCTGCAGCTGGGCGTGCCGTTCTCGCAGAGCTACGTCGAAGAGACCCTGGTCCGCTATCCGCTGCTCGCGCGCGGCCTGGTGGAACTGTTCCAGGCCCGCTTCGATCCCGCCGCCGACAAGGGCCGGACGGCCGCGATGGCCGCGGCCAACGCCGCGATCAAGGGCATGCTGGAAGGCGTGGCCAGCCTCGACGAGGACCGCATCCTGCGCGGCTTCGTGGGCGTGATCGAAGCCACGCTGCGCACCAACTACTACCAGGCCGGTGCCGACGGTGCGCCGAAGGACTACATCGCCTTCAAGTTCGACTCGGCGGCCGTCCCGGACCTGCCGAAGCCGCGCCCCTACCGCGAGATCTTCGTCTGCGGCCCGCACGTCGAAGGCACCCACCTGCGCTTCGGCCCTGTGGCGCGCGGCGGCCTGCGCTGGTCGGATCGCCGCGAGGACTTCCGCACCGAGGTGCTGGGCCTGGTCAAGGCGCAGATGGTGAAGAACACGGTGATCGTGCCAGTCGGCTCCAAGGGCGGCTTCATCGTCAAGCGCCCGCCGGTGGGCGGCGACCGCGACGCCGTGCAGGCCGAAGGCATCGCCTGCTACAGGCGCTTCATCAGCGGCCTGCTGGACGTCACCGACAACCTGTCCATCGGCGGTGACATCCTGCCGCCGGCCGACGTGGTGCGCCACGACGATCCGGATCCGTACATGGTGGTCGCAGCCGACAAGGGCACCGCGACCTTCTCCGACATCGCCAACGGCATTTCCCGCGACTACGGCTACTGGCTCGACGATGCCTTCGCGTCCGGTGGCTCGGTCGGCTATGACCACAAGGGCATGGGCATCACCGCGCGCGGCGCATGGGAGTCGGTCAAGCGCCACTTCCGCGCGCTCGGCCACGACAGCCAGAAGCAGGACTTCACCGCGGTCGGCATCGGCGACATGTCCGGCGACGTGTTCGGCAACGGCATGCTGCTGTCGAAGCACATCCGCCTGGTCGCGGCCATGGACCACCGCCACGTCTTCGTCGACCCGAACCCGGATTCGGCGGTGTCGTACAAGGAGCGCCAGCGCCTGTTCAAGGTGCCGCGCTCGAGCTGGGACGACTACGACAAGGCGCTCATCAGCAAGGGCGGCGGCGTGTTCGCGCGCAGCCTGAAGTCGATCCCGGTCTCGCCGGAGATGCGCGAAGCGCTGGGCCTTGAGGAGGGCACCACGGCGATGACCCCGAACGAGCTGATGTCGGCGGTGCTGAAGGCGCCGGTCGACCTGCTGTGGAACGGCGGCATCGGCACCTACGTCAAGGGCGCGGGCGAGACCCACGCCGACGTCGGCGACCGCGGCAACAACGCCATCCGCGTCAACGGCGGCGAGCTGCGCTGCCGCATCGTGGGCGAGGGCGGCAACCTCGGCATGACCCAGCGCGGGCGCATCGAGGCCGCGCAGGCGGGCGTGCTTCTCAACACCGACTTCATCGACAACTCCGCGGGCGTGGACACCTCCGATCACGAGGTGAACATCAAGATCCTGCTGAACGCGCAGGTGCAGGCCGGCAAGCTCAAGCTCGCCGACCGCAACAAGCTGCTCAAGGCCATGACCGACGAGGTCGCCGGCCTGGTGCTCAACGACAACTACCGCCAGAACCAGGCGATCAGCCTGATGGAGCGGATGAGCGTGCCGCGCCTGGGCTCCAAGCAGCACTTCATCCGCACCCTCGAGTCGCAGGGCCTGCTCGACCGCCAGATCGAGTACCTGCCCAGCGACGCCGAAATCGCCGACCGCAAGACGCGCAACCAGGGCCTCACCCGGCCGGAGCTGGCGGTGCTGCTGTCGTACTCGAAGCTCGTGGCCTTCGAGCAGCTGCTCAATTCCGACATCCCCGAAGATCCGTACCTGTCGCGCGAGCTGCAGCGCTACTTCCCGCAGCCGCTGCAGGCGAAGTACGCCAAGGCCATGGAGCAGCACCGCCTGAAGCGCGAGATCATCGCCACCGCGGTCACCAACTCCACCATCAACCGGATGGGCGCAACCTTCCTGCTGCGCATGCAGGAGGACAGCGGGCGTACGCCGGCCGAGGTTGCCAAGGCCTATACGGTCACGCGCGAGACGCTCGAGGCGCGCTCGCTGTGGGCGCAGATCGACGCGCTCGACGGCAAGGTCCACGAGTCGGTGCAGATCGACGCCCTGCAGGTGATCTGGGCGCTGCAGCGGTCGTTCACCCGCTGGCTGCTGGCGCGGCCGGGCGCGCTGCCGACCATCACCAGCGCGGTCGACCGCTACCACGACGGCTTCCAGGCGATCCACGCCGGCGAGGACATCCTCACCGCCGCGCAGCGCCCGGCCTACGAGCAGTCGCTCGCCGACTGGCGCGCCAAGGGCGTGCCGGATGCGCTGGGCGGCCAGCTCGCGGCGCTGCCCTACCTCGAGGCCAGCCCGGACATCATCGAGCTGGCGCGCGAGCGCAAGCGCAAGCCGGTGGACGTGGCACGCGTGCATTTCCGCCTGGCCGACGCGCTCAACCTGCCGTGGCTGGTCCAGCAGATCGATTCGCTGGCGGTCGACGGCCGCTGGCACGCGGTCGCCCACGGTGCGCTGCGCGACGAACTTGCCGCCCAGCACCGCGCGCTGGTCGCGCAGGTGCTGTCGATGCCGGGGCGCGACGCCGACGCCAAGGTCGCGCAGTGGATCGGTCGCGACGACGCGGCGCTGAAGTTCACCCTGGGCATGCTCGATGAGCTGGCCGCGCAGAAGACGCTCGACTATCCGACGGCGTCGGTGGCGGTGCGCCGGCTGGGGCAGCTGGCCAGCGGCAGCTGAGGCCGTGGGCCCCTTGCCGGGGCCCCGTCCTGCCCTCCTTCCCCGCGCAGCGGGGCAGGGGGGCGATCGATGGACCTGTCTGCGCGATGGACGCGCGGACAGGCTTCACCGCGGGCGCCCGCGGGGTATGCTCCGGGCATGACCGGATCGCCGCGCATCGCCTTCCTTGCCAGCAACGCCCCGGAGGCACAGGCCGCGCTTGCGCAGTTCACCGCGCGCCACGGCCAGTGCGCGCCGGACGAGGCCGACATGATCTGTCCGCTCGGCGGCGACGGCTTCATGCTGCAGACGCTGCACCGGCACGGTGCGCTGGGCAAGCCGGTGTACGGCCTGAAGCTTGGCAGCGTCGGCTTCCTGATGAACCACTACCAGCGCGACGACGTGCTGCCCGACCTGATGGCACGGCTCGAGGCCGCCGAGCCGGCGGTGCTGCGGCCACTCGAGATGGTCGTCGCCACCGAGTCCGGCGCCAGCGTCGGTTCGCTGGCCTACAACGAAGTCTCCCTGCTGCGGCAGACGCGGCAGGCCGCGCACGTGTCGATCGAACTCAACGGGCAGGTGCGCCTGGCGGAGCTGGTCTGCGACGGCGTGATGCTGGCCACCCCGGCCGGCAGCACCGCCTACAACTATTCCGCGCACGGGCCGATCCTGCCCCTGGGCTCCAGCGTGGTCGCATTGACGCCGATCGCGCCGTTCCGCCCGCGGCGCTGGCGCGGTGCGCTGCTCAAGGCCGATACGGTGGTCCGCTTCCGCGTGCTTGATCCGTACAAGCGTCCGGTCAGTGCCACCGCCGACTCGCACGAGGTGCGCGACGTGGTCGAGGTCACCATCCAGGAGTCGCGCGAGCGCACGGTGACCCTGCTTTTCGATCCCGAGCACAACCTCGAGGAACGCATCCTGAGCGAGCAGTTCGAGACCTGAGCCGCGGCCCGGCCCGGCCCGGCTCTGCGCGCGTCTCGCGCCCTGCGACCGCCATCGCGCATACTCGCTGCATGCCTTCCGACCTGCTGCCGCCGCTGACCGTCGCCATTTCGTCCCGGGCACTGTTCGACCTGGAGGACAGCCACGCGCTGTTCGAGAGCGACGGCATCGACGCCTACGCCGAGCACCAGCGCGCCAAGGAGGACGAGATCCTCGAACCCGGCATCGCCTTCCCGCTGGTGCGCAAACTGCTGGCGTTGAACGAAGGCGCGGCCGCCGATGCGCCCAAGGTCGAGGTGATCCTGCTGTCGCGCAATTCGGCCGATACCGGCCTGCGGATCTTCAATTCCATCCAGCACCATGCGCTGTCGATCTCGCGCGCGACCTTCACCTCCGGCGAGCCGACCTGGCCTTACATCCGGCCCTTCGGCGCGCAGCTGTTCCTGTCGGCCAACCCGGATTCGGTGCGCGCAGCGCTTGAGAACGGCGTGGCCGCGGCGACCATCCTGCCGGCGAAGGCACCCGCGCACCGCCACGACCAGCTGCGCATCGCCTTCGATGGCGATGCGGTGATCTTCGGTGACGAGGGCGAGCGGGTCTCGCGCGAATCCGGCATCGAGGCCTTCCACCTCCACGAGGTCGAGCGCGCGCGCGAGCCGCTTTCTGGCGGCCCGTTCCGCGGCTTCCTCGACGCGCTGCACCACCTGCAGGCGGCGTATCCGCCGGGCGAGGCCTCGCCGATCCGCACCGCCCTGGTCACCGCGCGCTCCGCCCCGGCGCACGAACGCGTGATCCGCACGCTGCGCGAATGGGGCGTGCGCCTGGACGAGGCGCTGTTTCTCGGCGGGCGCGCCAAGGGTCCGTTCCTGGACGTGTTTGGTGCCGACATCTTCTTCGACGACTCGCTGCACAACATCGACTCGGCACGCATGCACGTAACCACCGGGCACGTGCCACACGGGGTCTCGAACGCCGGCTGATCAGCCGGCCGACGCCGCCGGCTTCGCATCATCCGGTGCCGGCAGGCGGATCTCGGACAGCCGCCAGCGCGTGCCCTGGCGCGTCAGCACCAGCACCAGTTCGCTGTGGTCATCCAGCGTGACCGTGGCCGACATGCGCGAGACCGATTCAAAGCGCAGGCGCGGGTCCGGGATCGGTTCCGGCTGCGCGCTGGTATCGGCGCGCGATGGCGGAGGGATGCCGCCGACCCGGTTCCAGACCTTGCGGCCTTCCATCAGCGCACCCAGGCCGACCGGCGTCACCATCGCGTCCACCAGTCCGCCCGCCAGGCCGGTGGCCACGGTCAGGCCAAAGGCGGCGAATGGGCCCGACTGCGCCTCGGCGCCGGCTGCGCGGACGATCCGGTCCTGCACCTGGGGCTTGAGGCTGGCGCGCAGCGCGGGGAAGTCGACGTGCCGCGCCAAGGCCCGCGCATCCTCGGTCTTCACCGCCTGGCGGATGCCTTCGATGGTGCGCCATGGACCACTGCCGACCCAGGCCAGCAGTGCCACCAGCAGCGCGGCGGTGGCCCAGGGCAGCCAGCGCAGGTCGCGTCGGGGCGCCATCGTCAGAACTCCAGGTCCAGCGCGGCGCAGAGATAGTCGATGAAGGGTGCGAGGTCGCGCAGGTCCTTCGCCAGCGTCTGCCGCAGGCGTGGTCCGGTCACGGTGGCGTCGTCGAGCGCGCGCCACGCAACGAAGCTGCGGTGCCGCAGGTCGTCGATGAATTCGAAATCGGCCGGGAAGCCGCGCGGCGGGCGCACCAGCATGTCCTCGTCGTCGAGCGCATAGCGGCGCTGGAACGCGGGCGCGTGCGCGGCGGCCTTCCAGCCGGCGGGGTTGTCGACGATGAACTGGCGGAGCTGGCGCAGCACGGGCGACTCCGGCCGCCAGATGCCGGCGCCGACAAAGCAGCCGCCCGGCTCGATGTGCAGGTAGTACAGCGGCGACGCCAGCTCCTTGCGCCGGGCATGGAACAGCCGCGCGCCCTGCCAGGTCTTGTAGGGCCGCTTGTCGTTGGCGAAGCGCGTGTCGCGCTGGATGCGGTACAGCGATCCACCCACCGTGCGCGGATCGGCGCGGAACTGCAGGCTCACTTCGGCCAGGTGGGGCTGCAGGTCGGTGATCAGCTGCTGCAGGGGCGCGCGCACGTGCGTTTCGTAGTCCTGCTTGTGCTCATGGAACCAGGGGCGCGCGTTGTTGCGCGCCAGCGCGCGCAAAAAGCGGAAGGTCTTGTCGCTGAAGTAGACGCTCATCGGTCTGCAGCGGGGCTGTCGGGTGTCGTGAAGCGGTTGCGGCTGTCGTTGCCGTTGCCGTTGCCGTTGTCGTTGCCGGTCCCGGCGAGCGTGCCCGTGGGCGCCAGGTCGGCCGCGAGCTCGCGGCCCCAGCGCTCGAGCCGGTCGAGCAGGGCCAGGCGTCCGCCGCTGCCGGCATGTTCGCCGCGCAGGCGCGCGATGTCGGCGGCATAGGCATCGAAGTCGCATTCGGACAGCCCGCTGTCGCCGCACAGGCGCCGGCGGCGGTAGTCGTCCCAGCGCAGCTGTTCGGTGGCATCAAGGGTGTCCGGCCAGTTGCGGGCGCGGTAGCGGAACAGCAGCTCCGGAAGCCGGGGGTCCTGGAAGCCGAAATCGCGCGTGCCGAGCTCCGCGGGCGGGGTGGCGCGGACCGTCGCCAGACGAGCCTTGTCGCCGTCGCCGATGAAGCCGTCGTAGAGCGCGGCGTCGACGTCGGGACGGGGTCGCTCGCCGTCGCGATCGCGGGCGAACACGCGGCGCACCTTCTCGGCAAGCGCCGGGCCGTGGGCGCGGATGCGCTCGGCACGTGCCTCGGCGATCCCGCGATCAATCCCCAGGCGTTCGAAATCCGCCGGCCGCAGGTGGTCCCACTGCACCAGCGCCGGGTACTTGTTGGTGTGGATTTCCTTCAGCGGCACGCGCGACACGCCCTCCGGCAGGTCCGCGGCGCGCACGTACAGGCGCGCTGCGATCTCCTCGGGCGACAGCGCCAAGAGATCGTCCGGTTCGGTGTCGAGGTCGTAGACGATCATCCGGCTGCCGATCTGCGGATGCAGCGCGATCGGCAGCACCGCGGCCGCGCACATCCGCGCCGCCGGGTAGCGCTGCGAGACGTGCAGCAGCGGCGTCATCGCGATCGGGTCGAGCATGCCGGCGACGTGGCGCTTGTTGCGCAGCGCCAGCGCGTATTGCCACAGCCGCGGCTGCGCCTGGCGGAACAGCCGCGCCAGCCCGATCAGCGCGCGCACGTCGGACAGCGCCTCGTGGGCGTCGCCGGTGCGCACGCCATTGGCCTCGGCCAGGTGTTCGAGCTTGAAGGAGGTCGCGCCGTCCTCGCGCACGGGCCAGGTGATGCCGTCGGGGCGCAGCGCGTGCGCCAGGCGCATCACGTCGAGCAGGTCCCAGCGGCAGTTGCCGTTGCGCCATTCGCGCTCATAGGGGTCGTGGAAATTGCGAAACAGGCCGTGGCGGACGAACTCGTCGTCGAAGCGCAGCGAGTTGTAGCCCAGCGTGCAGGTTCCGGGGCGCCCCATCTCGTCGACGATGCGGGCGAAGGCTTCGGCCTCGCCCAGCCCCGTGGCCAGCGTGTCCTGCGGCGCCAGCCCGGTGACCATCGAAGCGCCGGGCGAGGGCAGCAGGTCGCTGGCGGGACGCACCAGGAATTCGATCGGCTCGCCCAGCTCGCGCAGCTCCACGTCGGTGCGGATGGCGGCGAACTGCGCGATCCGCGTCCGCCGCGGATCGGTGCCCCAGGTTTCGAGGTCGTAGAACAGGAAGCTGTCGCTCACGCGGTCGCCCTCCGCCCCACCACAAGTTCCCTTTCACGGCCGGTCGCAGCTATAGCTGCTCCTGCAGGTCCGGTGTTGTGCGCAGGGAAAATCATGGGGTGTCCTCCAGCGGCGGCAGGAGACGCAGGATCTCGCGATCAGTCGCCTCCAGGTCCACGTCGTCCACGCGCACCAGCCCGCGGGTCGCGGCTTCGAGGATGCCGCGCTGCACCTCGCTGCGCTCCAGCGCCACCGAGTAGGGGATGCGCATGAAGGTGACCATCGCGTAGTGCGGGATGAAGCGGGTCGGGTGGCGGGCCTGCAGCGTCAGCTCCAGCTCGCGCTGCAGCAGATAGTCGGCGTCGTCGACCAGGTCGCGCATCTCTATGTAGTTGTCGAGCGCCATGCGCTGGATAGCGGTGGCGTCGGGCATTCGCTCGGCCTCGAAGGCGGCGTAGGCCGCTGCGAGGTCCGGTGAGGCATCAAGCTGCGTCGCAAGCGCCACGCAGTCCTCGAAGGCGCAGTTCATGCCCTGGCCGTGGAAGGGCACCATCGCGTGCGCGGCATCGCCGATCAGCACCGCGTCACCGCCCACGTGCCAACGGTCCAGGTACAGGGTGCCCAGGCTTCCGATCGGGTTGGCTTCGAAGTCGTGGCCGAGCTCGGGGATCAGGGGCAGGGTGTCGGCGAAGTCGCGCTCGAACAGGGCGCGCGCGCCGGCGGCATCGACCACGGTCTCGAAGCTCGGATCGCCGTGGCCTTCGTCCTCCATTGCCATGAACAGGGTGACGGTGAACGTGCGTTCGTCGTTGGGCAGGGCGATGCACATGTAGCGGCCGCGCGGCCAGATGTGGAGCGCGTTGGGCTCGATGCGGAAGTCGCCGCCAGTGGAGGGCGGGATCTCCAGCTCCTTGTAGCCGTGGCCGAGCCATTCGGTGCGCTCGCCGAGGTCGCCGTGCTGCTGCATCTGGGCACGCAGCGTGGAGCCGGCGCCGTCGCATCCGATCAGGGTGTTGAATCCCACGCGATGCAGTTCGCCGCCGCCGCGGTAGAAGGCGCGTCGCGCAGTGAAATCCACGGCCTCGAGGCGGCGGTCGAAGTGCAGCCTGGCGCCGGCGGCCTCGGCCGCGTTGATCAGGGTGATGTTGAGCTCGCCGCGGCTGACCGACCAGATCACTTCGCTGTCGTCGCGGCCATAGCGCTGCAGCTGCGGCGTTCCCTCGAGCGGATGCACCATGCGTCCGCGCATCATCACCGCCTGCGCGAGCACGTCGCGGTCGGCGTCGGCGGCGCGCAGCGCGTGCAGGCCGCGCTCGGCCAGGGCCAGGTTGATCGAACGCCCGCCGGCAAAGCCGTGCACGCGCGGGTCGCCGCGGCTTTCGTAGACCTCGACCTTCCAGCCGCGCTGGGCGAGCAGGGTGGCCATCAGCGCGCCGGCGAGCCCGGCGCCGACGATGGTGGCTTCGCGCGTGTCCCCGCTCATGCCTTGCCCTCGCGCCAGGCCTCGGCGGCGCGCACGAAGCGCAGCACGTCGGCGTGGCTGTTGTACATCGGCGCTGGCGAAATCCGGATCACGTCGGGCTCGCGCCAGTCACCCAGCACGCCCTGCGTCGACAGCGACTCGAACAGCGAGCGCCCGGCCTCGCGACCTCGCAGTCCGCGACCCTCGAGCACCCGCAGGGAAAGCTGGGCGCCGCGCTGCGCGGGATCCCGCGGGGTGACGATATCCAGCGATCCGGCCAGCCGCTGCTCGATCAGCGTTTCCAGGTAGCCGGTCAGCGACCGCGACTTCGTGCGCAGCGCATCCATCCCGATGCGGTCGAACAGCTCCAGCGAGCCGCGCAGCGGCGCCAGGCCGAGGATCGGCGGATTGCTCAGCTGCCAGCCGTCGGCGCCGGGCGTCGGCTCGAAATTCGGCTCCATGCGAAAGCGCGTGGCCTCCTCGTGTCCCCACCAGCCGGCGAAGCGCGGGCGCGCGGTGCGCGCGTGCCGCGCATGCACGAAGCAGCCGGCCACCGCGCCGGGACCGGCGTTCATGTATTTGTAGTGGCACCAGACCGCGAAGTCCGGGCCGTCGTCGTGCAGGCGCAGCGCCAGGTTGCCGGCGGCATGCGCGTGGTCGAAGCCCACCATCGCGCCGGCGGCATGCCCCAGGCGCGTGATCTCCGCGACGTCGAAGGCCTGGCCGCTGCGGTACTGCACGCCCGGCCACAGCACCAGCGCCAGCCGCGGCCCGTGCGCCTCGATGGCGCGCGCGATCGCCTCCATCGAGAACGTGCCTTCGGGCTGGTCGGCCTCGAGTTCGATCAGGTCCGTCGCCGGATCGAAGCCGTGGAAGCGGACCTGCGATTCCAGCGCATAGCGGTCGGACGGGAACGCACCGGCCTCCATCAGGATCGCCGGCCGCTCGCGCGTGGGCCGGTAGAAGCTGACCATCATGAAATGCAGGTTGGCGGTCAGCGAGTTCATCGCCACCACTTCTTCCGGCTCCGCGCCCACCACCCGCGCCAGCGGCTCGCGCAGCAGCGCGTGGTAGGGCATCCACTGCGTGGTCCCGGTGAAATGCGCCTCCACCGCTTCCGCCGCCCACTTGTCGAGCACATCGACCACGTGCGCCCGCGCCGAACGCGGCTGCAGCCCCAACGAGTTGCCGCAGAAATACGCCTGCTCGCGACCTTCGTGGTGTGGGAGGTGGTACTCCGCGCGCAGCCCGCGGAGCGGGTCAGTCTCGTCGAGCGCGGCGGCGTGTTGGTCGGTGTGCTGGTCGGTCATGGGAAAGCCTTTTTTGCCACGGATCTACGCGGATGAACGCGGATAGGGCAAAAGCAGATGGATGGAAGGCGCATTTCAAAAAGTCTTTTCGCTTGATCCGCGTTTATCCGCGTAGATCCGTGGCCAAAAACGCTCTTCATGCAAACCTGGACCGTGACAAGCCCAGCCACTCCAGCGCGGTGCCGTTGTAGAGGCGGGCCTGGCCGGCATCGTCGAGGTCGAGGGCGTCGATGCCGGCGCCGGGTTGCTGCTCGCCGAGCGGGAAGGGGTAGTCGGTGCCCAGCATCACACGGTCGACGCCGCAGGTTTCGATCAGGTATTCGAGCGCGCGGCGGTCGGCGACCCAGGAGTCGAAGTACAGGCGCGAGAGGTATTCGCGCGGGTTGCGCGGGTTGTCGGTGGCCACCAGGTCCGGGCGCATGTTGAAGCCGTGCTCGATGCGGCCGATGGTGTAGGGGAAGCTGCCGCCGCCGTGCGCCATGCAGATCTTCAGCTTCGGCAGGCGTTCCAGCACGCCGCCGAACACCAGCGAACACGCCGCGCGCGACTGTTCGGCGGGCATGCCCACCAGCCACGGCAGCCAGTATTTGGGCATGGTGTCGGTGCCCATCATGTCCCAGGGGTGCACCAAAATCGCGGCGCCAAGTTCGGCGGCGGCTTCGAAGAACGGGAACAGCTCCGGCGCGTCGAGGTTCCAGTGGCGGCCATCCGACAGCTGGATGTGCGAGCCGATCTGCACGCCCTGCAGGCCGAGTTCGTCCATGCAGCGTTCAAGCTCCTGCACCGCCAGCCGCGGCGACTGCAGCGGCACTGTGCCGATGCCGGCGTAGTGGCGTGGATGCGCGCGGCAGGTTTCGGCCATGTGGTCGTTGAGCGCCTGGTGCAGCTCCAGCGCCTGGTTGGGTTTGGCCCAGTAGCTGAACATGACGGGCACGGTGCTGATCACCTGAACCTGCACGCCAAAGCGCGCGTAGTCGTCGATGCGCTCCTGCGCGTCCCAGGTCTTCGACCAGATCTCGCGGAAGAAGCGCCCGTCCTTGTAGATGCGGTGGCGGCCGTCGTCGGTGTGATGGATGACGGGGAAGCGGTCGTCGCCGTACTTGCGGGCGAGGTCCGGCCAGTCGCGGGGAAGGTAATGGGCGTGGATGTCGATCTTGAGCATTCAGACACTCTCCGGTGCGATCAGCTTCACCGTCGGGAAATGGTCGCGGTATCGGCGCACGTCGCGGGTGAGGATGCCGCAGCCCGCGACTGCGGCATGGGCACCGATGAAGAAATCGGCCAGCACATTGTGCCGCGAGCCGCCGCGACGCCGATAGCGGACGAAGGCCCTGCCGGCGAGGAACAGCGCCGGCCGCGGGATCTCCTGCAGTGCGACGCCCAAGCCGGCAATTGCCGCGTCGAGCGCGTCGGGTGATTCGAAGGCCAGCGAAAGCTCGGCGTAGATGACGGGGTTGATGGTGAGCGTACGCAACTGGGACTGCGCCCGAAGCTGGCCGACAGACCAGTCCGCCCAATCAGGATCATCCTCGAGGACGTCGATCAGGACATTGGTGTCGACCAGGATCACGCGGCTCAGTCGCGCAGCAGGGCCATGAGCTCGTCGGTGCGCCACTTCACCTGTGCCGTGCCGCGAGCCGCTTCGAAGCGATCGGGTCGCGTTCGCCGGCCCGGCCGGTCGCCACCGGCTTTGCGCACCACGACTTCGCCGTCGCGGTTGACCACGAACTCCACCTGGCTTCCAGGCGTGAGATCAAGGGCGTCGCGCAGGCGCTTGGGGATGGTGACCTGGCCCTTGACGGTGATCGTGGTGTCCATGGCTGGCTCGGTATTACTTTGATTGCGAAGGTAATACCATGCTGGATGGCGGTGGCGCAAGCCGCGGGGCCAGCATGGACCGGGGTCAGCTACTTGTCCGAAGTTCAGGTGATGTCCGCTTGCGAGTCCGCCTGCATCTCATACCGCGTCGGCCTCGGGTTGAGATGGCCGCAGGCCTTGCAGGTGCGCAGTGCATCGCTGCGGTAGAAATTCTCGAATACGCGGAAGAAGTCCTGTTCGATGTCCTCGAGGTGGAAGAACTCCTCGTAGACCTTCTCGTTGCAGGCCTCGCAGAACCACATCAGGCCGTCGTCCTCGTGCGCCAGGCGGCGGCGCTCGATCACCAGACCGATGGATCCTTCGGCGCGCTGCGGCGAGTGCGGCACGCGCGGCGGCAGCAGGAAGGTCTCGCCGGCGCGGATCGGCACGTCGCGCACCTTCCCGTCCTCCTGGATGCGCAGCACCATCTCGCCTTCGAGCTGGTGGAACCACTCCGGGCCTTCTTCCCAGTGGTAGTCGGTGCGCGCGTTCGGGCCGCCGACCACCATCACGATGAAGTCGCCGTCGTAGATGCACTTGTTGCCCACCGGCGGCTTCAGCAGGTGGCGGTTGTCATCGATCCATTTCTGGAAGTTCAGCGGTGCGGGAATCATGGTCGGTCTCCCGTGGAGGCTTCAGTCGCGCAGTGGCGGCAGGGCCGCCACGCACTTCAGCTCGATCGCGATCGGCGTCGGCAGCGCGGTGATGCCCAGCGTGGTGCGGCAGGGCGCGCTGGCGAGGTCCGGGAAGTGTTCGGCCCAGGCCGCGTTGTAGGCCTTGAAGTCGCGCGCCATGTCGGTGAGGTAGACGGTCACGTCGACCAGGTCCTCCCAGCGCGCGCCGCTGGCCTCGAGCACCGCGCGGACGTTGGCGAACACGGCGCGGGCCTGTGCGGTGATGTCGTAGTCGCGCACGCGACCGTCGGCGAAGTAGTCGTTGCCGGGAATCGCGTCGGTGGCCGGGTCGCGCGGACCGATGCCGGACAGGAACAGCAGCCCGCCCACGCGGCGTGCGTGCGGGTAGGCGCCGACCGGCTTCGGCGCGGTGTCGGTACGAACGACGCGCTCGCCCACCTCAGCGGTCCTCCCGGTCGTCGCGGATGCGCTCCAGCGCCGGCTCGTATTGCTCCGGCAACGCCGCGGCCGAGTCGATCGACAGGCCGAGGTCGTGCACCCGGCCGTTGCGCAGCGAGTACACCCAGGCGTGCACCGCGAGCTTCTGCCCGCGCGCCCAGGCCTCGCGGACCACGGTCGATTCGCAGACGTTGATCATCTGCTCCAGCGCGTTGAGTTCGCACAGGCGGTCGTGGCGGATGCCGTCGTCGTCGATCGCCTCGACGATGGCGCGGTGCTTGTGCTTGACGTCCTTGACGTGGCGGATCCAGTTGTCGGCCAGGCCCACGCGCTCGCTTGTGAGCGCTGCACCCACGCCGGCACAGCCGTAGTGGCCGACGATCAGGATGTGCTCGACCTCGAGCACGTCGATGGCGTACTGGATCACCGACAGGCAGTTGAGGTCGGTATGCACCACGACGTTCGCGACGTTGCGGTGCACGAAGACCTCGCCCGGGTTCATGTCGATGATCTGGTTGGCCGGCACGCGCGAGTCGGAGCAACCGATCCACAGGTACTTCGGCTTCTGGATCTTCGACAGCCGGGTGAAGAAGCCGGGGTCCTCGGCCTCGACGCGTTCGGCCCAGATTCGGTTGCGTTCGAGGAGGTCGTGCAGTCTGTACATGGGAATCCGTGGGGGCGGGGAAGTGGGGACGATGCTCAGGTCGCGATGCAGATGTTGCGCGGTTCGGTGAAGAAGCGCATGGCGTCCAGGCCGCCTTCGCGGCCGAGGCCGGACTGGCCCATGCCGCCGAACGGCGTGCGCAGGTCGCGCACCAGCCAGGCGTTGATCCAGACGATGCCCGCACGCAGCTGCGCGCCGAAGCGGTGCGCGCGGGCCAGGTCGCGGGTCCAGACCGAGGCCGCCAGGCCGTAGTCGCCGGCATTGGCCAGCGCCAGTGCGTGGTCGTCGTCGTCGAAGGGCTGCAGGGTGGCGACGGGCCCGAAGATCTCTTCGCGGTTGCTGGCGCGGCCGGGACCCAGGCCTTCGATCACCGTGGGCGCCACGAACCAGCCCGGACGCTCCAGCGCCACCCCGCCACACAGCAGCTGGCCGCCCTCGTCCCGGGCGCGCGTGATCGCGGCGACCACCTTGTCGAAGTGCGCCTGCGAAACCAGCGGCCCGAAGTCTGCGTCGCTGTCCATGGGATCACCCGGTCGCAGCGCCAGCGCGCGCGCCACGAAGGCTTCGCGGAACTCGGCGTACACCGTGCGTTCGACCAGGATGCGGGAGCCGCACAGGCAGATCTGGCCACTGTTCTGGAACGCGGAGCGGACGATGGTGTCGAGGTGGTCGCGCCAGTCGCTGTCGGCGAAGACCAGGGTCGGGTTCTTGCCTCCGAGCTCCAGCGACACCTTCTTCAGCAGCGGCCCGGCGATACCGGCGATGCGCTTGCCGACCGCAGTGCTGCCGGTGAAGGAGATCGCCTTGACCGCGGCGTGGCGGACGATCGCTTCGCCGACTTCGGGACCGCCGCCGTGGATCACGTTGAGCACGCCGGGCGGCAACCCGACTTCGAGCGCCAGTTCGCCGAGCATGGTCGCGGTCGCCGGCGTGACCTCGGACGGCTTTGCGACCACGGTGTTGCCCGCGGCCAGCGCCGGCGCGATCTTCCAGGTGAAGAGGTACAGCGGCAGGTTCCAGGGCGAGATCGTCCCGACCACGCCCAAGGCCTGGCGCAGGGTGTAGTTCAGGCCGGCTTCGCCGTGGTGCGATTCGCTGGAGAACTGCGTGGCCGCGTGGGCGAAGAAGCGCAGGTTGGACACTGCTCGCGGGATCTCCGCGTCGCGGGCCAAGGCGAAGGGCTTGCCGCCATCGCGGGCCTCGGCATGGGCGAAGTCGTCGGTGCGCGCCTCAAGGGCCGCCGCCAGACGTTCCAGGTGCTGCGAACGTTCGCTGTTGCGTAGCCCGGACCAGGCGGGGAAGGCCTCCATAGCCGCGTCAACCGCCGCGTCTACATCGCCTGAATCACCGTCCGCTACTTCGGCATACGCCTGTCCGGTGGCTGGATCGAATACGTCGCGCCAGCGACCGCTGGCGGTGTCTCGGGTCCTGCCGCCTATGACGTGTGGATAGCGTCGCATCCCGCAAGCTTACCTGCGGCGGCCCGGGTCGTCAGGCCTGGCAGGCTTGGCAGAGGTAGAGCCGGCGCGATCCCGCGCTCATACGTTCGATCGCGGCGCCGCAGGCGGGACAGGGCTGGCCGTCGCGGCCGAAGACCTGGAAGCGATAGGCGTCCGGCGTATCGGTGAGGTAGTCGTCGCGCATGCGGTCGGCCGGTGCGATGCCGCGGGTGGCGTAGCTCAGCCGCGGGATCTCGATCAGCGCCTGTGCCAGGCGTGCGCTGGTCGTGGCGTCGAGATCCTTCGGCCGTCGCTCCGGCCGCAGCCCGGCGACGAACAGCACCTCCGAGCGCAGGTAGTTGCCCATGCCGGCAAGGAAGCCCTGGTCGAGCAGCAGCCCACCCAGCGCACGGCCGCGGAAGGCCGGCGACCGCAGGCGCGCGGCCACCGCGGCGGCGTCCAGCGCAGGGTCGAGCACGTCGGGGCCGAGCCCCTGCAGGAAGGGATGCGATTCGACCTCGTCGCTGCGCCACATCGAGACGTCGGATGCGGAGTACAGCAGGATCGCGCTCCCGGCCGTTTCCAGGGCCACGCGCAGCGAGCGCTTGCCCTCCGGGCGCTCGCCTGCGTTTGCGACTTTCCAGACGCCGTACAGCTGGTTGTGGCTGTACAGCGTCCAGCCGTGATCGAAGCGGGTGAGCAGTGCCTTGCCGCGCGCTGTGATCGACTCGATGCGATGGCCGACCAGTTCGCGCTCGAAGCGCTTCAGCTCGGGGAACGCGAACTCAACGCGGACCAGCGGTTCACCGACCGCCGCCGCGGCGAGGCGGTCGGCGGCACGGCGGATCTCCGGGCCTTCGGGCACGGCCTCAGATCGAGGCCATGCGCCCGCCGTCCACCGCCAGGCTGACGCCGTTGACGTAGGCCGCGGCCGGCGAGCACAGGAAGGCGATGACGCCGCCGGTCTCGTCGGCGGTGGCGAAGCGGCGAGCCGGGATCGCGGCCTCCATGTCGCGGCGGATGTCGTCCTCGCTGCGGCCTTCCTTGCCCGCGCGGTCGCTGATGATCTGGCGGATGCGCCCGGTTTCGGTGAAGCCCGGCAGCACGTTGTTGACGGTGATGCCGTCGGGCGCGAGTTCGCGCGACAGGGTCTTGGCCCAGGAAGCCACCGCGCCGCGGGTCGTGTTGGACACGCCCAGGCCCGCGATCGGCTCGCGCACCGAGGTCGAGACGACGTTGACGATGCGCCCCCAGCGCGCCCCGCGCATGCCCGGCAGCACCGCCTGCAGCAGCACCTGGTTGGCGAGCAGGTGGCGACGGAAGGCCTCCTCGAAGGCCGCCAGCGACGCGTCGGCCAGCGGGCCGCCCGGCGGACCACCGGTGTTGTTGACCAGGATGTGCACCGGGCGCCGGGCGACCACCGAGGCCACGGCCTTTTGCAGGCCGTCGGTGTCCGCGCTGTCGGCCACGACCAGGCGGTGTTCGCGGCCGTCGCCCGCGGCGAGCCCGTCGATCACCTCGCGCAGCGCTTCTTCGCGGCGGGACAGCACGGTGACACTCGCGCCAAGCGCGGCCAGTTCAAGTGCGGTGGCGCGGCCGATGCCTTCCGAAGCGCCGCAGACCAGGGCATGACGCCCCTTGAGATCGAGATCCATGCTGTCCTCCATTGAAGCCGTGGGGTTGTGCTGGTCAGGCCTTTCCGCCGCGCAGCGTCTGCACCATGCCGGCCTGCAGGACGGTGTCGTCATCGCCCTTCGGTGGCGCGAGTTCGTCGAGCATGAAGCCGCGTTCGGCCGCGTCGGCCTCGTCGATGCCCTCCAGGGCCACGAACTCGGCGTCGAGCAGCATCGCGCGCGCAGTGTCCTCGCTTTCATAGACCAGGGTGTTGCCATCGCTGTCGAGGACTTCGGCGGTGCCGGCCTCGCGCACGCGCAGCCGCGCCCAGATCACGATCCGGCCGAGGCTCGCCAGCCACCATTCGTCGCGCTGCGCCGTGTCCATCGGGCCGGTCATGACAGCGCCACCGACCACAGCCACATGATGGCGGCGCCGCCCAGGCCGAAGATCACCGTCGACAGCGCGATGCGCGCCGGCGTGGCCAGGCCGGTGAAGGTCGGGTCGCGGGTGTCGCGGTACCCGCCTCCCAGCAGCCACCACATCACGGCAGGTTTCAGGAAAGCGCCGTCGCCGAGGCGTTCGCGCACGTCCGGGTGGCGATCGCGCAGGTGCACCAGCGACAGCGGCCAGAAGATGATGTACGCGCAGGCGCCGGCGATGGCGATGCCGACGAAGCACAGGGCAAGGAACAGCAGCACGGCCTCAGTACTCCGCGGTGCCGGGCGCGCGCGGGTAGGGGATCGCGTCGCGGATGTTGGACAGGCCGCAGACGTAGACCACCAGGCGCTCGAAGCCGAGGCCGAAGCCGGCGTGCGGCACGGTGCCGTAGCGGCGGAAGTCGCGGTACCAGTCGTACAGCTCACGGTCGAGGCCGAACTGGTCCATGCGCGCGTCGAGCACGTCCAGGCGCTCCTCGCGCTGCGAGCCGCCGATGATCTCGCCGATGCCCGGCGCCAGCACGTCCAGCGCGGCGACGGTTTTCCCGTCGTCGTTGAGGCGCATGTAGAAGGCCTTGATGTGCTCGGGGTAGTTGGTGACCACCACCGGGCGGCCGACGTGTTGCTCGGTCAGCCAGCGTTCGTGCTCGGTCTGCAGGTCCAGGCCCCATTCGACCGGGAAGTCGAACTTGTGGCCGGACTTCTGCAAGAGGGTGATCGCGTCGCCGTATTCGATGCGTTCGAACGGCGCGTTGACGAAACCCTCCAGGCGCGTGATCGCGTCCTTCTGCACGCGCTCGGCAATGAAGGCCATGTCGTCGCCGCGTTCGTCGAGCACGGCGCGGAACAGGTACTTCAGGAACTCTTCGGAGATGCGCGCGGTGTCGTCGAGGTCGGCGAAGGCGATCTCCGGCTCGATCATCCAGAACTCGGCCAGGTGGCGGGTGGTGTGGCTGTTCTCGGCGCGGAAGGTCGGGCCGAATGTGTAGACCTTGCTCATCGCCAGGGCGAAGGCTTCGACGTTGAGCTGGCCGGAGACGGTAAGGAAGGTCTCCTTGCCGAAGAAGTCGCGGCTGAAGTCGACCGCGCCGTCCTTGCCGCGCGGCAGGTTGGCCATGTCCAGGGTGGACACGCGGAACATCTGCCCGGCGCCTTCGGCGTCGGAGGTGGTGATGATCGGGGTGTTGACCCAGAAATAGCCGTTCTCGTGGAAGTAGCGGTGCGCGGCCTGCGCCAGGCAGTGGCGGATCCGGGTGACGGCGCCGAACAGGTTGGTGCGCGGGCGCAGGTGGGCGACTTCGCGCAGGAATTCCAGCGAGTGCGCCTTGGGCTGGATCGGATAGGTTTCCGGGTCGTCCACCCAGCCGACCACTTCGATCGCGGTGGCCTGGATCTCGAAGCCCTGGCCCTGCCCCTGGGAGGGCACCAGGACGCCGGTCGCGATGACCGCGCAGCCGGCGGTCAGGCGCTTCACTTCGTCCTCGTAGTTGGGCAGCGCGCTGGGCGCGACCACCTGCACGGGGGCGAAGCAGGAGCCGTCGCTGACGTTGACGAAGCTCAGGCCTGCCTTGGAGTCCCTGCGGGTGCGCACCCAGCCGCGGACCGTGACTTCGCCGCCGGCGGGCAGTTTGCCCGAGAGCGCATGTTCGACGCTGACCACCGTCATGCCTTGAATCCTTGGGGAGGGGACCGATACTTGTTGTGCAGTTTACCGGACGCATCCCGGGCGTACCTGCCCCTTCGGAGTACAATCGACGCCATGGCCATCACTCTTGCTCCCGCCGCCCTTGAACGCGTGAAGGGCTATCTCGCTTCGGCACCCGACGCCCTCGGGCTGCGCTTCGGCGTGCGCCGCACGGGCTGCTCCGGCTGGGGCTATGCGGTCGACCTGGCGCGCGATGAACAGGCCGGGGATACGGTGTTCGAGCAGGACGGGGTGCGCATCTTTGTCGATGCCGACAGCCTGGAGCTGGTCGACGGGACGCAGATGGACTTCCTGAAGCAGGGCCTGAACGAGCAGTTCACGTTCAGCAACCCGAAGGCGGCTGCGGCATGTGGCTGTGGCGAGAGCTTTACTACGGACGCTGACAAGGCGGCCTGACGCAGTTGGGAAGCGGTCTCAGGCGCAGCCGCAGTGTTTGATCGTAGTCCGCGGGGGCGGAGGATGGGCGGGTACTCCGCCGGCGTCGCGGTGGAGCTGCCCTTGGTTGCCGGCGGAATACCCGCCCACCCTCCGCTGCCAGCGCTGAGGTGAATCGGTGGAAGAGCCAAGAGCGCAGCGCCTTTTCGACGTTTCCACGGCGGGGAGCAGCGAGAAGAGCGCAGCGCTTTTGCTTTTTTGGCGACTCGCGGCCAAGCGCCGCGAGGCGGCTGGGGGGTGCGTAGTGGGCATAAAGGCCCGCGCAGCGGGACAGCCCACGGAGTACCCACCAGTCGCCGTATCGCGCGCCTCCAGGAGCCGGTCCAAATGTCCCCGTCGAAAGGGTGGATGGGGATGGTGGTAGGGCGGGTCGCGCCTGTAGCTGCTCCTACAGAGTTGCCGAGGGCTCGTGGCAGTGCCATACTGTTCGGCTCCCGTTTTGCGGGAGACCCTTGCCCCACGGCGTCCGCCTGGACCGTCCCGGGGGCTATCCGGGCCCGCGGCATGCCGCGCGGCCGATATCCACAAGGAACAACACATGCGTCACTACGAAATCGTGTTCCTGGTCCATCCGGACCAGAGCGAGCAGGTGCCGGCCATGGTCGAGCGCTACAAGACCCTGATCGAAGGTGCCGAAGGCAAGATCCATCGCCTCGAGGACTGGGGCCGCCGCCAGTTGGCGTATCCGATCGACAACCTGGTCAAGGCCCACTACGTGATGCTCAACATCGAGGTCGGCCAGTCCGTGCTCGACGAGCTGATCGAAGGCTTCCGCTTCAATGACGCCGTCCTGCGCCACCTCGTGGTCCGCCGCGAAGAGGCCGAGACCGAGCAGTCCCTGATCATGAAGAACAAGGACGAGAAGCCGGAGAAGACCGACCGTCCGGAGCGCGGCGAACGCCGTCGCCGTGACGACGAGGGTGAGAGCGAGGGCGAGGGCGAGAAGGAAAAGCCCGCCGCCGAGCCTGCCGACAACTCCGAAGCCGACTGAGGATCACGCACATGTCCAAATTCTTCCGCCGCCGCAAGTTCTGCAAGTTCACCGCCGAGGGTGTCAAGGAGATCGATTACAAGGATCTCAACACCCTGCGCCAGAACGTGACCGAGAACGGCAAGATCGTCCCCAGCCGCATCACCGGCACCAAGGCGAAGTACCAGCGCCAGCTCGCCACCGCCGTCAAGCGCGCGCGCTTCCTGGCCCTGATCCCGTACACCGACAACCACAACATCTGATCCCGAGGCCGCCCGTCATGGGCGGCCCGGCCACCGTCCGTTCGGACAGCACCGGTTGCGGCGCGCCTGCGCGCCGCTAACGAATACGGAGATACCCCATGGATCTGATCCTTCTCGAGAAGGTCATCAACCTCGGCAACCTTGGCGACAAGGTCAGCGTGAAGCCGGGCTACGGCCGCAACTTCCTGATGCCGCAGGGCAAGGCCGTGCCGGCCACCGCCGCCAACATGGCCGGGTTCGAGGCGCGCCGCGCCGAGTACGAGGCCAAGGCCGCAGGCCAGCTGGACGACGCCAACAAGCGCCTGGCCGCGCTCGAGGACGCCAGCGTCACGATCTACGCCAACGCCTCCACCGAGGGCAAGCTGTACGGTTCGGTCGGCCCGCGCGATATCGCCGAGGCGCTGACCAAGGCCGGCACGCCGGTCAACAAGTCCGAGGTGGTGATGGGCGAGGGTGCGTTCCGCACCATCGGCGAGTTCGAGGTCATCGTGCACCTGCACGCCGACGTCGAGACCACCGTCAAGGTGGTGATCGAGCCTGAAGCCAACTGATACGGCCTCACCGCCGGAATCACGCGACGGGCGCCGAAGGGCGCCCGTCGTCGTTTCAGGGTGCCTGCGGTCTCGCCTGCTGCGATGCCCACCGGTTATCCACAGGGTTGTCTGCAACGCTTCGGGCGCGGAGGCGACTACGATGTCAGTCCGATACAGAACAAGGGGCCGCACTGATGGCCCCCGCAGGGGAGTCCCGATACCGATGAGCGCACGAGCCGGCTTCCAGCCGAAGGACCGGGACTTCCAGGGTCGCGGCGAAGCCCGGATCGAGCAGTTGCGCGTGCCGCCGCAGTCGGTCGAAGCCGAGCAGGCGGTGCTCGGTGGCCTGATGCTGTCGCCCGAGGCCTACGACCGCGTCGGCGACCAGCTTGTCGAGGATGACTTCTACCGTCGCGACCACCAGCTGATCTTCCGCGCCATCAAGGAGCTCGCCGATCGCAGCCGGCCCTTCGACGCGGTGACGCTGGGCGAGTGGTTCGAGTCCCAGGGCCATTCGGAGCTCGTCGCCGGTGGCGCCTACCTGGTCGAGCTCGCCACCACCACGCCGTCCGCCGCCAACATCGTCGCCTATGCCGAGATCGTGCGCGACAAGGCCGTGCTGCGGCAGCTGATCGAGGTCGGCACGGAAATCGTCAACGACGGGTTCCAGCCCGAAGGCCGCGAGAGCGCGGAGCTGCTGGCCAAGGCCGAGCAGGAAGTGTTCGCCATCGCCGAAGCCGGCAATCGCGGCCGCAGCGACTTCACCGCGGTCAACCAGGCCATGGCCGAGGCCTTCGACGTCCTGCAGACGCGCTATGCCAACGGCGGCGGCATCACCGGCCTGCCCACCGGCTACGTGGAGTTCGACGAGATGACCGCCGGCCTGCAGCCGACCGACCTCCTGATCCTCGCGGCGCGCCCGGCCATGGGCAAGACCACGCTGGCGCTCAACATCGCCGAGTACGCGGCGATGAAGACCAAGAAGCCGGTCGCGGTGTTCTCGATGGAAATGTCGGCCAGCCAGCTTGCGCTGCGCCTGATTTCGTCGGTGGGTCGGGTCAACGCCACCCGCCTGCGCACCGGCCAGCTCGAGGACGAGGACTGGAGCCGTATTTCCAGCGCGATCCGGCTGCTGAAGGAAACCAGGATCTTCATCGACGACACCCCGGCGCTGTCGCCCGACGTGCTGCGCGCCAAGGCGCGGCGGCTCAAGCGCGAGCACGGCCTGGGCCTGATCGTGATCGACTACCTGCAGCTGATGGCGGTGCCCGGCAACAAGGAGAACCGCGCCACCGAGATCTCGGAAATCTCGCGCTCGCTCAAGGGGCTGGCGAAGGAGCTCAACGTTCCGGTGCTGGCGCTGTCGCAGCTCAACCGCTCGCTGGAAACGCGTACCGACAAACGCCCGGTGATGGCCGACCTGCGCGAGTCCGGCGCGATCGAACAGGACGCCGACGTGATCGTCTTCATCTACCGCGACGACTACTACAACAAGGAAAACTCGCCGGACAAGGGCCTGGCCGAAGTGATCATCGGCAAGCAGCGCAACGGCCCCACGGGGTCGGTGAAGCTGAAGTTCTTCGGCGAATACACCCGCTTCGACAACCTTTCCCACGATTCGGTCGGCAGCTTCGAGTAGCCGCGCGTGAGCCTGCACGCGGCCGAGCGCCCGACGCGGATCCTGGTCGACCTCGACCGCATCGCCAGCAACCTGCAGGCGATCCGCGCCCACGCCGGCGTGCCGGTGATGGCCATCGTCAAGGCCAACGCCTACGGCCACGGCCTGGTTCCTGTGGCGCGGCACCTGCAGGAACAGGGCGTGGAGCAGCTCGGCGTCGCGTTCCCGGAAGAGGGCATCGCGCTGCGCCGCGCGGGCATCACCGTGCCGATCCTGGTGCTGGGCGGGATCTTCGGCCCGCAGGTTGCGCAGTACATCGCCCACGACCTGGCCATCACGGTGTCGTCGCTGGAGAAGCTGCGCCAGGTCGAGGCCGCCGCTGAGGCGCTGGGGCGTCGCGCGACGGTGCACCTCAAGGTCGATACCGGCATGGAGCGCGTCGGGGTGCACGCCTGGAGCGCCGGGCCCTTCATCCAGGCCGCGGTGGCCTCGCAGTGGATCGGACTGGCCGGGATCTACTCGCATCTCGCCAGCTCGGATGAACCCGATTCGCCGATGACCGCACTGCAACTGGCACGTTTCGACGAGGCCTGCGCGCACTTCGCGCGCATCGGTGCGCCGACGCCGCCGCGACACATCGCCAACTCCGGCGGCATCCTCCATTTCCCGGAAACGCGGCTCGACATGGTGCGCCCCGGAATCCTGCTGTACGGCGTGCTGCCGGGCGCCGGCGCCCGTCCCGCCGTGCCGGTCGAGCCTGCGATGTCCCTGGTTTCGCGGGTGGTGTACTTCAAGGTGGTCCGGGCAGGCCACACGGTGAGCTACGGCGCAACCTGGGCGCCCGGCGACGACACGCGCGTGGTGACGGTACCCATCGGCTACGGCGATGGCTTCCCGCGGGCGCTTTCGTCCCGCGGCCGGGTGCTGATAGGCGGCCGGCGATATCCGATCGTGGGGCGGGTGTGCATGGATCAGTTCATGGTCGATATCGGCCAGGACAGCGCCTGGAACGAGGACGAGGTGGTGCTGCTCGGGCGCCAGGGTGATGCAGAGCTGCGCGTGGAAGGGGTGGCCGAAGCTGCCGGGATGATTCCCTACGAAATCCTGGTCGGACTCAACGACCGCATACCGCGCGTCTATCGCGGCGCCGGCTATACGAAAACTGAATAGGCTTAGGGCCATCACTCCGCCGGGACGCGGACGCGGGTAGCTTGGCCGCGTTCACTTATCCGGGCGCCGAGCGCCCATACAGGAGCCTCCCATGCGCAATTCGCCCCGAATCCTGCTTGTCAGTCTTGCCACCAGCGCAGTCATGCTCACCAGCTGCGCGACCTACACGGGCCAGACCAGCGATCCGAACGATCCGAACAGGACCCGCACGGGTGCCCTGGTCGGCGCGGGCATCGGTGCGGTTGCCGGTTTGCTGAGCGGTTCCGACGCCACCGAGCGCCGCCAGCGCGCCCTGGTCGGTGCCGGCGTCGGTGGATTGGCCGGTGGTGCCGTGGGCGTCTACCAGGACCGACAGGAGGCCGAGCTGCGTCGCCAGACCGCAGGCACGGGCATCGTCGTCGACCGCGAGGGCGACGTGATCAAGCTCAACCTGCCCGACGGCGTGACCTTCGATTTCAACAAGACCGAACTGAAGCCGCAGTTCTACCCGGCGCTCAACAACGTCGCCGCGACGCTTGCCGACTACAACCAGACCATCGTCGAGGTCGCCGGCCATACCGACAACGTCGGCGGTGACGCGGTCAACCAGCGCATCTCCGAGCAGCGTGCGAACTCGGTGGGCAACTACCTGATCGGGCAGGGCCTGCAGCGCGAGCGCTTCGAGATCGTGGGCTTCGGCAAGACCATGCCGATCGCCGACAACTCGACCGAGCAGGGCCGCGCGCAGAATCGCCGCGTCGAGATCCGCGTGGTGCCGCTGCGGGGCTGATCTCCGGATCCATCACCCAGGCAAACGAAGGGCCGCAGCGATGCGGCCCTTTTTTTTGCGTTGTCCGGCCACGCCGACGTGGCGCTGGCCTCCACCAATCCGGCGCATTCAAGAATGCGGACGCCGGCGTGCGGCACGCTCCAGCCACCACAGCGCTGCGGCGGCCAGCAGCCAGGCCAGGAACCAGGGCCAGCGCGGGCCGGCGTCGGTGAACGGCGTGGGCCTGTCTCCGGCGCCGACGTCCGGGGGCGGAGCGGTCACGGCCAGGCGCAGCGTGGCGTCCCGCCGCGTTCGCGCAGCGAGGCCCGGCAGTGCATCGGACGCGTGCACGTACAGCATGGGTGCGGCCTCGCCTTGGCCCGCGCGGTGCCAGCCGCTGTCGCGCGGCCATACCGCGGCGCAGCCGGCGGCAAGGGGATCGGCCTGCGGATGCAGGCGGCTGCCATCCGGGGCGACCAGGTCGGAACCGGGCGCGAAGTCGCAGAGCGTGGCACGCCGGCCGGCGCGAGCGATGCCGTCGAAGCGCGGCGCCCTGGCGGCGCCGGCGCGGGCGAGCGTGGCCGTCGCTTCGCTCCACAGGCGGGCGTGTCGCCGGCCGTGCCCGGTGAGCACGAGGCGGAAGCTCTGGTCGAGGTTCCAGATCGCGATCCGGCCGCGTCCCGACGGGCGCCAGTGCGCAAGCGACGTGCCGGAGGCGTCGTCGAGCAGGGACACCGAGCCGTCGGCGAGGATCGGATGCGGCTGGCGTGCGAGCGGAGGGGGGGCTTCGTTCGTGGCGTCGCTGGCGGGTAGGGGACTGGCCGCGGTAGCGGTAGTGGTGGCATCGGCCGTGGACGCATCGCCTGCCTCCAGGAACACATTGGCATCCAGCGCGGGATCAACCGGTCCGAGCGTGAAGCCGAGTTGGCGCAGGGCATCGCGCGTGGCGGCGTCGGGCGCGGCGCTGATGCGAAGCATCAGGCCCAGGCCTTGCCCGACCGCGGCAAGCAGGGCGCGGCGCGCGGGTGCTCCCAGGCCGTTCCAGCCGCGCTCGTCGACGATGACCAGGTCGAAGTCCGACAGGCTGTCCGGGTCGAAGGCGGGCGGCGGGTCGCCCAGGGCTACGCCGCCGCCCAGTGCCATGCGGCTGTGCAGGGACAGGCCGGCGTCACTGGCCCAGCGCCGCAGGTATTTCAACTCCGGACTGGGTGCGCCCGAGAGCAGCAGCAGGCGTGCGCCGTCGCCAGGGCGCGGGTCGACGGGAATTTCGGCTTCGGCTTCGACCTCGCCCTCGAGCCGCAGCCTGTAGATGGCGGGGCCGGATGCCCGTACGGGCGCCAGCAGCCGGAAGCGGCCCTCGTCGTCCGGTGTGGCGCGGTCCTGGACGGTGCCGGCGGGGTCGAGCAGTTCCACGCGGCGCGCTGCCGCATCCTGCACGCGGCCGGCGACGCGCAGCACGCCTCCGCTGGCCACGCGCGCCGGCGCATGCAGTTCGACGAGGCCCGGCGGCAGCGGTGGCGGGTCGAACGTGACCGGCAGGCCCTGCGTGGCCTCGCGATCGCGCGCTTCCAGTCCGCTCCCCAGGACGTGCAGGCGATCCGCCTGCGGATGCAGGCGCAGCGCCGTGGCGAGGTCGGGCACGCGCCGCGCCACCGCGGCGTCGATCGCATCGCTGCCTGCTTCGGGCAGGGCGACGAGGAGGGCGCCATCACGCGCCGCTTGGCGCGCCTGCGCCGCGTCCGTCCCGGCGGTCATGAGCACCAGGCTCGCCTGTCCGATCGGGCGCGCGGGCGGCAGCAGGGTTGCATACAGCAGCGCTGCGCAGGCGCACTGCAGGAGCAGGATGGCGGCGAGATGCCCGGCGCCGGGTCGCAGCTGCGTGGGCAGGTGGCGCCAGCGCAGGGCGCGGCGCAGCGAGCCGGCCACTGCCGCCAGTGCCAGCACCAGCGCGATGGTCGTGGCGAGGCTCATTCGCCGTCTTCCCCGTGCAGCGCATCCAGATAGGCCTTGCCGACGGCATCGGGACCGCGGCGCTGGAGCGGCGCCGCCGTCGGTGGCCGGGTCAGCGGCCAGAGCAGGGCGCGGAGGCGTTGACGGCAATCGTCGCAGGCGGGGTCGCGCTGCACGGCATCGACCGCGGCCATCACCGCCAGCGGATCGCTGCCCTGCTCGCCGTTGGCGGCCAGCCAGGCCGACAGCGCGCCCAGGTCGATGCTGGCCTCGCCAGGCGGCGTGGCGAGGGCGCGCCAGAGCCTGGTGGGCAGGTCTTCGTCCAGGCGGGCGGGCGCCAGCGGGGCGCGCCGACTGGCGATGCCCGCGCGATCGCCCGAGAGCCGCCGGCCGAAGTCGACCGGCGGCAGTCCGGTGCCGGTACGTGCGAGATGGATGCGGTCGGTCTGCTGGATCTCCTTGACCAGGACCAGGGCGCGGTTCGCAGGCGGCAGCGCGTCGCGCGGGCGTGCCTGGCGCAGGGCGAGTTCGGACTGCCACATCTCGCCCAGCGCGCGGCGCAGCAGGGCGCGCGTCTTCGGGTCGAGCAGGGTCGCGGCCTCGGGGATGTCGTGGACGTGGCCGAATTCCTCGAGCACGTCGCCGGCCTCGCCGAATCCGCTGCGGCCGGGTTCGCCCGGTGGAGGGGCATCGCCGGAGGCATGGTCGTGTCCGTCGCCCGTCGCCGCGGGTCCGCCATGCCCGCTGTCGCTGTCGTCGCCGTGTTCGCGGGCCTCGTCCCGGGCGGCGGACACCATCTCGCGCCATGCGTCGGCCTCGTCCTCGGCGTCGCTGGTCGGCAGCAGGATCGGCGGTGGCGGCAGGTCGTCGGCATCGACCTGTCCGCGGGAAGGCAGCGTCGGGGCGCCCTCGCTTTCCTCGCCCAGGAACTGTCCGTAGCGCAGCCGCAGCAGGCGCTGGTCCACCGCGATCGCATCCGAGCGCGCGCCGAAGGCCTCGTCCTGCAGCCGCGGGCGCTCGGCGATCAGGGCCTCGGCATCGATGATGATCCGGCGCTGGCTGGCGAAGTAGGCGGGCAACACCTTCTGCAGCACGCCATCCATGCCGCTGTCCCCGCGCGCCTGCGGCGGCGGCCAGCGGAGGATGTGGCTGGCACTGCGCGCGGACTGCGCGCGCCCGGGGCGATTGTCGTGCACGACGAAGTACACGATCAGGTCATCGCCTTCGGCGAGGCCGAGCGCATCGAGATCAAGCTGCTCCGAAAACCGCCGGCCGTGCCGGTCGCCGCGCCCGCTGAGCTGGCGGACGTCGTCGCGGAACCGGATGTTCTCGCCGCTGCCTTCGGTCATGGTGAGGTGCATCGTGGCGCTGGCGGCAAGTCCGTGGTCGTCCCCGGCTTCGAAGGCCAGCGTCCAGCGTCGCTGTCCTGGCGTGCGCAGGCTGAGGGTCTGTGCCGGTGCGGTGACCCGGATCGATGGCGGGAGGTCGCGGATCACGTCGATGCGGTGCAGGACCTCGTCACGCCAGGGCCGGGCAGCGCTGGCGACGATGCGATAGAGGCCGGGCTGCCCGGCGACGTCTTCGGCGCGCCAGTGCTCGCCATCGCGTTCGAGCGCGATCCGCCGGCCGTCGACGAACTCCAGCGCCACCGCGTCGGGCGGAGTGTTGAAGCGCAGCGTCCAGGCCAGCGTCGTGCCCTCGGGGACCTTCGCGTCCAGGACTGCTTCCTCACGCGCGGGCAGGCGGGTATAGGCGGGCGGGGTGATGCCGAGGCGGTGTTCGAGCAGTTCGATCGCGACCGGCGTGGCGGCCGTGGCGGTGCGGGTGCTGCCCGTGCCTGGCGAAGTGCCGGGGGACGATGCGGCCGGCCACAGCAGGATGGCTGCGATCAGCAGGGCGGCGGTCGCGGCGCTGGCCAGGATGCGGGCCAGCGGCCAGGGTGCGCGGACGCCGGCGGCCTCGGCGGAAGGCAGTCGCTGCAGGATGCGATCGCGCTGCAGCCGCGCCAGCGGCGGCAGGCGTGACCCATCGACGGCGAGCAGGGCGCTGCTGTCTTCGAGCCGTGGATGGCGGGCGTCGAGATGGCGCTGCAGCCAGCCGTGATCGAGCGCCCGGGAAGACCACCGGGCCAGCGCCAAGACGAGGAGCAGGGCGGCAAACGCGATGCCCACGATCAGCGCCGGGCGTCCATCGCCGAGGCGCCAGGCGATGACGGTCGCGACGGCCACCCAGGGCAGGGCGGGTGCCAGCGTGGCCGCGAACCGGCGACGCCGCGCGGCGCGCAGCAGCTGCCCGAAGGCGTCGCTGCTCATGCCCCGCGCTCCCGGCGCGGTCCCGCCGCGAGCCAGCGCTCGAACAGGAACAGCAGGCCGATGGCCAGCGCCAGCCAGGGTGAAAGCTCGCGCAGCGCCTGCGGCCAGGGGCCGACATCCGCCGGCAGCGGCGCATGTTCGGCGGCGAGCACGCGCGAGGGCGCGGGCGGCGGCTCGATGGCGACGCGGAGCCGGTGCGGGAAGTCGGCGTCCAGCAGGATCGGGAGCGCCTCGGGGGCCAGCGGTCGCGTCCACTGCAGGGCGCGACCGCTGCCGAGCGCGGCCGCGCGCAGCAGCGGTCGGCCCTGTTCGTCTTCCCACAAAGACGCGGCGTCTTCCAGCGCCGGCAGCCGCGTGTCGTGGGCGAGCAGCGCAGTGCCGCCGGCCTCGATCCATGCAATCGCTTCCGGTGGCAGCGCCCCCGGCGTGAGCCACGCGCGCACGTCCAGGCCGTCGCCGCCGAGAGTTGCCCGCCAGGCGGCAGCCACGGCTTGCAGGTAGCGCGCGGCGGTGCCGTTCCCGGCGTCTTCGACGAGGAGCCGCGGTGCGGGCGATGCCGGGGCGCCTCCCTCCCGGGCGACGGGCGACGACGCGCCGGCCGCGGGAATCACGCGCCAGTCCACCGGACGCGACAGCCGCGGACGATCGGCATCGACGCCGTCCAGCACGGGTGGCACCAGCACGACCAGCGGGGCACCGGTTGCCATGTGCATGTCGAGTTGGCGCAGCAGGCTGATGGTCATCCGGGCGTCGGTTGGTGGCGGAGCTTCGTCCAGCGATGGGAAGCCCGGGGCCAACCAGCGGCGCTGGATGTCCGTGGAACCACCATCGTCGTTGCTGCCGTGATCGCCGCCCGCATCCGCTGCAGCAGCTTCCGCACTGGAATACGCGGCGTCGCGAAGCGAGTCCGCGCCAACGCCCGGCGCCGCGACGATCCACGGCGTTCCGCCGCCCGCAAGCGGCAGCACCGGCCGCGCCATCAGCAGGGCCAGCAGAACGATGAGCAGCAGCCGCAGGATGAGCAGCAGGCGCTCCTCGAAGCGCAGCCGCTGGCGCGGCCGCAGTCGTGCCGTGAGCCAGCGCAGCGCTGCGAAGTCGACCGGCTGCTGCTCTTCCCGCCGCGCCAGGTGCAGCAGCAGCGGCACGGCGAGCGCGACCAGTGCGGCAAGGCCGGCGGGCAGGAGCAGGGCCGGACTCACGCTGCCCCGCCTCCGGCACCGGCGCCGCCGTCGAACAGGCGCCGCAGCGGCAGGTCGAGCGGTTCGTCGAGCATGTATTCCACCTGGCGGATGCCGGCGGCGGCCAGGTGCGCGGCCTGCTCGCGCCGTGCGGCGCCAAAGCGCTGCAGGAAGTCCGCGCGCATGGCGCCGCCGTCACCGCGGAGTTCCGTGCCGGCCTCGACGTCGCGGAAGACGTGTCCGCGTTCGAAGGGGAAGTCGCGCTCCTCGACGGTCAGGAGGCGGATCGCAAGGACCTCGCGCTGCGCCGCCGCCAGGCGCCCGGCCAGCGCCAGCGCCTGCGCATCGAAGCCGTCGGTCAGCAGCAGCACCAGATCCCGTGGGGCGATGCGTCCGTGCAGCGGCGCAAGCGCGCCCGTGGCCGGCCAGCTGCCATCGGCCTGCAGGCGATCGAGTGCGAGCAGGCAGCGGTCGCGGTGTCGCGCTCCGCCCGAGGCCGCCTGCATCGCCAACCCGTCGCCGTTCACCATGGCCAGTCCGAAGCGGTCGCCCTGGCGCAGCGCGATGTCCATGGTCGCGGCGGCGAGTCCACGGGCGGCATCCAGCCTTGACCAGTCGGGACGCGCACGATCGGCCTGCGCCATCGACGCGCTGGCATCGACGAGGATCCAGATCGCCAACGGGCTGTCGCGCTCGGCTTCGCGCACGAACCAGCGGTCGGAGCGCGCGTAGAGTTTCCAGTCGACCTGGCGCGGCTCGTCGCCGGGCTCGTAGGCGCGGTACTGGGCGAACTCGATGCCGGCGCCGCGGCTGCGGCTGGCGTGCAGGCCGAAGCCGCGGTCGCCCTGGGCCCGTCGCGGGGTGATCGCGATCCGCCGCAGGCGCGCGCGGACATCGGCCGGCAGGAAACCGGGCGTGGACATCGCGCGGCCGCTCAGGCGGCCGGTGCGGGCACGGCCTGCAGCAGGGCCGCGACCACGTCGTCGGCGTCCTTCTGCTCGGCTTCGGCGGCGAAGGACAGGAGCAGGCGGTGGCGCATCACCGGCGCGGCCATCGCATGCACGTCCTCGCGCGTGGCCGCGTAGCGCCCCTGCAGCAGTGCCCGCGCCTTCGCCGCCAGGACCAGCGACTGGCCGGCGCGCGGGCCGGCGCCCCAGCGCACCCAGTCGCGCACCGCCTGCGGCGCATCCGGGCCGGGGCGGCTGGCGCGCACCAGGCGCGTGATCCAGGCCAGCAGGTCCTCGCCCAGGTGCACCTCGCGCACCAGCGCCTGCAGTGCCAGCACGTCGTCGCCGTCCATCACCTTCGGGACGAGCGGGCGGGCGCTGCCGGTGGTCTGCAGCAGGATCTCGCGCTCCTCGGCCTCGTCTGGATACTCCACCCGCACGTGCAGGAGGAAGCGGTCCAGCTGCGCCTCGGGCAGCGGATAGGTGCCGGCCTGCTCGAGCGGGTTCTGGGTGGCGAGCACGAAGAAGGGCGCGGGCAGGGCGTGGGTAGTGCCGGCGTAGCTGACGGTGCGTTCCTGCATCGCTTCCAGCAGGGCGGCCTGGGTGCGCGGCGGGGTGCGGTTGAGCTCGTCGGCCAGCAGCAGGTGGGTGAACACCGGGCCGCGCTGGAACGTGAAGCTGCGCCGGCCGGTGCCGTGCTCCTCTTCCAGGATCTCGGTGCCGAGGATGTCGCTGGGCATGAGGTCCGGGGTGAACTGGATGCGGCGGAAGCCGAGGTCGAGCGCCTGGCCAAGCGAGCGCACGAGCAGGGTCTTGCCGAGGCCGGGGACGCCCTCGAGCAGGCAGTGGCCGCCGGCGAGCAGGGCGACCAGCATCTGCTCGACTACCGCGTCCTGGCCGACCACGGCCTGGGCGATGGCGGCGCGCAGGGCGCCGATGCGGTCGAGCTGTTCGCGGATGCGGGATTCGTCGAGTGTGGGGTTCATTGGCAAGCGATACCGATTGTTCTCTGTTGGGGCAGGCTTCATGCGCTCAGGGCGTAGACGACGATGTTGACCGCGAACTTCGTGTTGTCCTCGGCCAGGAAGCGCTTGTTGCGCCAGTCGTAGTCCCACTCGCAGCCGTAGTCCTTGTTGCTGTAGAGCACGCCCAGGCGGCCGTCGACCTCGATGCCCTTGAGGTAGTCGTGCACCAGGTCGTCGCCCCAGCCGTTGAGCTCGTAGCTGGTCGCGGGTGGGCCGTCGGGGAAGCGGAAGAAGCTGGAATAGAGCGGATGGGTGTTCGGCAGCTTGCCCAGGGCGTCGCCGCCGAAGATGTCCGCCATCTGCCGTTCGAAGGACTTCGCGAACAGACCGTCGATGTCGTGGTTGCAGTCGTCGACGAAGACGAAGCCGCCGTTGCGCACGTAGCGCTCAAAGTTGCGCCGCTCGGCCGGGCTGAACTCCACCAGCTTGTGGCCGGCCAGATAGCAGAACGGCGCCAGCAGCATCTTCGGATCGGCCAGCGCGACCACGTGCTCCTTCGGATCCACGCGCAGGCTGGTGTAGTCGACCAGCGCGGTGGCCAGGTTGGCCGGCATGCGCTGGTCGACGTCCCAGTTCCCGGAGTCGTACTTCAGGCGGGTGAACCAGAAGTCATGGCCGGTGTTGGCGCGCGCGGTCGCCGGGAGCACGGAGGCCGCGAATGCGGCGGCAAAGAGGCGCAGCGCGCCGCGGCGGTCCACGTCGCCCCGGCCCCCGCCCTCAGACCGCGTCCGAGAGCGAGGTGAAGGTGAAGTCGCGCAGGCGCATCGGCGGGATCATCATGCTGAAGCGCGATTCGTCGCCGCTCACGCGCACGGGCTTGCCGAGTTCGTCGATGTTGTTGAGCATGATCACCGGCGACTCGTTGAAGCGGAAGTTCTTCAGCGGGTACTTGATCTCGCCGTCCTCGATGTAGAAGGTGCCGTCGCGGGTCAGGCCGGTCAGCAGCACGGTCTGCGGGTCGACCATGCGGATGTACCAGGTGCGGGTGACCAGGATGCCGCGCTCGGTGCCGCGCACCAGGTCGGACGTGGACGCATCGCCGCCGGCCATGATCAGGTTGCCCGGTCGCGCGACTTCCTCCCGGCCCTGCTGCTTGGCCCAGTAGCGCGAGTACAGCAGGTTGGCGACCTTGCCCTGGTCGATGACCGGGATCCGCGTGCGCGGCAGGCCTTCGCCATCCCAGGGCATGACCGGCGCATCCTGGTCCCAGGGATCGGCGTGGATGCTGACGCGCGGGTCGAAGACCTGTTCGCCCAGCTTGTTGCCGCCGCCCTTCTTCGACAGGAAGCTGCGGCCTTCATCGGCCTGGCGGGCGTCGAAGAAGTTCATCATGAACGAGATCAGGCCGGCTGCCGCGTGCGGCTCCAGGACCACGGTGTACTTGCCCGGCTCCAGTGCGCGCGCGTTGGCCGAGGCGCTGGCCTTGCGGATCGCGGTGCGCACGTCGCGGCCGGCGTTGAACGGGCCGATGGCGGTGACGTTGCGGCCGACCCAGCCCGAACCCGTGCCGTCTTCGGTGCGCACGGTGCAGGTGTAGTCGGCGCTGGTGGAGGTCTGGTAGCCGAAGTTGCCGTTGCTGTTGGCGAACGCGGTGAAGCCGCGGCTGTCCTCGAGGAAGCCGGCGGCGATCAGCTTGTCGGCGCGGCTGGGGACGATGGAGTCCGCGGCGACCTGCGCGCGGTACTCGGGCGTGATCGCCGCGGTGGCGTCGTCCCAGGTGGCGCTGGGCCGGTAGTCCTGCTTGCCGATTGCCGGCATGAACTCCGGGTTCTCCGGCGCCAGGCGGGCGAGGTCCTCGGCGCGGCGCACCACGCGCTCCAGCGCGGCGTCGTCGAACTCGTTGATGCTGGCGGTGCCGACGCGCTTGCCGAAGGCGACCTGCACGGCCAGCTCGGTGTTGTCGACGATGCCGCTGGTGGAGACGTTGTTGAGCGCGAAGCGGATGTTGCCGGCGGTCGAGCCGGCGAGCGTGGCCGTGCACTCGTCGGCGGTCGACAGCGCGACCACCTTGTCGAGGATGGCCTTGGCCTGGGCTTCGGTGAGGATGGGCATGTTATGGGTTCCTGTGTCCGGTCAGCCGAGGTTTCGGGCGGTGTTGATGACGTTGATGCCGTTGAAGCGCGCGGTGCTGGAGCCGTGCGAGACCGCCGACACCTGCGAGGGCTGGCCCTTGCCGTCGAAGAACGAGCCGCCGAGGCGGTAGTCGGACTCGTCGCAGACCGCGACGCAGGCGTTCCAGAACTCCGGCGTGCGGATCTGGTAGGCCACGTCCTCGACCATGCCGGTGATCGCGCCGTCCTTGATCTCGTAGAACAGCTGGCCGCCGAACTGGGCGTTGTAGCGCTGCTGGTCGATCGAGAACGAACCGTCGCCGACGATGTAGATGCCGTCCTCGACGTCCTTGACCATGTCGGCGACCGAGAGCTTGGCCTTGCCCGGCGCAAGTGACACGTTGGCCATGCGCTGGAACTGCACGGTGGACCAGGAGTCGGCATAACAGCAGCCGTCGGACTCGGTCTTGCCGACGATATGCGCCTGGTCGCGGATGGTCTGGTAATCGACCAGGATGCCGTCGCGGATCAGGTCCCAGCGCTTGCACTTCACGCCTTCGTCGTCGTACGCCACGGCGCCGAGGCTGCCGGGCTGGGTCTTGTCGGCAAAGATCGTGACTTCGTCGCTGCCGTAGCGGAAGCCTTCCTCGCGCTTGTCGATCGTGGCGAAGCTGGTGCCGGCGTAGTTGGCCTCGTAGCCGAGCACGCGGTCGAGCTCCAGCGGATGGCCGACCGATTCGTGGATGGTCAGCCAGGTGTGCGAGGGGTCGAGCACCAGGTCGTAGCGGCCCGGCTTCACGGTCGGCGCCGACAGCTTCTCGCGCGCCTGCTTCGCCGCGGCCACGGCGTCCTCGACCATGTCGTAGGAATGGCCGTAGTTGACCACGCCGTTGGGCGAGACGTATTTCTGCGAGGCGTCGCCGTCGAAGTACTCGTAGCCCAGGCCCATCGGCGAGGACAGCCCGGAGCGCGAGCGGAACTTGCCGCTGGACTTGTCGATCGCGGTGACGTTCATCGGCGCCCAGATGCGGTGCACGTCCTGGTCGATGTACGAGCCGTCGGTGGAGGCGAAGTATTTCTGCTCGTTGACCGCGAACAGGGTGGAGTTGACGAAGTCGGCCCCGGCATTCGTGGCCGCGGCGTTCACCGACAGCAGCAGCTCGACCTTCTCCTTCACCGGCACTTCCATCGCATTGCGGCCGATGGGCGTGCGCCAGGAGACTTCGCCGTACCCGGGCGCGGCGGCGAACTGCACCGGCGCGGTCTGGATCCTGGCGTTGGCGTGGGCGATCGCCGCGGCCTGGCGCGCGGCGCCGGCCACGCCGTCGGCGCTGAGGTCGTTGGTGGCCGCGAAGCCCCAGGCACCGCCCGCGATCACGCGCACGCCGACGCCGGTGGACTCGGTGTTGACCACGTTCTGCACCTTGTCCTCGCGGGTGACCACGAACTGGCGCAGGTAGCGGCCGATGCGCACGTCGGCGTAGGTCGCGCCGGACTCGCGCGCCGCCGACAGCGCGGCATCGGCAAGCGCCTTCTTGCGCACGACATCGATGGAGGTGGCGAGCTCCTCCGCGGCGATCGCGCGGGTGAACAGCGAAGGCACCATCAGGCCGCCCAGGCCGATGCTGCTGAAAGTCAGGAAATCACGTCTGTCCAAGGCTCGCTCCCCGGTGTGTGCGCATGGATTGGAAGTACCGGCGGCGCGCACGCGTGCGTACCCGCCGGACCCGCCGATTCTTGCGGTGTCCGCGGTGGGGGGTCAATGAACTAATGGCACGGTCGCCGCGCTCAACCCAGGTTGCGCGCGGTGTTGATGATGTTCACGCCGTCGAAGCGCGTCGTGCTGGAGCCGTGCGACACCGCCGAAACCTGCGACGGCTGTCCCTTTCCGTCGAAGAACGAACCGCCATGCCTGAAATCCCGGGCGTCGCAGATCGCGCTGCAGGCGTTCCAGAACTCGGGCGTGCGGATCTGGTAGGCGACGTCCTCGACCATGCCGGTGATGGCGCCGTCCTTGATCGCGTAGTACAGCTGGCCGCCGAACTGGGCGTTGTAGCGCTGCTGGTCGATCGAGTACGAGCCGCGGCCGTGGATGTAGATGCCGTTCTCCACGTCCTTGACCATGTCCGCCACCGACAGCCCGTCGCGCCCCGCTTCGAGCGACACGTTGGGCATGCGCTGGAACTGCACGCTCGACCAGGAGTCGGCGTAGCAGCAGCCGTCGGATTCGTCCTTGCCCAGGATGTGCGCCTGGTCGCGGGTGGCCTGGTAGTCGACCAGGACGCCGTCGCGCACCAGGTCCCAGCGCTTGGCGGGCACACCCTCGTCGTCGTAGCCCACCGCGCCGAGCGTGCCCGGCGTGGTGCGTTCAGCGATGAAGTTCACCCGCTCGCTGCCGAAGCGGAAGCCCGCGTCGCGCTTGTCGACGGTGGCGAAGCTGGTGCCCGCGTAGTTGGCCTCATAGCCGAGCACCCGGTCGAGCTCCAGCGGGTGGCCGACCGACTCGTGGATGGTCAGGAACAGGTTGGAGGGGTCCAGCACCAGGTCGTAGCGACCCGGCTTGACCGACGGCGCGCGCAGCTTCTCGCGCGCCTGGCCGGCCGCGGCCACCGCGTCCTCGCGCATGTCGTAGGAGTCGCGGTACTGGACCACGCCGCCGGGCAGATGCAGCTTGCCCGAGGCCTCGCCGTCGAGGTACTCGTAGCCCATGCCGACCGGTGCGCCCAGCCCCTGGCGGGTGCGGAAGCGGCCGCTGGCCTTGTCCACCGCGGTGACCGTGAACGGTGCCCAGATCCTGTGGATGTCCTGGTCGACATGGCTGCCGTCGGTGGAGGCGAAGTACTTCTGCTCGTTGACCAGGAACAGGTTGGATTCGACGAAGTCGGCGCCTGCGGCCATGGCCGCTGCGTTGACGCCCAGCAGCAGTTCGATCTTTTCCTGCACCGGCACGTCCATGCCGTTGCGCCGCAGCGGCGTACGCCAGCTGCGCTCGCCCAGGGCGGGTGCGGGCGCCAGTCGGACGGGGCGGTCCTGGATGCCGGCGTTGGCGCGCGCGATCGCCGTCGCCTGCCGGGTGGCCTGGGCCACGGCGTCGGGCAGCAGCGCGTTGGTCGCGGCAAAGCCCCAGGCCCCGTCGGCAAGCACGCGGATGCCGACGCCGGTGGATTCGCCGTTGACCACGTTCTGCACCCGCGACTCGCGCGTGGACAGCGACTGCCTGAGATAACGGCCGATGCGCACGTCGCAGTAGCTCGCACCGGCGTCGCGCGCGGCCTGGAGCGCGACGTCGGCCAGGGCGCGCTTGAGCGCGGGATCCAGCGTGGAAGCGAGCTCGGCGGCGGCGATGGCGCGCCAGCCGGGCAGGGCGAGCGCGAAGGTGGTGGTTCCTGCAAGGACAAGGAAGTCGCGGCGTTGCATCGGTCTCTCCGGCGGGCGTTGCGACGCAGCTTGACGCAAGTCCGCACGGGTCGCCAAGCCGGACCGGTGGCCCCGCCGGCCGCGCGGTTACATTCTGTTACCAACCGTTACCACCGGCTGCCCGTTTGCGGCAGCTGGCTGAATAGAGTGGGGACATCGCGGAATCGGAGGTCCCCCATGTTCCAGAACGCCCTGTCCAGCCACGTCACCAACCCGGTCCGGACCGGTGACTGGGCGGATGGCCGGCAGCTGCATGCGGCGCCGGCGCTTGAGTCGCTGCTGCTGCGCTGGCCGCCGCGCGTGAATCGCGTGGATCCGCGCCAGGCCCTGTTCCATGCGGGGCAGCCGCGTGGCTCGCTGTTCTACATCCGCTCGGGCTGCTTCAAGACCAGCGTGTTGAGCGAGGACGGGCGCGAGAAGATCACCGGTTTCCGCATGCGTGGCGACCTGCTTGGACTCGACGCCGTCGACATGCCCGCGCACGCCTGCGACGCGGTCGCGCTGGATGCCGCCGAGGTCTGGGAGCTGCCCTGCGCGAACCTGCAGGACATGCTGCCCGAGATCCAGGTCCGGGTGACCGCGATGCTTGCCGGCGAGATCCGCCGCGACTGGCGCTGGATGCTGGCGCTGGGCACGCTTGGCGCCGACCAGCGCGTGGTGGCCTTCCTGCTCGACCTGTCGGCGCGCTTCGCGACCATGGGGCTGGACCAGGAGCTGTTGCTGCTGCGCATGACCCGCGCCGAGCTCGGCAACTTCCTGGCGCTGACCCTGGAGACCGTGACCCGGGCGCTGTCGCGCATGCAGGCGCGCGGCATGATCGAGGTCAGCGGCCGCCGCATCCGCATCGTCGACGAGGCCGGGCTGCGCGCGGTGCTCGCAGGCGACGGGGAACGCTGCCACTGACGGTCCCGCAGCCGAACCGGCTCGACCGGGCGGCGGATCAGGTTCGCCGGGCGAGCTCCCTGCGCACCGCCTCGACCAGGTCCTCGCGCCGCCACGGCTTGCGCAGCAGCGGAAGTCCCGACGTGCCCTCGGCGTCGGCCACGTGCTTTTCGTCGCCGGATGTCAAGAGCACCGGAAGTCCGGGATGCAGTTCGCGCGCGCTGCGCGCCAGCGTCTTGCCGTCCATGCCCGGGCCCAGCATGACGTCGGTGAACAGGAGCGCGAAGCCGGTATCGCCGGCAAGGCGTTCCAGCGCCTGCCCGGCGTCCGGCACTGCGTCCACCGCGTAACCCGCGGCCCGCAGGAAGGCCACGCTGATCGTGCGCACCGCAGGGTCGTCCTCGACCACCAGTACGCGCTCACCGCGGCCGGCCGCATCGACGGGCCCGGCATCGGCATCGGCATCGTCCACGGTCTTCGGCGCTGCGTCCGCGGCGACCGGCAGGTACAGGCGTACCTCGGTGCCGGCACCCGGGCTGCTGTCGATCTCGAGGTCGCCGCCGCTCTGGCGCGCGAAACCATAGACCATGCTCAGGCCCAGGCCGTTGCCGTGCTCGCCTTCCCTGGTGGTGAAGAATGGCTCCATCGCCCGGGCGAGGACGTCGGCTGACATGCCGCGGCCGTTGTCGCGCACCGACAGGCGAAGATAGTTGCCCGGGACAAGGCCGGCGCGGGCGCGGACGACCCGCTCCCCGTCGGCGGCGACCACGATCCCACCGCCGTGGAACAGGGCGTCGCGGGCGTTGAGCACGAGGTTCAGCAGGGCGGCCTCGAGCTGGCCGGCATCGACATAGGCCGTGGACAGGCCGTCGGCAACGTCCAGGCGCAGGCGCACGGAATCGCCAAGCGTGCGCTGCAGCACCCGCTCTACGTCATGCAGCAGCGCCGCCACGTCGACGTCGCGTGGAAGCAGCCGCTGTCGTCGTGCGAAGGCGAGGAGCTTGGCCGTGAGCTCGGCACCCCGGCCCACCGAACGCAGGGCGCTGGCGAGCAACTCGCGACCCTGGTCGGAGTCCACTTCCGTTTCCAGGAGTTGCAGGCTGCCCGACATCACCGTCAGCAGGTTGTTGAAGTCATGCGCGATGCCGCCGGTGAGCTGGCCGATCGCGTCCAGGCGGTGTGCGTGCGCGAGCGCTTCCTCGGTGCGCCGCTGTCGCACGAAGGCCGAAAGCGTGCCGGCGGCGGATTGCAGCAGGTGGCGGGCGTCATGGTCGAAGCGGCGCGGCTCGCGGGCGGTGGCGAGCAGCGCACCGAAGACCTGGTGGCGTTCCAGCACCGGCACCATTGCCGCGCTTCCGGAGCGCGGCAATGGCAGTGGGAACAGCGCCGCCGCCGACGGGTCGGCGGCAATGTCATCGATGGTCCAGGCATCCCGGTGCTGGCCCGCGAACGGCCGCGGCGGCGTGCCGCCGACCTGCCAGGCAGGCCCGGCCGCCGCGCGCACTTCGGCGCGCTGCGATTCGTGCACGGTCGCGATGATCGCAACCGATTCCACGCCCAGGGTTTCGGCAAGCAGCGGCGGCAGCGTCTGCAGCAGGTCCGATTCGGCGCTGGTCTCCAGCGCCAGCTGGCCGATGCGCGCGGCGATCGCGTCATAGCGTGCGCGCGCCAGCGCCTGCCGCACGCGTTGGGTGCCGGAGATGTCGCGCACCGACGCCAGGTAACGGGGGCCCTCGGCCGACTGCAGTGGACTGAGCGCGATCTCGATGGGGAACTCGCTGCCGTCACTGCGCAGGCCCAGCAACGCCTGCCCGCTCGCGCCCATGGGACGCACGTGCGGCTGCTCCATGTAGCGGTCGCGGTAGGCGCGGTGGCGCGCGCGCGCTGCGGCCGGCACCAGGTCTTCGATCTCGCGCCCTTCCAGGCTGCCGCGCGGGTAGCCGAACAGCACTTCGGTGTGCGCGTTGGCATGGACGATCCGGCCATCCGCGTCGATCACCACCAGCGCATCGGGCACGGCTTCGAACAGGCCGGGGATGCCGAGCGGCGGAAGCCTGTCGCCGGTCATGCCGGCTGCACGTCCGTTGCCAGCAGGTAGCCCATGCCGCGCACCGAGCGGATCAGCTCGGGAGCCGCCGGCTCGAGCTCGATCCTGCGCCGCAGGCGGGCGATGCCGACGTCGATGGCGCGGTCGAAGGGACCGGCCTCGCGGCCGTGCAGGGTGTTCATGAGCTCGTCGCGGCTGCGGACTTCATTCGGACGTTCGAGCAGGGCGCGCAGGAGATCGAACTCGCCGGTGGTCAGCGGGATCTCGGTGCCGTCGGCGTCGTGCAGCCTGCGGGCGCCGAGGTCGATCACGAGATGCGCGAAGGCGAGGCGGCGCGGTGGCGCCGGTGCCGTTGGCGGCTCCACAGGCGCTGCCCGGCGCAGCACCGAGCGGATGCGCGCCAGCAGCTCGCGGAAGTCGAAGGGCTTGGCGACGTAGTCGTCGGCGCCGAGCTCCAGCCCGATGACCCGCTCGACCGCTTCGCCACGGCCGCTGACCACGATCACCGGGCCCTGCCAGTGCGTGCGCAGGTGCTGCAGCAGCGACAGGCCGTCGGCGTCGGGCAGGCCGAGGTCGAGCAGCACGACGTCGGGGTCGTATCCGGCAAGTGCCTGGTGCATCGCCGCCCCGCTGTGTGCCGCGCGGACCTGGAAGCCGTGGCCACCGAGGTAGCGTTCGATCAGGGCGACGATCTCGGTGTCGTCGTCGACCACCAGCACGTTGGGACCGGATGGAGCGGCGGTGGAGGCGGTGGCGTTGCTGTTCATTCCGGTGCAGCGTCGGGGCAGGATCGCGGCCGACAGCATCGCACAGCGGGCCCGGCTGCGACCCTCGCTGCGCTTACGGCGGAAGGGTATCGAGCAGCTGCCGACCGGCGTCGGTCAGCAGCACCAGGCTGCGCGCGCCATCCGGTTGCACGCGGACCCAGCCCGGCCCCGCGACCCCTCCGATCGTGTCTTCGCCCATCCATGCCAGCGTTCGCGCCAGCACGCTCATGCGCAGGCCCAGGCGCTTGCACAGCCGCGCGGTCGACACCCCTCCGGGCTGCGTCGCCAACTCGGCCAGCAGTGAGTGGAGCAGGACGGCATCAACCGGCAACGGGGCTCAGCCGGCAAGGGTGGCGGGAATGTCGCGCTGGCGGGGCGCGGTCGCGTCGGGCAGGTGCGCGGTCACCACCACCGGCACCGATTTCGAGGTCGGCGTGCGTGACTCGTCGGCGAAGCTCGACAGCGGCACCAGCGGATTGGTCTCCGGGTAGTAGGCCGCCAGGCAGCCCCGCGGGATGTCGTATTCGACCAGCAGGAAGCGCTTCACCTGCCGCCGCACGCCGTCCTCGCCGAGGCTTTCCAGGTCGACCCAGTCCCCGGGCCGCATGTCGAGCGCGGTGATGTCGCCGGCGTTGATGAACAGCACGCGGCGCTCGCCGAACACGCCCCGGTAGCGGTCGTCCAGCCCGTAGACGGTGGTGTTGTACTGGTCGTGCGAGCGCATGGTGGTCAGCGTGAACACCGGCTGCGTCCCGTGCGTGCCGCGGGCGCGGTGGATGGGGGTGTCGACGGGCACTGCGGCGGCGATGAAGCGGGCCTTGCCCGTAGCGGTCGCCCAGACACGGTCACGGGCGCCGTTCGACAGGCGGAAGCCGCCGGGCACGCGCACGCGCGCGTTGAAGTCGCGGAAGTCATCGAACACCCGCGCGATGAGGTCGCGGATGCGGTCGTAGTCCTCGACCAGCCGGGCCCACTGGATGTTCGACCGCGCCCCCAGCGTGGCCTGCGCCAGCCGTGCCACGATCGCCGGCTCCGACAGCAGCGTGTCCGACGCCGGCGGATGGATGCCGGCCGACATGTGCACCATGCTCATTGAATCCTCGACGGTCACGCCCTGCGGGCCCGAGGCCTGGATGTCGATCTCGGTGCGCCCGAGGCAGGGCAGGATCAGCGCCTCCCTGCCATGGATGAGGTGGCTGCGGTTGAGCTTGGTGGCGACGTGGACGGTGAGCGCGCAGTTGCGCAGGCCGCGCGCGGTGGCCTCGCTGTCCGGCGTGGCAACGGCGAAGTTTCCGCCCATGCCGAAGAACACCTTCGCGCGGCCATCGATCATCGCCTCGATCGCGCCGATGGTGTCGTAGCCTTCCTCGCGCGGCGGCTGGAAGCCGAAGACATCCTGCAAGCGGTCGAGGAAGGCGGCCGGCGGCCGCTCCCAGATCATCATCGTGCGGTCGCCCTGCACATTGCTGTGCCCGCGCACGGGGCACAGGCCCGCGCCGGGTCGTCCGATATTTCCGCGCAGCAGCATCAGGTTGGCGATCATGTGGATGGTCGCCACCGAGTGCTTGTGCTGGGTGATGCCCATGCCCCAGCAGGCGATGACGCGGTCCGAGCGCAGGTAGATCTCGCCGGCGCGGCGCAGCTGGGCTTCGTCCAGGCCGGACTCGGCGATGATCGTGTCCCACGATTCGCCATGAACGTCGGCGGCGAACGCATCGAAATCCACGGTGTGCGCGGCAATGAAGGCTTCGTCAAGCAGCGTCGCTTCGCCCTTGGCTATCACCTCGGCGTTGCGCTCAAGCACGTGCTTGACCATGCCCTTGACCGCCGCCAGGTCGCCGCCGATCTTCAGCTGGAAATAATCCGAGGCGATCTTCGTCGATCCGCCGCGTGCCATTTCCAGCGTGTCCTTGGGATCGGCGAAGCGCTCCAGGCCGCGCTCGCGCAGCGGGTTGAAGGCGACGATCCTGCAGCCGCGCTTCGCGGCGTCGCGCAGCTCGCCGAGCATGCGCGGGTGGTTGGTGCCCGGGTTCTGGCCGAACACCAGGATGCAGTCGGCCTGTTCGAAATCGTCCAGTGACACCGTGCCCTTGCCGACGCCGATCTGCTTGCCCAGCGCCGTGCCGGACGACTCGTGGCACATGTTCGAACAATCGGGGAAGTTGTTGGTGCCGAGCTCGCGCACGAACAGCTGGTACAGGAACGCGGCCTCGTTCGAGGTCCGCCCCGAGGTGTAGAAAATCGCTTCGTCGGGCGAGGGCAGGGCGTTGAGGTGCTTCGCGATGAGCGCGAAGGCCTCGTCCCAGGTCGCCGGCACGTAGTGGTCGCTGGCCGCGTCGTAGCGCATCGGCGTGGTCAGCCGGCCTTGGCCTTCGAGCCAGTGGTCGCTGTACCCGGCCAGCTGCGCGACGCTGTAGCGTGCGAACAGCTCGGGGCCTGCACGGTGTCGCGTGGCCTCCGCGGCAACGGCCTTGGCGCCGTTCTCGCAGAATTCGAAGGTGGAGCCGTGGTCGCGGTCGGGCCAGGCGCAGCCGGGGCAGTCGAAGCCATCGGGCTGGTTGGTACGCAGCAGGGTGCGCGCGCCGCCGACGCCCACGTCTTCCTTCACCAGTTGGCGTGCAACGCTCTTCAGCGCGTCCCAGCCGCCGGCGGGGCCGTCATATTTCCGGATCGGGCCGTCGCTGCTCATGCCGCGTCGTTCCCGCCGGCGCGTGCGCCATCGTGGATTGCATCAATATCCGTACCTGCATCCGTATCGCCAGCCGCCGGCTTCGCCAGCAGGCGCCGCCCATGCGTGTAAACCGCATGTCCATCCTCGCGTGCGAACCCGATGAGGGTGAGGTTCGCCCGCTCCGCAAGCGAGATCGCCAGCGCCGTCGGCGCCGAGATCGCCGCCATCAGCGCGATGCCGGTGCTGGCCGCCTTCATCGCCATTTCGTAGCTGGCGCGACTGGTGACCACGAGGAAGCCATCCGCGGACGCGTGCCCCGATGCATGCATCGCGCCGATCAGCTTGTCGAGCGCGTTGTGGCGGCCCACATCCTCGCGCGCCAGCAGCAGCGCACCATCGAGCGACGCCCAGCCCGCGGCATGGACGGCGCCGGTGAGCGCATTGATCGCCTGCGCCGCGCGCAGTTCACGCATGGCGCGGCGCAGCGCCGGCGTCGAAACCCGTAAGTCGGTCGTGACCGGGGGCGGATAGCGCAGCGCGGCTTCCAGCAGCTCGCTGCCGCAGACCCCGCAGCCGCTGCGTCCACTCATGCTGCGCCGGCGCAGGGCCAGCGCCTCGGCGCGCGCAACCGGGATGCGCAGGCGGATCTCGATGCCCTCGATGAACTCCTCGATGCGCTCGATCGTGACCTCTGGCGCGGCCTGGACGATGCCCTCGCTGAGCGCAAACCCGATGGCGAATTCGGCCAGATCCGCCGGCGTGGCCATCATCACCGCGAAGGGCTCGTCGTTGTAGACGAAGGCCACGGGTACCTCTTCGGCGACGTGGTCGTCGAGCAGCCGCATGCCGCCATCGCGCCAGCGCGCGACGGGGCGCAGGACGCTGCCGGCAGCGGCAACAGGCTTGGCGGGTTCGGCGCGGATGCTGGACATGTGCCTAGGATGCCGCAACTGGCGGCGCCGGACAGCGATGCCGCGCTCCAGACGGCAAGAAACCCGCATTTCTGCGGGTTTCCTGGTGTTGCATTGGTGGAGGTGGGCGGAATCGAACCGCCGTCCGAAGGCACTCCATCCCCGGTCCTACATGCTTAGCTCGCCGTTGGATCTCGTTCCCCGACAGCACGGCGTGCGAAGCGCACCGGGGAACCAGCCTGTTAGTTCAACCGTGGCAGACAGGCGGCCGCCGCGGCTGGATTCCCGTAATGATGACCCTACATCCACGAGTACGGGCACAAGTGGGTTCGGGGCTTACGCCTTAAGCGGCGAGAGCGTAGTTGTCGTCGTTGGCAACTAAAAGTTGCTGCTGGATTAACGAGGAAAGCGGCCCCCTCGGCATGCACCAGGCGATTTCGCGACCCCCGTCGAAGCCAGTGCACCCCCGTGTTCCGGGAAACCTGGCGCCTGCCGGTGGCAGTGAACGCGCGTGACCGGGGCAGTATAGGCGCGTTGGCCGCAACGGCAAGGGTACGCGGCCTGTACCGGCACCGTCCGTTCAGCAGGCGCGCGCCTGCCACTGAACGGCATCCGGCCGCCAGGCGTTATGCTCGTCGCCCATGGCCATGGCAGACGACACGCCCCCCGGCGAACCCCTACCGGTACGCCAGGGTTACATGCTTGCCGTGCTGGTGCTGGTGGCCGCGCTGACCCTGGTCGCGATCTACGCGACCGGCGCCGGCACCAGAGAGCGCGCGATGTCCGAAGCGCGGCTCGCCGCCGAAGCCGACCAGGTCGTGGCGCGCCTGCGCCAGCAACTGCTGACCTATGAGTTGGTCACCCGCGGCGGCGTTTCCCTGCTGGCCGCGATCCAGCGGCCGAACGAACGCCAATGGCGCAACTACACCGATGGCCTCGACCTGTCGCAGCGGTTCCCGGCGATGCTGGGGCTCTGCTATGCGGCGGCGATGTCCCCGGCGGAGCTGCAGGAATTCCAGCTCGAACAGCGCGCGGCGTCACGCCAGCTGTTCCGCGTGGATCCGCCGGGCGCGCGCGCGGAGTACGGACCCGTCATCCTGCTTGAACCCCGGACCGTGGCCAGCGCCGACGTCGTCGGCTTCGACATGCTGACCGAGCCGGTGCAGGCGGTGGCGATGGACGCCGCGCGCACCAGCGCAGCCGCGCGGATCACGGCACCACTGCCAACGATGCAGGAGGGTGCCGGGCCGGGCCTGGTGATCTATGCGCCGGTCTACCGGTCGGGCATCGTGCCCAGGAGCCAGGCGGCACGCGCGGCCGCACTGTCCGGCTGGGTCTGCGCACCCTTCAGCATCGATCTGTTCGTCGCCACCGCGGTGCCGGCCGACGGCGACGGGCTGTCGGTGCGCATCGTCGACATGGGCGAGGACGATGCCGAAGGCGATGACCTGCCGGTGTTTCCGCACGACGCCGCGGCGTTCCCCGATGCCGACGCCGATGGCGTGCGGCACAGCCTGGTCGAGCAGGTGTATGGCCGCCGCTGGCGCCTCGACTTCCACCAGGCGCGGACAAATGGCGGCGGTGGCCTGCTCGGCCCGGCGGGGACGATCGGCCTGGGGGTGCTCGCCTCGCTGCTGTTGTTCGCGCTGGCCATGATCCTGGCCCGCACCCAGTCGCGTGCCCAGGACATCGCGGCGCGGATGAGCGACTCCTACCGGCGCAGCGAACTCCGCTTCCGCAACGCGATCCGGTTCTCGGCCATCGGCAAGGCCCTGCTCGACCGCGACGGCAGGATCATCGACGCCAACCTGGCCCTGGCCGACGTCGTGCGCACGTCACCGGAGGAATTGATGGGGCGCATGTTCGGCAGCCTGTTCACGGGGGGCGACAACGCCGCCGAAGCGCGCGCGCGCGCGGCATCGGGCAGCGTGTACCGGGTGACCCGCGACCTCCACCGCGACGACGGCGACATCCGCCACGTGCACCTGACCTATGCCCAGGTGCCGGGTGAGCATGGGCAGGACGTGGCCAGCCTGGTCCAGGTGGAGGACATCACCGACCGCCTGCGTGCCCAGGCCCAAGTGCTGGCGCTCAACCGCACCCTGGAGAGCCGGGTCGCGCTGCGCACGCGCGAACTCACCCGCGCCAACGAAGAGCTGGAGTCCTTCGCCTACACCATCTCCCACGACCTGCGCGCGCCGCTGCGCGCGATCGACGGCTTCAGCCGCATGGCCGCCGAACGCCATGCCGACGCCTTTGACGATGTCGGCCGCGGCTACGTGGCACGGGTGCGCGCGGCCACGCTGCGCATGGGCGAGCTGATCGACGCGCTGCTGAAGATGAGCCGGGTCTCGCGCAGCGAACTCAAGCGCGAGCCGCTGGACCTGTCGGCGATGGCCCACGACATCCTTTCCGAGCTCGCGCAGGGTGATCCGGGGCGCGAGGTGGAGGTGGTGATCGAGGCCGGCATGGCCGCGTCGGGGGACAGCACCCTGGTGCGCAACCTCTTGGGCAACCTGCTCGGTAACGCCTGGAAATACACCCGGGACACCAGTCCGGCGCGGGTCGGGTTCCGGCGGGTCGAGCACGGAGGGGAAGAGTGGTTCGAGGTCTCGGACAACGGCATCGGCTTCGACCAGGCCTACGCCGGCAAGCTGTTCCGGCCGTTCCAGCGCCTGCATGCCGCCGACGAGTTCGCCGGTGAAGGCATCGGCCTGGCCTCGGTGAAGCGCATCATCGAGCGCCATGGCGGCACGATCAGCGGCGAAGGCGTTCCCGGCGAAGGCGCGCGGTTCCGCTTCACCCTGCCGGACGAGCCGGCCAGCGCCTGATCAGGCGTTCGGGTTGTGGCGGCGCATCGCGCGCTGCTTGTCGCGCTGCCAGTCACGGTCCTTGGCGGCGTCGCGCTTGTCGTGCGACTGCTTGCCCTTGGCCAGCGCGAGTTCGATCTTCACCTTGTTGGCCTTCCAGTACAGCGCGGTGGGCACGATGGTGAAGCCGTCGCGCTGCACCAGGCCGACCAGCTTGTCGATCTCGTGCCGGTGCAGCAGCAGCTTGCGGGTGCGGCGCTCGTCGGCGACAACGTGGCTCGACGCCTGGATCAGCGGCGTGACCTGGGCACCGAACAGGAACAGTTCGCCGCCACGGACCACCGCGTAGCTCTCGCCGATGTTGGCGCGACCGGCGCGGATCGACTTCAGTTCCCAGCCCTGCAGGGCAAGCCCGGCCTCATAGCGGTCACCCAGGTGGTATTCGTGGCGCGCGCGCTTGTTCAGCGCGATCGTGCCCCCGGCCTTGGCCTTTCCCTTATCCTTTGCGCTCTTGCCCATCCCGCCATTGTCCCACGGCGCCGGGCGCGATAGGAACGGATGCACGCAGCCCATGCCCACGATCACACGGTCCGCACTGGTGCAACACTCCGCGACCAGGATGTTTTCGCTGGTCAACGACGTTGCCGCCTACCCGCGGCGCTTTGCCTGGTGCAGCGGAGCGCGGGTACTGGAAGCCGATGACGGCCGCATGCTGGCCCGGCTCGAACTCGGCATCGGCGGCATCAGCACCTGGTTCACCACCGAGAACATGCTGGTCCCGCCGCAGCGCATCGACATGGAGCTGCGTGACGGCCCGTTCCGCAAGCTGGCCGGGCGCTGGGAGTTCCACGCGCTGGACGAATCCGCCTGCAAGGTCACCCTCCAGCTCGACTTCGAGCCGCGCAGCCGGCTGCTGCTGCCGGCGATGAAGCTCGGGCTGCAGGGATTGGCCGACCGCATGGTCGATGATTTCGTGCGCGTCGCCGACGCCGGGAACTGAGCGGTGCGGGTGGAAGTGGTCCTGGCGCTGCCGCAAGCGTGCCACGCGGTGGTGCTGGAACTGGCGGCTCCGGCGACGGTTGCCGATGCGGTGGCGGCCAGCGGCCTGCCGCAGGAGGGCATCGATGCCTATGCGGTGTACGGGGTGCGTGTCGCCGGCAGCGCCGCGCTGCACGACGGAGACCGCGTCGAACTGCTGCGGCCGCTGCTGGTGGACCCCAAGGAAGCGCGCCGCCGCCGCGCGGCCAGGGCCGCGAAAGGCTGAGCGCGCAACAAGGTACTCAGCGGCGCTTGGACTCCTGGCGCGGCAGGTTCGGGCCGAACTGCCGGCGCACGTTGCCGATCAGCTCCTTGTCGCGGTCGGGGAAGTAATCGCCCTCCCAGCGCTGCAGCGTGTCGCCCTCGAAGAACAGCACGAGGTTGTGTACTTCGGTCTTGCCGGTGCGCCCGACGCGCTCGGTGGAGGTGTAATCCCAGCGCTCGTGGTGGAACGGATCCTGGATCGAGGGCGAGCCAAGCAGCGCCGACACCTGCTGGCGATTCATTCCCGCCTGCAGCTGGGCGACGTTGCCGGGCTGGACCAGGCTGCCCTGGTAGACGGGTTGCTTGTATACGAAGCTGCAGCCGGCGCAGAGGCACGCGGCAAGGACGGGGACGATCAGGTTGCGCATCGGTGGCCAGGTCGGGACGGACATGGGGCGATGATACACTCGCCGCGCCGCCGCGACCGGTCCACGGCAGCTGGCGCTGCAATCGCCAATGAACGGGAATCGCATGGAAACCAACGAGCTGCGCAAGGCCGGACTGAAGGTCACGCATCCGCGCATGCGCATCCTCCAGCTGCTCGAGCAGAAGACCTCGCACCACCACATGTCCGCCGAGGACATCTACCGCCAGCTGCTGGACGGCGGCGACGAGATCGGCCTGGCCACCGTCTACCGCGTGCTCACCCAGTTCGAAGCGGCGGGCCTGGTGCTCAAGCACAACTTCGAGGGCGGCACCGCGGTCTACGAGATCGACCGCGGCGGCCATCACGACCACATGGTCGATGTCGACAGCGGCAAGATCATCGAGTTCGAGAGCCCGGAGATCGAAGCCTTGCAGCACGAGGTTGCCGACAAGTACGGCTACATCCTGGAAGAGCACTCGCTGGTGCTCTACGTGCGCAAGAAGCGCTGAGCCGGGCGCTCAGCCGGCGGTGGGTTCCCCGGCCTCGCGCAGCAGGCGCCTGGCCGCCGCCCGCGCCTCGCGGCTGACCTCGATCCCGCCGAGCATCCGCGCCAGCTCTTCCTGGCGGCCGGCGTCGTCGAGCAGGCGCACGGCGCTCTGGGTCATGCCCTCGCTTTCAGCCTTGCTGACCCGGTAATGGGCGTGGCCCTGGGCCGCGACCTGGGGCAGGTGGGTCACGCAGAGCACCTGGCGACGGCTGCCGAGGTCGCGCAGCTCGCGCCCCACGATCCCGGCCACGCCGCCGCCGATGCCCGAGTCCACCTCGTCGAAGACCATGGTCTGGACCGCGTCCAGGCCCAGGGCCGCGACCTCGATGGCCAGCGAGATGCGCGACAGTTCGCCGCCCGACGCCACCTTGCGCAGCGGCCGTGGCGGCTGTCCGGCGTTGGCGGTGACCAGGAATTCGACGCGCTCGGCGCCCTGCGCATCCGGCGCGTCGCCGGACGTGGGTTCCAGTGCCACCTCGAAGCGCCCGCCGCCCATGCCCAACTCGCCGATCAACGTGGTGGTCGCCTTGCCCAGTGCGGTTGCGGCCTTCGCGCGGGCCTTGCCCAGGCGCGCGGCGGCGCTGCGCCATGCGCCGGCGGCCGTCCCGATCTCGCCTTCCAGCCCGGCCAGCCGCTTCGCCGAGCCGGCAAGCGACTCCAGCTCCGCCGCCAGCGCGTCGCGGTGCGCGGCCAGCTCCTCCGGCGGCACGCGGTGCTTGCGCGAGAGCTCGTGCAGTCGCGAGAGGCGGTGTTCCTGCGTTTGCAGATGGTCGGGATCGATGTCGAGATCGGCACGGACACGATCCAGCAGCACCGCGGCCTCGTCGAGCTGGATGGCGGCGCCCTCGAGCATGGCGTCCACTTCGCCCAGGCGTGGTTCGTGCACCTGCATCCGCGCAAGCAGGCCACGCAGCTGCTGGACCACGGTCGGCAGCGCCCCGGCGTCACCGCCCAGGCGCTCGAGCGCGGTATCGCAGGCCTCGACCAGCTCGGTGGCGTGGGCCTGGCGCCGGTGCGCGGCCACCAGCTCTTCGATGGCGTCGGGTTCGAGTACTTCGCGCTCGAGCTCGGCGTGCTGGTGCTCGAGGAAGTCGATGCGGTCGGAGACGTCGCCGGCCGCGCTGAGCCGTGCGCGCTCCTGCAGCAGCGACGACCAGGCATGCGTCGCCGTGGCCACCGCGGCCAGTTCGGCCTCGTGGCGCCCGAAGGCGTCGAGCAGGGCCAGCTGGCTGCTGCGCGACAGCAGTGCCTGGTGTTCGTGCTGGCCGTGGATCTCCACCAGCAGCGCCGCCAGCGCGCCCAGCTGCGACAGCGTGGCCGGGCGGCCGTTGACCCACGCCCGCGAGCCGCCGTCGGCGCGAAGGGTGCGCCGCAGCTGGCAGGCCTGGCCGTCGTCGAACTCCTGTTCGCGCAGCCAGTCCAGCGCCAGCGGCGAGTCGCCGAGGTCGAATTCGGCGTCGAGCTCGGCGCGCTTGGCGCCGTGGCGGACCATGCCGGCGTCGGCGCGCAGCCCGGACAGGAAGCCGAGCGCATCGACGATGAGCGACTTGCCGGCGCCGGTTTCGCCCGAAACGACGGTCAGCCCCGGCCCGAATTCGAGTTCGGTGGCGGAGACAACGGCGAAATCCTTGATCGACAGTCGCTTGAGCATGGTGCGCGGATTGTGCCGTGGAGACGCGCAGCCTGTCATCGTCGATCTTGCCGATTGTGAGCCCGCGGCTTGCGACAAGTGCCCTTCGGACGTATACCCGCGGCATGTCCCGACGCCGTTCCGATCCCCTCGACCCGCGCGCGCGCCAGCTGTTGCGCACCCTGATCGCGCGCCATATCCGCGACGGCGAGCCGGTCGGTTCGCAGACCCTGGTCCGCCACGCCGGTCTCGACGTCAGCGCGGCGACGGTGCGCAACATCCTGTCCGACCTGGAGGAAGTGGGCCTGCTGTCGGCGCCGCACACCTCGGCCGGGCGCGTGCCCACGGCCCGCGGCTACCGCGTGTTCGTCGACTCGCTGCTCCAGCTCAGTCCGCTGGAGGAGGAGGAATTCATGCGCATGCGCGGCAGCCTGGCGACCAGCGCCGGCACCCAGACGCTGCTGGGCAGCGCCTCGGAGCTGGTTTCGGCGATGACCCGCTTCGTCGGCGTGGTCAGCGTGCCCGGGCGCGAGCAGTTCGCATTCCGCCAGATCGACTTCGTGCCGCTGGACGGGCAGCGGGTGATGGCGATCGTGGTGTTCGCCGATCACGAGGTCCAGAACCGGATCGTCCACACCCGGCGCCCCTACGACGCCGCCGAGCTGGAGCGGGTGGCCAACTACCTCAATGCCCACTTTGCCGGCCAGCCGCTGGCGCGGATCCGCGCGGCGCTGGTCGAAGAGCTGCGCAGCGCGCGCAGCGAGATGGAAGGCCTGCTGCGCGCCACCACCGACCTTGCCGAACAGGTGCTGGTACCGGGGGGCGACGACATGGTTGTTGCCGGACAGGCGCGCCTGCTGGGGGTCCAGGACCTCGCCGACCTTGACCGCCTGCGCGGCCTGTTCGATGCGTTCGCGGAGAAGCGCGAGATCCTGCAGCTGCTCGAGCGCACGGTGAAGGCCCAGGGCGTACGCGTGTTCTTCGGCGAGGAAACCGGGGTCGCGCCGCTGGCCGGGATGTCGCTGGTGACCGCGCCCTATGGCGCCGGAGGTCGCGTCCTGGGGGTGTTGGGGGTGATCGGCCCCACGCGGATGGCCTATGAGCGGGTGATCCCGGTGGTGCAGGCGACCGCCGAGGTCCTCGGCGCCGCCTTGAATCCCGACGCGGCATCCCCACTCAGTGCGGACCGAGACACTCCGGACCCAGGACAGCGATGACCACCGAACAGACGCCCGACCACGCCGCCGAGGCGCCCGCAGACGACCTTCCCCTGGAAGACGTGATCGAAACCCTCCGCGCCGAGCTGGAGCAGGTGCGCGCGCAGTCGCTGGTCGACCGCGCCGACCTCGAGAACCAGCGCCGGCGCATGGAGCGCGATGTCCAGAACGCCTGCCGCTTCGCCAACAAGCAGATCCTCGGCGACCTGCTGCCGGTGTTCGACAGCCTGGACGCGGCGCTGGCCGCCGCCGGCGCGGGCCCGCTGCACGACGGCGTCGAGCTGACCCTGCGCGAGCTGCGCCGGGTGGCCGGCAACCACGGCCTGTTCGAGATCGCGCCTGCCGCCGGGGAGGGCTTCAATCCCGACCTGCACCAGGCGATGAGCGTGGTGGACGCCCCCGGCGTCGACGCCGGCGCCGTGGCACAGCTGTTCCAGAAGGGCTACCGCCTCAACGAGCAGCTGCTGCGCCCGGCCCTGGTCGCGGTGTCGAACACCGATTGAGCGTCGATTGGACCACCGCCGGTTGATTCCGGCTGCCGCTGGCGCTTGAAGGCGTCGCGGCCAATCCCCAGATAGCAGTCATCGGCGGCATCGCCGCCCCCCGAATCCAGACACAGAGGCATATTCCCATGGCAAAGATCATCGGCATCGATCTCGGCACGACCAACTCGTGCGTGGCGATCATGGACGGCGGCAAGGCCCGCGTCATCGAAAACAGCGAAGGCGATCGCACGACCCCCTCGGTCGTCGCCTACACCAAGGACGGCGAGGTGCTGGTCGGCGCGTCCGCCAAGCGCCAGGCCGTCACCAACCCCAAGAACACCTTCTACGCGGTGAAGCGCCTGATCGGCCGCAAGTTCACCGACGCCGAAGTCAAGAAGGATCTCGACCTGGTGCCGTATGCCATCGTCGGGCACGACAACGGCGACGCCTGGGTGCAGACCAGCGACGGCAAGAAGCTGTCGGCGCAGGAAGTCTCCGCGCGCATCCTCGAGAAGATGAAGAAGACCGCCGAGGACTACCTGGGCGAGAAGGTCACCGAAGCCGTCATCACCGTTCCGGCGTACTTCAACGACTCGCAGCGCCAGGCGACCAAGGACGCCGGCCGCATCGCCGGCCTCGACGTCAAGCGCATCATCAACGAGCCGACCGCGGCCGCGCTGGCCTACGGCCTGGACAAGGACGGCGGCGACCGCAAGATCGCCGTGTACGACCTCGGCGGCGGCACCTTCGACATGTCGATCATCGAGATCGCGGAAGTCGACGGCGAGAAGCAGTTCGAGGTGCTGGCCACCAACGGCGACACCTTCCTTGGCGGCGAGGACTTCGACAAGCGCGTCATCGACTACCTGGTCGAGGAATTCAACAAGGACCAGGGCATCGACCTGCGCAAGGACCCGCTGGCCCTGCAGCGCCTGAAGGACGCCGCCGAGCGCGCCAAAATCGAGCTCTCGACCGCGCAGCAGACCGAGGTCAACCTGCCGTACGTGACCGCCGACGCGTCGGGTCCGAAGCACCTCAACATCAAGCTGACCCGGGCCAAGCTCGAGGCGCTGGTGGAGGACCTGGTCAAGAAGACGATCGAGCCCTGCCGCGTGGCGCTCAACGACGCCGGCCTGCGCGCCAGCGACATCAACGAGGTGATCCTGGTTGGCGGCCAGACCCGCATGCCCAAGGTGCAGCAGGCCGTGGCCGAGTTCTTCGGCAAGGACCCGCGCAAGGACGTCAACCCGGACGAGGCCGTCGCCATCGGTGCGGCGGTGCAGGGCGGCGTGCTCGCCGGCGACGTCAAGGACGTGCTGCTGCTCGACGTGACCCCGCTGTCGCTGGGCATCGAGACCCTGGGTGGCGTGTTCACCAAGATCATCGAGAAGAACACCACCATCCCGACCAAGGCCTCGCAGACCTTCTCCACCGCCGAGGACAACCAGTCCGCGGTGACCGTGCACGTGCTGCAGGGCGAGCGCGAGCAGGCCCGCTACAACAAGTCGCTGGCCAAGTTCGACCTGTCGGGCATCGATGCGGCGCCGCGCGGCATGCCGCAGGTGGAGGTGTCGTTCGACATCGACGCCAACGGCATCGTCCACGTGACCGCCAAGGACAAGAAGACCGGCAAGGAGCAGAAGGTCGAGATCAAGGCCGGCTCGGGCCTGTCGGACGACGAGATCCAGCGGATGGTCGCCGACGCCGAGGCGCACCGCGAGGACGACAAGAAGTTCCACGAACTGGTCGGCGCCCGCAATCAGGCCGATGCCCTGGTGCACGGCACCCGCAGTGCGATCAAGGACAACGGCGACAAGGTCCCGGGCGATGTGATCGGTCGCGTCGAGTCGGCGATCGCCGAGGTCGAGACGGCGATGAAGGGTGACGACAAGGGTCAGATCGAGGCCAAGACCAAGGCGCTGGAGGAAGCGGCCCAGGCGCTGTTCGCCGCGGCCGGGGCCGCCGGGCAGGGCGGCGACGCCCAGGGCGATGCGGGCCAGGATCCGGCCGGCCAGGCAGCGGACGACGTCGTCGACGCCGAGTTCACCGAGGTCAAGGACGACGACAGCAAGGCCTGACCGCCCCTGGCGTCGTGGACGCGGCCACGGCCGCGATGGCCACGCCCATGGCGGGGACCGGATGACCTCCGGTTCCCGCTGCGTATCCGGACCCCGCCCCGTCGGGTCCACCAGGCAGCACGGACCTGATCGATGAGCAAACGCGATTATTACGAAGTCCTCGGCGTCGGCCGCAACGCCACCGAGGATGAGTTGAAAAAGGCCTATCGCCGCAGCGCGATGAAGCACCACCCTGACCGCAACCCCGGCGACCACGCCGCCGAGGCTGCGTTCAAGGAGTGCAAGGAGGCCTACGAGGTGTTGTCCGACGGCGGCAAGCGCCGGATGTACGACCAGCATGGCCACGCCGCGTTCGAGCACGGCATGGGCGGCGGCAACGCCGGCCCCGGCTTCGGTGGCGGTCCGGACGTGGGCGACATCTTCGGCGACATCTTCGGAAATATCTTCGGTGGTGGTGGCGCCCGCGGTCCACGCCGCGGCGCCGACATCGGCTATGTGATGGAGCTCGACCTGGAGGACGCCGTCGCCGGCGTCGAGCGCCGCATCGACCTGCCTACCCTCGTCGAATGCGAGCCCTGCAAGGGCAGCGGTTCCGAGGATGGCAAGCTCGAGACCTGCGACACCTGCCACGGCAACGGCCAGGTGCGCTTCCAGCGCGGAATCTTCTCGATGCAGCAGCCGTGCCCGTCCTGCCATGGCCGTGGCAAGACCTTCAAGAGCCCGTGTCCGTCCTGCCGCGGCAACGGCCGCGTCGAAGAGGAAAAGGTGCTGTCGGTCAAGGTGCCGGCCGGCGTCGACAGTGGTGACCGCATCCGCCTTTCCGGCGAGGGCGAGGCCGGGCCCGCAGGCACCCAGCCCGGCGATCTGTATGTCGAAGTGCGCGTGCGTCCGCACGACATCTTCGAGCGCGACGGCGACGACCTGCACTGCGAAGTGCCGATCCGCCTGTCGCAGGCGGCGCTTGGCGACACCGTGCGCGTGCCGACCCTCGGCGGCGAAGCCGAGATCCGCATTCCCGCCGAAACCCAGACCGGCAAGGTCTTCCGCCTGCGCGACAAGGGCGTCAAGTCGGTGCGCAGCCGCGCGCCGGGCGACCTGTACTGCAAGGTGGTGGTGGAAACCCCGGTCAACCTGACCCCCGAACAGCGCACGCTGCTGGACCAGTTCGAGGCCACGTTCTCCGGCGAAGGCGCACGTCGCCATTCGCCACGGTCGAGCACCTTCGTCGACGGGGTCAAGGGCTTCTGGGAACGGATGACGTCCTGACACGGTGGCGACGGGGTGGCGGAGCTGCGCTGCTTGTCGGGGCCCCCGGGCGTCGCTAGCCTAGCGGCATGGGCGATCCAGTCAGGTTTCTGATCCACGGCGGCAGTGGCCGCATGGGGCGCGCGCTGCTGCGCCTTTGCGCCCAGGGCGTGCCGGAAGATTGCAGCGTCGTCGCGGCGGTGTCGCGACGCCCGCCGCAGCGCGTAGTGGATGGCGTGCCGCAGTTCGCCACCAGTGAGCTCCCCGGCGTTCCCGCCTTCGACGTCGCGATCGATTTCAGCCTGCCCGAGGGCTTCGATCCGCTGCTGGCCCTGTGCCGGCAGCGCGGCGCGGCCCTTGTGTCGGGCACCACCGGGCTCTCGGATGCGCAGCGGCAGGCCATGGCCGCGGCCGCGGCGGACATTCCACTGCTGTGGGCGGCCAACTTCAGCCTCGGCGTCGCCGTGCTGGAAGAGCTGGTGGAACGCGCCGCCGAGACCCTGGCCGGCTGGGATTGCGACATCGTCGAGACCCACCACGTGCACAAGAAGGATGCGCCCTCGGGCACCGCGCTGGCCCTCGGCGCCGTGGCGGAGCGGGGCGGGGCGGAACCGCGCTACGCCAGCCTCCGCGCCGGCGACGTGGTCGGCGAGCACCTGGTCCAGTTCACGGGCATGGGCGAGCGCATCGAGCTGGTGCACCGGGCCACCAGCCGCGACGTGTTCGCGCGCGGCGCGCTGCTGGCCGCGAGCCGCCTGCACGGCCGCGAAGCCGGGGCCTGGCGCCTGCGCGACCTGCTCTAGACGCCCGGGTTCATCTTCCGCGCTGGCGCGGCAGGCCGCGCGCCGGTAACATTCCCGCTCGCCTGAACCACTTGCCTCCGGGCCGGCCAATGCCGGGCCGGTGGCGTCCTGCAACCCCACGTAGGCGACCGCCAGTGACCCCACCCGCAATCCTCGCGCTCGAAGACGGCACGGTCTTCGAAGGCGTATCCGTCGGCGCGCCCGGCCTTTCCGTCGGCGAAGTCGTGTTCAACACGGCGATGACCGGCTACCAGGAAGTCCTGACCGACCCCTCGTACGCGCGCCAGATCGTCACCCTGACCTATCCGCACATCGGTAACACCGGCTGCACCTCCCAGGACGACGAGTCCGGGCAGGTCTGGTCGGCGGGCCTGGTGGTGCGCGACGTCCCGCGCCGGCCGAGCAGCTGGCGCAGCCGCGCGGCGCTGCCGGAATGGCTGGCCGACCGCGGCGTGGTCGCGATCGCCGGGATCGACACCCGCCGCCTGACCCGCCTGCTGCGCGCGCGCGGTTCGCAGAACGGCGCGGTGATGGCCGGCGAGATCGATATCGACCGTGCCGTCGAAGCCGCGCGCAAGTTTCCCGGCCTCAAGGGCATGGACCTGGCCAGCGTGGTCAGCACCGACAGCCGCTATGACTGGAACGAGGGCGACCTCGACCTCGATGCCGGGACCTTCCGCAAGGTGGCGCCGCGCTTCCGCGTCGTGGCCTGGGACTACGGCGTGAAGCGCAACATCCTGCGCATGCTCGCCGACCGCGGCTGCGACGTGACCGTGGTGCCGGCGCGCACCACCGCCGCCGAGGCGCTGGCGCTGAAGCCCGACGGCGTGTTCCTGTCGAACGGCCCCGGCGATCCCGAGCCCTGCGACTACGCGGTCGCGGCCATCCGCGAGGTGCTGGCCGCGGGCGTGCCCACCTTCGGCATCTGCCTGGGCCACCAGCTGCTGGCGCTGGCGGTCGGCGCGAAGACGCTGAAGATGGCCAACGGCCACCACGGCGCCAACCACCCGGTGCAGGACCTCGAGTCGGGCAGGGTGATGATCACTTCGCAGAACCACGGCTTCGCGGTCGACGAAGCCACGCTGCCCGGCAACGTCCGCGTCACCCACCGCTCGCTCTTCGACGGCAGCAACCAGGGCATCGCGCTCACCGACGCGCCGGCCTTCAGCTTCCAGGGACATCCCGAAGCCGCCCCCGGCCCGCAGGACGTGACCCCGCTCTTCGACCGTTTCATCGCGCTGATGGAGGCGCACTGATGCCCAGGCGCACCGACCTCAAGACCATCCTCATCATCGGCGCCGGCCCGATCGTCATCGGCCAGGCCTGCGAGTTCGACTACTCCGGCGCCCAGGCCTGCAAGGCCCTGCGCGAAGAGGGCTACCGCGTGGTGCTGGTGAACTCCAACCCGGCCACGATCATGACCGACCCGGAGATGGCCGATGCGGTCTACATCGAACCGATCACCTGGCAGATGGTCGAGAAGATCATCGCCAAGGAGCGCCCGGACGCGCTGCTGCCGACCATGGGCGGCCAGACCGCGCTCAACTGCGCGCTGGACCTCGCCGACAACGGCGTGCTCGAGAAGTACGGCGTCGAGCTGATCGGCGCCAGGCGCGAGGCCATCATGATGGCCGAGGACCGCGAGCTGTTCCGCGTGGCCATGGGCGAGATCGGCCTGGAGTGCCCGAAGGCGGCGGTCGCGAAGACCTTCGAGCAGGCGGTCGAGATCCAGGCGACCGTCGGCTATCCGACCATCATCCGGCCCAGCTTCACCCTCGGCGGCAGCGGCGGCGGCATCGCCTACAACCGCGAGGAGTTCGAGGACATCGTCAAGCGCGGCCTCGAGCTGTCGCCGACCAACGAGGTGCTGGTCGAGGAGTCCGTGCTCGGCTGGAAGGAGTTCGAGATGGAAGTGGTCCGCGACACCGCGGACAACTGCATCATCGTCTGCTCGATCGAGAACCTCGATGCGATGGGCGTGCACACGGGTGACTCGATCACCGTGGCGCCCGCGCAGACCCTCACCGACCGCGAGTACCAGCGCCTGCGCCAGGCGTCCATCGACGTGCTGCGCAAGATCGGCGTCGACACCGGTGGCTCGAACGTGCAGTTCGGCATCAACGCCGAGACCGGGCGCGTGGTGGTGATCGAGATGAACCCGCGCGTGTCGCGCTCGTCCGCGCTGGCGTCGAAGGCCACCGGCTTCCCGATCGCCAAGGTCGCGGCCAAGCTGGCCGTGGGCTACACGCTCGACGAGCTGAAGAACGAGATCACCGGCGGCAGGACCCCGGCCTCGTTCGAACCGACGATCGACTACGTGGTCACCAAGATCCCGCGCTTCGCGTTCGAGAAGTTCCCGCAGGCCGATTCGCGCCTGACCACGCAGATGAAGTCGGTGGGCGAGGTGATGGCCATGGGCCGCACCTTCCAGGAATCATTGCAGAAGGCGCTGCGCGGGCTCGAGACCGGCAAGGTCGGCCTGGATCCCACCGGCCTTGACCTGGAGAGCGGGGAAGGCCAGGCCGCGCTGCGCCGCGAACTGCGCGAGCCCGGTCCGGAGCGCCTGTTCCACGTCGCCGACGCCTTCCGTGCCGGCATGACGGTGGACGAAGTGTTCGGCCTGTCCTGGATCGACCCCTGGTTCCTGGACCAGATCGAAGACATCGTGGTCGCCGAACGCGAGGTCGAGTCCGGTGGCGTCGAGGCGCTGGACGCGTTGCGCCTGCGCGCGATGAAGCGCATGGGCTTTTCGGACGCCCGCCTGGCGCAGCTGGTCGGCGTCGAGGAAAAGGCCGTGCGCGCCCTGCGCCGCGCCTTCGGCATCAAGCCGGTCTACAAGCGTGTGGACTCCTGCGCCGCGGAGTTCGCGACCACCACCGCCTACCTGTACTCCACCTACGAGGAAGAGTGCGAGGCGGAGCCCACCGGCCGCGACAAGATCATGGTGCTCGGTGGCGGTCCCAACCGCATCGGCCAGGGCATCGAGTTCGACTATTGCTGCGTGCACGCCGCGCTTGCCCTGCGCGAGGACGGGTACGAGACCATCATGGTCAACTGCAACCCGGAGACGGTCTCGACCGACTTCGACACCTCCGACCGCCTGTACTTCGAGCCGGTGACGCTCGAGGACGTGCTCGAGATCGTCGAACTGGAGAAGCCCAAGGGCGTGATCGTGCAGTACGGCGGGCAGACGCCGCTGAAGCTTGCGCGCGCGCTGGAGGCCAATGGCGTGCCGATCATCGGCACCTCGCCGGATTCCATCGACCTGGCCGAGGACCGCGAGCGCTTCCAGCACCTGGTCGACGAACTCGGCCTGAAGCAACCGCCCAACCGCACAGCGCGCAGCGCCGAGCAGGCCCTGGTGCTGGCACGCGAGATCGGCTACCCGCTGGTCGTGCGCCCGAGCTACGTGCTCGGCGGCCGCGCGATGGAAGTGGTGCACGCCGAAGCCGACCTCGAGCGCTACATGCGCGAGGCGGTGAAGGTGTCCAACGACTCGCCGGTGCTGCTCGACCGCTTCCTCGACAACGCGGTGGAAGTCGACATCGACGTGATCGCCGATGCCGACGGCCAGGTGCTGATCGGCGGGGTGATGGAACACATCGAAGAGGCGGGCGTGCACTCGGGTGACTCGTCCTGCTCGCTGCCGCCGTATTCGCTGTCGGCCGACACCAAGGCCCGCCTGCGCGAGCAGGTCACGGCGATGGCGCGCGCGCTCAACGTGGTCGGTCTGATGAACACCCAGTTCGCCGTGCAGACCGACGACGAAGGCGAGGACACGATCTTCCTGCTCGAGGTCAACCCGCGCGCCTCGCGCACGGTGCCCTTCGTGTCCAAGGCCACCGGCGTGCCGCTGGCCAAGATCGCCGCGCGCTGCATGGCGGGTCGAACGCTGGCCGACCAGGGCGTGACCGAGGAAGTCGTGCCCGGCTACTACTCGGTCAAGGAGGCGATCTTCCCCTTCGCCAAGTTCCAGGGCGTGGATCCGATCCTCGGCCCGGAGATGCGCTCGACCGGCGAGGTGATGGGCGTAGGCCAGAGTTTCGGCGCCGCGTTCGCGCGCGCGCAGGAAGCGGCCGGCATCAGGGCGCCCGAGCCGGGCAAGGCCTTTGTCTCGGTGCGCGACCCGGACAAGCGGCGGCTGCTGCCCGTGGCCCACGCACTCGTGGAACGCGGCTTCAGCCTGGTCGCGACCGCGGGCACGGCCGCCTGGCTGAGCGAGCACGGCGTCGACTGCGAGCAGGTGAACAAGGTCGCCGAGGGTCGCCCGCACATCGTCGACCTGATCAAGAATGGCGATATCGCCTACATCGTCAACACCACCGAAGGGCGCCAGGCGATCGCGGACTCGTTCTCGATCCGCCGCGAGGCGCTGCAGCAGCGGGTGACCTATTCGACCACCATTGCCGGTGCGAAGGCCTTGCTGCATTCTCTGGAATATCGCGGCAGCGGCCCGGTGTGGGCCCTGCACGAACTGCATGAGGAGTTGAAGAAGACATGAGACCACCGATCACGGCACAGGGTGCGCAGCGTCTGCGCGCGGAGCTGGAAGAGCTGAAGAGCGTCCAGCGGCCTGCCGTCATCAATTCGATCGCCGAGGCACGCGCCCACGGCGACCTGAAGGAAAACGCCGAATACCACGCCGCGCGCGAGCAGCAGGGCTTCATCGAAGGCCGCATCAAGCAGCTCGAGGGCGAGCTTTCGCACGCGCAGGTGATCGACGTGTCGACGCTCAAGGTCGGCGACAAGGTCGTGTTCGGCGCCAACGTGCTGCTGGCCGACGAAGAGACCGGTGCGGAAAAGCGCTACCAGATCGTTGGCGACCTCGAAGCCGACATCAAGCTGGGCCTGATCGCCATCTCGTCACCGGTGGCGCGCGCGTTGATCGGCAAGCACGCCGGCGAGGTGGTGACCATCGAGGCGCCCGGCGGCATCAGCGAGTATGAGATCGTCGAGGTCAGCTACGGCTGATCCGGCGATGCCGGCCCCCAGCACCATCACCCTGCTGCTCCCGGCTGCCACGCGGCTCGGGCGGCAGCGCCTGTCCGTCGCGGACGCGACAGCGCTGGGGCGCGGCACGCGGCAGCCCGACGGCAAGCCCGGGCGACGCGCGCAGCTGCTCCGGCACTTCCCGTTGCGCGGCGAAGGCTGGCCGATCGCGGCGCTGTCGCGACAGGCCGAGGTCGGCGATGCCGAAGGCGCGGCCTGGCTGCGCGCCGATCCAGTGTGGCTGCGTCCGGACATCAACGGCGTGCGGCTGCTCGCGCATGGCGAGGCGCTCGCGCTGACGCGCGAGGAATGCGACGAACTGCTGCCCGCGCTGCGGCCGCTGTTTGGCGATGCCGGCTTCGCGCTCGACGCGCCGCACCCGGCGCGCTGGTACCTGCGCCTGCCCGGCGGCACGACGGTGCCAGCGTTCTCCGATCCGGGCGATGCGCTGGGCGAGGACCTCTTCGACCATCTCGACACCAGTCCCGAGGGCCGGCGCTGGCGCAGCCTCGCCAGCGAGGCCCAGGTGACCCTGCACAACCATCCGCTCAACGCGCGTCGCGCCGCGCGCGGGCAGGCGCCCGTGAACGCGCTGTGGTTCTGGGGTGGCGGTCGCCTCCCGGCGGTGGCCGGCGGCGGCGGCGAGACCGGCTACAGCGACGACGACACTGCGCGCGCACTGGCAGCGATCGGCGGCCTGGGCGAAGCGCTGCCGGACCGGTTCACCGGCGCGCCCGGCGTGTACGACATCGAGGGCACGCGCGATCTCGAGTGGATCGAGCGCGAGTGGCTGCTCCCGGCGCTCGAGGCGCTGCGTGGGGGGCATATCGCTGAGCTGCGGCTCGACGACGGCGACGGCTGGCGGCTTTCGCTCCGTCGCAGGCACCTGCTGCGGTTCTGGCGTCGCGCCACGCCCTGGCCGGCGCAGTGACGCCACCGCGCACCATCCGCCGCCGGCAGGTCCCCGGCGTGCAGCCTGGCGCCGATTGGCCGGCGGACGTGCCGCCACTGCTGCGCCGGATCTACGCCGCGCGCGGCGCCGCGGACATCGATGCCGCGCGCCCGCGCCTGGCCGGCCTGCTGCCGCCCGACGGCTTGCTCGACCTCGACCGCGCCACGAAGCTGCTGGCCACGGCCATCGCCGAGGGCCAGCGCATCCTCGTGGTCGGCGACTTCGACTGCGATGGGGCCACCGCCTGCGCCGTCGCGGTGCGGGGCCTGCGCATGCTCGGCGCGCGCGAGGTCCTGCACGCGGTACCCAACCGCATGATCCATGGCTACGGGCTGTCCCCGGCGCTGGTCGGCGAACTGGCGCCGACGCGCCCCGACCTCCTGGTCACGGTCGACCACGGCATTGCCTGCCACGCCGGCATCGACGCGGCCAAGGCGCTGGGATGGCGGGTCCTGGTCACCGACCACCACCTGCCCGGCGAACGCCTGCCGGCGGCGGATGCGATCGTGAACCCGAACCGGCACGGCGATGGCTTTCCCAGCAAGGTCCTCGCTGGCGTGGGCGTGATGTTCTACGTGCTGCTCGCGCTGCGGGCGCGGCTGCGCGCCGATGGACGGCTGGAAGGCAAGGGTCCGGACCTCGGGCAGCTGCTGGACCTCGTCGCGGTCGGGACGGTGGCCGACCTGGTGCCGCTGGACGCGAACAACCGTGCGCTGGTCGCCGCCGGCCTGCGCCGGCTGCGGGCGGGGCAGGGCTGCCCCGGGCTCAAGGCACTGATCGAGGTGGCCGGGCGCCGTGCGGAGTCGCTGGTGGCCGCGGATATCGGCTTCGCCGTGGGGCCGCGGTTGAACGCCGCCGGGCGCCTGGAAGACATGGCGCTGGGCATCGAGTGCCTGCTTTGCGACGAACCCGCGCGCGCCTACGAGCTGGCCCGCCAGCTCGACGCCATCAATCGCGAACGCCGCAACGTGCAGCAATCAATGCTCGACGAAGCAGAACGTGCGCTGTCGACGCCGGCCCTGGACGCGCTGGGGCGGACCGGAGCACTGCCTGTCGCGGTCTGCACCTTCGATCCGGGCTGGCACCCGGGCGTGGTGGGCCTGGTGGCCTCCAAGCTGAAGGAACGCCTGCATCGGCCAGTGGTGGCCTTCGCGCCCTCCGAGCCGGGCAGCACCAGCCTGCGGGGCTCGGCGCGCTCGATCCCGGGCTTCCACATCCGTGATGCGCTCGCTGCTGTCGACGCCCGCCACCCCGGCCTGATCGAGCGCTTCGGTGGCCATGCGATGGCGGCCGGCCTGAGCCTCGACGCCGAGCGGCTGCAGGCGTTCGAAGCCGCCTTCCACGCCCATGCCGAGGCCACGCTCGATCCCGCTGCCTTGCAGGCCACCGTCGAAAGCGATGGCGCCCTGGCACCGTCCGAGTTCGATCGTGCCCACGCCCAGGCGCTGCGCGATGGTGGTCCCTGGGGGCAGGGGTTTCCAGAGCCCCTGTTCGATGGCGAGTTCGAGGTGCGCGACTGGCGCGTGGTCGCCGAGCGACATCTGCGGCTGACGCTGGGCGTGGATGGACTGCGTGCAACGCTGGCCGGCATCCACTTCGGCGCCTGGAAGGGGGAGCCGCCACCGTCCCGCGCCCGACTCGCCTATCGGCTCACGCCCGACGATTACCGCGGCGGCGATGCCATCCAGCTGGTGGTGGAACACCTCGAAGCCTGCTGACGCCGGTCCAGGGCTATCGCTGAATACGTTAGCCCCGGATAATCCCGCGGCTTGGTCGGGCAATCAGGCCCTGCCGCATTTCGGGACCTCTTCAGCATGGAACACAAGCGACTGGCGGCACTGGCCGTTTCCCTCGGCCTTCTGGGCGGAGCACATACGGCACTGGCCACCGAGCCCGCGGCAACGCGCATCACCCCGGGACAGCAGGTCCGCGGGGAGATCACCAGCGCGGACGTGATCAACTGGCGTGACGGTTCCCGCAGCGAACTCTTCTCCTTCGCGCTCGACGCCGGACAGGCCGTCCAGTTCGCAGTCGAAGGCCCGCTGCGCGCGCAGCTCTCGGTGTTCCTCGATGGCCAGCTGGTGCGCGCCTCGTCCGGTGACGGGGAGGCCACTAACCTTTCGATCCGCGCCCCGCGTGCGGGCCGCTACGTGCTGGCGGTCAGCGGGCATGACGGCTCCGCGTACGGACCTTTCATCCTCGGCGCGACCGAACTGCAGGTGTACGCAGGAGGCGAACTGGCGGCCGGCGCGTCGATCAGCGACTGGCTGGACGGCAGCAAGCGCATCCCGCTGCGCATCGAACGCGAAGGCGTGTACGCGCTACGCATGGCCGCCGACGGCTTCGACACGGTGTTGGGCCTGGAAGGCAACGGTGTCTCGCTCAGCAACGACGATGCCGAAGGCAGCAATTCGCAGCTGACCGCGTGGCTGGCGCCGGGCGCGTACACGCTGGTCGCCTCCGGCTTCGGCGGCAGGGCGGAAGGGCAGTACGAGCTTTCCGTGGCCGAACGCGAACTGCCGCCCGGCGTCGAGATTGCCGCCGGCGGCGAACTGGAGCCGGGCAGCGACATCACCGCGCTCTACCAGGGTCGGCCGGTGTCCTATCGTCTGAGCGTGAACGAGCGGCAACTGCTCGAGCTCGACATGCGCAGCCCCGAGCTTGATTCGCGCCTGCGGCTCGCTGGCGCGGGCGTGGTGCTTGAAAACGACGACTCCGGCGGGCGCCTGGACGCCCGCATCGCCTCGGTGATCGAACCCGGCGAATACACCGTGCAGGCGTCGGCATTCGATGCCGAAGGTGGCGCAGGCGTGTTCACGCTGGCGGCGCGCCTGTCCCCGGTGCCTCACGATGCCGGCGGCGGCGTCCTCCAGGTGGGCCAGCAGCGCGAGGCCAGGCTGCTCCCGGGCGTGACCGACCGCTACACCTTCCGCATCGCGCGCGCAGGCAGCTACGCGATCACGATGGGGGCGAACGACGGCGTGGATGCCCACCTCAGGCTGTACCGCGACAACGAACTGCTTGCCGAGGACGACGATAGCGGTGGTGGTTTGGACGCCCGCATCGAGGACACCCTGCAGCCGGGTGACTACGTGCTCGAGGCGTCATCTGCGGTGGGCGGCGAGCGTGGCCGCTACCAGGTGCAGGTGCGGCGCCGCTGAGTGCTGCATGGCCGCCAGCAGCATGCTGTAGACCCACAGATAAGCCAGGTCGTGGAGCACGCCGTGGCGGCCATGGATCAGCGGGCCGACGGACCTGTCGCCGCGATGGCCGCCGGCGCGGGACGGTAAAGCCGCAGCGCGCGCAGCATCGGTGCGGGCCCGGTCAAGAAGACGGTCTCGACGGCAGGTACAGGCCCAGCCAGCGGGCGAGCAACACAGTGCCCAGCAGGATGGCCACGAAGCCTGCCGCTGCGAAGAAGAAGGCTGCGGCGTGCCGCTCCGGCCAGCCGCCCGCCTCATAGGCGGCTTCAAACAGCCAGATCACGCCATAGCCAACCACCAGCGCGCAGGCCACGCGGCCTGCGCGTTTAACCAGCCCGGTGGCGTCATCGGGCCAGCCGAACCGCATCAGCGCGCCGATGCACAGCAGGGTGCCGACAATCTCGCCGGCCATGCCCGGATCGATCCAGGGCACCGCCCACGCGGCCGCCGCCAGCGCGCACATCGCGGCCAATGCGATCGCCCAGCTGCGCCAGGCCCGCGCGCCGGGTGTTTGCAGCCTGCCCATCAACGCCCATGCCAACGCTGCTCCGAGCATGCCCACCGCCAAGCCGCCCAGGACGTCGGCGAGGAAGTGCCGCCCGAGGTACATCCGCGACAGCCCCATCAGCAGCGGCCAAGCCACCACCAGCCCCCAGATCCACGCCGCGCGTGCGCGGAAGAACAGAGCCAGCGCGAGCGCGAACACCAACGCCGAGCTGGTGTGGCCGCTGACGAATCCGAAGCCTGGATCATGGGTGGCGCGCTTGGCAGAGATCGCCTCATCCGAAGGCAGGCCCCAGAAGCCCTCCGCTGCGCCGTCCGCCACCAGGTGTCGGCCGCCTTCGCCCTCGTACAGCACTCTTGCATCGACCTCGCTCGGCCGTGGCAGCCCGAAACCCTGCTTGAACCCTTCGGTCGCGAAAGCCACCAACAGCAGTGCCAGCAGCACGCCCATGCCCGGACGCAGGCGGATGCCGAACAGCAGCACCAGGATCGCGGGCACGTAGAACCAGGCTTCGCCAACCCAGCTCATGAAGTGCATGAGTGCGTCGAACCAGGGAGCGGAGAATTGCTGCAACCAGAGGATGGGTTCGGCTTCGAACATACGGACGATCCTCGATGGTTATTGGCGTGCTGCAGCGGAAGTGGCTTCGGGGGGCCGCGGCCGTGTCCTGGCCGGCAGCCCGAACAGTGGTCGCAGCGGCCCGCCCCTGCGGATGATGCCCTCGTGCAGCAGCAGGCAGCCCGCGATCGTACCCGCGACCACCAGCAGCGGCTCCAGCCAAGGTCCCAGCGACAGCGAGCCGAGCGCGAACGCGAGTGGCACGATCAGGCTCTGGTGCAGGATGTACCAGGGATACACCGCCTCGCGGGCCCGTGGCAGCCAGCGGAAAGGACGGTCGAGCAGGGTACGCGCCCAGCCGAAGATTGCCAGCAGCGCGGTCCACGAGTACACGGCGCGGGCGATGCGTTCGATCATTGCCCAGTTCACGTGGAGCGCCCAGGCGGGAATATCCCCCGGAGGCAGATGGCGACCGGCCGCGCGCAGCGACAGCTCGATCGTGATCGCCAACAGCGCCAGCGCCAGCATCCGCCCGCGCATCGCCTGCACGCCGTCCCAGAACCTCGCCTCGTGTGCCACCAGCCAGCCGGCAAGGAAGAAGAACAGGTACTTCGCGTGCGCGTACCAGTCGCCGGCAAAAGCGTGGGTTTCCGGAAAGCGCGGCATCAGCCACCACAGGCAGGCGAACAGCCACGCTGCTGGCGCCAGCACCCACCACGCCCGGTCGCATCGGAACAACAGCCCCCGCAGCCGCCGGCTCCGGGCGGACTCCAGCACCGGGGCCAGCAGCAGCGCCAGCATGCTGTAGCTCCAGACATAGGCCAGGTACCACAGGTGGTTCCAGGTCACGCCGTACTCCGCACCACTCCAGCCGCCTTCGGGCCAGGGGCGCAGCTGCAGGTAACGCTGCATGAAGGCGCCGAATCCGGGCGTGATCGCGCCATTGGCCAGCGCTTCGCAGTAGGCCTGTACCGGCACGATCACCAGCATCCCGAACCCCAGCGGCAGCAGCAGCCGCCAGTTGCGTGACAGTCCGAGCCGCCAGCCCGGACGCGAGGCCATGGCCAGGCCCAGGGCGATGCCGGAGATCATGAACAGCAACGGCATCCGCCAGCGATTGACCGCGATCATCGGCCACTGCAGCCATTCGGTCTGGTGGACGCTCTTGACGTGGTAGCCCCACTGGGCGACGTAGACCATGCCCACGTGATAGGCGATCAGCAGGCCGAACGCGAACACCCGCAGGGCGTCGATATCGTGGCGTCGTGGGATGAGGGTCGAGGTTGTCATGGCGTGATTCCAGCGCCTCTCGAACCTCTGCGCCAGCTGGAAGTGCCGGAGTGACGTCGCTGGGGGACGAACCGCGGAATGGCGTGATGAGCCGCGGCGTGCCCGCGGGCCGAATCGCTACAATCGGTCCATGCAAGATCCCGTCGGGAATGCCGCCACACGCGAAAAGGACTTCTGGAGCCGGCACCTGTCCTGGCGGCGTCCGTTCGAGCTGGTGATCTGGACGCTGATCTTCGGCATCAGCGCCGCCGCAAACACCGTCGTGACCCTGATCGACGCCGAGCGCTACGGCCGGGTGATGGAAGCCTGGCAACCGGTGACCTGGGAGGGCAGCAGCGCACTGGTGTCGCTGCTTCTGCTGCCGCCGCTGTTGTGGCTGTGCGAGCGCTGGCCGCTGCACGCCGACACCTGGGCCAGGCGCCTGCCGGCTTACCTCATTGCCAGTCTGGCCTGGTCGCTGCTGCACGTGGCCGGCATGGTGCTGCTGCGCATTGTCATGTATGCGCTGATGGGGGACCAGTACAGCTTCGACTGGCACGTCGAGCTGCCCTACGAGTACCTGAAGGACGGACGCACCTTCGCCATGATCGTGTTTGTCGCCCACGGCTACAGCTGGTTGTGGCGGCGGCTGCAGGGAGAGGTGCGGCTGCTCGATCCGCCGGACCCGGGCATCCCGGCCCCGCGTGACGAGCGCCCTGGGCGGCCAGAACGCTTCCTGGTGCGCAAGCTGGGGCGTGAGTTCCTGGTCGCCGCCGACGACATCGAGTGGCTGCAGGCTTCGGGCAACTACGTCAACCTCCAAGTGGCCGGCCGCGCCTATCCGCTGCGCAGCACACTGGCCAGTATCGAGGCGCGGCTGGACCCTGCGCGCTTCGTGCGCATCCACCGCAGCTATCTCGTCAACCTCGACCAGGTCGGGTCAATCGAGCCCTTGGACACCGGCGACGCCCGCGTCCACCTTGTCGACGGTAGCCATCTGCCCTGCAGTCGCCGTTACCGCGACGCACTGCGCGCACGAAGCATGGCCGAGCAGCCCGCGTAGCCGCTGGCCGACGCGGGCAGACCCGGCGGAGCGCCGGAATTGCTAGAATCCGCCTCTTTCCACGCGGATCCACAGCACATGATGGAGCTCAATCCCGTCCGCCAGCGCATCGCCGACCTGAAGGGTCGGCTGGATGCGCTGAGGGGGTTTCTTTGACTACGACACCAAGCGCGAACGCCTCGAGGAAGTAGAGCGCGAACTCGAGAACCCGGATATCTGGAACGATCCCGAGCGCGCACAGGCGCTGGGGCGCGAGCGCTCGCTGCTCGACAAGACCGTCAACGGCATCCGCGACCTGACCGAGGGCCTGGTGGGCGCCGCCGAGCTGCTTGACCTGGCCGATGCCGAGGACGACGCGGACACCGCGCAGGCCGTCGAGGACGACGTGGAAAGCCTCAGCACCCAGGTCGAGAAGCTCGAGTTCCAGCGCATGTTCTCCGGCCAGATGGACACGGCCAACGCATTCCTCGACATCCAGGCCGGCGCCGGCGGCACCGAGGCCCAGGACTGGGCCGAGATCCTGCTGCGCATGTACCTGCGCTGGGCGGAAGACCGCGGCTGGAAGACCGAGATCATGGAGGCCAGCGGCGGCGACGTCGCCGGCATCAAGTCGGCCACGGTGCGCATCGAGGGCGAGTACGCCTATGGCTGGCTGAAGACAGAAATCGGCGTCCATCGACTGGTGCGGAAGTCGCCGTTCGACTCCGACAACCGCCGCCATACCAGCTTCACATCGGTGTTCGTATCGCCCGAAGTCGACGACGACATCGACATCCAGATCAACCCGGCCGACCTGCGTACCGACGTGTACCGGTCTTCGGGTGCCGGCGGCCAGCACGTCAACAAGACCGAGTCGGCGGTGCGCATCACCCACATTCCGACCAATACCGTCGTCGCCTGCCAGAATGGGCGCAGCCAGCACCAGAACCGCGACACTGCGATGAAGATGCTGGCCGCCAAGCTGTACGAACTCGAAGTGCAGAAGCGCAACGTCGAGAAGGACGCGCTGGAAGCCACCAAGTCCGACATCGGCTGGGGCAGCCAGATCCGCAACTACGTGCTCGACCAGAGCCGCATCAAGGACCTGCGTACCGGCATCGAGCGTTCGGATACCCAGAACGTGCTGGATGGCGACCTTGACGAGTTCATCGAGGCCAGCCTGAAGTCCGGGCTGGAAGCCGGGTCGAAACGCACCGACGCAGTTTGATTGCCCATTCGATCGCAGCTATAGCTGCTCCCACGGATGTTCCTCCGGCGCCACCAACGCCTGCGCGAGCGGCTACAGCCGCGATCAGGACCTGGCAGGCATCGCGGGCCGCCTGCAGCCACACCCGCCATACCGCTTCCCGAGACCAGCCATGACCACCCCCGTACAGCCCCAGACCGCCGCCGACGAAAACAGCCTCATCGCCGAGCGTCGCGGCAAACTGGCCACGCTGCGCGGGCAGGGCATCGCGTTCCCGAACGACTTCCGGCGCACCGACCACGCCGGCGACCTGCAGGACGAGTACGCCGACGCCGAGGCATGGAGCGCCGAGGCGCTGCAGGAAACCGGGCGGCGCGTGGCCGTGGCCGGGCGCATGCTCGCCAAGCGGGTGATGGGCAAGGCCGCGTTCGTGCAGCTGCAGGACGTCAGCGGTGGCGTCCAGCTGTTCCTGCAGGCGAACGCGCTGGGCGCCGCCTATGACGCGTTCAAGGCCTGGGACGTCGGCGACATCATCGCCGCCGAGGGCGGGCTGACCCGCACCCGCACCGGCGAGCTTTCGGTCAAGGTCGACTCGCTGCGCCTCTTGACCAAGTCGCTGCGCCCGCTGCCGGACAAGTGGCATGGCCTGGCCGACGTCGAGCAGCGCTACCGCCAGCGCTACGTCGACCTGATCGTGAACCCCGACGCGCGCGAGGTGTTCGTGGTGCGCTCGAAGGTGATCGCGGCCATGCGCCGCTGGCTCGATGCGCGCCGTTTCCTCGAAGTGGAGACGCCGATGATGCATTACATCGCCGGCGGTGCCACCGCGCGTCCGTTCACCACCCACCACAACGCCCTCGACCTTGAGCTCTACCTGCGCGTGGCGCCGGAGCTCTACCTCAAGCGGCTGGTGGTGGGCGGCTTCGAGCGCGTGTACGAGATCAACCGCAACTTCCGCAACGAGGGCGTCAGCACCCGGCACAACCCGGAGTTCACGATGCTCGAGCTGTACGAGGCCTATGCCAGCTATATCGAGGTCATGGACCTGACCGAAGGCATGATCCGCGACGTGGCGCAGGAGTCGACCGGCACCACGCGCTTCGATTGGGACGGCCACGACATCGACCTGGCGCCAGCGTTCCGCCGCTGGAAGATGGAAGACGCGGTGCGCGAGCTCAATCCGGACATCAGCGCCGCCGACTGCCGCGACCGCGATGCGCTCGCCGCCCATTGCCAACGCCTGAAGGTGTCGATCAAGCCGTCCTGGGGCTGGGGCAAGCTGCTGCTGGAAATTTTCGAGGCGACGGTCGAAGACGGGCTGGTGCAGCCGACCTTCATCACCCACTACCCGGTGGAGGTCTCGCCGCTGGCGCGCGAGTCCGACTCGGATCCCGGCATCACCGACCGCTTCGAGTTGTTCATCGGCGGCAAGGAGTTGGCCAATGGCTTCTCCGAGCTCAACGATCCCGAGGACCAGGCCGCGCGCTTCCGCGCCCAGGTCGAAGCCAAGGCCGGCGGAGATGACGAGGCCATGCACTATGACGCCGACTACATCCGCGCGCTCGAAGTGGGCATGCCGCCCACCGGCGGGCTGGGCGTCGGCATCGACCGCCTGGTGATGCTGCTGACCGGTTCGTCGTCGATCCGCGACGTGCTGCTTTTCCCGTATATGCGCCCCAGCGGCACGGCGCAGGGGTGACCAGAACGGGCAGCAAGTGCCCGGTCCGTGCCGGATCTGTCGTATTCTCGGGCGTTGGCCCTCCAGAACGGGGGGCCGGGGCGGGCACGGACCATGCGTGCCCCGACTACCGGCGGCATCCGTGTGCCATGCCGGGACCGACCGCGCTGGGGGCAGGAATCACGTGAACATCGTCATCGTCGACGACCAGACTTCGGCACGCACGATGCTGCGGCACATCCTCGAGGACATCAGTCCCGAGCTGGAGGTGCTGGACTTCAGCGACCCGCAGGAAGCCCTGCGCTGGTGCGAGGACAACCGCCCCGACCTGCTGCTGCTCGACTACCGCATGCCGGTGATGGACGGCCTGGAGTTCGCACGGCGCTTCCGCCGCCCGCTGCTGCACCGCGACGTGCCGATCGTGCTGGTGACCGTGGTCGGCGATGAGCCGATCCGGCAGGCGGCACTCGATGCCGGCGTGATCGATTTCCTGGTCAAGCCGGTGCGCCCGCGCGAGCTGCGGGCGCGCTGCCGCAACCTGCTGCAGCTCCGCCAGCAGGCGGAGTCGGTCAAGCAGCGCGCGCTTTCGCTCGAGCAGCGGCTGCTTTCGAGCATGCACGAGGTCGAGGAACGCGAGCGCGAGACCCTGACCCGCCTGGCACGTGCGATCGCCTACCGCGACTCGGGCACCAGCGCCAACCTCGCGCGCCTGGCCGCAGTGGCGGGCATCGTCGCCGAAGGCCTGGGCCTGGGCGAAGACGAGGTCCGGACCATCGAGCTGGCCGCGCCCCTGCACGACATCGGCAAGATCGCGATCCCCGACGCCGTACTGCTCAAGCCCGGCCCGCTCACCGAGGACGAACTGGTGGTGATGCGCCGGCACCCGGAGATCGGCCACGAGCTGCTGCAGGGCAGCCAGAACCGTTTCGTGCAGATGGGGGCCAGCATCGCACTCCGCCACCAGGAGCGCTATGACGGCAGCGGTTATCCCGACGCGCTGGTCGGTGAAGCCATCCCGCTGGAGGCGCGCGTGGTCGCGGTGGCCGACGTCTTCGACGCCCTGCTGTCCGAACGCCCCTACAAGCGCGCCTGGAGCATGGACGAGACCTTCGACTACATCACGTCCGAAAGCGGGCGACTGTTCGATCCGCGCTGCGTCGATGCGCTGGTGGCCAACCGCGGGCGCGTGGAAGAAACCTGCGCCCGCTACGCCGCCGAGGCTGCAGCAGCCGAGGCCGGGGAGGCCTGAGCGCGATGGTCGCCGCCCTGCACTGGGCCAGGCAGCGCCTGTCCGGCCGTGCCGATACCGAACACGGCCAGGCGCTGGTGCGCATGGCGATGCTGGTGCTGGTAGCGGCCTACCTGCAGGTGGTGGTCAGTGATCAGCCCGGGGTGGCGCAAGCGCTGAGCCTGTCGCGGCAACTTCTGGCAGTGGAGTTCGGGATCGGCTTCGTGATCCTCGGATGGCTGCTGGCGCGCCCGGGGGTGTCGTATCCGCGCCGGGTGCTGGGCATGATCGCCGACTACAGCCTGATGGGCGTCGGGCTGTACCTGCTGGGCGACCTGCTGGCCTGGATGTACGTGGTGATCATGTGGGTCACGGTCGGCAACGGCCTGCGCTATGGTCCGCGCTGGCTGTACCTGGCGATCGGTTTCGCGACGGTGTCCTTTGGCGCGGCCCTCCTGACCACGCCCTACTGGCAGCAGAACCTGTTGCTGGGCAGCGGGCTGCTGGTGGGGCTGGCCGCGGTACCACTGTATCTCAGCTCGCTGCTGCGCAAGCTGGTGCAGGCCACCGAAGCCGCGGAAGCGGCCAACCGCGCCAAGAGCCGCTTCCTGGCCAATATCAGCCACGAGCTGCGTACGCCGCTCAACGGCATCCTGGGCATGTCGGAGCTGCTTTCTTCCACGCCCCTGAGCGCCGAACAGCGTGACAGCGCGGAGGTCATCCGCACCTCGGCGCGCTCGCTGCAGATGCTGGTGGACGAGGTGCTCGACCTGTCCAGCATGGAGGCGGGCAAGTTCAGGCGCACCGATGCCGACTTCTCGCTGACCGAGCTGATCCGCGGCATCCAGCTGATGCTCGAGCCCGGAGCCCAGGCCAAGGGGCTGCTGTTCGCGACCCGGGTGGCCGCGGGCGTTCCGGCGCAGATGCATGGCGACAGCAACCATTTGCGCCATGTGCTGGTGAACCTGGTGTCCAACGCGATCAAGTTCACCGACCACGGGCGGGTGTCACTCGAGGTCGAGCGGCTGCCACGCGATGACAGCGCGACCTGGCTGCGCTTTTCGGTCCGGGACACCGGTATCGGCATCGCGGAAGACGCGCACGGGCGTATCTTCGAAGCCTTCGAACAGATCGACAGCGGCCTGGGTCGCCGTTTCGGAGGCTCCGGCCTGGGCACGACCATCGCCAAGGCACTGGTCGAGCAGTTGGGCGGCAGCATCGGCGTGGAAAGCACGCCCGGCGGGGGGTCGCACTTCTGGGTGGAACTGCCGTTTGCGGCGGCGACGCAGTCGTCCGTCGGCGACGGCAGCAACATCATCGCCTTCGGCGACCCCTTCGTGCGCCACCGCGCCCGGGTGCGTCCGCTGCGCGTGCTGGTGGCCGACGACCAGGGTGCCAACCTCATGGTGATGCGTCGCCTGCTGGAAAAGGCCGGGCATCGCGCCCAGGTGGTCGACGATGGCGACGACGTGTTGTCCGCGCTCGAAGCGCAGGCCTTCGACGCCGTGATCATCGACCTGCACATGCCCGGCCAGAGCGGCGTGGAAGTGCTCAAGCAGGTGCGCTTCATGGAAGCCGGCCGCAAGCGCACGCCGTTCATCGTGCTCACCGCCGATGCCACGCCGGAGGCGCGGGCTGAATGTGAACGCGCCGGGGCCTACGCCTTCATGACCAAGCCGGTGGTGGTCGACCGCCTGCTCGAGCGCCTGGCCGCGATCGCCGAGGGCGCCGCGCCGTCGATCGCGGCCCAGGACGCCCAGCCAGCGGCCGCGGGGCAGGACGATGGCAGCGTGATCTCCCAGCACATCCTCGACGAACTGCGCGAGATGGGCCTGGGCGAGGAATTCGTGCACCGCTTCCTGGGCGAGTGCGCCAGGGACGCGCGCAAGTGCGTAGCCGAGCTCGAGGTCGCCGGCGCCGACGCGCAATGGGAGGCGTTCCGCGACGCCTGCCACGCGCTGAAGGGCGCGGCGGGCAACATGGGCGCGGTCCGCCTGTCCGACAGTGCCACGCAGGGCATGGGCATGCACAGCGACGAGCTCGCGCGCGAGTGGCCGGGCATGGTGCGCCTGCTCCGGCAACAGCTGGAACAGGCGCTGGCCGCGCTGCGCGCGCGCGGCGACCTGGTGCGCGGCGACGCCGCGACGGGTCCGGACAGCGCCTGAGGCGCCGCAGGCCCGGTCAGTGGCCGTGGGCGCGTGCCGCGGCGCCGTGCGATTCGGGCCGCTGCAGCTGGGCGCGCACCAGGCGCTCCATCATCCGCAGTTGGCGGTCGCCGAGCTGCAGCGCGGTGTCCACCCAGATGCGGGTGACTTCCATCAGGTCTTCGTGGGAAACGGGATCGATGGCATCGCGCACGCGGTGCAGGGCCAGCCTGGCAGCGGCGATGCGGCGGTTCTGGCGGATGACCTCGTTGACGCCGCGCACGCCCTCGCCGGGCTCGACCAGCACGTCGACGATGCCCATTTCATGGAGCCGCTCGCTGCTGTACATCACGCCGTCCAGCATCATCGCCTCGGCGCGCCTTGGACCGATGCGTTGCGAGAGCAGCGAGTAGGCGCCCATGCCGGGGAACAGGCCGAAGAGCACTTCGGGGAAGCCCATCTGCACGCCGCGTTCGGCAACGATGGTCTGGCAGGCGAGGGCGAGTTCGAAACCGCCGCCCAGCGCATCGCCTTCGACCAGCGCGATGGTGTGCGCGTTGGGGTGCAGGCGGGTGTGCAGCAGGTGGATGCTGTCGACGCATTCGGTGGCATAGCGCAACAGGCCGTCGCGGTCACGCTCGCGGATCAGCCGCGCGAACAGGTCAAGGTCGCCGCCAAGGTTGAATACGTGCGCATCGGAACCGATGACGATATGCGACAGCGACGGGGTGGACCCGGTTGCGGCCTCGGCCTCGGCCTGGCAGCCCTCGATGGCCTCGCGCGCGAACAGGCGCAGTTCGCGCAACAGCCGGGGCGAGAAACAGGGGCGGTATGACGCGTCGCGGAAGGCCCCGGTGGCGTGCATATGGCACCAATGCGAGGCGTTGGACGGGTCGTGTGAGATGCGGATCGTGGCCAGGTCCGTGGCGGTATTGCCGTGCAGCATTTCGACGTTCATGTGGAGGTCCCCTGACGTGCAGGACGCCTCCGGCCGGGCCCGCCGGCGGAGTCCAGGAAAGATGATGAATGCCCGTTAGCAGGCATCTATGCGCTGTTTCCCCCGCTTGGGCAAGCGGGGAGGGGGCAGCAGGGTCCAGGGCGAACGGTGTTCCGTTGAAGTTGTGATCTAAGTCACACTTCAGGCCGGTGTTTCGTCGCGGAGCTCCCGGCGCAGGATTTTTCCGACGTTCGTCTTCGGAAGTTCGTCACGGAACTCGATGATGCGCGGCTGCTTGTAGCCGGTGAGTTCGTTGCGCGCGTGCGCCTTCACCTGTTCGGCGGTCAGGGACGGATCCTTCTTCACGATCACGAGCTTCACCACCTCGCCCGATTTCTCGTCGGGAACGCCGACCGCGGCCACTTCCAGCACGCCGGGCATCATCGCGATCACGTCTTCGATCTCATTGGGATACACATTGAAGCCCGAGACCAGGATCATGTCCTTCTTGCGGTCGACGATGTAGAAGAAGCCGCCTTCGTCCATGCGCGCCATGTCGCCGGTATGCAGCCAGCCATCGGCATCGATCGCCGCCGCCGTGTCTTCCGGGCGCTGCCAGTAGCCGCGCATCACCTGCGGTCCCTTGATGCACAGTTCGCCGACTTCGCCGACCGGCAGCACGCGGCCTTCCTCGTCCTTGACGCAGGCGTCTGTGGATGGAATGGGCAGGCCGATGGCGCCGTTGTATTCGACGAGGTCCATCGGGTTGATGCAGGCCGCGGGCGATGTCTCGGTGAGTCCGTAGGCCTCGACCAGGGTTACGCCGGTGGCCTTCTTCCAGCGCTCGGCCACCGAGCGCTGCACGGCCATGCCGCCGCCCAGGGTCAGCCGCAGCTGCGAGAAGTCCACGTCCTCGAAGCCGGGGGTATTGAGCAGGCCATTGAACAGGGTGTTGACGCCGGTGATCGCGGTGAACGGCTCGCGCTTGAGCTCCTTGACGAAGCCCGGCATGTCGCGCGGGTTGGTGATCAAGATGTTCTTGGCGCCGAACTTGGTGAACACCAGTCCGTTCGCCGTCAGCGCGAAGATGTGGTAAAGCGGCAGCGCGGTGACAATGACTTCCTGGCCCGGTTTGGCCTGCTTGCTGACCCAAGCAGAAGCCTGCTGCATGTTCGCCACCAGGTTGCGGTGGGTGAGCATCGCGCCCTTGGCGACGCCCGTGGTGCCGCCGGTGTACTGCAGGAAGGCGATGTCCTCTCGGTCGATGTCGACCTTGGGCGTGCCGTACCTGGCGCCGGCCTTGAGCGTGTCGCGGAAGCGGGTCGTGCCCTGGATGGAATAGTCGGGCACCATCTTCTTCACGTGCTTGACGACGAAGTTGACGATCGCGCCCTTGGGGAAGCCGAGCATGTCGCCCAGGCCGGTGGTGATGACGGTTTCGACCTTGCTGTCGGCGAGCACCTTCTGCACGACGTGGCCGAAGTTGTCCAGCACCAGGATCGCCCGCGCGCCCGAGTCCACCAGCTGGTGGCGGAGTTCGCGCGCGGTATACATCGGGTTGGTGTTCACCACCGCAAGCCCGGCGCGCAGCGCGCCAAAGGTCGCGATCGGGTACTGCAGGCAGTTGGGCATCATGATCGCGATGCGATCGCCCTTCTTCAGCTTCAGCACCTCAAGCAGGTAGGAAGCGAACTGGTTGCTGAGCGTGTCGAGCTCGCCGTAGGTGATCGAGACGCCCATGTTGGAGAACGCGGGCTGGTCGCGGTACTTGTCGATCGCTTCCTGGAGCAGCGCGGGGATCGACGGGTACTCGTCGGCATCGATATCCGCCGGGATCCCTTCCGGATAGTTCGCCAGCCACGGCCGTTCAGTACTGCTCATTCATTCCCCCTCGGGCTGTTGTGCCGGCATGCTCCATGCCTCGGCGTATCGTCTCGATTGGAGCACAGGCTTCCGCAGCGCGGCAAGGCGCAGTGCAGCTATGCTGGCAATCGCTGGATTGATCGGAGGATGCGGCATGCCCAGTCACGGAAGCGGGGACACTGCGGTTTGGCGCGCCGGTGCCCTGCTGGTGCTGCTCTGCATGATCGCGATCGGCTGCACGCGCCCGCCGCCGGAACAGGCATTGCGGGACGCTTTCAAGGGGCTGCAGGCGGCAATCGAAGCGCGCGACGCGGGCGATGTCGCGTCGTTCCTGGCGGAGGATTTCATCGGCCCCGGCGGTCTGGACCGCGACGGCGCGCGGCGCCTGGCCGCGCTTCATTTCCTTCGCCACGCCGACGTCGGCGTCCTGCCCGGACCGCTGGATGTCGAGCTGCAGGAGAACCATGCCCGGGTGCGCTTTGGCGCCGTGCTCTCCGGCGGTGGCAGCGGGCGCTTGCTGCCGGAAAGCGCCCGCGCCTGGCAGGTCGACACCGGCTGGCGCCTTGTCGACGGCGACTGGCGGATGGCCAGCGCCGACTGGTCGCCGGCGCTGCGCTGATCCTTTTTCCGTCGGAGCGGCTTTTTTGTAGGAGCGGCCTTTGCAGGAGCGGCTATAGCCGCGAAGGGGTCGCAGGACTGTCGCAAGATTGATCGCGGCTATAGCCGCTCCCACAGGTGCAGGGCGATGGCTTGGCCAAAGTGGTGCGGACTGGCCGGGTCGCAGCTATAGCTGCTCCTACAGGTGCTTCTGCGGCCGTTCCTGCAACCGCCCCTGCAACCGCCCCTGCAACCGCCCCTGCAACCGCCCCTGCGACCGCTCATGCAGGGGCGGCGACAGGAGCGTCAGGCGGAGTGCTGCCCGGCCAGCTGCCGCAGCACGTAGTGCAACAAGCCGCCGTTGCGGAAGTATTCCACCTCCTTGGGCGTCAGCAGCATCACCTCGGCCTGGAACGCCTTACTGCTGCCGTCGGCTGCGGTGGCGGTCACCGTTGCACGCTTTGCGGCGCCGTCCTGCAGCCCGGTCACCGCATAGGTCTCGGTGCCATCCAGCCCCAGCGACGCCGCCCCTTCGCCCTCGACGAACTGCAGCGGCAGCACGCCCATGCCGACCAGGTTGGAGCGGTGGATGCGCTCGAAGCTCTCGGCGATCACCGCCTTCACGCCCATCAGGTTGGTGCCCTTGGCCGCCCAGTCGCGCGACGAGCCGGTGCCGTATTCCTTGCCCGCGATCACCATCAGCGGCGTGCCGTCGGCCTTGTACTTCATCGCCGCGTCGTAGATCGACATCTTCTCCGGCGGGGTGCTGCCGAAGTACAGCGTGTTGCCGCCTTCCTCGCCGCCGAAGAACTGGTTCTTGATGCGGATGTTGGCGAAGGTGCCACGCACCATGACGTCGTCGTTGCCGCGACGCGAGCCGTAGCTGTTGAAGTCGGCCGGCTGCACGCCGCGCGACTGCAGGAACAGGCCCGCGGGCGAGTCCTTCTTGATCGCGCCCGCCGGCGAGATGTGGTCGGTGGTGATCGAGTCGCCGAACAGGCCGAGCACGCGCGCGCCATGGATGTCGTCGATGTTGCCGACCTCCATGGTCATGCCGTCGAAGTAGGGCGGGTTCTTGATGTAGGTCGAGGCCTCGTCCCAGGGATAGAGCTCGCTTTCCGGCGATTCCATCGAGTTCCAGCGCGCATCGCCCTTGAACACGTCGGCGTAGTTCTTGGCGAACAGTTCGGGGCCCACGGTCGCGGCGATCATGTCGCCGATTTCCTTGTTGCTCGGCCAGATGTCGCGCAGGTAGACGTCGTTGCCGTCCCGGTCCTGGCCCAGCGCTTCGGTGGTCAGGTCGATGTCGACGGTGCCGGCGATCGCGTAGGCCACGACCAGCGGCGGCGAGGCGAGGTAGTTCATTTTCACCTCGGCGTGGATGCGTCCCTCGAAGTTGCGGTTGCCCGACAGCACGGCGGCCGCGGCGAGGTCGTTCTCGGCAATGCCCTTGGACACCGCTTCCGGCAGCGGCCCGGAGTTGCCGATGCAGGTGGTGCAGCCGTAACCGACCACGTAGAAGCCGAGCTTCTCCAGGTCGTCCATGACGCCGGCCTTCTTCAGGTAGTCGGTGACCACCAGCGAGCCCGGGCCGAGCGAGGTCTTCACCCAGGGCGCGGCCTTCAGGCCCTTGGCCACGGCGTTGCGCGCCAGCAGGCCGGCGCCCAGCATCACCGCCGGGTTGGACGTGTTGGTACAGGAAGTGATGGCCGCGATCACCACCGAGCCATCGCTCAACTCGTGGTCGCAGTCGTTGATGGAGATCCTGGAAACCGGCTTGGCCGCCAGGCGCTCGGCCTGCGGCTGGCCGCCACCTTCCTTCTCGAAGCGGTTGACCTGCAGGTCGCGCGACTTTTCGCGCTGGGCGGTCATGGAGCCGACGTTGTCGTTGAAGTTCCGCTTCATGTCTTCGAGCAGCACGCGGTCCTGCGGGCGCTTGGGGCCGGCAAGCGACGGCTTGACCGTCGCCATGTCGAGTTCCATCACCGACGAATAGCTCGCATCGGCCTGGCCGGGCTCATGCCACAGGCCCTGCGCCTTCGCATAGGCCTCGACCAGCGCGATCTGCTCTTCGCTGCGCCCGGACAGGCGCAGGTAGCGCACGGCCTCGGCATCGACCGGGAAGATGCCGCAGGTGGCGCCATATTCGGGAGACATGTTGCCGATGGTGGCGCGGTCGGCCAGCGGCAGGTGCTGCAGGCCTTCGCCAAAGAATTCGACGAACTTGCCGACCACGCCATGCTTGCGCAGCATCTGGGTGACGGTGAGCACCAGGTCGGTGGCGGTGGCTCCTTCCGGGAGCTTGCCGCCGAGCTTGAAGCCCACCACCTGCGGGATCAGCATCGACGAAGGCTGGCCCAGCATTGCCGCCTCGGCCTCGATGCCGCCCACGCCCCAGCCGAGTACGCCGATGCCGTTGATCATCGTGGTGTGGCTGTCGGTGCCGAACACGGTGTCCGGGAACGCCCAGGTCTCGCCCTCCAGCTCGCGCTCCATCACCACGCGGGCGAGGTTCTCCAGGTTCACCTGGTGCACGATGCCGGTATTGGGCGGAACCACCTTGAAGTTTCCGAACGCGTTCTGGCCCCAGCGCAGGAAGCCGTAGCGCTCCCTGTTGCGCTGGAATTCGATCTTGCCGTTGAGATCCAGCGCATCCGGGCGGCCGAACACGTCGACCTGCACCGAATGGTCGATCACCAGTTCGGAAGGAATCAGCGGGTTGATCTGGTCCGGGCTGCCGCCCAGGCGCGCGACGGCATCGCGCATGGCCGCGAGGTCGACCACGCAGGGCACCCCGGTGAAGTCCTGCAGCACCACGCGCGCGGGCATGAAGGCGATTTCGGTGTCCGGCTCGGCGGTAGCGTCCCAGCGCGCCACCGCCTCGATGTGCTCCTTGCCGACCGTGACCCCGCCGTCCTCATGGCGGAGCAGATTCTCCAGCAGGATTTTCATGGCGTAGGGCAGGCGGGCAATGTCGAACTGCTGGCCGAGCTTGGCGAGGCTGGCGTAGGTGTAGGACTTGCCGTTGACTTCGAGGCGGTCGCGGGTGGAGAAGGAATCGGCCATGGCTGGGCTCCTTTTGTGCGGATGGCTGGCGGACTGGCAGGCCCCCAGTCTACGGATGAATGTGTAAGCGGGCGTTTGCGGCATTCCAAGTATGCGGCCTTGGGTATGCCTTGCAGGGTATGTATACTACGCGCATACCGTTCCAGCCATCCCCGCCCCGGGGCAGGAGTTCCCATGGAAGCCACCGTAGCCGAGCGCGGCCAGATCACCCTGCCCAAGGCGGTGCGTGACGCCCTGGGGCTGACCAAGGGCACCTTGCTCAAGGTCGAGTTGGAAGGCGGCCGCATCATCCTGCGCAAGAACGTGGACGATGCGATCTCCCGCGCCCGTGGCCGCTTCAAGCTGCCCGAGGGCGTGAGCACCGACGACGTCATGCGCGAGCTGCGCGGGCGCGCGCCGGGCGACCCGGTCGAGTCCTGACCGCGCCGATGATCGCGATCGACACCTCTGTCCTGATCGACCTGCTGGGGGACGACGCAGGCACGGCCGACGCCGCCGAGCAGTGCGTGCGCGACGCGCTCGCCCTGGGGCCGGTGGTGCTGTGCGACGTGGTGGTCAGCGAGATCACCGCCGGCCTCGGCCACGGCACCGACATCATGGACGTGGTTGAAGAAATGGGCATGCGCTACGTGCCCGTCGAGCGCCGCTCGGCGATCCGTGCCGGCGAGATGCAGCGCCGCTTCAACCAGCGCCGCCGCGCCGCGGGGCAGGGAGGACAGGCCTCGCCGCGCACCGTGCCGGACTTCATCGTCGGCGCCCACGCACTGCTGCAGTGCACCGGCCTGATCACCCGCGACGCAGGTTTTTTCCGCGACTACTTCAAGGGCCTGAAGGTCATCGTTCCCAAGGCCCCGTGATCGAATCCACGCTTCATTTCCACCGCGACATTCCTGGAGTACCCCCCCATGTTGGAAGCTTATCGCCATCACGTGGCCGAACGCGCTGCGCTCGGCATCCCGCCGCTGCCGCTCTCGCCGCAGCAGACCGCCGACGTCATCGAGCTGCTGAAGAACCCGCCCGCCGGTGAAGAGCAGTTCCTGGTCGAGCTCTTGACCCACCGCGTGCCCGCGGGCGTGGACGATGCCGCCAAGGTCAAGGCCAGCTACCTCGCTGCCGTCGCGTTCGGCACCGAGCAAAGCGCCTTGATCGGCCGCGAGCGCGCCACGGAACTGCTCGGCACCATGCTTGGCGGCTACAACGTCGCGCCGCTGGTCGAGCTGCTGGACGATGCCGATCTCGGTGCGGTCGCGGCCGAGGGCCTGAAGCACACGCTGCTGGTGTTCGACGCCTTCCACGACGTGGAGGAGAAGGCGAAGGCCGGCAACACCAACGCGAAGGCCGTGCTGCAGAGCTGGGCCGACGCCGAATGGTTCACCTCGAAGCCCGAAGTGGCGGAAAGCATGACCATCACCGTGTTCAAGGTGCCGGGTGAAACCAATACCGACGACCTGTCGCCGGCGCCGGACGCGACCACCCGCCCCGACATCCCGATGCATGCGCTGGCGATGCTGAAGAACAAGCGTCCCGATGCGCCCTTCGTGCCGGAAGAGGACGGCAAGCGCGGCCCGATCCAGGCCATCGCCGACCTCAAGGCCAAGGGCCACCTGGTCGCCTACGTCGGCGACGTGGTCGGCACCGGCTCCAGCCGCAAGTCGGCCACCAACAGCGTGCTGTGGTGGACGGGCGAGGACATCCCCTTCATCCCGAACAAGCGCTTCGGCGGCGTCTGCCTGGGCTCGAAGATCGCGCCGATCTTCTACAACACGATGGAGGACGCCGGCGCGCTGCCGATCGAACTCGACGTGTCGAAGATGGAGCACGGCGACGTGGTCGAGCTGCGTCCGTACGAGGGCAAGGCGCTGAAAAATGGCGAAGTGATCGCGGAATTCGAGGTCAAGAGCGAGGTGCTGTTCGACGAGGTGCGCGCCGGTGGCCGCATCCCGTTGATCATCGGCCGTGGCCTGACCGGCAAGGCGCGCGAGTCGCTGGGCCTGCCCGCCGTCGACCTGTTCCGCCAGCCGGCGGTGCCTGCCGACACGGGCAAGGGTTTCACCCTGGCGCAGAAAATGGTCGGTCGCGCCTGCGGCCTGCCGGAGGGGCAGGGCGTGCGCCCGGGCAGCTACTGCGAGCCGAAGATGACCACCGTGGGTTCGCAGGACACCACCGGCCCGATGACCCGCGACGAACTGAAGGACCTGGCCTGCCTGGGCTTTTCGTCCGACCTGGTGATGCAGTCCTTCTGCCACACAGCGGCCTATCCGAAGCCGGTGGACGTCAAGACGCACCACACGCTGCCGGAGTTCATCTCCACCCGCGGCGGCGTCTCGCTGCGCCCGGGCGACGGCATCATCCACAGCTGGCTCAACCGCATGCTGCTGCCCGATACCGTCGGCACCGGCGGTGACTCGCACACCCGCTTCCCGATCGGCATCTCGTTCCCGGCGGGATCGGGGCTCGTCGCCTTCGCGGCGGCCACCGGCGTCATGCCGCTGGACATGCCGGAGTCGGTGCTGGTGCGCTTCAAGGGCAAGATGCAGCCCGGCGTCACCCTGCGCGACCTGGTGCACGCGATTCCGCTGTACGCGATCAAGGCAGGCCTGCTGACCGTCGCCAAGCAGGGCAAGAAGAACATCTTCTCCGGCCGTATCCTCGAGATCGAGGGCCTGCCGGAGCTCAAGATCGAGCAGGCCTTCGAGCTCGCCGACGCCTCGGCCGAGCGCTCCGCCGCCGGCTGCACCGTGCGCCTCGACCAGGCGCCGATCATCGAGTACCTGACCAGCAACATCACCCTGCTGAAGTGGATGATCGCCGAGGGCTATGCCGACGCGCGCACGATCCAGCGCCGGATCGACAAGATGGAGCAATGGCTGGCCGACCCGCAGCTGATGGAGCCGGACGCAGACGCCGAGTACGCCGCGGTGATCGAGATCGACCTGGCCGAGATCGTCGAGCCGATCGTGTGCTGCCCGAACGATCCGGACGACGCCAAGACCCTGTCCGACGTGGCCGGCGCGAAGATCGACGAGGTGTTCATCGGCTCGTGCATGACCAACATCGGCCACTTCCGCGCGGCGGCGAAGCTGCTGGAAGGCAAGCGCGACATCCCCACGCGCCTGTGGGTCGCACCGCCGACCAAGATGGACGCCAGCGAACTGACCAAGGAAGGCCACTACGGCACCTTCGGCGCCGCCGGTGCGCGCATGGAAATGCCGGGCTGCTCGCTGTGCATGGGCAACCAGGCCCAGGTGCGCGAGGGCGCATCGGTGATGTCGACCTCGACCCGGAACTTCCCCAACCGCCTGGGTCGCGGTGCGAACGTGTACCTGGGTTCGGCGGAGCTGGCGGCGATCTGCTCGCGCCTGGGCCGCATCCCGACGCGCGAGGAGTACCTGGTCGACGTCGGCGTGATCGACGGTCATGGCGCGGAGATCTACCGCTACATGAACTTCGACCAGATCGAGGAGTACCGCGAGGTGGCGGAGGCGGTGCCGGCGGCCTGATCCCGACCGCCGTCGCAGACAAGGAGACGCCCGGCATCGCCGGGCGTTTTCCTTACATCCTCCCCCGCCAATCCCCCGCTCTTGTAGGAGCGGCTTTAGCCGCGATCGCCCGGAGCGTGCTCCTGCAGAGCGGACATAGCCGCGACCAGCATGTAACCCCGCCTTTGTAACCCCCGCCTTGATCCGGATCCCAACAAATGCAATCCCCCCGAAACCCTCTGTCACCCACCGGCAAACTCTTCACGGCCATCGCCCTGATCGAAGCCTTCACCTGGGCCGGCCTGCTGGTCGGCATGTACCTCAAGTACGTCAGCGGCACGACCGAACTCGGCGTCTGGCTGTTCGGGCGCCTGCACGGCGCCGCTTTCCTGCTCTATGTCGTGGTCGCATTCGTCGCAGGCGTCAGGCTGCGCTGGCCGATGTGGGCACTGCTGCTCGCGGTGCTTGCCGCGATCCCGCCGTTGGCGACGCTGCCCCTCGAATACTGGTTCCGCCGCCGTGGCCTGCTGTCGGGAGCGGCGACGCCGGCTGATCCGGGTGCGGAACGCACAGGCCCCATGTAGCAGCCAAGTGTCGGCCGAACCCGACCCCAACCCCCAACCGCTTTTGCCCTATCCGCGAAAATCCGCCCTGATCCGCGCGAATCCGTGGCAAAAAAGCTGGTCAACCGCTCCCTCAGCCCAACAGATCCTCAACCGCCTGCGCCATCGCCCCACGGCGCAACAGGAAGTCCCACGGACTGCCGCCAAACTGACGCCACAGCACCGCCGAACGCAGCGCTGCCAGCAGCATCGCGCGGATCTCGGCCACGATCGCGGCCTGGCCCAGGTAGTGCGGGTTGCCCTGAACAAGCACGCGCGGGCGCAGGTGGCTGACGGTGTCGGCGTACAGGGTGCCGAGCTTCGCCAGCACCTCCGGGTGGGCCGTTCCCAGGCGTTCGGCCTCGATGCGCGCGGCAAGGATGCCTTCGTGCACGCGTCCGGCGATATCGTCGTCCTGCACGAAGCGGCGCTCGAGCTGGGTCACCGCCAGCGCCAGCTTCGGCAGCAGCGGGTCCTGGCCCTTGTTGGCCAGGTAGTCGCGCACCAGCATCAGGCCCGGGCGCACGTTGGGAACGCCGCCGTAAACGTCGGCGGGGGACTCCGCGTCGATCCGGAACACGCTGCCAAGCGCGGTTTCAAGCACCGTGCCCTCGGCCTGTCCGGTCTCTGCCACGCGGCGCACCTGGCGCAGCGCCTGGGCGAGGCCGGCGAGTGCCAGCATGCGCTCGTGCATGTCGCTCATGCCGATGCCTCCAACGTGCCGGCCGGCGCGTCGGTAGCGGCGATCACGGCGCCGCCGAGGCAGGCGTCGCCGTCGTACAGCACCACGGACTGGCCGGGCGTCACTGCGCGCTGCGGGCGCGGGAAGGCGACCCGCAGGGCACCAGAATCATCGACTGTCACTTCGCATGGCTCCTCTTGCTGCCGGTAGCGCGTCTGCGCCGTGCAGCTGAAACGGGTGGATGGCGGCGCGCCGGCGATCCAGTGCGCGGCCTCGCTGCGCAGGATCTGTGACATGAGGTATGGGCTGTCATGCCCTTGGTCAACCGTGAGCACGTTGGACGCCACGTCCTTGCCCACCACGTACCACGGCTTGTCTTCGAAACCGCGACGGCCGCCGATGTGCAGGCCCTCGCGCTGGCCCAGCGTGTAGTAGAACACGCCCTGGTGTTCGCCCACGGCCTGCCCGCCGGGCGTGCGGATCTCACCCGGCCGCGCCGGCAGGTACTGGCCGAGGAACTCGCGGAAATCGCGCTCGCCGACGAAGCAGATGCCGGTCGAGTCCTTCTTCGCCGCGGTCGGCAGGCCGGCTGCGCTGGCCATCGCGCGCACGTCGCCTTTTTTCAGTTCGCCTAGCGGAAACACGGTGGCGGCGAGCTGCGCCTGCCCGAGCTGGTGCAGGAAGTAGCTCTGGTCCTTGCCGCGGTCGGCGGCGCGCAGCAGGCGCCAGTGCGCGCCGTCGTGGTCCACGCGCGCGTAGTGGCCGGTGGCGATGCGCGCGGCGCCCAGCTCGCGCGCGGCATCCAGGAAATGCTTGAACTTGATCTCGCGGTTGCAGAGCACGTCGGGATTGGGCGTACGCCCCGCTGCGTACTCGGCCAGGAAGTGTTCGAACACGCCGGCCCAGTACTCACCGGAAAAGTCGCGGAAGTGGATCGGGATCCCCAGCCGGCCGCAGACGGCCACGGCGTCGCGGCGGTCCTCGTCGGCGCGGCAGTGGCCGCTGCCGTCATCGGCCCAGTTGTCCATGAACAGTCCGGCGATGGATTCGCCGGCGCCGCGCAGGAGCAGGGCGGCGACCGAGGAATCCACGCCGCCGGACATGCCGACGATGATGCGCGGCGCCATCAGCGCACCGAGCGCAGCAGCGAAAGCGGCTGCCGGCTGCCGGCCAGGTGGTCGGCCACGACCTGCCAGACCAGGGGGCTGCGGTGTCGCTCCGCCTGCGCCTCCAGCTCTGCGGGAGTCAGCCACATCGCGCGCACGATGCCCTCGTCCAGTGACCGCGCCGGATCATGCGAGAGCGGTCGCGCAGCGAAGGCGAAGCGCAGGTAGTGGCGGCCCGGCGTGCCGTCCGGGCGGGTGGGGGAGGTCCACTGGTAGGCGCCGATGAAGGCGGTGGGCTCCACCGTCCATCCGGATTCCTCGAGGGTTTCGCGCACCGCCGCATCTACAAGGTCCTCGTCGGGCTCGAGGTGGCCGGCGGGCTGGTTCAGCACCAGTCGGCCCGCGGAGTACTCCTCGACGCAGAGCACGCGGCCGTCGTCGACCACCACGGTGGCGACGGTCACGTCGGGCTGCCAGACCCGGCCCTGCCGATAGGTCACGGCCGGTAGCGCCCACGCGCGCCCGGACGCATCGGGGCGTCGGCGTGGATCGTCGGGACAAGGCGGGCAGGCTGCATGCGGGAACCGTTGGCTGGCAGGGCATTTTCCCCCGGCAGGCGGGGTCCGTCCACCGGGCGCGCCGGTATAATCACGGCCATGAGCAACAACTCCGGACATGAGCGCGACCACGGCGTCGCCGTCGAGGTCGGTCGCCCCGAACTGGCGCGGCCGCCGCTGTATTCCGTCTTCCTGCTGAACGACGACTACACGCCGATGGACTTCGTGGTGGAAGTGCTGGTGCGCTTCTTCGGCCTGGACCTGGAACGTGCCACCCAGGTCATGCTGCACGTGCATACCCGAGGTCGCGGCGTGTGCGGGGTATTCACCCGCGACGTGGCCGAATCCAAGGTCGCCCAGGTCAACGAGTACGCGCGCCTGAACCAGCACCCGCTGCTGTCGACGATGGAAAAGGCCTGAGCGGATCCGCCGCCTTCGCCTGCACCCTGCGCTGACATCGCCTGCGGGGATACTGTGGCCCGTGGCCGACGCTTGCCATTGGTGCAGGCGAAGGCCTACAAGGAATCCGTCGCCGGATGGAAAAAGCCTCCGGGCATCCCCATCTGGTAAGCAGTGAATCCAGGAGGCCCCCGCCCCATGTTCAGCAAGGATCTCGAATACAGCATCGGCCAGTGCTACAAGCGCGCCCGCGAGGCACGCGACGAGTACATGACGGTCGAGCACCTGTTGCTGGCGCTGCTCGACAACCCTTCGGCAGAGACGGTGCTGAAGGCCTGCGACGCCGACTTCCACCGCCTGCGCTCCGACCTCGAGCAGGCCATCGCCAGCTCTGTTTCCCGGCTGGCCGATGACGACGGCCGCGACACCCAGCCCACGCTGGGCTTCCAGCGCGTCCTGCAGCGCGCGGTCTACCACGTGCAGTCCTCCGGCAAGAAGGAGGTCAGCGGCGCCAACGTGCTGGTGGCGATCTTTGGCGAGAAGGATTCGCACGCCGTCTATTTCCTGAACCAGCAGGACGTGAGCCGGCTCGACGTGGTGAATTACCTGTCGCATGGCATCGCACGCACGGGTGAGGAGCCGCAGTCCGACTCCGGCGATTCCGAGCCCAAGGCCGAAGTCGGCGAGGGCGAAGGCAAGGGCGACGCGCTGGAAGAGTTCGCCAGCGATCTCAACGAACTTGCCCGCCAGGGCAAGATCGACCCGCTGGTCGGCCGCGCCGAGGAAATCGAGCGCACCATCCAGGTGCTCTGCCGCCGCCGCAAGAACAACCCGCTGTACGTCGGCGAGGCCGGCGTCGGCAAGACCGCGATCGCCGAGGGCCTGGCCAAACGCATCGTCGATGGCGAAGTGCCCGAGGTGCTGGCCGATGCCACCATCTACTCGCTCGACCTGGGTGCGCTGGTGGCCGGCACCAAGTACCGCGGCGACTTCGAGAAGCGGCTGAAGGCGGTGCTGGCCGCGGTCGGCAAGCACGAGAGCGCGATCCTGTTCATCGATGAGATCCACACCATCATCGGTGCCGGTTCCGCGTCGGGCGGCACGATGGACGCGTCGAACCTGATCAAGCCGGCGCTGGCTTCGGGCGAGCTGCGCTGCATCGGCTCGACCACCTTCCAGGAATACCGCGGCATCTTCGAGAAGGACCGGGCGCTTGCGCGCCGCTTCCAGAAAATCGACATCGTCGAGCCAACGGTCGGTGAGACCTACGAGATCCTGCAGGGCCTGAAGCCCCGCTACGAGGCCCACCATGACGTCACCTACGCCGACGAGGCGCTGCAGGCGGCGGTGGACCTGTCGGTCAAGCACATCGGCGACCGCCTGCTGCCTGACAAGGCGATCGACGTGATCGACGAGGCCGGCGCGCGCCAGCGCCTGCTGCCCGAAAACCTGCGCAAGTCGCTGATCGACGTCGAGGAGGTGGAGACCATCGTCGCCAAGATGGCGCGCATCCCGGCCAAGCAGGTCAGCGCTTCGGACAAGGACGTGCTGGAGCATCTCGAGCGCAACCTCAAGATGGTGATCTTCGGCCAGGATCCGGCGATCGGAACGCTGACGTCGGCGATCAAGCTCGCGCGCTCCGGCCTGGCCAATCCCGACAAGCCGATCGGCAACTTCCTGTTCGCGGGCCCCACCGGCGTCGGCAAGACCGAGGTCACGCGCCAGCTGGCGTTGCAGCTGGGCATCGAGCTGGTGCGCTTCGACATGTCGGAGTACATGGAATCGCACTCGGTCAGTCGCCTGATCGGCGCGCCGCCGGGCTACGTCGGATTCGACCAGGGCGGGCTCCTGACCGAGAAGATCGTCAAGACGCCGCACTGCGTGCTGCTGCTGGACGAGGTCGAGAAGGCGCATCCGGACATCTTCAACATCCTGTTGCAGGTGATGGACCGCGGCATCCTGACCGATACCAACGGTCGCGAGGCCAACTTCCGCAACGTGATCCTGGTGATGACCACCAATGCGGGCGCAGCGCAGGCGGCGCGGCGCACGATCGGCTTCATGCAGCAGGACCACAGCACGGATGCGATGGAGGTGATCCGCAAGGGCTTCACGCCGGAGTTCCGCAACCGCCTGGACGCCATCGTGCAGTTCCAGCCGCTGGGCTTCGAGCACATCCTGCGCGTGGTCGACAAGTTCATCATCGAGCTCGAGGAGCAGCTGCACGAGAAGAGCGTGAGCCTGGCGGCGACGCCGGCGGCGCGCGAGTGGCTGGCCCAGCATGGCTTCGACCCGCTGATGGGCGCGCGGCCGATGTCGCGCGTGATCCAGGACAAGGTGAAGCGGCCGCTGGCCGACGAGCTGTTGTTCGGGCGCCTTGCGGGCGGTGGCAAGGTCTCGATCGACGCCGTGGACGGCGAGCTGGTGCTCGACGTGCAGGCGGAGCCGGAGAAGCTGCTGCCGGCGACCGTGGACTGAGCTGCCCGGCCCCCGGGCGGTGGGTCTCGCTATAGCGGCGATCGCGGCCATGGCCGCTCCCACTACAAAAAAGGCGGCCCGCGGGCCGCCTTTCCTCTTCAGGCGCGGGCGCGCCTTACTTCATGCGATACGTGATGCGACCCTTGGTCAGGTCGTACGGGGTCATTTCGACCTTGACCCGGTCACCGGTCAGGATGCGGATGTAGTTCTTGCGCATGCGCCCGGAGATGTGCGCGATGATCTCATGCCCGTTCTCCAGCTTCACACGGAACACCGTGTTGGGAAGCGTCTCGGAGACCGCGCCTTCGAATTCAATGACATCGTCTTTCGCCATGCGGTATGTACTGACCAATCTGTGGGCCGGGCGCGTTGCCCGTAAGACGGGAATTGTCGCACGCCCGGCCGCGTAGCGCAAAAGTTCCCTGTGGGAGCGGCCATGGCCGCGATCGCGGTCCCGTCGATCGAGCCCCGCCAACGGCATCGCGGCTATAGCTGCTCCCAGCGGGCCAGCGCGGGTGCGGAAAGCTCGCCGAAGTCACCCGCCCAAGACCCCACCCTGCCCGGCAGGGCGGTGAGGCGGCGCACTTCGGCCAGGAACCGGTCGCGCGGCCAGGACTGCGCGCCCATCCGCACCAGGTGCGCGTTCTCCACCTGGGCGTCCAGCAATGGCCAGCCCCAGCCATCCAGCACGCGGGCCAATGCGGCAAGGGCGACCTTCGAGCCACCGCTCTGCCCGCTGAACATGCTTTCGCCGAAGAACATCCGGCCCACCGCGACGCCGTAGAGCCCGCCCGCCAGCCGTCCGTCCCCGCCCCGGACCTCGATGGAATGCGCGTGGCCCAGGGCGTGCAGGGCCGAATACGCCTCGCGCATGGTGTCGGTGATCCAGGTCCCGTGGCCGTCGCCGCGAACGGTCGTGGCGCAGGCGTGGACGACCTCGTCGAACGCGCGATCGGCGACCACGCTCCAGTCCGAGCCCCGAAGCTGCCTGCGGAAGCGCGATGACAGGTACACACCGTCGGTGCGGAAGACCGTGCGTGGATCCGGGGACCACCAGAGCAGGGGCTGGCCTTCCGAATACCAGGGAAAGATGCCGTTGGCATAGGCATTGAGCAGCCGCGCCGGAGCCAGGTCGCCGCCCACGGCAAGCAGGCCGTCAGGCTCACGCAGGGCCGTCGCCGGATCCGGGAACGGCGCGCCCGGGTCCGCGTCCAGCAGGGCGGGCAGGGCGCGGCTCACGTGGCAGCCGGCACGTCGCGGAAGGGCGAGCGCCGCATCAGCGCCTGCATCATGCCGTCGACCGTGGCTTCCTCCTGCCGGCACCACTCCGAAAGTGCCTGGCGGAAGTCGGGGTCGGCAATCCAGTGGCGGCTGCGCACGGCCGTGGGCAGGAAGCCGCGCGCGATCTTGTGCTCGCCCTGGGCGCCCGGCTCGAAGTGCGAAAGCCCCTCGCGCAGGCAGTACTCGATGCCCTGGTAGTAGCAGGTCTCGAAGTGCAGCCCGGGCAGCTGGCGCACGGCGCCCCAGTAGCGCCCGTACAGCGTGTCGCGACCGCGCAGGCACAGCGCACCGGCGATGGCTTCGCCGTCGAGGTCGGCCAGCACCAGTACCAGCGCACGCGGCATGGTGGCGGCCAGGTGGTGCAGGAATTCGAGGGTCAGCGCCGGCGAGTTGCCGTAATCGGCGAATGTCTCGAGGTAGAAGTCATGCATGTTGGCGAGGTCGGTCGCGGTCGCCTCGTCGCCGTGCAGCACCCGGAACGTGACCCCGGCGCGCGCGACTTTCGCCCGCTCCTGGCGGATGTTCTTGCGGTGGCGGTGGTCCATGTCGGCGAGGAAGGCCGTGAAGTCGGGCCAGCCCGCCGCGTTGCGCCAGTGGTACTGGATGTCCGTGCGCCGCAGCCAGTCATCGCCGAAGACGGCCTCTTCCGCGGCCGTGTGGAAATTCACGTGGGCCGAAGACAGTCCCAGCGCGAGCGCGTCGTCGGCGATGGCCGCGAGCAGCCGGGCGCGCGCGGCCTCGTCGCGCGCCAGCAGTCGCGGCCCGGTGACCGGGGAGTAGGGCACCGCGCCCAGCCACTTGGGAAAGTAATCACGTCCGTAGCGCGCATAGGCGTGCGCCCACGCGTGGTCGAAGACGAACTCGCCGTGCGAGTTCTCCTTCAGGTAGCCGGGTGCCGCGGCGACCAGCGTGTCGCCGTCCCACAGCGCGACGTGCCGGGGCGTCCAGCCCCAACGCGGACGCAGGCAGCCGGCGGACTCCATTCCTTCCAGGAAGGCGTGCGCGACAAACGGGTTGCCGCCGTCATGCAGCGCGTCCCAGCCCGCGGCCGGGATGCCTGAAAGCGAAGCGTGGATGCGCACGACGGGCATGCCGCGGCTCAACCGGGGCCGCCCGCCGCGCGCCGCCGCTCAGGCGTCCTTGTCGAGGAAGCGCTCGGCATCCAGCGCCGCCATGCAGCCGAAGCCGGCCGAGGTGATCGCCTGGCGATACACCTGGTCGGCCACGTCGCCGGCGGCGAACACACCCTGCACCGAAGTTTCGGTGGCACCGCCGGCCAGCCCCGAGCGGATCTCGAGGTAGCCGTTGTTCATCGCCAGCTGGCCTTCGAACAGCGAGGTGTTGGGCGTGTGGCCGATGGCGACGAAGAAGCCGTGCACGTCGATTTCGCGCGTGCTGTCGTCCTGCACCGACTTCAGGCGCAGGCCGGTCACGCCGGCCTCGTTGCCGAGTACCTCGTCGACCACGTGGTGCCATACCGGCACGATCTTGCCGGCGTCGATCTTGGCCTGCAGCTTGTCCTGCATGATCTTCTCCGCGCGCAGGGTGTCGCGGCGGTGCACCAGGTAGACCTTGCGCGCGATGTTGGACAGGTACAGCGCCTCCTCGACCGCGGTGTTGCCGCCGCCGACCACGGCCACGTCCTGGTCCTTGTAGAAGAAGCCGTCGCAGGTGGCGCAGGCGGAGACGCCGCGGCCCTTGAACGCATCTTCCGATGGCAGCCCCAGGTACTTGGCGGTGGCACCGGTGGCGATCACCAGCGCATCGGCGGTGTAGTCGCCGTTGTCGCCCTTCAGGCGGAACGGGCGCTGCGACAGGTCGGCGCTGTGCACCTGGTCGAATATGACCTCGGCCTCGAAGCGTTCGGCGTGCGCCTGCATGCGGTTCATGAGGTCCGGGCCCATCAGTCCGTGCGCGTCGCCGGGCCAGTTGTCGACCTCGGTGGTGGTCATCAGCTGGCCGCCCATCTGCAGGCCGGTGACGACCACGGGCTTGAGGTTGGCGCGGGCGGCGTAGACGGCGGCGGTCCAGCCGGCGGGACCGGAACCGAGGATGAGCAGGCGGCAGTGCTTGGAAGTGGTCATGTATACTCGCGGGCCATGGAAACACGGCGTTGGGAAGCCCATAGCTTGGCGTCGCCGGGGCGGCAAGACAAGGCGCAAGCGGCTGTCGTGGCTGCAACGCAGGGTTGCCCGCAGCAGGATTGAGACGCGCCGCAAATGCGGCGTTTTTCGTGCATCACCCCAGAGGGCGAAAGATGCGTATCGGCGTTCCCAAGGAAACAAAGACCCTGGAGGGTCGCGTCGCCCTCGTCCCCGCCGCGGCGGGCGATCTCGTCAAGCGCGGCCACGATGTATGGCTGGAAAAGGATGCCGGGGTGAAGTCCGGTTTCGCCGATGCCGACTACGCCGCGCTGGGCGTCAACATCGCCCCCGATGCCGCCGCGCTGTACGAAAAGGGCGAGATGATCGTCAAGGTCAAGGAGCCGATCGCAGGCGACCTCGAGCACCTGCGCCGCGACCACCTCCTGTTCTGCTACCTGCACCTGGCGGCCGAGCCTGCGCTGACCCGCAGCCTGCTCGACATCGGCCTGACCGCCGTCGCCTTCGAGACCGTGGAGCTTCCCAACGGAGACCTGCCGCTGCTTGCGCCGATGTCGATCGTCGCCGGCCGCATTGGCGTGCAGGTCGGCACGCACCTCCTGCACCAGCCGGAAGGCGGCAAGGGCAAGCTGCTCGGCGGACTGCCTTCGACCGATCGCGGCAAGGTCGTGGTGTTCGGGGGCGGCAAGGCGGGCGGTGCATCAGCCACCCTGGCCGCCGCCGGCGGCGCCAACGTCACCGTGTTCGAGATGCGCACCGACCGCATGGACGAGATGATGCGCCTGGGCGCCAACGTCACTGCGCTTTATCCCTACCACGACGTGGTCGCGCGCGAGGTGGCATCCGCCGACCTGGTGATCGGCGCGGTGCTGGTGGCCGGGGCCAGGGCGCCCAAGGTGCTGACCCGCGACATGCTCAAGGCGATGGAGCCGGGCAGCGTGCTGGTCGACATCGCGATCGACCAGGGCGGCTGCTTCGAGACCTCGCGACCGACCACCTGGAAGGCGCCGACCTACGTCGAAGAGGGCGTGACCCACTTCTGCGTGACCAACATGCCCGGCGCCGTGCCACAGACGTCCTCGCAGGCGATCTGCGCCACGATCCTGCCCTGGGTGAACCGGCTGGCCGCCGGCGGCGACTGGACGTCCGACCCGGCGCTGGCGCGCGGCATCAACGTCGCCGGGGGCCAACTGGTCCATCCCGCCCTGCTGGGCATGGCCGTTTGACCTGCAATGTGATTAAAATCATCTCATTGCAGGAACTTCTTAAGGCCTGATCACACGTGGTAGCACGCCCGGCATCCGAACGCGGCACCCGGCGCCAGCGCAAACCGGCGCCGCGCATTGCCGCCTCGGCACCCAATCCGCGCCGGCAGAAGCTGCTGCGCGACATCGCGCTGATCGCGATCGCGCCGCTGCTGGTGTACCTGATGGTGTGCCTGGCGACGTATTCGCCGTCCGATCCGGGCTGGAGCAACGCCGGCAGCCTGACCGCGCCGCTGAACAACGCCGGCGGCAGGGTCGGTGCCTGGACCGCCGACGTGCTGCTGGGGCTGTTCGGCCACGTCGCGTTCGTGCTGCCGCTGATCCTCGGCGCGGTGGCCTGGATCGCTCTCTTCGGCATGGACACCGATGGCGATGGCGAGGCCGATCTCGGCCCGGCGCTGCGGCTCGTGGGCATTGTCGGCTTCATCGTCTCGTCGACCGGACTCCTGTACCTGCGCATTGGCGCGGTGGCGGGCTATTCGGCGGGCAGCGGCGGCATCCTCGGCCGCCTGGTCGGCAACTCGCTGTATTCGGCGTTCGGGCCGGTGGGTGGCAACCTGTTCCTGCTGGCGCTGCTGCTGGTGTCGGTGACCCTGGCCACGGGCCTGTCCTGGTTCAAGGTGATGGATGTCATCGGTCACTGGGTGCTGCGGCTGCCGGAGCTGTTCCGCCGCGGCAGCAAGCAGGCCAGCGAGTGGCAGGAAGCGCGCGCCCACCGCGAGGAGCGCACCGAGGTCCGCAAGATCGACACCGAGCTGCGCGCCAAGCGCGGCAAGGTCCGGATCGAGCCGCCGCCGGCACCGGTGGTGGAAAAGAGCGAGCGCGCCAAGCGCGAGCAGCAGATCCCGCTGTTCAACGTCGCCGACGGCAGCGGCATCCCGCCGCTGGCGCTGCTGGACGATCCCAAGCCGCAGCCCAAGGGCTACGACGACGACACCCTGGAAACCCTGTCGCGGCAGATCGAGTTCAAGCTCAAGGACTTCCGCATCGACGCGCAGGTGGTCGGCGCCTATCCGGGCCCGGTGATCACCCGCTTCGAGATCGAGCCTGCGCCGGGCATCAAGGTCAGCCAGATCAGCTCGCTGGACAAGGACATCGCCCGCGGCCTTTCGGTGAAGTCGGTGCGCGTGGTCGACGTGATCCCGGGCAAGTCGGTGATCGGCCTGGAAACGCCCAACACGCACCGCGAGATGATCTACCTGTCCGAACTCCTGCGCTCGAAGGAATACGACAAGGCGGCCGGCCCGCTGACGCTTGCGCTGGGCAAGGACATCGCCGGCCGGCCGACGGTCGCCGACCTCGCGCGGATGCCGCACCTGCTGGTCGCCGGCACCACCGGCTCGGGCAAGTCGGTGGCGGTCAACGCCATGGTGCTGAGCCTGCTGTACAAGGCGTCCGCCAAGGACGTGCGCATGCTGATGATCGACCCGAAGATGCTGGAGCTCAGCGTCTACCAGGGCATCCCGCACCTGCTGGCGCCGGTGGTCACCGACATGAAGGAGGCCGCCAACGGCCTGCGCTGGTGCGTGGCCGAGATGGAGCGCCGCTACAAGCTGATGAGCGCGGTGGGCGTGCGCAACCTGGCCGGCTTCAACAAGAAGGTGCGCGAGGCCGCGGACAGCGGGCAGCCGCTGCTGGACCCGCTGTTCAAGGCCAACCCCGACATCGACGAGCTGCCGCAGCCGCTCGAGCCCCTGCCGTTCATCGTCATCTTCATCGACGAATTCGCCGACATGATGATGATCGTCGGCAAGAAGGTGGAAGAGCTGATCGCGCGCCTGGCGCAGAAGTCCCGCGCGGCCGGCATCCACCTGATCCTGGCCACGCAGCGGCCGTCGGTCGATGTCATCACCGGCCTGATCAAGGCCAATATCCCGACCCGCATCGCGTTCCAGGTGTCGAGCAAGATCGACTCGCGCACGATCCTGGACCAGTCGGGCGCGGAGACGCTGCTCGGCCATGGCGACATGCTCTACCTGCCGCCGGGCACGGCCATGCCCGAGCGCGTGCACGGTGCTTTCGTCTCCGACGAAGAGGTGCATCGCGTGGTCGAGAACCTGAAGCAATCGGGCGGCGGCCCGGACTACATCACCGGCGTGCTGGAAGAAGTGCAGACCATGGGCGACGGCGTCGTGGTCGGCGCCACCGGCCTGCCTGAGTCCAGCAGCAGCGGCGACGAGAGCGATCCGCTCTACGACGAGGCCGTACGCGTGGTGACCGAGACCCGGCGCGCGTCGATCTCGGGCGTGCAGCGCAGGCTCAAGATCGGCTACAACCGCGCCGCGCGGCTGGTCGAGGCCATGGAGGCCGCAGGCGTGGTCACGCCGCCGGAGCACAACGGCGACCGCAGCGTGCTTGCGCCGCCGCCGCCGCAGTAGCCCTTCGACTTGTGGGAGCCGCTATAGCGGCGATCGCGGCCATGGCCGCTCCCACATTGGAAACTCGCGTGATCCCGCATTCAGCCTGCGCAAGCGACACTTCGCAACGCATTCCCCGGATGGAGCCACCTATGACCCGCATGCGCTACTGGCTGGCCGCACTGGCCCTGCTGTCCACCATCGCCGGCACCGCGTACGCGGGCGCCCGCGACGATCTCGCTGCGTTCAGCGCCAGCCTCAAGGGGCTCGACGGACAGTTCGAACAGAAGCTCTACGACCTCGATGGCCGCCTGAAGGAAACCTCCAGCGGCCGCGTCGCGCTGTCGGCGCCGCGCCTGTTCCGCTGGGAATACGCGACGCCCTACGAGCAGCTGATCGTGGCCGATGGCGAGAAGGTCTGGGTCTACGATCCCGACCTCGAGCAGGTGACCGTGCGTGCGCAGGGGCCGGAAGAGCAGAACAGCCCGCTGGCGGCCCTGGTCGATCCGGCGAAGCTCGAGCGCGACTTCAACGTCCGCGAAGGCGGTGAGGCCGAGGGCCTTTCCTGGCTCCAGCTGTCGCCGCGCGATGCCGACCAGGCCAGCTTCAGCAGCGCCCGCCTGGGCTTCAAGGGTGCGTCGCTGGTGCGCATGGAAGTGGTCGACAGCCTGGGCCAGCGCACCGAGGTCACGTTCAGCGGCTGGAAGCGGAACCCTGTCTTCGATCGCGGGACCTTCCGCTTCGTCGCGCCGGCTGGCGTGGACGTGGTCGGCGAGGGGTGAGTCTTCGGGGCCGGTGCTTGGCGCCGGCCCGGAATGCTGCCCGCGGAGACCTGAAAGGTGTCCATGGTGTCCCCGTTGGCGCCGTTCCTGCGTTCTCAGGAACATAACCGCAACGGGACACCCTCCATGCCGGCAGTCCGCCGCGCCAAGCTGCTGCTCCTGGCCATGCTTTCCGTGGCCGCGCCGTGTGCATCCGCGCAGGCAGGAGAGGACGCTGCTGTGCGGGCTGCCGACACCATTTCCATGCCTTCGCCGGTGGACGAGCAGGTCTTGGCGGCCGTTGCCGCGGTGCTGGTCGCCACACTTGGCGATGAGTTCGGCGACAGCATGCTGGAGCTGAAGCTCGGCGCAGCGGAGGTGGAGATCACGGGCCCGCGAGACCACGTCGTGCACGGCGTAGGCGAGCTTCGTTTCAGCGGCAACGACGACGACTGGCTCGCATTCCACTACCGGTCCCGCTACGACCCCCTGTTCGCCACCGCTGGCTATCCGGAAATCGACCTGGGAGCGGATGGCGAGGGCGCCGGTGAACGCTTCGTCCCCAATGACGCAGCCCTGCTGGGCGAACTGGAAGCGCGCATGGCCGGCGAGCTCGAGTCACTGCCCGGGGCCGCGCGCGTGTTCCTGCAGTTCGACGATATCAGCAGCATGCAGTCGGGCAGCCGCTTCCTCCACATCGAGGCCAGCGGCATTGCCGACTTCGGGCCCGGTGGCAGCACCGTCGCGAACGTCGAGGCGCTCTACGACCTGCACGCCGGTACATGGCTGCGCATCAACCACACATTGGTGACCGCTGCCGCTGCGCGGGAGCACGAGCCGCTGGCGGGTTACTGAGCAGGTCGGGCACGCTAGAATCGCCCGACAACCATGTTCAGGAAGACACCATGACCATGCCGGAAGCAGGGGAACTGCTGGCACCGATTTCAGAAGACAACCCGTGCGGCGAGGACATGGCGTTCTCCATCGAGTACGACCGGATCCAGGAGGCCAGGCGCGGGGATGACCCCACCCTGGACCAGGGCGAATGGGTCACCGACCTCAAGGTCGCCGACTGGCCCGCTGTTTACCGCGACACGACCGAGCTGCTGGGCAAGCGCACCAAGGACCTGCAGCTTGCCGTGTGGTTTTCCGAGGCGTCGGTTCGCCTCCACGGCTTCCAGGGCCTGGCGCAGGGGTATCGCGTCATGGCCGGGCTGTGTGAACGCTATTGGGACGCGCTGTACCCGGAGGTCGAGGATGACGATTACGAGCAGCGCATCGGCAACTTCAGCTGGCTGCTGTCGCACTCGGTCCAGTGGATCAAGGACATTCCCCTGACGCAGGGGCAGCAGGGGAGCTTCAGCCAGATCCAGTTCGATACCGCGCGGATCAGGCAGAACAGCCCGGATGAACACGCTGCCGCGATCGATGGCCTGCCACCGCTGGAGGTGATGGAGGCGGCGCGGCGCGCGACTTCGCGCGAGTTCTACGCACAGCTGGTCGACGCAGTGCCCGATTGCGAAGCCGCGCTCAAGGAACTGGAGCTTGTCGTCGATGCGCGGCTGGGCAGCGATGGCCCGAGCTTCGGCGCGGTCCGCGACCAGCTCGCGTATTCGCGAGGCCTGGTCATGCGCTATGCAAGGGACGCGGGAGTCCTGTTCGACGGTGATATCGAGCTGGAGCAAGGCGACGAACCGCAGGCGCAGGAAACGGCTGCGCCGGCGGGGCAGGGCAGCGGGCTGTCCTCGCAGATCGGTTCACGCCGGGAGGCCTTGGCCCAGCTGCGCCGCGTGGCGGAATTCTTCCGCCGCACGGAGCCGCACAGCCCGGTCGCCTATCTTGCCGAGAAGGCGGCGCGTTGGGGCGAGATGCCGCTCCACGTGTGGCTGAAGCGGGTGATCAAGGACGATTCCACGCTGGCCCAGGTGGAAGAACTCCTGGACGTCGACGAAGGCGCGCGCGACGAATAGATCGTCGCCGGAACAAGCTCCCGCGCCCTGGCGCGGGAGGCGGACTACTGAAGGACCGTGAACTGGATCCTGCGATTGCGGGCTCGGCCATCCGGCGTGGCGTTGTCGGCGACGGGCTCGTCCGGCCCACGGCCAAGGACGCTGAGGCCCGAGGTCGGCACGCCCCTCTCACTGAAGTACTCGAGCACGCGCTCCGCACGCGCGAGGCTCAGGCCCAGGTTGCCCTGGCGCTGCCCGACATTGTCGGTGTGGCCGATGATCTGTACCCGCGCATTGCCGACATCCTTCATCGGGCCGACAAGCTCGTCCAGGATCCGCTGGCCGGCGGGGGTGAGCCGGTCGCTTCCGCTTTCGAACTCGATGATCCGGTCGGCCAGCACCTCATCGATCAGGTTCTGCGGCGAATCCCCGACCACCAGGCCGTCGGCATTCACCGCGTAGGAAGAGTTCAAGGAGGTCAGCAGCTGGCTGGCCACCTGCTGTCGCTGCAGCTCGTTGACCACGGTGCCCTTGATGGTGACGCTGTTGCCGTTGACATCGAGCTCGCCCCTGGTGACCTGCTTGAGCTTGGGGTCCACCAGCTTCGCGACGTTCTCGCTCCAGTTGGGCGGCGCAACCACGGTGCCGATCAGGACCCTGTCGACCACGCGTTCGGCGCCATAGACCTCACGCACCTTGGCGAGCACGGCTGCCTTGCTGGCTTCGTCGGGTACCACGCCCTCGACCACGATGGGCGGAAGATCCGCGCCCCCGGCCTGGGCCAGTGCGGCGTGCGGGACCAGGAAGCCGATGGCCAGGATGCCGGTGGCGATGGCGATGGCGGTTCGCATGTTCATGCTCCAAGGAACGTTTCGCGGAAAACCTGCCGCGCGGACCGCAGCGACAGATCACTGCGGTCGAGGTAGCTGGCCAGCTTGTTGAGCGCGTAATCGCCCTGCAGTTGGTCCTCGACCCAATCCGCGGCGTCGACGTTGATCAGGCGTTCGGCACCCGCCCGGGGATCGATCGCGCTGTGCAGGATCCGGCCATCGGCGCCGTTGAAGCCGATGGTCAGCCGCGGCTTGTCGCCCTCGTTGATGATCAGTGCAAGCTCGACGTCGGCACGCGCCAGAAAGCCGGAGACCAGGTCCAGCCAGAACGCGGCGGCAAGGGGGCGGTACAGCGGATCCCGTGGCAGGGGCAGCGACAGGCCCTTGTCTATGGGCATGGCGGCGCCGCCCAGGGCCGGCTGCAGCAGCAGACCCAGTGCCGGCAGCGCCCATTTCAGCGTGACCTGGCCGTGCCCGGCATCGGCCAGGGCGCTTTCGAGCGAATCCAGCACCTGCATGTCCAGGAAGTCCTGAAAGGTTGCGTCATATGCGGCAGGAGTCGGGTTGAGCGAAAAGCGGGTCTCGGCGATCTGGCGTAGCGGGTCGGTCGGGTCCTCCGCGGCTACTGCCGCACGCACCATGCGGGCCAGCGACACCCACAGGCGGGAGAATGCCAGCGGGCTGCGCGCGACGAAATCCAGCGAGGGCGGGACCTGCAGGTGCGTGGCTGCGATGAACGGGAACCGGCGCTCCGAGGTGTCGCGGCTCGGCTGCAAGTGGCCCGCGATCACCAGCTTGCTGCGCGGCCCCAGGAACGCGAAGTGCAGGGACTGCGCGGCTTCATAGGACTGCTTCCATGCAACGTCATGGCTCAGCAGCTCCAGGCCACTGCCAACCCAGCGGTCGAGCAGGTTCATCAGCTGATGGTTGTCCGGCGTGCGCACGAAATCGCCACGCGATGGCAGCTTGCCGAAATAGCTGACCGGGATCGCCACCTCGTTCATCGCTGCACCTCCGGCTGCGGGCTGCCAACGGATGGCTGGGTGGCCGGTGCCGGCGTGGCCGGCGTGACCGTTGCGGGCAGGCGCAGTCCGCGCATGCTGTTGGTAGTGAGCCCGGCCGAACTTCCTCCGCTGTTCGACTGGACGGGCGCCGCGATGATCTGGAGCTCGATGGTGATGGCAGGGCTGCCCGCCGCTTGCCAGGTCAGCTGGTAGTGGCCGTCGCCGATGGTGCGTTGATCCGCGGCGTCGAAGAGCCTGCTCAGGCCCTCGTTGCCCGGCGCGTTCAGGAATTCCACCGACTGGCCGCTCGCGGTGATCGAGAAGACCCGTACGCCCGGCGTCCCCTGGCCGGGCCAGCGGAAGGTCTGCCACTGCGGCGGCGTGTTGCGGTAGCGAAGGACCTGGCCGTCGATCTCGATCGTGTACTCGTTGAGACCCGACACCGGCTGCGGCTTGATCTGGAAGGTCTGCTGCGCGCCGCCGCCGGAACCACCAGCGCTGGAGGCGACCTGGCCAAGCGGTGCCACCCAGGTGGGGTATCCCGCCAGGAACTCGGGCGACAGCGTGATCCCGATGTTTGCCCAGCGCGCCGGCTCCAGCGCGTTGCCGCGTCGGGTGACCAGGCTGCCGAGCGTGTCCTTGCTGAACTGGGCGACGTTGCCGTTGGGTCCGAATACCTGCTCGATGTCGGACTGCACGGCCTCTACCGAAGCGCCGGGAGTGAACGGGTAGCGCTGTCCGATGCCGCTCTCGAAGGGCTGGTAGACCTGCGCGGACCAGACATGGTTGAGCTCGGTCTCGGTGGGGCCGACCAGCGCGGCATAGGTCTGCGTCAACGGTCTCAGCAACAGGCTGCGCAATGATTGCCTCTGCGCGTCGTCGATGCCGTCGAGCATCTGCTCGTCCACCAGCTTCAGTGCTTCCGACAGCTCGGATCCCGAGGCCAGCGTGTCCTGCATCAGCTTGCTCGCGCCGGCTTCCGTCGCGCCCCGGGTACGAATGCCGTTCAGTCGCGTCCGCACCCCGCCCAGTGCTTCGAAGTAGCTGCCGAGCATCGACGCACCGCCGTCACGCCCGGCCATCAAGCGCGCGAAACCTGCGAACTCGCTTCCCACGGGGCCTGCTGGCACGGGCTCCTGGCGACCGGTCTGCGGATCGAGTCGAACCGGGATCGAAGTCGGGTTGCGACGCATGATCACGCGCTCGAACCATCCGGTGATGCCTTCGCGGGCCTTGCCCATGAGCTCGCTCTGGGCCTTCGGGTTGTCCCAGATGGTGTTCTCGTTGATCTGCGTCATCAGCTTGAGCAGCGGGGAGTTCCTTGGATCACCGAGGCTGTCCATCCGGGTCACCGCCACGTCGAAGCTCGGGAACTCGGCGATCGCGACATTGTCGACGAAGCGCCGCCATTCCCGTGCGTACTCGGTCTTGTACATCCCGGCCAGCTCCTGGGCGATGTGCTCGGGGCTCCCGGCGATGGTGAGGTCGGTGGCCGCGCTGGTTTCCAGGACCCAGTCGGTGGTGCTGAGCTGGGTGTTGGATGCTTCCTTGATCGCATCCTGGATATAGCCTTCCCATGCCGCGCGGGAGAAGGCGCCGGAAATCGCGTAATTGCCCGTGATCGCGCCCTTGTTGACGTCCTGGCCGACGAGATAGTCGACGGTGATCGTCGGGTAGCGGGTGGCTGCCCGGGTCTTGACGTCGTCATATACCCGCTCGACGGCTGGCTTGCCCTTCATGATCTCGCGCAGCAGGTTGCGGGAGTCGTCGACAAGCGCAAACCTGGTTTCGATCGTCGGCCAGTCCGATGCGGACGACTGGGATATGTAGAACGTCATCAGCCGCTCCGCGTTGCGGACCATCTCCTCGCGCGTCATCTGGCCGCGGTTGGCTTCCAGCCAGTTGCGCCAGAACCGGGTCAGCTCCGAGGACAGGGCACTGGGCTCTACGCGCGACCGGTCACCAAGCATCAGGTAGGCCTTCAGCGCGGCGTAGCCGTCATCGGGACTCGTGGCCGACGCCTCCTGGTAAAGCGTGTCGGTGGCTTCCTGCGTGCCGCCTTCAGGAGCCTCTGCAGCGGGGCTCGATTTGCCGTTGGCGACGAAATCGCCGATGAAGCCCTCAAGCCGCTCGGTCACCGGCTGCAGCATGATCTGGCGCATGCCGTTGAAGTACTCGCGGCGCACCTTCTCCTCGATGCGCGCCCCCTGGTACAGGCCCAGGCCGAGCGACAGCGGCTTGTCCTCGCGGTACTGCTCGAGCTGTTCCAGGCGCTGCTGCAGGATCAGCAGTGCCTCGATCCGCGATTTCAGATCGACGCGGCCCTGCTGCACCTCCACCGCCTTCCCGAGGTCCGCGGTGACGTTGGAGGCGAACTGGCGGTTGGCCGTATACGACCAGGTCCAGCCGGCCAGGACCAGGGCCAGCACGGCGGCGGCGCCGAGGAAGGCGACGTAACGCAGACGCGTGCGGCGCGGAGTGGAGTGCTGCTTGACCAGCTGCCGGTCGGCGAAAACGACCTTGCGGAACAGTCCCTTCAGGAAGAAGCCGTCCTGCGAGCCATCCTCGGGCGCCGGTGTTTCCTCTGCCGCGGGCGCCGGGCCGAGATCGAACTGCCGGGAAATGCGCTCCGAGGCGCGATGGACCGATGCGCCTTCCTGGATCGCGCTGGTGAAGTAGAAGCCGCGGAACACCGGCTTGAACTGGTAGGGGTTCTCTTCGAACAGCGTCGCGATGAAGGTGCGCAGGGCGGGCTTGATCGCCGCGAACTCCAATGGCAGCGTCAGCAGCGCCGGCCCGGAGTCCTGGCCGCGGCGCATGCCAAGCTGGGACAGCGCGACTTCCTTCAGGCCGTCGGAGAGGATGTCGAAGTGCGTGTCGAACGAGACGAGCGCGTCGGTCGTCCCGCCGGTTTCATAGGGCAGCGTGGCACCCCAGCCGTTCTCACGTTCCGCGGGGTCGAGCGTGCTGAAGAACTCGGAGAACCCGGCGATCAGGTCGGCCTTGGTGAACACCACGTACACCGGCGCGAATACCTCCAGGCGCTCTGTCAGTTCCTGCACGCGCTGGCGCAGGTTCTTGGCCAGCTCGATCGCGAACTCCGGCTTGCTGCCGGTGAGTTCGGCGATGCTCGCGGCAATGATCACGCCGTTGATGGGGGCCATGGGCCGGTTGGCGCGCAGCAGGTCGAGGAAGGTCAGCCAGTCCAGTCGGTCCTCGACGCTGACGGTGTAGCGGCCGGCGGTATCGAGCACGATGCCTTCGGTGGTGAAGTACCAGTCGCAATTGCGGGTGCCGCCGATGCCGTGGATGACGTTGCTGCGGCTGTCCTCGAACGGAAACTGCAGCCCGGAATTGAGCACCGCCGTGCTCTTGCCGGCTGCGGGATTGCCGATGATCACGTACCAGGGCAGCTCGTAGAGCGCCGCGGTGCCGCGGGCCTGGCCCAGGCGCGAAGTCTTGATCGCCTTGACCGCCTCGAGCATCTTTTCGCGGAGCACCTCCGTGTCCGCACGGCTGGCCGGCTTGGCATGCGCCAGGGCGGTGTCCGCCTGGTCGCGCATCATGTCGTCAAGCTTGTTCGCGGCCCGGCGCGTACGGATCCTGCGGATTCCCCAGACCAGCAGCCAGACCAGCGTAATCACGACACCGGCGACCAGCAGCCAGAAGCCCACCTGCTTCATGCCGTCGACGCCGAGGAAGAGGGTGGCTCCGGCGAGCAGCAGCCCGAGCGCCGTGATCGTTCGATAGTCGGTGAGGAAATAGCGGAGTCTGCTCATGTTGCCTGCGGGTTGCTGGAGGATTCGGCCGTCTCGTCGGCAGCCGGGGAGTCGGGGGGAGACACAAGGGCGATGGTGCGCTGGTCGGGTTCCGCAACCGCCACTGCAAGCACGGGCTGGTCATTTGCCGCCGCTCGTTCGGCGGCCAATGCAATCAGGGAAAGCGGGGACACGATGCCCGCATGGCCACAGCTGCTCCCCGTGGCCATGCAGTCGCTCTCGGGATCCAGGTGCTCAAGGGCCCGATCCATGAATCCGGCAACGGCGGTCGCGCGCGACTTGCGCAGGTCGGCATCGCTGACCATTGCCTTCACTTCATCGCTGGTCGCGCCCGGTGCGCGCGCGAGAACCTGCCCGAAAAGGTCTTCCATTTGCTGGACTGCCGTGCGCGGTTGCCAGGACACGCCCTGGCGCATGGTGGCGTGTGCGCGGAGCACGGCCTTCGGCGGCAGCGCGAACCCGCCGTCCGCGTCGGCTGCAAGCAGCAGGACGCCGGCCGCGCCTTCACCCGGCACGATGCCTTCGCTGCGCATGGCCGAAAGCAGCTGCCCCGCCTGGTCCAGCCGCTGGACGCTGCGTTCCCCGAGCTGGGAGTGGCATGCCAGTACGAGATGCAGGACCGGCGCGGGGGAGGGCGGGGAGGATGGCAATGCGATTTTCGAAAGGTGGCGCCAGACCTCGTCGCTACCAGAGGCCGGGATGACCTCAGCAACCAACTGTCCGGCGAGGATGCCGGCAGCGCGTGCTTCTTCCACGAACCAGGCCACCGCCAGTTCCCGGATCGCGGAAGTCCATTCCGAAGGAAGGAGGATGCTGGCCTGCAGCCTGGGGGGCGGCGGGGCCGTCGAGCGTCCTCCGCTGACCGAGGGGAGTGGCGCAGCAAGCCAGTCTTCTGCGACCACCTCGGCGAGCAGGTCCTGCGTGACGGGCAGCATCAGGCCGAAGGCGCGGAGTTGCTCTTCGGGGAGGCGGCGAATATCGGCGTGTTTGCCGCCGGCGGCTTCAAACGCCTGCATCACCGCATCGGTGTCGACGTCGTCGATCCAGCTGGCGAACACCGGATAACCGGACCCGTCCTTGAGTTTCTGATGCAGCTGCGGTGCCGCAGGCGTGCCGATCGCCCCGAGCACGCTCGCGACGTCGCTGCCCGCGGGCAGTTGCACTGCACTGGCCAGGATGCCGACAGGCGTGGCGGGCTCGCCTGCGGGGGCGTCCCCACCCGTCGCTGCGTCGTCGCCTGCAGCTTCCAAAGAGTCAGCCTGCGCGTTGGAGGCCTTGCTGCGGGCGTTCGCAAGGCCGTGCTTGAGCAGCGCCAGGACCGCGAACGTACCCAGCGGCAGGACGCCGAGGTACAGCACCAGGGCACGGACATCGGGACGTACGCCCACGATCTTCCAGTAGCCGATGACGACCACCCAGACCACCAGGGCGGTCAGCAACAGCCACATGAGAAAGCGCAGAAGTCTGCTCATCATCCGTTGATCAGGAACCCGTGGCCGTTCAACGGATGCCGGTGGTGGCCTGGCTGGGCATCAACGATGCGCCGCATGCGGTGGTGTCCCCGGAGCGCGCGACGGCCATGCCATCGATGACCAGCGTCGGATCGCCGCTGGCGATCGTGGTTGGGCCGTGCTTCGAACAGACGCAGGCGTCGCCGACGCGGGCGATTGGACGCCCGGCGACATCACTCTGCACGGAAGCGGACGTGACCGTGCCGCCGTGGCTGAGCGCGTCTCCAAGCAAGATAAAAGGGCGTGACATGATGTTCTCCCGAATCCCTGGATCGACATCGTCGATGAACGACGGGTAACGATAGCAGAGCGGCTATCGCTTCATCACGCCTTCACGTCTCAGTTCCACGTGCATCAGGTCCTTGATGCTGGTCCAGTCGCCGCCCCAGACCAGTCCGGCCTCCCTGGCGACTTGCCCGTACAACTGGTAGCCCCGCATCGCCCACGGGTCGCGCTCGGTGATCACCAGCTTGCCGTCGCGCATGAAGGCGCTGTCGGCGGCCAGACCGTACTGGTGCCAGCTCCGCCCGCCCCGTGCCCGGGTCACGTGCTGGCCACGCGCCGCCAGTTGGTCCTGCCGGGCCGGGCTGCGATAGCCCTCCACCAGCACCATTTCGTACCCGTGCTGCTCCCGCATGACCTGATAGATCGCTAGCAGCCGCTGGGTGAACTCCGCATCCAGCTGATCCCACTTGCGGTCCGCGCTCGCCGTCATCGGCCGGACCTCCTCGACTTCTGCGGTCATGAACACTTCCGGAGGCGGCGGGGAAGGGGGCACCAGTCGCTCGCCACGAAGGAGTTCCTCGAGCTTTACGCTGGCCACCGGCCTGGCGACGCCTTCGAACCCGTCCAGGATCACCTCGCGCCGGAACAGCAGCACCAGCAGTGGCGGCAGCGCGATGACAAGCAGTCCTGCCAACAGCAGGTGACGATACGTCTGGAAGATTTCCGCAAGGTGCGAAGGCTGGTCACGCCGCGATTTGCGAGCCAGGCCGTGTTGCACCGAGCCGCTGATACGCCTGGCCCGGCCGCCGACTGCGCGCAGTCGGGCAAGGAGCCACGCAAGCAGCCGCTCCCGCACGTCGGCGAAGTATGCAAGCCACGCTAGCAGGCATGCGAATGCGAAGAGCAGGGCCATCCATAGCGCGATCACTGGGTCGTCTGGTCTCGTCCGTGGACCGGAGTGGTCTTGCGGGAGGGATGAAGTATGCTTGGCGAATATACAGCCCGGCCATGGAAAGAACAGGCACGCCCGTGGACAGCAAGGATCGCAAACCAGCCCGCCCCAGTCTTTTCGAATCCGGCCCCGCGCCTGGAGGACAGGAGGGCGCGCGCGCGGCCGGTGGCAGGCTCGACGTGGAGCTGGCGGGGCAGGGGAGTCAACAGCGACCTTGGCCGCGGTTCTTGCCGTGGGTATTGGCCGCCGGCCTGGCCGCCATCGGGATCGCGGGCTGGGCTGCACTGTCTGATCGCGGTTCGGCCGAGTCGATGCAGGTCGCCCATGCGCCCCTGTCACCGTCAGGCGTCGTGGACCGATCATCCACGGCCGTGCTCGTGGATGGAGGGAGCGCGCACGGCGGGCAGCCATCGACGGATGACCCGCTGTCCAACATCGGCGCGAATGCCGAAGCAGCCGAGGCGGGAACCGACCTCGCCAGCCGGCTCGGGCTCAACACCGAAGCTGCGCCGGCAGCAACGGCAAGCCGGGGTGGCACATCGGCAAGCGCCAGGCGGACCGCGCGTCCGCGCGCGCAAACCGCGGACGAGAAGGCGGACCTGCTTGCCGTCCTGATGGCGAACATCCGCGAACAGCCTGACAAGGCCCAAGCTGGCGGCACCGGCCCGCAAACCCTGGATGAGCTGGTCGCGCAATTGAGCAAGGCGCCCTCGGCGGAGCCTGGATCCCCGGCCAGCAGCGAAGTCGCCGCGGCCAACCAGAGTTCGGCAAACCTGCAGAGGCAGTTGCGGTCCTGCCCCGCGGCCAATACCACGGCCGGCATTCGCTGTCGGCAGAAGCTGTGCGCGAAGCATCGCGGCGATCCTGCCTGCCCGATGCAGTGAGTGGCGCCTGCCTCAGGGAAGTCGCGGCGTTGTATGAGGCGTGAGACTGTAGTCGGGGGGCGGCTCAGTCCGCCACTGTCTGTCTAGCCAAAGCCAGCACAGCCGCCGCCACGTCAGCCGAGGTGAGCAGGAATACCTCCTCATCGCTTTCAGGCACCTTGCTGCCGTTGTCCTCGATGACAAGGCCTTGGCTGGACGTAATGAACGCCCTGGGCGAGAAACAGTAGGGAGTATCTTCGTCGCCGGTTGGTTGCTTGATCAAGCTGACGAATTCTGCAGCCTGCATGGAGCCGGGATCGATCGCCTCACAGAACGGATGGGGCGCCAGGATATCGCTCACGGCATCGACATCGACCAGCTCCGTCGCGATCGCCGGCTTTCCAAGCGCCACTCCCTGGACCTTGCCAGACGACCCATCGACCAGCCATCCGTAGTTGTCGTGCGAGGTGCATTTGCACTCGCAGGCAAGAAGATAGTGCCTCCGACCCTCGGTCCAGTACAGCGTCGCCGTATCGCCTTCGCACAGCGCGAGGGCGTCCTGGTTGCCGGCGAGTGCCGCGTTGCAGCGCCCCTCCGAATCGCATTGCTCCGATGCAGGAGGTGCGTCAGCTACCAGCTTCAGTCGCGGCTGCAAGGTTTCCACCTGTCTCCTGGTGCTGTGCTCGCGCTCGGAGCAAGCGACGAGGAACAGCGCCAGGGTAAGTACGGCGACCATGGAGCTGGCAAATCGGCTGATCATGGGTTTTCTCCAACAGATGGAAGTTGGCATTAGGAACCTTTCGGAGTTCAGATCCGTGGGCTCGCCATGGCGGCGTGATTCACACCCGCGAGCCTCCGGGATTCCGGGCGGTTCTTTACGGCGCAGGCGAGACATTCTTGTAGGTACCTGCAAGGTCTGGCCGGTCCATTCAGGGCGAATGAATTGCGTTACACGAGACCACTGAAGCAGCGCTGTGTTGATGCGTGTTGGTGAGTTCGGAGAAACTGACGCCCTCGCTCTCGGCAACATAGCGGCGGTAGCTTTCTACTGTGATCTTCGCATAACCCTGGTAGCAAGCTGAATCAGAATGCTGGAGGGAGTCCAATCCCAGCATCTCTCTCGCCTCGGCGTTATTGGAGAAGCACATCCAATGAAACGGATTTCCATCAGAGTCTTGTGGAAGCGATTTCTGGCTGGAATCGTCTGGGAAGAAGCACACGGCATCGTGAATCTCGATGTTACTCGGATTTACGAAGTAAAACCCGCTTATTGTCGCTGTTCCTGCATAGTCTATGAACTCACCATCGTTGCTCAGCATAAACATCTGGACAGGTGTTGAGCACGAAATTGCAGAAAATGGCGCTGCGATCACTAGGGCAATGGTTCGAAGAAGTCTCATTAACTTCGTTCCTGTGTGCGCCTGATGTTCATGGTTGGTCGGTTCCCAGGCTGATATGTACATGGTGGATATGCGTGTCATCCGTTGTGACCCGACACATCGTCACCGGGCGCAAATCGCCAACGTGTGCGCGCATGAACGCGCACTTCGCCCTTACCCCCTGACAAAGTACGACGCGTCCAGTCTGGCACCCGGATTGCAGGCGGCCAGCAGCAGGGTCACGGTCACAAGGGGGCACTTCGCATGACGGTCATCTGCCCAGCGTGTACATGATGAAGGAGCCGTGGTCGCCCGAGAGGTAATCGATTGTCGTGCTCTGCCGCACGAAAAATCAGTCCGACTGCTTACCTGAAAATAAAGGGCAGGACTCGGCTGCCAGATTGATGTCTTCTGTCATTCCGATAACTTCGCCTGAAGCTTGGTCAACGACATAGTCGTCCACTGTTGCCCGGCTCTGGTCTCGGCTGAAGGTCACTTCATAAGGGCCGCGGGTCACTGTGTAATGGTTGATGGGTTCGTCACGCTCAATGTCAATTAAATAGACCTTGACGACTGGCGGGGCACCCATTTCTACTAGATTGTTGTCATGGCCCCAAACAATAGCGCGCGTTCGACTGCAACTGACGGCCCAGCCGCTGACGGTCACGTCAAGAGGGATATTGACTGTGCGGTTGCCGCGATCGAAAGAGAACTGATCGGCAATTGCTCGGAATGATCGACCTAAGTTTTGGTTGTCGGCACAGGCTACGCCTGATGCGATGAATATGAATAGAAACGGCAACGGTATCGTGTTTTTAAGCTTCATCGCCGAGCACGCGGTAAGAGGATATGGTTTCGGTTGCCCGCCTTGGAGCGGGTGGGCGCTCGTATGGATTGACTAGCCGACTTACGGCAGGCCGAAGCTTGTGCAGTAGCTTCGCCATCAGCCGCCCTGTGAATGCCAGTCTTGGCACAGTAGAATCCGCCCCCTCCGATCTCCTAGAACCGATGGCGCCATCCTCGATCGGCACGTGCTCTCAGTGCGGCTAGGCTGAAAGTTCGTGCTAACAGCTGCTACTTGAGATCCAGAGCTATTCATTTCTCCTTGGATAGCACTATAGGTGAATTGTCTTTGCAGGAAATCTCAATTTCCGTCGATTCTTTAGCTATAACGCCAATGGTCTGGAGCGGCAGAACGGCATTTGCAACCGCTACGCTGGGGTCAAAGAACTCAGAGACAACTGAGCTTAGGTCTTGCGAAAAAACTACCCGGTAATAATTTCTCTCAATTATGTCTGCATTCTGGCTCGGCCCGGTCTGAATGACGAGATCAATGTGTTTCGCGCCGCAGGAATGATTCTCGACCACAAACATTCTTTCTGCCCTTGAAAAATGCGGTTCCATCAGCTTGTGCTTTATTCTGGCGCCGTTGCCGGAAGTTCCTTCGATAACGTAAAATTGATCCGGAGATGGCTTTAGTTCAAACTGATACTCTGAAGTTTTGATTAGCATTCCTCGGTCAATTTTAGGCACTACAAACAGCTCGGACCCAGAAAGCAGTTCGGGGCTGCAGGGCATAGCACAGGCGGCCATTAGAATTAAAGTATACATAACGTCATAGCCTCGAGGGTGTTGGGATTTGGCAGTTTGGCGGATAGTGTGCCTCAAGGAGGAGCGCGTACTGCAATGCATCGTGCTTGAGCTATACGGCATCTATAAAAATCCTGCCATTCCTTATAAGCTCGACAAGACTCCACCGTTCCTTGTGGCTTTTCGTGCCTTTGTTAATTAAATCGGTAATTTTGTCTGCAGGGTCTCGGTAATTCCGTTGTCTGCCTGTAGATATAATTTTCTATCAACCCAGAACATCAATCCTGACCGAACAGCACGGGTTGGCTCGTCCACTTTATCTGGATTCGCCTCGAAATCGATACTTTCACCCAGATTCGTTCATGCGTTGCTGCGAGATCTCTGTAATTACCACGTCCAGTCAACTGTTTCAGGCCGCGGCCGCGATACGGCCAACCATCGCCAGGTTCGGTATTCCAAAGTTTATACGAAGAACTTCTGTTTGCGTCATCATAGGCGTTGTTTGCACAGCCGATGAAACTGGCCACGCATGGCGGTGGGCAAATAGGTGATGTCCCATGCCATACTTGATTGCGACCGCCGTCGCCAATGCCTTTGGTTTGGCGACGTTGCGCGGCGGCTTGGCGCGGCCGCGGCGGTGGCACTGGTTGTACTCGGCAAGTACTCGGTAGAAGCTGGATCCGGACCCTGCCAGACCCCATGGTGCTCGCAGACCCAGGATCTGGGCATAAAGCTCGCTATCTCTCATCCGTCGAAGACTAAGCTACGCACTCGAAACGATGAAGCGCCGTTAAAGGTTGGAGCCTCCGGAAAGGTCGGCGGTTCACTCCACTATAATACTTGTTTATAACGCAACGGGACTAAGTGAGGCCGCTCGGCCCTCAATGAAGGTAATGCTCCTTGATGACGTCATTTCCATGGTCGTTGACATAATCAAGAGCTCGACCTGCTTCATCTCTTTCAACTGGGTCAAAGACTTCCTCTGTGGTGGTGAACTTTCCATTCAAGTAATGGAGATCCCTGATTCTGATGGAGCCTTCGTATTCGTACCACGAGGATAACTCCTGCATGGGCTTTATTGGCTTCCCGTTGGCGTCAAGTACGATTCCAGATACTTCCACCGCCTCCCCCTCACCATCGCTCATGTCGTAGTTCTTGTGCAGGTACGTTACCAGGTAGTAATTTTCTTGAATCCTCCAAACTGAAAACGGGAAGAGTTGCGATTCGGTTCCATTCACCAGCACACCATCCGTAAGCACCTTGAACTCGAAGGCATTCTTAGGCAAACAGGCAGAAAGAGCCGTGATCTGGTCTGGGAACGGCTCAATGACTACCTCGCCAGGACTCTTGGCATTCGCAACTGGTGGGTAGTCGTTGAATACTCTGAATGCACTCAGGGTGCCTTCGCTGACTTTTTCTGCAAAAGATAAGGCTTTTGCGCATGTATTCCCGTCGGCCATCTTCGCTCTGGTGAACTCGCTATCCTTTGCTTGATCTTTCTCCCGTTGCTCATTCGGATTTGCGATAGATGTTTCGGAATGGGCCTTCCCCGATGCCTCTGAATGCCCGCTCGCAGAGCATGCTTGAATAAGCATCGCCAAGGAAGCAAGGAAGTTCCTCATTGCGCCGTCTCTGCCATACTTTGGTGAGTGTCTCTTTCTTCATCCAAGGCGTTCGCCCCCGCAATTGTGTTTAGGTGGGTCAATGTGTTCGGGTTCCGCTCCGTCCGCAGGAACCTGAAATCGCCATCCTCACCGTTTATATGGGATGAGCTCACGCCGGGCGCCCCCTCTCGCATGCTGGACGCTGTCGAAGTAATGTCGTCTAAGCCTACGTCATGGTAGGCCAGCAGCGAAACTCGGATAGGAAAGCCGAACCTGGGCAGTGATAGCCCGCGATTCCCGACGTGCCCCCGCGGGCGTTCTTGGATGCCGGCGAAGCCGGCCGCCGCTTGTCCTGGTCCAGTTGCGGCTGTGCACTACAGGCGATCTGCGAGAGAAGCCGCAGCGAGCCAATCAGAAGGGCGAATAGCCGTTCGGTCGATTTCATCGGCGCTTTCGATTTCCTGAAGGGCGGCGCGGAGATGACGTGCGGCACCGCTTATGGCGTCAGCTAACCTGTGGAGAGGATTGTCGTGGGCGCGCGGTAAAAATGAGCTTGCCCCGGAACTCCGGACATCCATCTAAGCGACACGGGATAGCTCAAACTCCTCCGGGCTGAGATAGCCGAGCGTGGAGTGGAGCCGCTGTCGATTGTAGTAAACCTCGATGTAGTCGAACACCTGCGCCTTGGCTTGTTCGCGAGTACTGAAACGCTCGCCGTGCACGGCCTCGACCTTCAAGCTGTGATTCCGGCTTTCCATCGCAGCGTTGTCGTAGCAGTTGCCCTTGGCGCTCATGCTGGCCACCAAGCCGTGCTCGTCGAGCAGCGTGCGGTGCTCGCGCGAACAATACTGGCTGCCGCGATCGGAGTGCACGATCACGCCACGAGGCCGATGGCGCCGGAACAGGGCCATGCGCATCGCATCGCACACCAGGGGCGCGGTCATCCGATCCGACATCGACCAGCCCACCACCAGGCGCGAGTACAGATCCAGCACCACCGCCAGATACAGCCAGCCTTCGTCGGTGGCGATGTAGGTGATGTCGCCGACCCGCTTCTGGTTGGGCCGCTGGGCACTGAAGTCCTGCGCCAGCAGATTTGGCAGCGAGTGTTTTTGAGTTCGTCGTCGCCTTGTGCTTGCGTGCATCTTTGGCCCGCAGGCCATGCCGGCGCATGCTCTGCGCCACCTGGTGGCGGCCGGCGGTGTGACTTTGCGCCTTCAGCCGTCGAGATAGACCCGTCGAGCCCGCACGGCTATTTTCAGCCGTAAAAGCGAGCTTCACTTCGGCATCAAGCTGCTTCTGCACCCGCGCCCGTGCCCTCGGCGAAGGCGCCCGACCGCGCCATTCGTAGTAGCCGCTCGGCGACACCGTCAGCACACGGCACATCATGTGCACCCGGAACTGAGCTTCGTGCGAGCGGATCATCGCGTACTTCACTTGGGTTGCCTGGCGAAGTACGCCGCCGCCCATTCTAAGAAGGCGTTCTCCTCTTCCAGCTGCGCCACCTCACGCTTGAGCCGGGCATGCTCAGACTGCTGCAGCCGCTGCTCCTCGCTGGTCTGGCCGGTCAACTTGGCCTTGGTGCGCCACCCATAGAGCTGGCTCTCTTGCAGCCCCAAGTCCTTGGCCGCCATCGCCATGCCGTCTTGCGCGGCGCGCGCCAAGGCTTGCTGCTTGAACTCCGGGCTGTAACGCTTCCGGACCTGCTTCACCACGGTTTTGCTCTTCATCTGCTTCACCTCGGATTGCGATATTGAATCGCTTATCCGGATGTCCGGCAAACAGGGGCAGGATCAGGCAGTTACACAGTTCAAATTACAGACTCGTCGAAGCGGTCTACTATCAACAGATCCGAGAGCTCGCCATGGCGGCGTGACTCACGCCAACGAGCCTCCGGAATTCCCGGGGCGGTTCACTGCGAGCATGGGAATATGTACAGTCCAAGCTCCTCAACCATACAACCCATCTCAAAGACCATCAGCACTACCTACATCTCCAAGGCAACCTTCCAACTGTTCGTGAAATAAATGATTAAAATCAACTACATCACGGCCGTATGCCTGTCACTCCTTCTACCCTGCTGCGCAATGAGCACTGGAAGCCAACCGGAGGGTTGTATCTCCTTTCTCGCAGGCGTATCCAAGATCCCCAACGGGAGCGAAGTGGGTTTCGACATCGAAAAGGCGTATCGCATAGAAGACGGCATGTTCGTCCAAGCGTACGACGCGATGCGCCCCATCAATTCTGGCTGCACGCTCGGCAGCATCATCCCTATCTCCCCGAGCGAGATCAAGTCCCCTTGGAAGGCCCACGAATTCATTGATGTTGCATCGGGAACCCATAATGGGTCTCCGTGGATACAGTTCGTGTATCCCTCTATTGATGACGGGCACGGCTCTGGACTTTCATCAAGCATCGTCTTCTATGACGACGAAGGCCATCCGATATCAACCAGCCTTGTGTCTTCCTATCATTCCTGGGAAGGAGCAAGAGTACTGAATTCAAAGATCAAAGGGTCACAACTTGAACGTTGCACTCAATTCATCGAGTTCTTCAGCTACACAAAGTCCGGGGATATTGACCAGGAACTCGACACGCCCATTCGTTCGTCTTGCGCGATTTCGCACGGCGAACTGCCGTGATGCCCGGCGGATTAAACCGCGAAGTGCAGTTTCCTTGAACTGAAGCGGGCCAGGTGCCGCTTGGTTTCAAGAATCATGTAATGACCCACTGAATTCCTGCTCAGGTGCTACTTTTCGAAGGAGACACCTATGAGCGTGATGATGGAAGAGGAAATCAAGCGTTGGACGGCCCGCCGGAAGTCGGCGCTGGTGCTGGAAATCATCCAGGGCAAGACGACAGTAGCTGAGGCCAGCCGCCAGTTCGACCTGACCCCGTCGGAGATCGAAAGCTGGTCGATGAGGGGAAGCGCGGCATGGAGAACGCGCTGCGGGCCAAGCCCGAGGACGTTCGTGATCAATACGAGCGCCAGCTCAAGGACCTGCAGGAAGCCTACGGCGAGGCCATGCTGGAGTTGCGCGCTCGAAAAAAATTGGCGTCCCTGTTGGGCAAGGACGAGACCTGATGGTCTCGATCCAGCAGGGACTGCGGGACGAAGGCTTTGAGGTCTCGATGGTGAAGCTGTGCCGGTGGTTTGGGGTGGCACGACGGAGCATGTACTACCACCCGACGAAGGCGCCGCCGAAGATCCGGCCCGAGTTGGCCGAGCCGATCAAGGCGATGATTGAGGAAGAGCCATCGTTCGGCTATCGGACGGTCGCGGCGCTGCTGGACATGAACAAGAACACGGTGCAGCGAATCTTCCAGCTGAAGGGCTGGCAGGTAAGGAAGCGGGCGGTCGGATGCCGCCCACGGATCCAGGTGTTGCCGTCGGTCGCGCAAGCGCCTGACGAGCGGTGGGCGACGGACCTTTGCCGGATCTGGGGTGGCCGCGACAACTGGCTGACCTTGGCCCTGGTGATCGATTGCTATACCCGGCAACTGCTTGGCTGGCACCTGTCGCGCAGCGGCAAGGCCAGCACCGCAACCGCCGCGCTGGAGCAGACGTTGATCGCGCGGTTCGGGACCTTGGGGCGGGTGCACACACCGTTCCCGCTGCGCTCCGACAACGGCCTGGTGTTCACTAGTCGCGACTACACCCGACTGGTGCGCAGCTATGGCTTGAAGCAGGAGTTCATCACCCCGTACTGCCCGCAGCAGAACGGAATGGTGGAGCGGGTCATCCGCACGTTGAAGGGACAGTGCGCACATCGACACCGCTTCGAAAGCCAGCAGCACGCCAGTCGGGTGATCGGCGACTGGATCCAGTTCTACTACCACCGGCGCCCGCACCAGGCACTGGGCATGAAGACACCCGCTGAGGCATATGATTTAGCGGCCTGACCTGTGCAGAAACGGCTGGGTCATTACAGCGATAATGCGAGGCGGATATGGCATGGCCGGCTTGAAGCAGGCACCAGTTCACGTAGGAGGCGCACCACGCATTGGCTGTTCCGGACAGCGACGGCAACCACTTGGTGCCTAGTTCATGGTGGTAGTTGATGGTCTTGCCGATCCCGTCTTCTTTCTTGCCCTTCCAGCGCTGGGCTTCGGCATATGCATGCTCGATCCAAGGCGCGCGCTTCTGGGATAAACCCATAATCGCCAATGGATGTCCGGCATTTGTGCGACCGCGGACCGCGGTAGCCTGTGACGTCGCGGGTTCCGGTTTGAAAGCCAGTGGCTTGGGCTTCGCCGCCGATCCTGCAGCCGTCGTGCGAGACGGGGTGACCGGCTTTCCGGGGTGACTGGATTCGCCGTTGTAGAACTGGTCGGTGGTCCCCGGCTGGTCCAAGGCCCGTGCAGAAGCTCGATCTGCACCTCGGCATCGACACTGTTATTCGAGAAAACTAAACGACTTAAACAGAGACGTCATTGCATCGAGCTCGCGTTGTGCCTCTTCATCCGAGGATGATGGCCACAATGCATAATTTGCTGAAAGAGCCTTGTTTCCGACGAGGTAAACCACCTGGCCGTCGACGCCGCGATCTGCCATGTTGCGTGGTCGATCGAGTATCTCAATATTGGCAATGAGACCAGCTCCATTCGCGACTTGGAATGTCTCGAGTGAGGCGAGTCTCATCTCAAGCGGACCGCGTGTGGCTCCCGACTCATCTAGTTTGTAGGCTTCATCACCACCTGGCGTTAATGAGTAATCCAAAGAAGCAGACGCAAGGCTCACGCGTTTAACTTCGATGACATAGTCGGTCTGTTCTCTCCAGCCTTCCGGCTGTCCGACTGTTGAGGGACTGCTCGTCTGGACAGACTTGCTGAAAGCAATAATGCAATTGACATCGTCTTCTAATATCGCACCTTCTATCTCAATGTAGTCCAGATTCTTTGGGACGATAAAAGAAACTCTGCAGTCATTTAGAACTATTCTATGCTGTTCCGCACACGCGGTCAGCGACGCGACAGAAAGAAGCGCTGGCACAGAGAGGTAAAGTGAAGTGCTCAAGAAGTTAGGCATGTCAGACCTCGGGGACCTCTTTATACTCTGGAGAGGGGGCTGGTTCGTCATTTAAAACATAGTAAGCATGTTGGAATGACTGGGTTCGGAAATTGAAATGGAGTTGGCCGGGGTTGATTGAGCGAGTAACATTCCTTTGTGATGGCTCGTCTGTTCCTTGGTCAGCCCAATAGTTAATGCTTTGTTTGCCGAGCTCAACGAGCTTTTTATTTACCTGCCTGTACCGTTGCTTCGAGGCCCAGTAATATCCTGAGCCATCACATGTATTGTAGGCTTCAGTTAGTAACAAGGAGGCAGTAGCGTCGGTCGTAAAAGTCAAACCTCGATATTCGCCATAATTGGTATAGTTGTGCCGGCCGGTGAGCTGAATTAGGCCTCGCCCTTTGAACCTTGCGCCATCGCCAATTTGAGTGTTGCCAAGCTTTCGACCCTGGTCCGTTCCGGGTTCGTACTTGTCGAAGTAGGAGTCAGCACCCATTTCGACCATGAACTCTAAGCGTCCTGTTTCAGCGGCTAGTTGGCCCCACAGGTGGGCAACCCTCTGCTTGGTCGAAGAGATTCCATACTTTCGCGATACTCTCTGGATGCTTGGATGTATATGCTCGGGTCGTTTGGTTGTAGATGACAATAGGCGTGTTGTTATATCTGCCCACGTCAATGCTGCCACCTCGGTATTGCCCTCGCGAAGAGTCCTGCGAACAAGTCTCGCGGCTTCTCGTTGGCTGAGCCATCCACACATCCGAAAAAGCTTGATGAATTCGCGGGGTTCGAAATGCCAATGGACCGCACCGAGCGGGACTCTTCCTCTTTCAACTCCGTGGTCGTCGTATTGAGGGACTTGAAGATTGGCCGCTGACCAGAAGGCCAGGCCCTCCACGTGTGCCTTAAGCTTGCCGTAACCCGTCGAGGTGATTGGGCGGGGGTTTGTCTCTGTTTTTTCCTTTAGCCAGCTATAGCGTAGATCAAATGTATCGGCATCCCACTCGGTCCGGAGCTTGCACAGACTGCGCTTGAGCTTGGCTTGCACTGCGTTGCTTTGTAGGCTGGTACGAGCTTCTTGCGTGGTCGTGCTGCGTGGATCTGCCTCGTAGGGTACCTGTCCATCGCTGTTCGCATCCAGCCAGGACTTCACAGTATCCGAGTTGCATTGGCTATTTTCGTCGATGTCGTCATCGATCAGTTTCCAACCCCGCCATTGTGGAAAGTCCGCATCGCTAAACATACGAACGTCGGTGGCGTTGAGGTTAACCCAGCCCTGGCTGTTCGGGGAGGATATCTGCCGCCAGTGCGGCGTGTCTGCTGGGGTCAAGGATTCATTAGGACTATTTAAGACTCGACCGAAACGCAACAGTTCATAGACCGCACTCGGCGCCGGCCTAGCACCGGCCGGGAAGGCCCGACTGATTAAGCGGGCTTCTGTATATAGGTTGTACTCTGCATCTGGCTCAGTTAGTGCGTTGCCTACGGTGGATCCATCGAGTCGATAGGTTGAGACCTGGGCATTACCCTTTACATAGCTGATGCCGATTAGCAGTTCTTCACCCAAAGGTGCTCCGTCGTTTGCTTCAGTTGAATTGCGCGGCGGACGTGCGGCGTGAATTTGAGCGGTGGCCGGGAGATGGAAGTAGACCTCTCCATAAACCGCGTCACTTCGCCCATTGTTTTCAAGGGAAACATCTCCCGTTACCCGGTTCGCGAGCGCTTGGAGATTGGCCTGATCACAAATGATCTCAAAATGAATCTTCCGATCGGTGCTCCCGTAGATCCTGCCAGCGCGGCCGATTTCGGCTTTACGGTAGATAGGCTGATTGGTCTGGATGCTTGTCGCGATTTCGTCCAGGTGCATATAGATTGAGAAAAAAATTACACGAGTTGGGGCATTTCCCTGTTCCGCAGCACCGATTTCTGTGACATGACGGATGACGACGCAGCCGTTATCAGTCCAGCCTCCTCGATAGTTCTGTGCGTGATTTGGGTTGTCAGTCGATTGCGTCGGCGCGCGGACATAGACGACGGTGCCATCGGAGATCGCACGAACTCGCAAGGACTGATTGCCGTTTGTCGGGGCTGTTAGATGGATGCCGCCGTGCCAGCCAAGGTTGAAGCTGAGAGGATAGGTACCATCACCGGGCGTCCCGCCTGGCATGGCGGCTTCGATCCACGCGGCATCGTCAGCCTGGGCAGCAGTGCGTTCCGGAAGAAAGGGAGGGCTGATCAACATCGCTGGGTCCTTATGCTGTCCTCCTATGTGGAGAAGGGGTATTCATTTTCGATATGTTGCAAGCCTTGCGGGAGGAGAGGCATGTCATCGGACCCATTGCTTCCGCCCATAAACGGATGCTGGCTTGCCTTAACCTTGAACTCCCCCGGGCACTCGAACGTGATGTTCGCGCCTTCAAGCGTCACCCGCGTCTGCCCGGCTTGCAGCACGATCTTGTCCTTGGCCAGCACGTCGATCCGCTCGTCGGTCGCGGTGACCGTCACAGACTGGTCGGCCAGCAGCTCCAGTTCGCCGGTATGCGCTTGCAGGCTGACCGGGCCGTTGGCGGCGATCGCGCGGATTGGGCCGGACTGGGCGAGGAGGGCGCCGTGCCTGCCAGAGACTGCGGCAAACGTCTGCCCGGCAGCGAAGTGCACATCATCCTGGCTGGTCAGGTGCAGGTTGCCACCGGCATAGGCCAGCGCGCTGGCCGGCGTCGTCCACGCGATGCGGTCAGGGCTTTCGGCCACCAGCACCGGCTCGGCAAAGCGCTCCACCGGCGTTTCGCCTTCGCGGCTGCCGGAGCCGGGCTTCACTGCCGGCTGGCCGTTTACAGCGCCTTCGTGTCGGCCTTGCTCCTGCGGATCGATCACTTCGCGCAGCGCGGTCTGCATTTCGTTGGCCATCAACCCCGGCACCTGCTGCTGGGTGGCCGTCTCATGCAGCGCCTGCGCCGTACGCTCTGCGCCCTTGAACTGGGCGACGGCCTCGGCGATGTCGAGCTGCGTCGAGGCCGCGTCATTCCGCGCCGTCGTCGAGAGCAGCAGGCCCTGCGGTGCGTGCACATTGCCCCAGCCGCCGGTCGCCAGCTCAAAGCCCTGTCCGCGCAGCCCGCCGCGCTGGCTATCGCCGTGCTGGATCAGGTAGCCCAGCTCCAGGCGGCTGTCGGCCAGCGTGGTGTGCAGGCGCGAACGCAGCTGGCCGGTGGCATCATCCACCACCCACTGCTGGCTGCCATCGCCGTCGTGGGCCTGCGAGTGCAGCCCGCTGAGCGTGCCCGGATGGTTGCTGGCATCGGCCAGTGCGAAGGGTGGGGCGACCTCGCCGTTGTACAGCTGGCCGGTGATCCGCGGCTGGTCCAAGTCGCCGTGCAGGAACTCGACCAATACCTCGGCGCCGATGCGCGGAAGGAAGTGCGAGCCCCAGTTCGGACCCGACAGCCACTCGGCTACCGGCACCCAGGTGCCGGAGGTGGCGTCGCCGGGCGCATGGCCGTCGGGGAAGGCGGTCGAGCCCGCGTCACTCAAGCCGCCCGCATTGGGCTGCGCGCCGCGCTGCCACGCGAATTGGATCCGCACCTGGTGCTCGCGGGTCGGGGTGATCGCGGCATCAGGCAGGCCGACCACGCGCGCCGTCTGCGGGCCGTGGCTGCGCACCGGCGGCCGCTCCATCGGCACGATCGCCGTGCCCATCGGCACCGCGACGAAACGGTTGCGGTAGTCATGGCGTTCAGCCTCGTCGCCCAGGCCCAGACGGCCCAGCAGCGCGGCCATGCCGCCTTCGAAGTTGTTGCAGGCACTGTGCTCGACCGCCAGCACCACGAAGGCTTGGCCACTGTGGCTGTCATGCTGGGTCAGCGTAAAAGCACTGCCCGGCGCCAGCACGCGGGCACTGCCGGCGCCGGCCTGCACCTGGCGCACCACGCGCAATGCGTCAAGCTGCAGGTCGGCCTGCAGTTGCGCCTGGGCGGTGTCGGTGAAGCGCCCCGAACGCGGTTCGGTGGAGACCTCCAAGGGCGGCAGGCCCGTTGCATCGGCTTCGGCCTGCGCCGCCAGCGCAGCGACCTGTTCGGTTTGCCAACTGCTGATCGCACGTGCCGTAGGCGTGGCCTGCAGGCGGTCGCGGAAGACGCTGATCGCGTCGTCGGACTCGGTGGCGTCGATGCGGTGGAAGCGGACCGGGCCGAGGTCCGACACCGGCGCTTCGCGATCGCGGATGACCCAGGCGTGGCCAGCGGGTGCGGCTTCGTCGGCCTCGAAATGCCAGGCCAGGCCGGCCTCGGCAAGCAGGCGCTCGAGGAAGTCGAAATCGTCCTCGCGGTACTGGGTGGTGATCGGCCGCACCGGCAGCGGCTGGGTGACGTCCCAGCGGAAGGCGGACAGCGGATGGTCATCGAGCACGCGGGTGACGATGCCTTGGACATCGAGGTCCTGGAACACCAGCGCATTGCGGCGCAGGCGGAGCAGGGCGGTGAAGGGTTCGATCACCAGCGTGTAGCGGGCCAGGCCGCCGTCGCTTCCGGTCAGGCCGACCTCGGTGCAGACGCCGAACCAGGTGCGTGGTGCAGGTCCGTCCAGGCGCAGGCCCAGCGGCTGGCCGAGCAGCGGCGCAAGGTCCAGCTCGGCCGACGACGACAGCACCGCGATCTCGAAGCGGAACGGTTCGCAAACCGCTTCGCGTCCGGAGAAGCGTTCGACGATCGCTTCGGAAGCGAGCTGGCCCAAGACCGCAGGCGGGTCACCGCCGGGGGCCTCAATCAGGCGGATGGTCCGCTGTCCTGGCGAAAGCCGGGCCAGCGATGCGAGTGCTTCCTGCCACTGCTGTGCAACGTCCATGTTCTGGTCCCTCTCGTAGTGCTACGGCAAGCTGATCGTGATCCGCGCCGTCTCTTGCGGCAGTTGCACGATGTCCTGGTGTGCAGCCAGCTGCTGGTCGGTTTCCCTGCCCAGCCACGCGTTCAGTCCGAAGTACCCCAGCAGGCCGACCACGGCAAGGACCGCAGCCGGCGCCCACAGCGGAACGATCTGCCGCAAGGCGTGGACGACGCGGTCGGGTGGCAGCCAATGCGGCGCGAACCCGGTGCGCTTGCCCTTGATGTAGGTGATTTCGTCACCCAGGCGCGCGGTCAGGTAGCCCAGCTTCTCGGTACCTTCCAGCCGGTACTTGCCCTCGAACCCGAGCAGCAGGCAGTAGTGGTAGACCTCCAGCGACGCCAACCGCGCGGCGCCCTGGCTGCGCAGCTCTTCCAGCCGGTCGAAGAAGTGCTCACCGGCCAGGTGTTCGCCGAACAGGCGCAGCTGCAGCGGGTTGCGCTCCCAGCTCGCGTGCAGCGGTGAGTGCTGGGAAAGGATCGCTTCGTCGATGGCGGCACAGAAGGCGTACTTGGCCGCATGCACGTCCACCGACGGAATCTCGAGCTTGGCCGCGCCGCGTTCGACCTTCTCCAGGAACTGCCGGATCGACTCGAAGAACCGCTCCCCGTCGTTGGGCACCTGTCCGCGCTTGATCAGCATGAGCAGGTAGAACCCGTCGGACATGAGGTCGAGCAGGCTCCGTGGCGCAGCCGCGGGGACATTGCCGGGCGCACCCGCCTCTGCGGTTGGCATGGCCGAAGGAACCGGAGGCAGTTTGGACTTGGTCATTGGGTCAGTGCGATGAGTTCGAGTTTGAGGTCCTCAATGCCGGAGGGCACGTAGACCGTGATCGACCCCGACTTGAGCATGCGTTCGTACAGCGGGCCGCGCGACTCCAGCGCGAAGTACTGGTTGCCGGGGCGGACCGGGATCGCGGCAGGCACCTGCGGGACGTGGTTGAGCTTGACGCCTGACAGGGCGGACAGCACGCATTTGTCGACGTCGTCCGGTGCGCCGATCTTGAACCGTACCGGCACGGTCTGGATGAGCTCGGGACTGGGCAGGTTGGCGCTGACCGCGAGGTAAAGCGCCGCGCGCTCGTCGATACGCTGGGAGTCGATGCGCCCGAGGTGGAACGAGGGCTTGACCTCGCTCAGCGAGATCGAGAAATAGCGCTCCGAGATCACCGTATCCAGCAGTTCGCGGATCATCGAGAACAGCGCCTCGAATCCTGTTTGCGGCGCGCCGTGCTGGTAGAAGGGCAGATCCGACAGCGTGTACGCCTTGGAGAAGGTCATCAGGCTGCCGGCCAGGCGCGAAAGTTCCTGGAACAGCTGCTCCGGCGGCAGCCCCGGATGGCGGAACAGGTGGGACAGCGTTGCGAACGACGCGTTCGCCGTGTGCAGCAGCCAGAACGATGCGATGTCGCCGGAGCGGAACTCGACGATGTGCTGCGACGGTTCGCGATGCAGGCCGTAAAGGGCGTCGACCTTCGCCTGCAGCCCGTCGAGGAGCCGGCGCAGCTGCGCCATCAGCACGGGGGCGGATCCAATCGTCGCCGACGGCGGGATGAACTGGTCGTCGAGCTCGAAGCCACCCGTTGGAGTGCGCCGGATCTTCGCCAGTGGAAGCGCGGTGAACGCATCGCGCGGCTCGTCCTCTGTCAGCAACCGGACCGTCTTGCGCAGGTAGCCAAGGTCCGCCTCGGCGGCCTCGGTGAACAGGTCGTTGGTCGGCCTGTTCGCCTGGACGAAACGCGCCCCGCCGTCCTGCTCCTGGCCACAGTTTCCGCCCTGGGGCCGCAGCAGCGGCAGGGCGAGATAGATCGTGGTCGACTGGACCCCGGCCGGCAGGTCTGCCAACGACAGGGCGTCCGGCAACTCATCACCGGAGGGCGCCGAATAAGGCTCGCCATCGGGAAACACGGCCGAAATCCGGACGGGCCGCAGCGTTCCGGACGCAAGGCTGCCCTCGTCGAACGTAAAGCTGCGCAAGCCCCAACCGTAGGGGTGCAGCGTGCCCGCGAGATCGCGCAGACGGCCTTCGTGATACGCATCCTGCTGCTGGAAATGCTGGGGCCGCAGGAACAAACCCTCCCCCCAGAACACCTTGGCTCCCCGGTTCACATCCACCTCATGATTACGCTTCCTTGACCCACGCACTGATGCAGCGTGGCTACCCCAAGAGACATTATTAGCACGCCCCGCAGCGCCGGCGTGCCGGGCTGTTCGGCCAGAATGAGACCGGGCGCACTGTTCGTGGCGTTGCTCAGCCCTTCGAGCAGCGCGTGAGCGTCAGGCTGTGGGATTCCCCCGCGATCTGCGACTGCAAGCCGGAGCTCGACGTCGTCAGTGCGCAGGCATGCAGTCCCACGGTCACGCCATCCTTCTCGGCCTCGAGGGCATCGAACGAAAAGCGCCAGCGATCTGGAGCCGGAGACCGGAACAATGCGACGACACCCATCGCAGCTGCCTCGGGCGGCAATCTCTCCGTGATCTCATGGCGCTGGTTGGGCTGGAGCACGATCTCCGTCGAACTGATCAGGTCGTCTCCAAGGGCGTCCCGCTCGGCATCCTCGTCGAGAAACGCGGAGAAGGGCGCTCGTTCGAAACGCTGGGTGTCGCGCAGGCGATACACCTTGACGACCACCGCCAATGGCTTTTGGTCGTTGCCCGAGTTCAGGTTTGCCCCGGCCCAGAGGCGCAGCGGAATCGACTTGGCGCGCGGAGCGGCGGGCTCTTCGGATTGCTTCCTGAGCCCCACGGTCTCAAGCGCCCTGCTCATCAGGCCGGGGGCGTCTTCGCGCGTTGGCTTTGATGCGCAGCCCGCCATGCCGAGCAGTCCGGCTGCGGCCATCGCGACCAGGAATCCTGCCCGGATGCTGGCGGACCGGGCGGGGCGGAGAAGGGAGGGGCTGTCCATAGCGCGCTGTCACCTGACGATTGCTTGACCTGCGCATGGTATCCACTGTCACAATGGAAAGGTGAAATTGCGTCGGCAACTGACGCCCGGCGGCCAAGCTTGACGAACAGGGCTGGCCTGATTATATCGGTGCGTGCAACACTGAACCGTTGCTGTCGCCACCAGGCGGGAGTTGACAAGGACTTGTTAGGGAGGGGGACTGCTGTATGTGCACGGATCTGAAGAGGGGCGGGCGTGTCGCCCGCATGCTGGTGGCACTGCTTGTTGCGGCATCGCTTGCCGCGTGTGCGACGGGAGGCAAGAGCAAGCAGCCCGTCGCCACCTACGACACGCTGATCTCCACGGCCGAAGGCCAATTGGCTTCCACGGACTTCGCGGGGGCGCTGCAGAGTTTCGAGGCAGCGGCAAAGGCCGACTCGACGCGCAAAGAGCCGTGGGCGCGGCTTGCACAACTCCACTTCGACATGGGCAATTACGGACGGGCCATCGTGGCCGCCGAAGAAGTCCTGCTGCGTGATCCAAGCGACACCCTGGCCGAGAGCGTGCTGACGCTTGGCGGCTTCCGCGTCGCGGCCCAGTCGCTGCAGCGCCTGCAGAGCAGTGGCGCGCTGACCAGCGAGTCGGCGCAGCGCGAGGCTCGCGAACTGGCCACGTTGATGCGCGAAACAATGGGTCCGGAGATCGCCGGAGTCCCCGAGCCTGCCTCCAGGCCGGCACGTCGCGCGGCTCCGCGCCGGCAGAGTGCGCCCGCACGCGCGCCGGCGGCCGAGGCAGCGCCCGCACCGGCACCAGCCCGGAAACCCACTACCAACCCTTTTGACAAGCTCGGCGGTAACTGAGCAGGTCCAGGCGTAATCGGAGATCGCACGATGGCAAAGAAGGACAGCATCCAGAAGAAGTTGCAGAAGGTCCGCCCGCCGCGGGTGCAGTTGACCTACGACGTGGAAAAAGGCGAAGCGATTGAACAGAAGGAGATTCCGTTCGTCGTGGGCGTGCTTGGAGACCTGAGCGGCCAGCCGGAAGAGCCGCTCCCGCGACTCAAGGACCGCAAGTTCGTCAATATCGACCTGGACAACTTCGATGACGTTCTGGAAGGCGTGGCGCCGCGGGCGGTCTTCCGCGTACCCAACAAGCTCAGTGACGAAGGTGGCGAGTTCGCGGTCGATCTGAAGTTCAAGTCGATCGACGACTTCAGGCCCGAAGCCGTCGTGGAGCAGGTGGAGCCGCTGCGCAAGCTGCTGGAGGCGCGCTCCAAGCTTGCCGATCTCCGCAACAAGCTTGCGGGCAACGAAAAACTGGAAGACCTGCTCACCGACGTCCTGAACAACACCGAGCAGCTCAGGCAACTCGACACGTCCGGTGACGGGCAGGAGTAATTGATGAACGCGAAAGCAGCCACTGCCGTCGAAGGTGCCACGCAGACCGTCGAACCCGGCCTGCTCGACCAGATCGTCGAGAAAAGCAAGGTCGCGAAATCCGAAGCGGAGCACCAGCGCGCCAAGGACATCATCTCGGAGCTTGCGAAAGAGGTCCTGCAGGGCACGGTCGTCGTTTCCGACAACCTCAACCTCACGCTGGACTCGCGCGTGGCCGAACTGGATCGCCTGATTTCCGACCAGGTCAGCGCCATCATGCACGCCCCGAAGTTCCAGGAGCTCGAGTCCACCTGGCGCGGCCTGCACTACCTGTGCCAGCAGACCTCGACCGGGTCGATGCTCAAGATCAAGGTGCTGAACGCCCCCAAGAAGGACCTGGTCAAGGACTTCAAGTCGGCGATCGACTTCGACCAGAGCGCGCTCTTCAAGAAGGTTTACGAGGAAGAGTTCGGCACCTTCGGCGGCTCGCCGTTCGGTGCACTCATCGGCGACTACCAGATCGGCCGCCAGCCGGAGGACATGTACTTCATCGAGCAGATGTCGCATGTCGCCGCAGCCGCCCATGCTCCGTTCATCGCCGCGGCCAGCAACGACATGTTCGGCCTGGAAAGCTTCACCGACCTCGGCAAGCCGCGCGACCTGGCCAAGGTGTTCGACACCGTCGAGTACGCGAAGTGGAAGTCGTTCCGCGAGTCCGAGGACAGCCGCTACGTGGGCCTGACGCTGCCCCGCTTCCTGGGGCGGCTGCCTTACGATCCGAAGGAGGGTACGACGGTCGAGGGCTTCAATTACGTCGAGGACGTGAGCGGCACCGACCATGACAAGTACCTGTGGTGCAACACCGCCTTTGCCTTTGGTGCGCGACTGACCCAGGCGTTCGAGGACTTCGGCTGGTGCGCCGCGATCCGTGGCGTTGAAGGCGGCGGACTGGTCGAGGACCTCCCGACCCACACCTTCCGCACGGACGATGGCGAGGTCGCACTGAAGTGCCCGACCGAACTTGCCGTCACCGATCGCCGCGAGAAGGAGCTCAGCGACCTGGGATTCATCCCCCTGGTGCATTGCAAGAATACCGATTACGCCGCGTTCTTCGGCGCCCAGTCGGTGCAGAAGCCGAAGAAGTACAACACCGATTCGGCCAATGCCAACGCCATCCTGTCGGCGCAGCTGCAGTACATCTTCGCGGTGTCGCGAATCGCCCATTACCTCAAGGCGATGATGCGCGAGAAGATCGGCAGCTTCGCGTCTGCGGGCAACGTCGAGGATTTCCTCAACCGCTGGATCGCCCAGTACGTGCTGCTGGACGACAACGCGACGCAGGAGGCCAAGGCGCAGTATCCGCTGCGTGAGGCGTCCATCCAGGTTTCGGAAGTCCCGGGCAAGCCCGGGGTCTACCGCGCTGTGGCCTTCCTCAGGCCACATTTCCAGCTCGATGAGCTGTCTGTCTCGCTCCGGCTCGTGGCCGAACTTCCGGCTTCCGCGAAAAAGTCGTAAGCGGGACCTGCAACAACAAGGGGCGCAGACCCTCTGACGCAGACCGGGCCGTTGCATGTCGCAATGGTCCGGCCATCCCTCCGGACAGATGTCCGGTAATTCTCATGGAAGAACGGAACAAGGAATCAACATCATGCAACACGCATTCCTCAGCATCGACACCATCAAGGGCGAGTCCCGGGACCAGGACCACAAGGACTGGATCGAGATCGAATCCTTCTCGCAGGATGTTCTGCAACCGCGTTCGGCAACGGCCTCCACCAAGGGTGGCCAGACTGCAGCCCGCGCGGAGCTGTCCCCGATCGAGGTCGTCAAGCAGATCGACCTGGCAACCACCGCGCTGCACCAGGCGGCGGCCAATGGCACCACCTTCCCGAAGGCGGCCATCGAGTTCTACCGTGCCGACAAGGACGGCAAGGCAGTCAACTACTACAAGGTCGAACTGCTGAACGTGCTCGTTCATCGCGTGACGACCTCGGTTGACAAGGAAGGCATGCCGCAGGAAACGATCCAGCTGAGCTTTGGCTCGATCAAATGGACGTACCAGCAGCAGAAGGCCGAAGGCGGCCTGGGCGGCAAGGCTGTTGCGCAGTGGAGCCCCACGCTCAACAAGCCGACGCACAGCGTCTGATGTGAGTCGATGCGGCGGTGCGATGTTGCACCGCCGTATTTGTTTCCGGGGGGACCTCATGGATGCTTCGCAACGAGGCAGGAGGAGGCCGGAACGTGATGGTCCAGACGAAGGAAGGACGCGTGCATGAAGGGATACGAGCCGAACCTGCTGGAGAAGCTGCTGGACGATGACTCCAGGAGCAACGCCGCGGCAGGGACCCTCAAGTCCGTCCCACTCGAGCAATACAAGGAGTCGGTGGCGCGCGACCTCGAAGGCCTGCTGAACAGCCGCGCGGCCTTCACCGAAGAAGACCTGGACGCTTTTCCAAACTGCAGGCAGTCACTGATGACCTACGGGCTCAGCGACTTTTCGGGCAAGAGCCTGGCCAATGCCTACGACAGGGCCGCCATCTGCCGCTCGCTCGAGCAGGCCGTGGCGCGGCACGAGTCGCGCCTGGTCAACGTCCGCGTGTCGCTGCAGACCGACTCCCGAAACGCGTCGACCCTGCATTTCACCATCCATGCGCTGTTGAACCTGCAGCCGGCGCGCGAGCCGATCAGCTTTGACGCGATGCTGCAGACCAACACCCAGCATTACTCCGTCAGCCGCCTGCGCCGCTTGAAAGACGTCGCCTGACGATGGAAGACCTGCTGCCCTATTACGAGCGCGAACTGGCATACCTCCGGAAGTACGGCCGGGAGTTCGCCGATCGCTATCCAAAGATCGCCGGGCGCCTGCTGCTGTCCGGCGATGGCAGCCAGGACCCGCACGTCGAGCGCCTGATCGAATCGTTCGCCCTTCTCAGTGCGCGGGTTTCCAAGCGGATCGAAGACGGCTATCCGGAATTCACCGAGTCGCTGCTGGAAGTGATGTATCCGCACTACCTGCGGCCGTTCCCCTCATGCTCCATCGCGCACTTCGACATGGGTGCGGCGCTGTCCAAGCTGAGCTCGCCCTTGCACGTGCCGCGTGGAACGCTGTTGCAGTCGCGTCAGGTGCGCGGCGTGGCCTGTCGTTTCCGGACCACCAGCGATGTGACCCTGGCGCCCATCAACGTCTCGTCCGCGCGCTACCTGCCGATTGCCGCCCCGCCGATGGCGGTGACATTGCCGGCGGATGCCGGTGGCCAGGTCTCCATGTCATTTTCCCTGCACGGCGACGACGCCTCGGTCCAGCAGTTGGGCGTGGACAAGCTGCGCCTGTTCATGGACGGGGAAGCGTCCTTCCGCTCGGCGCTGCGCGACACGCTTTGCCTGCAGGTGTTGCAGGCCTGGGTTGAACCCGGCAACGGCGGACGCTGGGTCGCGCTGCCGGAAGTTCCGTTGGTACCCGTCGGTTTTACCGACGAAGAGGCGCTGATCGACTTCCCGCAACGATCGCATTCGGCATACAGGCTGCTCACGGAACTGTTCGCGTTCCCGGAGAAGTTCGGCTTCTTCGATCTTGATCTCGGGTCGCTGCCTGCCGGTATCGGCCGCGAGTTCACCCTGCATTTCGTACTCAGGAGCAGCGGCGACTGGGCGTCAAGTCGCATGCTGGAAGCCCTCGGTCCCCAGCACGTGCGCACCGCATGCACGCCAATCGTGAACCTGTTCGCGATGCATGGCGAGCCCATCCGGATCTCGCACACAAATACCCATTACCCCGTGGTCGCCGACGCGCGCCGGGCATTTGCCTACGAGGTGTACTCGATAGATTCGGTGCACCGCATCAGGCAGACGCCGCAGGGCGAGCAGATCACCGAGTTCCGACCGTTCTACTCCCTGCAGCATGGCGAAAGTCCCGATCAGAACGGCCACTACTGGGTGGCCCGGCGCGACGAAGACGTGGCCGTGCGCAGTCCCGGCCATGAAACCGAACTGTCCTTCGTCGACCTCGATTTCAACGCATCCGCGCCGCAGGCCGATGTGGTCAGCCTGGAGCTGAACTGCACCAACCGGGACCTGCCGTCCGAGCTGGCCTATGGGCTGCCGGGCGGCGACCTGGTGCAGGAGGGCGGAAGCCCGGCGCGGGCGATTTCCCTGCTGCGCAAGCCCACGCCACCGCGTCGCTTCGCGCGCGGGCGCGGCGCGCAGTGGCGGCTGATCTCGCATCTGTCCCTGAACAGTTTGTCGCTGACCCAGAGCGGCCTGTCCGCACTGAAGGAGATGCTGCACCTGTACGACATCAACCAGTCGCCGGTCACCCGCAGGCAGATCGACGGCATCGTCGGCCTGTCCAACGAGCCGACCACCACCTGGCTGTCCGGACGGCATTTTTCCAGCATCGTGCGCGGCGTGAAGATCACGCTGACCGTCGACGAGACCGGCTTCGTGGGCACCGGCATCGCGCCGTTCGCCGGCGTGATGGACCGGTTCTTCGGGTTGTACGTGCATGCCAACAGCTTTACCCAACTCAGCATCCTGTCGGCAACGACGGACGAGGTACTGGTCGAATGCAAGCCACGAAGCGGCGAATCGATCCTGGCGTAGCGCAGCAGTTGCTGCAGGAGCCGCATCGCTTCGGATTCTTCCAGGCGATGCGAATCTTGGAGCACATGTTCGCGCGCTCGCCTGGAAGCACGGGGGAGCCGCTGGATCGCCTCAGGTTCCGCAACAGCCTTTCGCTGGCCTTTCCCGCCAGCGAGATCGAGGCGATCGAAGCCTGGTCCGAAGACGGCGTGAAGCTGGAGAAGGCCGCGGCGATCGAACACGCGGTCGCGACCGAGACCGTCGGTTCGGTGAGCCTCACGCCGGCATTCGCTGGCTTCACGGGAATCAGTGGCGTGCTGCCGCTGCACTACACGGAGCTGCTGGCCCAGCGGGAGATCTACGAGCGCGACCGCGCGCCGCGGGCGTTCCTGGACATCTTCTTCAACCGGATCGCGTCCCTGCACTACGCCGCCTGGAAGAAGCACCAGCTCGGGGTCCAGTACGAACTGGACCGGCGTGAACGTTTCCTTCCGCTGGTCCTGTCGCTGGCCGGAATGGGCATGGGTTCGCTGCGCGACCGGATGATCGACGGCGACGGCGACGTGTTCGACCAGGCCGTGGCCCACTATGCCGGAGGCATCCGCCAGCATCCGGTGTCGGCGAGCTTCCTGCAGCGCATCCTCGCGGACTACTTCGGTACCCACGTGCGGGTCGAGCAGTTCGTTGGGGCCTGGTACCCGGTGCCCGAGAAGGCCCGCACGCGGCTGGGGGTCGGCAACGCCTCGCTGGGCTCGACTGCACTGGCCGGCGACCGGCTGTGGCAGCGCGACCTGCGCATGCGGCTGTGGGTCGGGCCGCTGGACAAAGCGCGTTTCGATGCCTTCCTGCCCGGTGGGCAGGCTGCCCGTGCGCTGGCCAAGTGGCTGACGCTGCTCACCGGCGTATGCCTCGAGTACGAGGTGCGCTTGACCCTGCGGGCAGAGGACGTCGATGGCATGGACCTCGCCAAGGGCGCGCGACTCGGCTGGGATACCTACCTCCTGTCCCAGCCTGATACCCGGCCGCGCTCCGATACCACCTACACGATCCACACGTTGCACTGACCAGGCACGACCTCGTTCCACCTTTCTCCTCGCCAAAACGGACGGCATTGATCGAAGCATGAGCATCAACCTCAAGACCCTGATCGGAAAACTCAACGACACCTGCCGCCAGGCGGCCGAGCGCGCGGCGAACCTGTGCATGTCGCGCGGCAACTACGAGGTGGACCTGGAACACCTCTTCCTTGCGCTGCTCGAGCAGCCGGATGGCGACATTGCGCTCATTGCCCGGCGCAGCGGCGTCGCGACCGATGCCCTGGAACGCGACCTCAATACGGAAATCGGGCGCTTCAAAAGCGGCAATACGCGTACGCCGGTGTTCTCTCCGCACCTGCCGTCGCTGTTCGAACATGCATGGCTGATCGCCTCGCTTGACTCCGAAACAAGCCGCATCCGCAGCGGCCACCTGTTGCTGGCACTCTTGACCGAGCCTTCGCTGTCGCAGCTGGCCTACCGGGGCTCCAAGCTGTTCGCGAAGATCAAGCGTGACGAACTCAAGCACGACTTCGCCAGCCTGACCCAGGGTTCGGTCGAAGCGGGGCAGGGCGTGCGCTTCAACGACGCCTCCGCCACCGAGGGCGCCGACGATGGCGACGCCTCACCCGCCCCGGGCCTGTCGAAGACGCCCGCGCTGGACCAGTTCACCACCAACCTGACCCAGCGCGCACGCGACGGCCATATCGATCCCGTGATCGGTCGCGACGCCGAGATCCGCCAGCTGGTGGACATCCTGATGCGCCGCCGCCAGAACAACCCGATCCTTACCGGCGAGGCCGGCGTCGGCAAGACCGCCGTGGTCGAAGGCCTGGCGCTGCGGATCGCCGACAAGGACGTGCCGGACGTGCTGCTGGGCGTCGAGCTGCAGGTGCTGGACATGGGCTTGCTGCAGGCGGGCGCAAGCGTCAAGGGCGAGTTCGAGAACCGGCTCAAGAACGTCATCGACGAGGTCAAGAAAAGCCCGCACCCGATCATCCTGTTCATCGACGAAGCCCACACCATGATCGGTGCCGGCGGGCAGGCGGGTCAGAGCGACGCCGCCAACCTGCTCAAGCCTGCGCTGGCGCGCGGCGAACTGCGCACCATCGCGGCCACTACCTGGGCCGAGTACAAGAAGTATTTCGAGAAGGACGCGGCCCTAGCGCGCCGCTTCCAGGTGGTCAAGGTGGACGAGCCCTCGGAGACGCTCGCCGCGGCGATGCTGCGCGGCATCGTGCCGCTGATGGAGAAGCACTTCGGCATCCGCGTGATGGACGAAGCGATCACCGAGGCCGTACGCCTCTCACACCGCTACATCAGCGGCCGGCAGCTGCCGGACAAGGCGGTGGGCGTATTGGATACGGCCTGCGCCCGCGTTGCCCTGGGCCAGAGCGCCACGCCTGCGATCATCGAGGACACCCGCAAGCATCTCGACCGGCTGGATGCCGAGATCGCCGCGCTTGAGCGCGAAGCCGCGGCTGGCGCCCTGCACGACGAGCGCCTGGCCGAGATCCGCCAGCAGCGCCAGGACGCCGAAGCGCGCCTGGCCGTGAACCAGGAACGCCTGACGCAGGAGACCGCGCTCGCACAGAAGATCCAGGCGCTGCGTGGCAGTCTGGAAACCCGTCGGGGCGCCGTGGCGCCGGCCGCGGCTGCGGACGCCGCGGGCGAGGACGATGCTGGGGCAGGGAGCACCGCAAAGAAGGTGCCGGCGAAGAAAGCCGCTGCAAAGTCGGCGAAGGCCGGCAAGACGGCCAAGGCCGATCCCGAGCAGGCGGAACTGCAGGCCCTGCTGGCTGAACTGCGCGAACTGCAGGGCGAAAGCCCGATGGTGCCACTGCAGGTGGACGGCACCGTGGTGGCCGAGATCGTCTCCGCCTGGACCGGCATCCCGCTGGGGCGCATGGTCAAGGACGAAATCCGCACCGTGCGCAACCTGAAGCCCCTGCTCGCCGAACGCGTGATCGGACAGGACCATGCGCTGGAGGCCGTGGCCCAGCGCGTGCGCACCGCCAGCGCCAAGCTGGAAGATCCCAACAAGCCCCGCGGTGTCTTCATGTTCGTCGGCCCCTCCGGCGTCGGCAAGACCGAAACCGCGCTGGCGCTGGCCGACATCCTCTACGGCGGTGAGCGCAAGCTGATCACCATCAACATGAGCGAGTACCAGGAGGCGCACAGCGTCTCCGGACTGAAGGGTTCGCCCCCGGGCTACGTGGGCTATGGCGAGGGCGGCGTGCTGACTGAAGCCGTGCGCCGCCAGCCCTACAGCGTCGTGCTGCTGGACGAAGTCGAGAAAGCCCACCCCGACGTGCTGGAGATGTTCTTCCAGGTGTTCGACAAGGGAATGATGGACGATGCCGAAGGCCGCGAGATCGACTTCCGCAACACCCTGATCATCCTCACCTCCAATGTCGGCTCGCCGCAGATCATGCAGGCCTGCCTCAACAAGCCCGCCGAAGAAATCCCGGCGGCCGACGACCTGGCCGCGGCGCTGCGTCCGATCCTGATGAAGCACTTCAAGCCCGCCTTCCTGGGGCGCCTGAAGGTGGTGCCGTACTACCCGATCTCCGACGACGTACTCGTGCAAATCATCCAGCTCAAGCTGGGGCGCATCCGGGATCGCGTACAGGCCAACCACAAGGCAGTCTTCAGCTGGGACAACAACCTGGTCGAAGCCGTGCTGGCCCGCTGCACCGAGGTCGACAGCGGCGCGCGCAGCGTCGATCACATCCTCAATGGCACGGCACTTCCCGAAATTGCGGAGTCCGTTCTGGCGAGGATGGCCGAGGGCGGTAAGATCGAGGCCATCAAGGTTTCAGCGGACAAGAAGGGCGCATTCAAGTACCGGATCACCTGATCCGGCATCAACCTCAAGGAGGAGCCGATGGCTACTGACACCCGCAACGAGCGCGAGAACATCCTCGCCAACATCCACCAGCACTGGCAGGGCACGTACCAGCCGGGGAGCGTCGATTACAGTGCCTGGCGCAGGCTGGAGCCGGCGCTGGTCGCCGACCTGCTCGACAACGCTCCTGTCGCCGCGCGCCACGACGCGCGCAGGCTGCTTGCCGACCTGCAGCAACATCCCTGGCGCATCCTGTCGGCCCAGGGCGGGAAAGGAGCCGAGGGCCTGCAGCTCACACTCCAACTGAAGGGCCGCCAGGTCCAGCTGCAGTGCAGCGATAGCCCGGCGCTACGCGTCGTGGGGATCACCGGATAAACAGGAAAACAAAGCCATGGATGCGCTTGTTCAGATGCAGACGCTGTTGGGCGCCGCACCGCTGCAGGGCGGTCGGCTGCTGAAGTTGCACACCGCGCTGGGGCAGGACGCCCTGGTCGCGGAAACCCTGTCGGCGGTGGAGCAGCTTGGCGAAGGCGGCTTTCGCCTGTCGCTGGGCGTGCTGTCGGCCGACGCCGGGCTCGACGCCGGCAAGCTGTTGGGGCAACCGGTGCTGCTGGAACTGCGCACCGACGCCGGCGGCATGCGGCCGTTCCACGGCCACGTGACCGCGTTCGAGCTGCTGGGCAGCAACGGCGGCCTGGCGCGCTACGGGCTGGTGATCGAACCGTGGCTGGCACTGCTGCGCCAGCGGGTGGACAGCTACGCGTTCCAGGACAAGAGCGTCGTCGAGATCATCGAAGACGTGTTCGCCGACTACGCCGAAGCCGGCGCGCTGGTCCCGGCCTGGCGCTGGGAGCTGCGCGATCGCAGCGTCTACCCGAAGCGCAGCCTGACCACCCAGTACGCCGAGAGCGACTTCGACTTCGTGCAGCGCCTGCTGGCGGAGGAGGGCATCGCGTACTGGTTCGAGCACGCGGGCGACCCGTCCAGCGAAACCCGCGGCACCCACACTCTGGTGCTGGCCGATCACAACGAGGCATTCGCCGACAGCGGCCGCATCCGCTACCACCGCGCGGACGCCACCGAGGCCGAGGACAGCATCCGAGTCTGGCGCAGCACGCGACGTGCGCAGACCGCGCGGTTGTCGCGCGCCAGCTGGGACTATCGCAGCCTGGGCCTGCGTCCGGCGACGGCCGAAGGCGACGACGTGTCGGGCATGGGCGTGGAGGACGACGACATTGCCGGCCCCTACGCCTGGCACGACAGCGCCGATGGTGAACGCAGGGCGCGGCAGCAGTTGGAGGCGCAGCAGGTGCAGGCGCGGACCTTCGAGGGTGAAGGCAGCTGGCGCGGCCTGGCACCGGGCGCATGCTTCGAGCTGACGCAGCATCCCGACCATACGGGCGAGCAGGCGAAATTCACCTGCCTGCAGGTCTTGCACGAGGCGCGCAACAACCTGGGTGCCGGAATCGTGGAGCGCAGCGAAGCCGAACTCGGTTCGCCACTGGTCACGCCGATGCTGGCGCGGGCGCTGCAGGGTATCGGCGCGCCGGGTGCGCTGCAGCTGCCGTCGTTTGGCGAGGTCTCATCCAACGCCGGCTCCAACCTGGACCTGGGCGAAGGCTTCTACCGCAACCGTTTCGAAGCCATTCCGGCCGCAACCCCGTACCGCCCGCAGACCGTCGACGGCCATGGCCGCCGCCGGCATCCACGGCCCACGGTCATCGGCACCCAGACCGCGATCGTGGTCGGCGACGGCGGTCCGGTGCTGACCGACCGCGACCACCGCATCAAGGTCCAGTACCACTGGCAGCGCGGCGGCAACGCCAGCAGCGGCCAGGCGCATCCGGGTGGTGACGACAACGCACCCGGCACCGCGGAGGCCTGGACCTGGGTCCGCGTGGCCACGCCATGGGCGGGTGACAACTGGGGCGGCGTGCTGGTGCCGCGCGTGGGCCAGGAAGTGGTGGTCGCGTTCCTCGAAGGCGACATCGACCGCCCGGTGGTGGTGGGCAGCGTGTACAACGGCGTCGGCAACGAAGACGCCGCGCACAACCGGATCGGCAACGGCGCGGCCAATGCCACCGGCAACGCCCCGGCGTGGTTTGAGGGCAACGAGCACGCCGCGGTGTACGCAGGGCTCAAGAGCCAGGCCCTGGCTGATAGCCAGGGCGGCAGCGGCGGCTACCAGCAGCTGCGGCTGGACGACACGCGCGGCCAAGGCCGCGCCCAGGCCAGCACCACCCAGCAGCAGACCACGCTGACGCTCGGCCACCTGAAGGGTGGGCAAGACAACGTGCGCGGCGCCGAGCGCGGGTTCGGGGCGGAGCTGTCGACCCAGGCCAGCGGCGCGCTGCGTGCCGGCCAGGGCCTGCTGCTCACGACTGAACCCGGCAGCCCCCAGCTGGCCGCGCCGGTGGCGCACCAGCAGCTTGGCCAGAGCGAGCAGCTGCTGCAGTCGCTGGCGGTCGTAGCGAAGACCCAACAGGCGCAGCTCGAAGGCGATCCCGACGAACTACCTGCACAAGCGTCACTGAAGAGCCTGCAGGAGACGCTGCAGGCCACGCAGAGCGGCAGCGCCCCGGGCAACGGGATCGAAGGCGGCGAGGGCGAAGTGCCGGGCTGGAGCGCGCCGGCGATCGTGGGCAGCAGCGCGGCGGGCATTGCCAGCGTGACCCCTGCCGACCAGGTGTGGGTGTCCGGCACGCAGACGGTGCTGAGCGCGGACAAGGACATCAACTGGCTGAGCCAGGGCGAGACGGTGATGTTGGTGGCCGAGGGTGCTGTGCTGTTCACGCACGGCGGTGAAGCGCCGGCGGACAAGCCCCACAAGGAACGCGGCATCGCGCTGCATGCGGCGCAGGGCAAGGTAAGCGCGCGTGCACACCGGAACGTGGCGAAGGTGGCGGCGAAGATCAGCGTGACGATTGCCAGCACGCAGGCCGACGTGGAAATGAGTGCACCGAGCAAGCACCTGTTGCTGACGGCCGCTGGCGCCTACCTGAAGCTCGAAGGCGGGAACATCGAACTGGGCGCACCGGGGACGATCGAGTTCAAGGCGACGAGGAAGGAGTTGACGGCGGCTTCCATACCGTCTTCTTCGGCATTGTCGTTACCCAAAGCTGAGCCGTTGAATAATGAGATGTTCCAGATCGTCGATGAAGTCAGCGGAGCGCCCATGCCGTGGGAGCCTTATCACATCGTCGATGCGGCCGGCACTGTGCTGGCGCAGGGCGTGACCAATCGCACTGGTGAGACCCAGCGTGTTCACACGCCAAAACGTGCAAAAGTCAAACTGATTCGTGGTTTGCCCAGCAAAGAGATCGGGGTCTGAGGGATATCACATGGACGGAAACACACCGCTTGCACAAAGCACCACGACTCCCTCGCGTGAAACGCGCGAAGTGGCCAGGGTTGCGCCCCAACCACTTTTTTTCCTGCGTCCCGAAACCAGCGAAATCTACGTTTGCAGCGCAACCGATACCTCAAAGATACTGGCAGAAGCTGCGTTGATTGATGAACTGATCGCAGATATGTTCATCGCGCAAGCTGCAACCCGCGAAGTGGAGACTTCCAGGCAGCCAACGGCAGAGGACCTAGATCGCGCATTGAGACAAGAGGAGGCTGCGCGGGACACGCTGTTCGAAGAGTTGTCCGAGATCAAGGCATTCTCGGGAGGCGACGAGATGATGGAGTTGGTCAGCCTTCCGGGCAGGGAGAACAAGTACAAGGGCAAGACATTGACCTATGTGCGCTCTTCCAAGGTCAAGAGCCATTTCAGGCAATACAAGCTGGCCAACGCCGAACAGCCCGAGATGAAGTCCGTTCTGGTGAGGGACGAGTCGACCGGGAAAATGAAAATCGACCAGAAGAAACTGCAGGACTCCCTGAAACTTACCGCAAGCGACGTCAAAATCAAGGAAAAGATCGGGGAACACGTTGTCGCAAAGTGGGCAGAGGAGTGGGCACCTGAGTTTGTCCGGGAATTCAATAGGGACTTCAACTTCAAGCGGGAAGCAGCTGCCTCCGACGAAGCCGACGGAGAAAGAACGGTCGATTTTTCGGGTGGAGCAACGCTCCTCCGCGCATTCGCGACCGCCGATGTAAAGGCAGGAGCTCATGTGGATGGCACGCTCGCCGATGCCCTGAAGGGCAAGGGAAGCATCGGCGCCACCTACAAGGCCAAGGGGACGGCGGCGTTTGTGTTGGCCGAAGGCAAGGTCGCGCTGGATTTTTACGTTCCCGACAAGAACGGATTCGGGTTGTATCTTCCGGTTGCGGGCGGTGAAGACGCGTCGCTGGGAGCCTTTCGCGCGGAACTGGGGACGGAGCTTTCCGGGTTCGTGGGCGCTAGCGTGCTCGGCGAAGGCGGTCTGGAAGTGAGTATCGGGACCGATGACAAGGGAAAGCAGGTGCAAGGCATCCGCGGCACGCGTGCGAAACGGCGTACCGGCCAGCAACTGAAGCAGAAAAAGCTGAGTGTGGCGATGGAAGGCGATCTGGGCGGCGAGGTCAGCGCATTCGCCGGCGCGGAGGGGCTGCTTGCCGTCTCGGGCGGAGTGAGTTGGCTCAAGCCGGAAAGCCGGGATGATTTCGCGTCGTTTGCCGAGGTGTCCCCGTCGGTAGCCGTTCTCGCCGGCGCGGGTGGGACGGCTGCGTTCTATATCAGGTACCGAGATAACAAGTTGCGTATCCACTGCAAACTGGGCGCTTGCTGGGGCTTTGGCCTGAAGGGCAGCATCGAGGCATCGGTTTCACCGCTCACTCTGGGCGAGTTCGTGCTGTGGTTCCATTACCAAGTGGTCAATGCGGGCAGCCGGAATCTGCAGTACTTCGAAGGCAAAGCTTGGGACGCTTATCTGCGTATGCAGACACTGGCGGTACTGAAGGGCAAGCAAATTGCTGATTTCTACGGGAAGGCTGAGGCAGAGCTTGAGGATATGTACACAAAATGGAAGGACTGGGCAGAGACGCGCCCGCGCGAAGCGATCCAGGCGATCGCGGCCGGCCTGCGGCAGGCCGCAGTGTTTCTGCCCGAGGTGCGGGGTTTTTTGCTGAAGATGCTGGAAGAGGCCTACAACGAGATCAAGAAAATGGGCGAGGATGCGGCGGACTGGCTCCGGGATCTATTCTCGGCGGTGAATGTGCTGACGGACGACGTTTATCTGCAGAACGAATACGAAAACGTCCAACAGTTCGCATCGCAGGATCTGGGCGTGAAGAACGGAGACATGGTGGCGATGGATGCGTTCGTGGGTGAGCTGCTGGGACAGGGACGCTTGGCGGAATTGCACCAACTCAAGACCGCACCGACCCCGGGGTTCTATACCGTCCCCAACCGGGCGTTCGCGTACCGGATGCAAAATGGAACGCATGTGGCGTGGATGGAAAACCCCTGGTGGCAACAGGGCGACACGCGCATGGCGTAAGCCGAGGGATCATTCCCGTTAAACGGGATAGTGGTTATTTCCAGCGGGGTGCGTTGACCACGCAGCGGAAAGCGACGGTCCTTACGACGCCGTCCGACTGGCGCTTGTCGTTGATGTTGTCGTCATCGTCATCGTAGAGTTCATAGTCCTTCCCCCACCCAAAGCGGTCCAGGACGGTCCATCCGCCATCGGCGCTGGCCCGCGCGACCTTCTCGATACCGCTCGCAGGGCCTGTCGGATTACGCAGCGGGCGCTTGGGTGTTGGAGTGGGATAGCGCGCATACCAGTCGTTCACCCATTCCTTGCCGAAGGCGATGAAGTCGTACAGACCCGCCGGGTTGGGGCCATAAATGCCGCTTGGGCGGTTGGACAAATGGTTCTGTCCCTTGTGCTCTCCGGCGATGGCCTCGAGGTCTTTCTGAAACTGGATCGGGTCCACCTTGTCCGCGCGTGGGTTGGCGATAGCGAAGGCGTAGGGCTTGCCACCGGAGCGGGCGCTGTACTCCCACTGCGCCTCGGTAGGCAGAGCAAACGGCTGACCAGAGAGATCCGCCAGCCATGCGCAGTAGTCGTGTGCCTGCTGCCAAGTGACCTTTGCGTTGTAGCCCGGGTAACGGCTCTCCACAGAGTGGTATTCAATATGGGAGGTTTCACCGCCGTGAGTTACATCAGCAGAGATCAAATCGGTGCCGATCAACGATAGCTCACGATGTCGGGTGT